>CAVQFR010000038.1:0-62015 GCA_963711845.1 uncultured delta proteobacterium
TGGTTTATATTTGTCAAGTACTTTTTTTATGTGTTTCTCATACGCATGGAATATGGAGGCCTTAAAATGATGCACCTTGCCTTACCCTGGTATTTGAGAGTCTCAACAGAGCTCTTATCTTGCTTCATTGGGGCTAAGGTGCAGGCGGAGAGTTATGCAAGCTCTTTTTCGAAGGTCGACAAATGCCGCCTTAATGGGCAAGGTGATAATCTCTCCGCCCACGCTTTAAGACGCTCAGATTTTCTCTATGCAGCCTCCTTTAACTGTTGTCTTTCCGAATACTGGGCTATATAGACGCTATGATCACGAACAAGTGCGAATATGATACTCAGCAGCTTACGGGAGATGGCGATCAGAGCTTTTACTTTAGGCATCCCTTTGTTAAGGTGCTGCAGGTATTGCTGATGCAGTATCCCTCCTTTTCTGACAACATTGATGGAGGCAAAAAACAGGAGTTTCCTCAACAGTGGCCGGCCCCTTTTGGAAATCCGTCTTTTTCCCTTGTGCTTGCCCGAACTGATCTCAAAAAGGTCCAACCCTGCATGTTTGATGACCTCGGCTATCGTGTGGTATCCCCTAAAATCGCCTATCTCACCGATAAGACCGGCTGTTGTAATCTCGCCGATTCCCTTGATCGAAAGAATAAAACGGCTGTAAGAAATGTCCTTCAGGTGCTTACTCATATGCTTCTCAAGCTCTTTGACGTATCTTTCGATGTGTTCTATGGCAGAAATAATCTCCTTGATCTCAATCACAATACTTTCCTGTCCTTCTCTAAGCCCGACAGATGCCTCAGCGGCCTGATACAGGGCTTCAGCTCTTTGTTTGCCAAGTTTTCCCCTGCTTACTTTTTTGAGGCTCTGCGTCAAAAGCGTTACCCCGGTTTCTACAACATCCTGAGGCCGGGGATAGTGCTTCAAAAGATACTGAGTGCTTCGGATAGTAATATCTTTCATAACCGGCATAAACTCCGGAAAGATAAGAAAAACCAAATCCTGGACCTGGCTCATCAGCATACTTCTCCTCTGTATGGCTCTTTCTCTGGCCTGTGTCAGCCGGCGCAGATCTGCCGCCGTACCTTCAGGAATGATTACGGTAAGGGCATGTCCAAGCTCTATGATATCGGCTATAACCTTCGGGTCTTTTTGGTCTGTCTTGCTCGGAGAATTCCCCTGAAGCTCCTTGAGTCTCTTCGTATGAAATGGATTGACCTGCACAAGGCGTACATTACGTTTCCGCAAAAAGTGCAAAAGCGGCTCTCCGTAGGGTCCGGTAGATTCAAATCCCACTACCATGTCCGTAAGATTACGGGATCTTTTAGCGCGGCATACTCGCTGCCACATATCTTCAAAGCCGTTCCTGCTGTTGGAAAATTCAAAGATCTCCCCTTCAGCACCGTCAGGAAACCTGTAATACCCCGTATGGTTCACTTTTCCCATATCAATCGTCACAAGCAATGTTTCTTCGTTTATCCTTTTAATCTTTTTTGTGTTACCATTTTTCATGGCTATGCTCCTTTCTTTAAGTTGGTCTCCGCCAACTTGCTTATGTCAGGAAGGAGTATAGCCTTTTTTAAGCTCCCTCACCCTCACTATAATATAGCAAGCTCTTTTCCAAAGAGGGGGGATTCCTTCCTTTTGTAAAGGGAGGGAAGGAGGGATTTAGTCTTTCGTGTCCATACAATTATGGACTGACTAATAACAGGAGAGAGGCGATGATTATCGGAGTTCCAAAAGAGATTAAGGAAGTTGAGAAAAGGGTGGGCATGACTCCTCAGGGTGTGGATGCTTTGGTGGCGCACGGTCATCGTGTGCTTGTTGAAAGAAGTGCAGGGGAGGGCAGTGGTTTCTCCGACCAGGAATATCGGAAAGCTGGAGCAACACTCGCTGAAAGGGCAGGGATGTCTGGGAGGGAGCCGACATGGTGGTAAAGGTTAAGGAGCCCCTGGAGCCGGAATTTTCTCTGATGAGGTCTGGTCAGGTCCTTTTTACCTATCTCCATCTAGCGGCTAATCGGGAATTGACTCTGAAATTGATGGAACGCCGGATCGTCGGCATCGGTTACGAGACCGTCCAGGGGCAAGACGGATCCCTTCCTCTTCTTCGGCCGATGAGCGAGATTGCGGGGAGGGCTTCGGTCCTTGCAGGAGGGATGTGCTTAGAGGCGAGGCATGGGGGAAGGGGAGTTCTCCTCTGCGGGGCCTCAGGCGTTCCCCCGGCGAAAGTGGTCATCCTTGGAGCAGGGGTGGCGGGCACCAATGCCTGCAAGGTTGCTCTGGGGATTGGCGCTCGTGTCAGCATCCTCGATATCCACCCGGAAAGACTGAGTTATCTCCATGACATTACTCAAGGGCATATTGCGACGTTTATTTCCAATCGGATGACGATTGGGGAGGAGATTGCAGGCGCTGATCTCGTCATTGGAGCAGTCCTTATTCCGGGTGCCCACGCGCCCAAACTGGTGACCCGGCCGATGCTGAAAAAGATGCGACCTGGTTCTGCGGTGGTGGACATCTCTGTGGACCAGGGTGGGTGTTTTGAGACCACACGCCCCACCACTCATGAGAATCCGACCTATGTCGAAGAACGGATTGTCCATTATTGCGTGGCCAATATTCCGGGGGCCTTTCCAAGAACTTCCACGTTCGCCCTCACCAATGCGACCTTTCCCTACATCCTTCAGATTGCAGACAAAGGTTATGAAAAGGCAATGGAAGAGAACGAGGCGTTGAGGAAGGGTCTCAATCTGATTGATGGGCAGGTTGTTTATCAGGCCGTGGCCGAGAGTTTAGGATTGAAAAAACCTTCTTGATATGCTAAACCCCGTGAGAAAGGGCAGGGTTACTAAGGAAAAAGACATAACCCTCTGAAAATCTCCCCTAACCCCTCTTTTTCCAAGAGGGGGATACCTCCCTTTCGCCCGCTGCGCCAGCGCTTGCGCGACGAGTAAAGGGAGGACAGGAGGGATTTATCTTCCAGTGTCTACACAATTATGGCCTGATTAATAGGTGTTGGAATGGGAAAGACATCCAAAAGAAAAGGATTGACCCGTTCGGCCGCACCAAGCTCCATCAAAGAGGGCGGGGAAAAGAAACACCGCTCAGGCACGACCTTGAGGAAACCACGACCTTCAAGTCGGGGGGGCGAAAGGTTGACCATCGCGATCGATGGCCCTTCCGGTGCCGGGAAGAGCACTGTCGCGAGGTCTTTAGCCAGACGATTGGGTTACGTTTATATTGACACCGGAGCCATGTATCGTTCTTTAGCGCTCAGGGCTCAAGAGAGAGGCATCTCTCCAGAGGACGAATTGGCGCTCAACTCATCGGCTTTATCCCTTAATATTCACTTCGTCACCGAAGGGGAACAAACCCGAGTTTTTTGTGAGGGAGAGGATATTACGGAAGCCATCCGCACTCCTGAAATCAGCCGTCTTGCCTCTTCCATTTCGAAGCAAAAGGGCGTCAGAGAAGCTCTGGTTCAGATGCAAAGGGAGATGGGAAAGGAAGGCGGCGTCGTCTTGGAGGGACGAGACATCGGGACGGTTGTTTTTCCTAACGCCGATGTTAAATTTTATCTGGATGCCGAAAGTAGTGAGAGGATAAGAAGAAGATACGATGAAATGGTTGAAAAGGGAGCGAAGGTAGATTTCAAGGAAACACAGGAAGATTTGTTACAGAGGGACCATAATGATACGCATCGGGTCCATTCTCCTCTCAAAAAGGCAACCGATGCGGTGTTCATTGACTCCACCCATCGGTCTGTGGAAGAGGTCGTGGAAGAGATGGTCCGAATCATCAAAGAGAGAATTAAAAGTTAGATAGGATGAGTTAAGCGGTGAAGATCACGAGACTCGCCTGCGTGCTCTGCTTTCGTCCCGGAAGGCGGGACTTCGCTCAGGCAGGCGAAACGCCCACTCGCTAGCAGTGACGCTTCGGCGTGCGGGCAGGGTCACTGTTGGGCTTTTTGCGGGGAGAAAAGACGAAGCAAATGATCGCGGAATCAGCGCAGAACTCTATCCTAACAAATTGATTCAGAAAGAGAAAATTGACCTCCTGGCCGGCACTTCGACTCCCTCTCTGAACATCCAAAGCAAATGAACTGCGGATCTGGCAGCTGAAGGGCCTAAGGGGCTAAAAAATTTGTAATTTTTTGCCTGGTATGGTATATATCTTTGAATCGTTAGAAGAAGGGAGTTTTGAATGGTGAAGGAAGAATTGGTTTCCTCGGAGGAAGAGAAAAAGCAGACCTCTCTCGAAGGAGAAGGGGAAAAAAGAGAGAGAAAAGAACTTCCTCGCAGGGATGAACCCGAAGATTTTCAAACACTTTATGAAGAGAGCCTAAAGACCTTGGAGGAAGGTCAGATCCTCAGGGGAACAGTCATTGACATTACTCCGGATCACGTGACCGTGGATGTGGGATATAAGTCGGAAGGACAGATCCCCATGCAGGAATTTTTGAAAAGGGACAAAAAGCTCGATGTGAAGATTGGAGACCGGATCGATGTGCTTTTGGAGAAGAAGGAGAGCGAGGAAGGGTTACTGACCCTCTCAAAGGAAAAAGCGGATAAAATAACGATATGGAGGGATATCAGCAGATCCTGCCGGGAAGGGGAGGTCCTGGAGGGGGAGATCGTTGGAAAAGTGAAAGGAGGGCTCTCCGTCGATATTGGCCGGATTCTCGCTTTTTTACCGGGCTCTCAGATCGACTTGAAGCCCATTCGCAATCTGGATGCCTTGATCGGTCAACGACTGAAGTTCAAGGTGATCAAATTCAATCGGAAACGAAATAATATTGTCCTCTCCCGGCGTGTTCTTCTCGATGAAGAGCGAAAACTGTTGAGGGAGGAAACTTTAAAAAATATCAAAGAGGGGGACGTTGTCGAAGGGACGGTGAAAAATCTCACCGATTACGGTGCGTTCATCGACTTGGGTGGAATGGACGGTCTTCTCCATATCACGGATATCTCCTGGGGGAGAATTGGGCATCCTTCTGAGAAACTCTCCGTCGGAGATCGGATCAAGGTAAAGGTCCTTCACTTTGACCAGGAGAAACAGAAAGTTTCGTTGGGGTTAAAACAAGCGCTTCCTGATCCCTGGGAGTCCGTGCCTCAGAGATACCGAGTGGGGTCCCGCACGAAGGGGAAAGTCGTCAATGTGACCGATTACGGAGTTTTTGTGGAGTTGGAAGAGGGGGTCGAAGGGCTCGTCCATATCTCAGAGTTGACTTGGAGCAAGAAGACGAAGCACCCCTCCAAGATCGTTCACATCGGTGACACGATCGAGGTCATGGTCCTCGATTGCGACCCGGCCAAACGCCGAATCTCCTTAGGGATGAAGCAGGTCGAACCCAACCCATGGGCTCTCATCGAGGAAAAATATCCCGTAGGGACCAAGGTGGTAGGAAGGGTAAAAACCGTGACCGATTTTGGCATCTTCATCGGGTTTGATGAAGGTGTCGATGGGCTCGTCCATGTCTCCGAGATGTCGTGGACGAAAAAGATCAAACATCCTGGGGAACTGTATAAGAAGGGACAGGAAGTCGAGGCTGTGGTCTTGAATATTGATCGCAAGAACGAACGCTTCTCACTAGGCGTTAAGCAATTGACTCCGGATCCATGGAAGGATGTCGCACGGAGATATCGAAAAGGAGAGGTGGTCGTAGGGAAGGTTACCAATGTGACCGATTTTGGCGCCTTTGTGGAATTGGAAGAAGGGATTGAAGGACTCGTTCATGTCTCTGAGATCAGCCGAGAAAAAGTGGAAAAGCCCTCCGATGTCCTGAAGGTTGGGGATACCCTGTCTGCTGTGGTCCTTCACATCGACCCTCATGATCGAAGGATTGGCCTCAGCATTAAACTGCTCAAAGAGAAAGCCGAGAAGGCGGATATCGAAAAATATATCTCGGACCAAGGCTCCACCTCTCCCAGTCTGGGAGAATTGATTCAGGAAGAGATGGAAAAACGAGGAGGAGGATTGCCTTCCAAACAAAGAGAGTGATTAAACCTCATGCCCTCTTGACATAAATATTCTTCACAATATCCCTGTCCAACGCAAGAGTCGTTTCTCCAATCTGTAGGACATAAGAAGGGTTTTTCTGGTGCATTCTGAGAATGCTGCCCGGAACGATCCCCAGGGTGCTCAAGCGGTCGAGTCTTTGGTGCGATTTGGGCGCGATAAAGACGATCCGACCCTCCTCGCCCAATCCCAATTCCTCAAGGGGGATGACGAGAGGGCTCATCTCCTTTTTGAATTTTGAACAGCATTCTCCCCTTGGAATCGGCTTCCCATGGATGCAAGTCGGTGGATGGCCGAGAAAGGTACAGACGCTTTCCGTTACCCCGGGACTCAAGATGTGCTCGAGTTTACAAGCCTCCTCTTCGACTTCCTCTTCGGACATTTCAAAGATTTCATGGAGGAGCCTCTCGGTCAGACGGTGACGTCGAACGATCTCTCTGGCTTTCTCTTCCCCGCGTTCCTTGAAGATCATTCGGTTGCCTTCTATCTGAAAGAGATCGTCCTTGATCATCTTACGAAGAATGGATCTCGCTTCAATGTCCTGGGTCGTTTCAAAAAGATGGTCCATATCAGAGACCCCTTCTTCCCTTAACTTCCAGATGAGCTCGAGGAGTTCATCGATCCGGTCCTCTTCGACTCCGTCAACGGATGCGCCCATCCTCTGATGGAGGCCTCTTTTAGGTTCAGATTCTTTCGTCATGGCTTCACCTTTCTTTTCCAAAAGGATTTAAAAAAGTCGACGATGGCCGATTGTTCCTTATAGCTATATCCACAGTGCGGACAACAAAGGAGATGACAGTTTTTCGAAAGAAGGCATCCGGAGTGGCATTTCATCTCCTGTAAAGAAAATTGCTTTCCGCAAAGAGGGCATCTTTGGGAATCAGATTTCGCCATTCTTAACCCCTCCATACTCTTAACCCCAAACTCTAAACCCTAAACACAAAATCCTAAATAAACTCAAAACTCTAAACAAAAAAATCCTTGTTTTGGATTTTAAATTTTGGGTTTGTTTAGAGTTTAGGGTTTCGAGTTTAACTTCTTTATTTCGAATTGGTCCGAAAGGGACGCTACGCCCGGTATTCGTATTTCGAATTTAGGTTTCATTATACTCCCAAAAATCTCAATAGAAAATTTACCATCCCCCCCACTCCAAACGCAATGGGGATGACCGCCGCCGATATCCACAGAGCTCTTTTTAACCCCCTCTCTTTAATCATCATAAAAAACTGGGCGATGCAGGGAATAAAAAGGGTGATGGTGACCAGACTGACCAGAATTTGATGGGGATTGAGTTGTCCTTCCTTGGCCAGAACGAATAGACCCGCTGCTCCATAATCTCTCCTCAGGAACCCGATGATGAACGCCTCGGTGACTTTGGCGGGGAGGCCCAGCCAATGGACAATCAACGGAGTGGCAGCCTTTTCTAAGAATGTTAATATGTTTGTTTTATGCAGGCCAAAAAGAATGAGAGTCCCTAAGATGAAGAGGGGAACGGCTTCCTTTAAGTACCATTCCATGCGAGCCAGGGTTTTGACCAGTACATTGGAGAGCAGCGGAATCCTCAGCGGCGGGATCTCTAAGATGAAATCAGAACCTTCACCCGGAATCACCCGGGATGCCAAATAACCCACCAGGATGAGAATGCCAGCGATCATGAAGATCCATGTCAAGAAGTAAAGAGCAGGAAGGCTTGCAAACATTCCAAGAATGATCCCCAATTGAGCAGAACAGGGAACGGCAAGCGCCAAAAGGAGCGTCACGATGGTCCGATCTTTTTCGGTGTCCAGGATCCGTGTAGTCATGGTGGCCATGGTGTCACATCCCAACCCCAGAACCATGGGCAAAACCGCCTTGCCGTTGAGGCCCATCTTTTTGAAGACCTGATTGGTCATCACGGCCAGTCTGGGTAAATACCCGGAATCTTCCATGAGCCCAAAGACCAGAAAGAAACAACCGACGATGGGAAGAACGATGGCAATGGCATAAGTGAGAGCCATCGTGATGACTCCATAAGGGCCGATAAAAAGCTCTTGGAGAAAGGGAATAGGGATAAAACGCTGAAAGAAGTAGGTGAGGGGAGGGAGGAGCCATTTTCCAAAAAGGGTTTCCTCTAAGAATTTGACACTGGTCTGCGCTCCGAAAACCCCGACAAATTCATAAGTCACCCAGAGAATAAACAGAAGAATAGGGATCCCCCAGAAGGGGTGAATGGAGAGATTTCCGAGAAAGGAGGCGACCGATTTAGGCGCTTCCCCCCTTATCCCCATCACTTGTAATAGCAGTTCATCTACCTTTCGGAGCCTGGCCTGATTGATCAAGTAGCCGACCGGGTCAGCAAAATGGCCCTGGATCTCCTGCCGGATTTTTTCAATTTTTAGAATATCCTTTTCCGATAGATTCTGGTGGAGCCAATCCGCCAGGCTCTCATCCCCGGAGAGCAGCATCAGTGCCAGGGAACGCTTGGAAAGAGTTTCCTCAGGAAGGAAGGGGATGATCTGTGAGATACCTCGTTCAATGGCCTCTGGATAGTTGATCGGGATTGAAGAAGGAGGTTGAATCATAAGGTTTTCTTTGATCTTCTCCAGTCCTTTCTTTCTCGTGGCTACTGTTTTCAGGATGGGAGCGCCTAAGATTTCGGATAGAGTCTGAATATTGATTTCGATCCCCCGGCTTTTTGCTTCATCCCACATATTCAATAGGACGAGAAAGGGAAGACCCATCTCCAACAGTTGAAGGGAGATGAGAAGGCCCCGACGAATATTTTTCGTGTCCATGACCTGGACCAGGTGGCTTTTTGGTTCTTTGAGAAGGATATCCCGAGTGACCTTCTCGTCTTCTGACATGGGGATAAGGGAGTTCACCCCGGGAGTGTCGAGCACTTCAAACTTTTTCCCGTGGGCCGACAGAGTTCCGGTGGCAACCTCTACGGTGGTTCCCGGATAGTTCGAAACGGTTACATACTTGCCCGTGAGGTAATTGAAGATGACCGATTTCCCGACATTCGGATTTCCGATGAGGATTAATTTTTCTTTAAGCGCTTCGGTGTGTTTGACTTCGCTGATGCTGCAAGACTCCATGCCTTAACTTTTTCTCCTGCCCGTCTTTTCCTTCTGGAGACATTCGACACATCGACCATAGAGTTCCATGAGATGATGGGAGATCTTAAAACGGTAACGCTGGGCAATCCCCTTCTGAAGGGCTTCAAGAGTAGGGTCCTCGAACTCAATAATCTTTCCGCAATCGAGACAGATGAGGTGATCGTGGTGGCTTCCTTCTGAAGCGGGTTCATATCGCGTCTCCCCATCCTCAAATTTTCGTCGGGTGGCCAAACCGAGCTGGGTCAAAAGCTTGAGAGTGCGGTAAACGGTGACGTAGCCGATTTTAGGGTTGGTTTTAGCAACCTGGGCATAGATCTGTGCAAGACTCTTGTGGCCGGAAGAGTTCAGGAAGATGTTGAGAATCTCTTCCCGTTGTTTGGTCGCCTTCAGCCCTTCTTCAGAGATCCGGGTCTTAAAGAGGTCGGTTTTGATAAGCCACCCTCATTTTGAAATTGAATTTCAATTTCATGTTAACCTGCCTTCTCCAAATTGTCAATGGTAAAATTGACCTTGACTTCGCTCTCTGTTAGAATTTTGTATTGGACGACTGCGGCCTATGACTCTTCCTAATCACCCAAATCTACAGGGATACGAAAAGATCATCACCCACAACGACTTCGATGGTATTGTCAGTGCCTCTCTCTGTTCGTGGGTTTTAAAAATTCAGAAGATCATGTTTACAGGTCCCATGACCGTCGCACGCTCTCAAATCACGATCACCGAGAAGGATGTGGTCTGCGATCTGCCTTACCCCCTCCAATGCGGACTCTGGTTCGATCATCATGAGGGAAATCTTCATGAGCTGATACTCCGGAAGATCGATGTCAAATCGATCCCGGGGCGATTCGATTTAAAACCGAGTTGCAGCCGGGTGGTTTATGAGTATTTTTCCGACCGAGAAGAATTCCCCGCCTATTTCACGAAGGCCGTTGAGGAGGCGGATGTGATTGATAGTTTTTCTTATTCTTCAATAGAGGATTGGAGAAGAGAAACCCCCGGAAAGGTGATCGATTCGACCTTGAAGGTCCTTTTCCAATCGGCAGAGGATCAAGCCAGCTATATGAGAAACTTAGTCCAGCAACTTCGAGACCGTTCCATCGAAGAGGTATCCCGTCTCGACTTTGTTCAGAAGCGGTTAAGGCAATATCTAAACGAAGAGGGGAGGATGCTTCGAATGATTCGGGATGCCGCTTATTTCAACGAGGAGGATGAAAAGAAGGAGGTGGTCGTGATCGATCTTACCTCTTATCAGCGGAGGCCCCACCTCATCAAGAATCTGGCCTTCTTGGTCTATCCTGAAGCCTTGGGGGTTTTGGAGGTCTATAGTCTGACAGACCATCAAGGGGTGAAGAGTAATCATCTCGGTCTCTCGATGTCTCTTTCCATCCATGGGAATAAGAAAGACCAGAGTAAGAATATCGGTGAGATCATGCGAACTCTAAACATCGGAGATGGCCACCCGGGGGCAGCCGCAGGGACGGTTCGCTGTCAATCCAAACAAGAGATGCTGAAGAAGAAAAAGGAGCTGCTGGGCCAGATCTTTAGGCTCTGGTCTTCTCAATAAGGTTTGCCGAAATCAAAGAGGTCAAAAAAGGGAAGCAGGAGGACCTTTGAGAAGTCCCCCACCCTCACCCTCCCCCCTTCAGAGGGAGGGGTGGAATTGAGTTACATTCTGAAGAGAGTTTCGTAGGCTTTTACGCCGGCTTTGTATCCCGCCTCATCTTTACCCCATTCTGTGTGGCAGCCGTTGCATGAATTTGGGACCACATTTTTCGGGTCTTTCTCAAACATCTCCAAACTCAACCGGGGTCTGATGATTCTAAAGTCGTGGTTGTGAATATCTCCAGCTTCTGCTGAACCAGCCGTTTTCACCATGTGACAGGAGGAGCATCGGCTGGTTCCCCGGGTCTCCGGGGCATAGTTGTGCTTGGTATGGATCCGGATGGCCCAAGAGTTGGCAAACTTTTTGTCTTTGCCATGGCAGGAGAGGCAAAGGTTGTTGTTGTGATCGGCTTTGGTCAGTTGGGATCGACTGGGCCCTCCATGGGGAATGTGGCAATCAAAGCATAAGACCCGGGCATAAAAATGACCGCTCTTCTGAAAGTCGAGCCACTGCTGGTGATGGGATTTGGAATGGGCTTGTGGATCTCCCCAGATTCCGGGCTTAAATTGATAATAGTTCGGTAGAGGCTCTCCCACTTTGTAAGGTTTATTGTCTTTGTCATTCCATGGGAATTCAAAGGTCCCATTCGGAACGCTCACCCCTCTCGAATGGCATTGCCCGCAAACCTCCAGGCTTCTTTCGTACTGTAGTTTTCGGGGATGGATGATTTTCCCTTTGGTCTTGGGAGCTTTGACGTGTTCGGAGCCAGGACCATGACATTTTTCGCATCCGATGTTGAACTCCACATACTTAGATTCGTATCCTTTGTCAACCTTCTTTAATTCAAGCCCAGTATTATGACAACCAGCACAGCTCATTTCAAAGGATTTTTCTGCAGGAGGTGTCTTCAGGCTACCATCTTCTTTGTACCAGTTCTGGAGGTTGTAAGGAACCCATCGAGAGGTAGCCTGGTTCCATTGGAAGGGGAGGATATAGTGATTGTTCCCGATCTTGACTTGATAGCGTTGTTTCCATCCCCATCCCCCATAAGTCCTCGCCACGGTATAAGTGGCTTCTTTAGAAGGGTCTTTTGCATCCACTAAGGTGGCTTGATGAACGTCTCCGGGTCCGTCCTCCAGTTTGACAATAACCTCAGGAATGTTTCCGGCTTTTAGTTTGAGCATGCCCTTCCAATCGACCACCAGCGTATCGTTGGTTCGGCTTAAGATTTGTTGGGATTTGTTGTGGAGCGTGTCCTTCCACATGTCGTAAATCGAAGCGTGACAGGACATGCATTTTTTGGAACCGACATAAGTGGTCTGAGCTATCGTCAAGGAAGGGACAAAGATTAGAAGAGAGAGGAAAAATGGCCATAGCAATACAAGAGATTTCTTCATCGAATCTGTCCTCCTTTTGTTAAGTAATTCAAAGGTGAAATTCTTTTTCATCTCCTTCTTACTCAGAATGTTTTTTCACCCCGTTAGAAATCATGCCCCGCTGCTCTGCAGTCCCGCCCACGGCGGGATTAGGCCCCAGAATAATTCCGGCGGGGTTTGATGCCCCGCTAAAATTTCTAACGGGGTGAACTATGGATAGGACAGCAGCCCTTTCCTTGCCAGAGCGATATGTTCTTCTTTTGCAATATGGGGATGATGGCACCGGGTACAGGATCTGAGGGCGTTCTCTCTTGCTATTTTCCCGCCTTCCATGGCATCTGCCCCCGTCATCATCTCCTGATACCTTTCCCCGGGGCCATGGCATGCCTCACAGCCCACGTTCTCCTCTTTGTAGGTTTTCTTTTCCGGGTCATATCCAGTAGCATGGCAGGGAATACATTTGGTTTTGTCTTTTTGATTTTTGATAAGGGAGAAGGCTTTTGTTGCCATGGACGACTTTTTCCAGGTGTCGATATGTTTCTTATTTAGACTTTCATGACATCCAATACAGGATTCAGAGCCGACATAGCCCACCTCTTCGTGGGTAAACAAAGGTCGTTCTTTAGCAGGAGGTTCTTCCGGTAACACCGGTGCCGTCTTCTCCCAGTTGCGAATGAAGGCGACTAATTGATTGATCTGCTCTGGATTCAGTGGGCCTCCTTCATTGTCACCGAGAGCAACCATTCCTGTCCGCGGAATTCCCCTCTCGATGATTTTATAAATGATGGAATCATCTACGGCCTTAAGGTAGTTCTTCGAGTTAATGGCCCTGATCCCCCTCTGAGGGCCTCCCGTCTCTCCATGGCATCGAGCACAGTGGGTCTTGTAGAGACTTTTCCCTCTTTGGGCAGCCTCTGATCTCATTTTTTCGGCCTCCACCTTCACACGATGGGGTTCCATTAGCCAATAAACAGATAGAAAGGCGGCGATGCCTACTGTCAATACCATGGCTGTGAAAATCTTCTTTTCCATCAGCTTCTCTAACCTTTGACCAACTGGGAGGGTTCGAACTTGCTCCTTTCGATCGGACTGGCCCTGTCGACCACCACGTTTCCCGCAACAAGTTGAAGTTTATAAAGATCTAAGGGCCGCGGAGGTGGCCCCTCAAGGACTTCTCCATTCAGGTTGAATTTAGCACCGTGACATGGGCACTCGAACTTCTTGAGCACCTCATTCCAATTGACGATACAATGGAGATGGGTGCAAATAGCCGAAATTGCTAAAAACCCTCCTTCTGTTCTCAGAAGGAACGTTCTCTCTTTACGAAAGGGGATGATCTCACCCACTTTAAAATCGGTTACCTTCCCGGCGATAAAAACCGTTTCAACTTTGGCCCCCTTTCGTCTTGGCCAGAGAAATGCAAAAGTGCCGAAGATCAGTTCACCCATCACAATGGCCGCTGCCCCCATCCAGGCATATGCCATCAATCTTCTTCGCGAGATGGGTTTTTTATTGACATTAGACATCGTATCCATTTTGTTTTTCATCATTTCCATGGGAGGACCAAGCTCCAATTTTCGCCTCGGAAGAGGGATCCGATGACGGTGACGATCAAGGCTCCAAAAACGAAACAGGTAAATAGGATGATCAATATCCTTCGCCTCTCACCGCCGATGAAGAACCGGTTTAAAAAAGCACCCACTCGAGTCATCGGTTTTCTATCGATATAAGGAATTAGGAAAAGCCATATGAAGATAAGCAGAGGAACGATGATCGCAGGAATCACAGGTTTGTTCGTGTAATGGATTAACTCCTGAATCCCTGTAAAATACCAAGGAGCTTTGCCCGGATTGGGGGTGATGAGGGGATTTGCGAGATCTTCTAAAGGAGCATCGAAGAAAAGGGAGATAAGGAAAAGGACGAAGGTGACGGCTAAAGAGCAGACGGTCAGGAGAATGATGTAATGAGGAAAGGTGTCTACTGTGTCCTCAGGAGCCTTCTCCACCATTGGTGAAGTTCCATCCACCATTTCCATGAGGCCATAGGTTTTGTTGGGATCTTTAACGAAGACCTTGTTGTTCTCTTCCATGGTTATGTTTACCTCATTTCAAGTCCGGAGTTCATAGTTTCTTAATCAGTTTCTCCGAACTACCTGCCTGCGCGTAGCCGCTTCGGCGAAGGCAGGCGAACTAAATACTCCGAACTATTTCAAAGCGGTCCAGATATTCCTCCGTCTTTTCTTACCCTCCAGAAATGGACTGCCATCAGGGCACCTATTATAAGAGGAAGCTCAACACAGTGCACTACATAAAAACGAAGCAGGGCTTCATGGCCTACCTCATCCGCTCCCAGAAGAAAGAAACGAACATAATTTCCAATGAAAGGAGTATAGGTCATGATGGTTGTGCCTACTGTGATTCCCCAATAAGCCAGTTGATCCCAAGGGAGAAGATATCCTGTGTAACTCAGAGCCAGGGTAAGGATGAGAAGGCCAATTCCGATCACCCAATTAAACTCCCTGGGGGGTCGGTAGGAGCGCGTGTAGAATACCCTGACCATATGGAGGAAGACTGTCACAACCATCCCATGAGCAGACCATCGATGCAAATTTCTTAAAATTTTGCCATTGAAAATAAGGGCCAGAGCTTGCATATCGAAGTATGCCCTTTCAATAGAAGGCGTATAATGAAACATCAGGAGTATGCCAGTGACCGTAAGAATGATGAAGAGGAGAAAGGAGATTCCTCCCAGGCAGAATGTATAAGAGAAACGGAGGCCGTGACGTTTTATCTTCGCCGGGAAGATATGGAGGAAGAAGTTGTGATACATCACCATGGATCGTTTCAGATCCGAATCCGGTATTCCAGTTCTGAAAATGGAGCGCCATACTGAAGATTCTAAAAGGCGCTGCAGGATTCTTTCCTTCATCGTTCTTCTCCCCGATAAAGTTCGGATCGCCTATGATACTCTTCCATCGTAATTGTACCTGTAGGGCATCGTTTGGCACACAGACCGCACTGAATACAGCGGGATTCGTCTTTGAAGATGACCGTGGCTAGGTTAAGTTTTTGAGCTTCTTCGAAGGATACACTGTAGAAGGATTCAACCAATTTGGAGAGCTTTTCATCGCCCTCTATTTCATCGAGCCTTGCCATCTTAAAACAAGATTTTGGACAGATATCAACACAGCCACCGCAAAGGATACATTTTGTCCGATCGAAGATGGTAAAGATGTGGCATTGGAGACATCGTGAGGCCTCTTTGAGCGCACCCTCTTTCGAGAAGCCCAATTCGACTTCTTTATCGATTGATTTTCTTTCTGGTACGGGAATCGTGTCCACTTTTTGCCGTTGGGTCTTTTCCAGATCCGGATCGATTCTAACTTCTGGAACAAGGGTGAAATAACTAGGCTCCTTTTCGAAAACTTCACCGCTAAGATAAGCATCGATGGAGAGAGCTGCCTTCCGTCCGTCTGCAATGACTCTGATGACATCCCTCGGGCCGGTGACAAAGTCTCCACCGGCAAAGATACCTTTGACATTTGTCTCGAAGGTTTCTGGATTAATGGCGAGACGATCCCATTTAGAGATTTCAAGACCAATCTCTTCGGGGAGGAAAGAGATGTCAGGGGATTGACTCACTGCCGGAATGAGGAGATCAATGGGGATATCAAATTCAGATCCCTCGATAGGAATCGGCCTTCTGCGGCCATCTTTTCCTGGTTCACCCAATCGATTTCGAATACATTGGACTCCAGAGACCTTTATCCCGTCATTGGAGAGGACCTGTATGGGTTGAGTCAGATAATGAACCTTGATACCTTCCTCCTCCACCTGCTCCAATTCCCTCAGGTCCACTGGCATTTCCTCTCTCGTTCTTCGGTAGAGGATAAAGACCTCTCTAGCCCCTAATCGAAAGGAGGACCGGGCTGCATCCATGGCTGTGTTTCCGCCTCCCACCACCGCAACCCTTGAACCAATTTTCAGATCCTTTTCCAGATTGACCATTTGCATAAAGGTCACGCCATGAATCACTCCTTGAAGATCTTCGCCGGGGATTCCTAATTTTTCCGCCTTATGGGCACCCGCCGCGATATAGACGGCATCATACTTTTCTCTCAGTGTTTCCAAATTTAGTTCTTTTCCAATGGGGGTCCCGGTGAGAATCTCCACTCCCAATCGCCTGATTTCGTCGATCGCTTGACTCACCACTTCTCGGGGGAGTCGGTAAGGAGGGATTCCGACATTAAGCATCCCTCCAGGAATTGAGAAGGTCTCGTAAATCGTAACGGAGTAACCCATTTTTGAGAGATCGTTGGCGGCAGAGAGTCCGGACGGTCCAGCACCGATGATCGCAACCTTTTTCCCTCTCTTTTGGACAGTAAGTTCTTTTTGAGAGGACAGAGTCTTTGTAATCCGCAGAGGCCCTTTTCAGCGAACAGATGGAGATGGGGGATCGATGAGGAGACCTCTACGACATTTCTCTTCACAGGGGTGAACGCAGATTCGTCCCAAAATGGCAGGAAAGAGGTTATCGCCACGGTTTATTTCGAAAGCTCGATCGATAATTCTTCTTGACGGATCGCTGAAATGTATTGAGGAGCACGAGTGTTGACAGGGCAGGCATGTTCACACCCGATATTCTCGCAAAACCAGGGTTGATCTGGTATCCGGACATGAAATCGCTTTGAGGTTGAAGTCATGGACGTTTTTAATTTAATAATTTTGAGAAGGTTAAATACTCCTGAGCGCATCTCATTGAGCCGATTGAAATAGATGAATGCCAATTTCTTCATGATCTCCATCCCCATCTTCGGGTCTTCCTCCATCTTTTTCATCAAATGATCTGCTTCAATCATCAATACCTTTGTTGGCTTTAAACAGGTTGCTGTCACATTATAACGAAAAGGTTCGATCAAGGACGGGATTCCCAAAGCAGATCCTTCTTTCTCAATTTTGGAGGTCATGAGATCAATCTGTTCCTGCGTCTTCACGGTCAGATCGACCGTTCCTTCGATCAGGATATACAGACGAATAGCTTCTTCTCCCTGGCGAAAAATCGTTTTCCCTTCGGGAAAAGATTCAACAGACGATCGGGATAATATGGCATTCAGGTGGGATTCTTTAAGATTTCCAAACAACTCGGTCTTTTTCAAGCCATTCTGCGGAGACCATCTTCTCCTCCTCCAACTCCGAGCAAATTCGAATTTCAAATTTCAGATTCAAATTTCAAATCTGCAATTTCGCGATTTGAAATTTCCGATTTCATCTTAGGGCATCCCTCGATTGAGATACTCCATCAGATCCACCATTTCCTTTCCGTCTATTTTCCTCCAAGGCACTTTGGCCTTTCTCATTTTTTCCAACATCTCCGGTCCATGATTCCACATGGTCTGGGCTATAAAAATGGGAGAGATCTTGACCTTTCAGACCAGAAAGGTTTGGCATCTTGGTCCCTTTGGCATGGCAGAGGTTACATTGCTTTTTTGCAAAAACCTTTTTTCCCTCTTCTGGGTTACCAGGTTCATCAAAATATTGGGTGGAGAAAAGGTAGGCGACGAGATCAGCCATTTCTTGAGAAGATAGGGTCGGCCGTTCCATCTTTTTATCTTCCATTCCCTTCCACATTTTGGGTGAGTGATTCCACATCATCCCGGCCAACTGGGCTAATGTCCTTGGGAAATCCTTTTTCTTTGACAAATCAAATTTTCCACCAGGGGAATGACATTGAACGCACCCCTTCTGATTGAACGACTTCTTTCCGGATTGAGGGTCACCAGGAGAGAGATAAACCTTTTCCATCTTTGAACCGAGGCTTCGGATATAGGCAATGAGGTCGACCATTTCATTTCCTTTGAACTCGACCCAGGGGAGTCCCTTCTTTCTCATTTCCTGTTCCATTTGAGGGGAATGATTCCACATCATCTGAGCCCATAGAATGGGATTCGTATACATTCCCCAGCGGCTGAGATCTCCCTTTGCTCCTCTCCTTTACGACGGTATGACATTTGCTACAATGCTTGGTCTCCATCAACCTTTTTCCATTCTGAGGATTTCCTGGTTCATCCATGTACCGGAGGAAATAAAGAAAGGCAAACAGGTCAGCCATCTCCGTATTCTCCATCTTCTGGAGGGGAATTTTTTTGGCCGTCATTTTCCCCCACATCTCTGGCCAATGGTTCCACATCAGGGCAGCCAGTTGAGATTGGCTGACATAAGATTCTGGAAGTGTGCCGAGATCAGGCCCTTCCTTGCCGCCCTCTCCCCAGATGGAATGACAGGTGCTGCATTTCTTGGTGGTAAAAACTTTCCATCCTGCCTTGACATCCCCTGGTAAGAGGTACTCCCCTTTCTTTTCATCTCCATAAGCCAGATCGAAGAAAATCCCATTTCCAATGAAGAAGAGCACGGTGATTAAGAGTCAAGTTCCAAGACACTTCATACCTCATTTCCTTTCTAATTCTTCTTAGGGGTTCGGATATATTCAAGGAGATCAGATAACTCTGCTTTCTTAAATCGAGGCCAAGAAATTCCTTTTTCCTTCATCGCTTTCTCAATTTCGGTGCTGTGGTTCCAGGTACCCGCCAGGATATCCATGGAGCTACGAGCTTTCTGATATTTGGAAAGGCTTACTGTCATGATTTCGCCGGGCTTCCCATCTATACCATGACATTTGGAGCATCCGAATTCTGAGAAGATCCTTTGTCCATTGGCTGGGTTTCCTGGTTCATCGATGAAATGGAGAAAGTAGAGGTAAGCGATCAGATCAGCCATTTCTTTTGAAGTGAACTTGGGGATTCCCAATGGAGTCTGGCTCATCTTTCCTAAGACAGCGGGTCCTTTATTCCACATACTGGATGCAATCTGAGTGAGGCTTTTGTAAAAGGTCTTTGCCTTTTTGCCCAAATCCTCCGCTTCCTTTCCACCTTCCCCCCTCACTGCGTGGCATTTAATGCATCCCTTTGTGGCAAAAACTTGTTTCCCTTCTCTCGGGTTTCCGGGTGTGATGAAGACGGTCTCTTTCACGCCTTTGGCGTTCATTTTGATGAACTCCAGAAGGTCCATCATCTCCGAGCCCTCAAAGGCTGGCCACTTCATTCCGAGTTTGACCATTTGGGCAATCATGACTGGACCATGATTCCAGATCGACTGGGTTAAGAAAACGGGAGAAATATTCTGTGGAAATTGATCTAGGCCGGGTTCGCCTTCCTTCCCTTTACCGGAGAGAAGATGACAGGTGCCGCACCCTTTTTCATTAAAGATAGATCTTCCTCGCTGTTGCATCTCCAGGTTCATCAAAAAATTTGAGAAAATAGAGGTAGGCAGAGATTTCTGAGAATTCCTCCCCTGTCAGATTGGGTTTGATCATTTTCGCCCTCTCCATTCCGGCTTTCATCGAGGGAATATGGTTCCAGAGTTTGGCGGCCATATCCAGTTGGGTATCCCCGAGATCTACTCTTCCAAAGTCGGGTCCGATCTTCCCTCCGTCACCCTTAAAGGCATGGCATCTAACGCACCCTTTATTTACAAACAGTCGGCTTCCTTTGGTTGGATCCTCAGGAGGAGACTGGGCAATGAGAGACGTAGCGATGAGGAGGGAAATGGCTCCAGCGATCATAGTGGCTTTCTTGGTCATAAGGATCTCCGATGAAAAGATTATTGCAAAATGTTCAATGGTCAATTAGCAATTAGCAATGAAAACCCTCTTCGGCATCGCTCATATACCAATCGTTTTCTTTTTCCATTGGTTATTGATCATTGTTCATTGATCATCGGCCATTTTGCCTTGATGTTTACCCCGTTAGAAAGCCCCGCTGTTTGCAGCGGGGATGAAGACTATTCCTCTTTCAGCGAACACGGGGTTTAATGCCCTGTGTGAGTCTTCCCGTTAGAAAATAGAAGTCTTTCTAACGGGGTTTATTCGATCCCAATTCCAGGGAGGTAGGTTTTGATTCGTTCTTGAACTTCGGCCATCGATTTTTCCCTTCCTTCTCTTACTTCCCAGATCGAGACAATGGGAAAGAATTTCGTGAAGATCATGTAGAGGAGAATGAAAAAAGAGATACAGCCTGCAAAGATGGACCATTCTATCCAGGTGGGGGAGTAAATGACCTCCTCATTGGGAACCCTTGGATTGGTTAAGGTAGGCACCACGATGACAAACCTTTCTAACCACATCCCGATGACCACAGAGATCGAAGCGATTAAAGTGCCCTTCGGAGTTCGTGTTTTTTTGAAGCTGAGAAGAGGCAAGGGGATGACAAAACAGAAAAGGAACATTCCCCAGAAGTAAAGGGCAAACCTTCCTGTAAATTTCGACCAGAAAATAGCCATGTGAAGGGGCTCCCCCCCATAATAAGTGGTAAGATACTCTGTGAAGGTAAAGTAAAACCAGAGGAGGGTCATGATCAGGAGAAGAATTCCGAGATTATTGAAATGGATAGGTCTCAAATAGTCTTCCAAATGGTAGACCTTGCGGATCACATTCATTGCCACAATGAGGGCAGCAATTCCAGAGAAGATGGCCCCTGCGACGAAATAGGGGCCAAAGATAGCGCTATGCCACATGGGCTGGATGGTCATGGCAAAGACAAAGGAAACCACCGTATGAACAGAGATGGCCACCGGAATGACAAGAATGGCCATAAAAGAGATTCCTTTTTCCAGTAAGTGATGCTGTTTTTCTGTTCCCCTCCAACCCAGAGCCAAGATCCGGTAAAACCAATTCCATTTCCCACTGTAATCCCTGAGGAGAGCAATGTCTGGGATCAAGGGAAGGTAAAGATAGACGGTACTCGCAGTGAGATAAACAGTGATGCTCGAGACATCCCAGAGAAGAGGCGATTGAAATTGAGCAAATTGGATGATGTTCAACATTCTGTCCGGTCTTCCCAAATCCATCAATATGTTTCCTACACCAAAGAAGAGGACGAGGACGGTAATGACCTCTGCGGAACGGGTGATCGACCTTCGCCATTCTGCTTTAGCAAGACGAAGGATCGCTGAGATAAGTGTCCCTGCATGGCTAATGCCGATAAAGAAGACGAAATTGGTGATGTAAACCCCCCAGAAGATCGGTCTCGCCAAGCCCGTGACCCCCAGTCCATTACGGTATTGGTAAAGGTAGGCCCATACCCCCCAGAGGATGAATACCCCGAGGATGGAGAGGGTGATATAAAAGGGCTTTCCCGTTTTCCTGATGGGATCAAACAGAATCGCGTCTTCCTTCACGTTTAAATGATTTTCGTCCATCACATTCCTTCTGAAAGATAGTAAACCTTCGGCTCTGTTCCTAAATCCTCCATCAACCGGAAGGCTCTTCTCTCCCTGGAGAGGCTGGATACGGCACTGAAGGGATCATTCAGATCACCGAAATACATCGCCCCGCTTGGACAGGCTTGGACGCAGGCCGGAATGTAGTCCTCCGGTAGAAGATCTCTCCCCTCTGCTTTCACTTTCTCTCTTGCTTTGAGAAGACGATGACTGCAGAAAGCTGCATTTTTCAACGACCCCTTTTGTCCGAATCGAGACGTCTCGATTGAGAGATCCTTTCATCTCTTTTGGCCATTGAGGGGCATACCAGTTAAAATACTTAACGGTATAAGGACATGCCGTTGTACAGTATCGGCAACCGATGCATCGATGATTGATCTGTGCCACTAACCCTTCTTCGTTTTTGTAGGTGGCGTTGACGGGGCACACCTTGGTACATGGAGGGTGATCGCAATGCATACAAGGCCTGGGAAGCAGTCTGGCCTTGATATGAGGATATTCTCCCTCGATATAAGGGATCAACTCTATCCAACTGATCGTGCGACCTTTCGCTGATTCTTCGGGTCCAATGATCCCCACATTGTTTTCTGCATGGCAGGCAACGACACAGGCCTGACATCCAGAACATTTATCTAAATCGATGACCATCCCCCATCGATGCAATTTGAGTTTCCTCCTCGATTCCTATTATTGAAAAAGGATTATCGGCATATTTGCCGACTATTCGAAATAAGCACCAAATCACAAGCACCAAATACCAAATAAACTCAAATGTCCCAATTTCAAAATTCGAAACAAAATCGTTTCGGTCATTCGAATTTGGTGATTGGAACTTATTTGGGATTTGGAATTTGGGATTTGCAATTTTAAATTCTCTTCTATGCTTTATAGATTTTAACTCGAATCGATCGGCCGATGGGGTTGCCGGTTAATGGATCCAAATCATCCCCCAGAAGTTGATAAGGGTTTGCCCCCAACCCTTGGGTCCAGCGACCTCCGGAAGCGTGACCCATCCCAAAAGGGATGTTCACGACATGGGGCACTGCCCCTTGATATAATCTCGCCTTCACTTTAATTTTCCCATAATCCGATTCTACCCAGACCCAATCCCTGTCTGAGATCCCGAGTTCCTTTGCGGTATGGGGGTTCATCTCCACCCATGTTTCCCATCTTTCAAAGAGATGGGGCCCCATACTCTCTGAAAGCCAGGGTTGATTCGCATTTCTGCTTCCTGTTAAGGTCATCGTTTTGAAAATATGAAGTTGAAAAGGATAGGCTTTTTCATCGCTCCTCTTCTTCGGCTCTTCCCAATGAGGAAGAAGGTTTGGATCCCCACCCGTTTTTGAGGGGGGAGAAAAGGGCATGCGTTTCAATTCCTGAGCATAAAACTGAAATTTTTTGGAAGGGGTTTGAAAGACACGGTCCCATTCTCCAAAATCATAAAGAGGATCCCACCATCCCCCTCTCTCCTGAACCAATTTCCAGAACTCTTCAAAGGTCTTAAAGGAGGGAGCCCACCATCCCCCTTTTTGAAGGAGACGGGTCCATGCCTCATCAAATTGAAGACCGAAGACATCTCCTCGTTTCGCCTCAAAGATGCCTTTCAGACCGTAGATCATTACCTCTTTAAAATCATTCCAGGGGAGGGCATTTTTGAATTCTCCTCCCAGAGATTTCGCAAGAGTGAGAAGGACATCGCCCGTGGCCTTGGTCTGATAGAGAGGCCCAACAACGGGTTGACGATTTCCAAGAACGGGGAAACCGTTATTTAAGAAAAGAGGATCATCCTGCCAACGCTCCAAGGGGGTATGGTCTGGAAGAATAAGGTCTGCAAAATGAGTGCTGTCATCCATATAAGGAGAAAAACTGACAATGAAAGGAATCTCCGTAAAAGCCTTCGCAAACAGATCAGGCTTAGGATTGGAAAAGAGAGGGTTGCTATAGTAAAGGAAAAGAACTTTTGGTTTATAGGGTTTCCCCGAGAGCACATTTTTAGCGAAAAGGTAGGGCTGATGCATCGCCTTCTGAAGTCCCTTTCCTCCGTCAATCCTTTCTTGATCAAGACCCTTTTGTGCAAGGGCATCTTTTTTAAAAGGAGGAAAGGCTTGATAAGGAATGTTTCTCGGAATCAAAATTCCCCCGATCGTATCAATACTTGCCCGCCAACCCATTCAAAACAGAGACGGCCATCTGGTGGAAGGGGCGATCTCGATAGCCCATGGCAAGGGAAGGTTGATTTGTTGAAAATTCCCGGGCCAAACGAATAATGGTATCAACGGGGACCCCCGTCTTTTGGGAGACCACATTCGGTTCATACTCAGAGAGCACGAATTCTTTAAAGCCGAGATGTTCCTTTCCCCTTTCGTCAGTCCAACTTTCAAATCCAAAGGTATGATTGGAGACAAAATCTTTTTTGTAGAGACCTTCTTTAATGATCATGTGTGCAATGCCGAGAGCAAGGATCCCCTCTGTGCCAGGTTGGATTGGAATCCACTCATCCGCTTTGATACCGGTGACAGAAAGGCGCGGATCGATTTGAACCAGCTTTCCTCTCTGTCCGGGCTTTCCCCTTCTGAAATAGCCGTAAGCCCTCAAGGCTTGAACAGGGGACCAATAAGATTCGAGCAGTTCCGAACCAAAAGAGAGGAGATATTGCACATTTTCTAAATCATAAGCCGGCGTCGAATAAATTCCCTGGGTGAGGAGGAGTCCTTCGTTCGGTGTCCCTTCCCACTGGAACTGATGATCAATATAGTTGGGTGAACCAAAACCCTCCAAAAAACGCTCCCAGAGGGATCTCATCAGCCCTCTATATTTGCCCCCCAACACAGCAAGCCGGTGAGGCTCTCCATTTCGTCGAAGTTCCTTTAAAGAGTCGGTGACCGTTTGGAGGGCTTCATCCCAGGAGATGGGCTGCCATCGACCTTCCCCTCTTTTCCCAATCCTTTTCAGAGGAGATCGGATGCGGTCTGGATCGTAAAGACCTTGAAGGCCTGCAATTCCTTTTGGGCAAAGGGTTCCCCGATTCACCGGGTGAAGAGGGTTTCCAGCGATGTTGACCGCCCATCCGTCAATCACTCTGACAAGGATTCCACACCCGCCTGTGCATTGGCCGCAGATCGTGGGAACCCATTTTTCAATGCCCGGGAGATTGGTTTTCTCACCCGCGGGGAATTGAGACCACTTCCAAAAACCACCTCCCAGGGCGATGGCAACTCCTGCTCCCCCACCCATCTTCAAAAAATCTCTTCGGTTGATTTTCATGGTCTGTCCGTTCGGAATGATGGAATGGTGGAATAATGGAATATTGGGTAAAAGGAATGCATGAACCCATTATTCCAGTCTTCCATTATTCCAATATTCCATTTTCTAAACATGGCACGCCAAACAGTCATTCGTCACTTTGTTCTTCGTATGGCAATCCATACACCAATTCATGGTCATCTTCACCCAAGGCTTTGATGGAGGTTTTTCACTTTGACCGATCTCTCCATGACAATTTTTGCAATCCATCTTTCCTAAAACGACATGACGGCGATGAGAAAAGAAGACGTGGTCCGGTTGTTCATATATCCGTCTTCCAAGGAATTTCTTGTCCCTTTTTTTGAAATTGTCTGATCTTTTCTTCTTGAGAGGATTGGGTAACGGGTTCTTTATGGCATTCAAGGCAGGTGGCTAAGTCAGGGAATCCGGAGAAGGTTTGGGTTTTGAAGAAGCGATGACACGCATCACACCCCAATCCTTGTTCCACGTGCTTTTTATGATTGAATGAGATGGGTTGGTCGGCCTTAGAGCCAAGACCGAGGCTGATGATAAGGGAAACCAGTACAACCCCAGCGGCCAATCCAATGAGGAAGGATTTCAATTCTTAGAACCCTTTATTTTTTTGATTTACCCCACCCTTAGACCCTTATAACAGCAGTTTTTTTGAAATGCAATAAATTTTTTAAAGAATTTTTAAAGGAAAAATTTTGCCCGAAGGAAGGACGGACATCCTCCCCGTAAACCGTATTAATAAGGTCTTGATGCGATGACTTCTTTTTCGTAGTCTGTGTGGGTAAATTTCCCGGTCTCAATAGGAATGGCCACCTTCATCAAAAGGGTGAAGATAAGGAGCCCTGTTGCCCAGATGCCGAAGGAGACCATGAGTTCCAAGGAATTTGGAAGATATTGAACGATCTCACCCAGAGGATCCGGGACAAATCCGGGTATGACAAAGCCGGGCCCTTTTTCAATCCACACCCCGATGATAATGAGCAAACAGCCCAGATTCAAGGTGGTGATTCGCTTCCGGGTTTGAGGAATCAGAAAGATGATAAATGCGATGACATTCATCGTCATCGCCGCCCATATCCAGGGCACAAGCTGCTTGTGGCCATGGAGGCCTTCAAACAGGTATTTAAAGGATGCAATGTGGACCGTTTGAGAATAATACTCCTTAAATATCTCAGCGGAGAGAAGGAAAAGGTTGAGAAACATGGCATAGGCGATCAGCTCCGAAATCTTGAAAAGGGCCTCATCCTCAATCTCTATTTTGGATGTGGACACCTTTCGGATGATCTGAAAAATGATGATGATGATGGCAGGCCCTGAACAGAAGGCGCTGGCCAGAAACCTCGGAGCAAGGATCGAGGCATTCCAGAAGGGACGGGCGGGAAGGCCATTATACAGGAAGGCTGTGACGGTGTGAATAGCGACCGCCATTGGGATAGAGAGTAAGATGAATGGAAGGATAAATTTCCAGTTGGGTTCTTTCCGGTAGTAGAATTTGACTAAAAGATAGATCGGGATAAGAAGATTCAGGAATAAATAACCGTTGAGAGCAAGGACATCCCAGGCCAAAAGCGATTGGGGAAAGTTCATCGATCCAATAAAAGGAATCATGTGCCAGAACCGGTCAAGCCTACCCAGGTCCACCATCACAAAGAGGATGGCCATCACGATGGAGGACGCGGCGAAGAGTTCCCCGAGAACGACGATCTCTTTGATCGGTTTGAAATGGTAGACATAGGACGGAATGACCAGCAGAACCGCGGCTGCCGCAGCCCCGACGAGATAGGTAAAATTGGCAATGTAGAGCCCCCAGGAAACCTGGTCATTCATGTTTGTTGCGATTAACCCGACATCGTGCTGCTTCAAATAGGATAGGAAGCCCACGACGATAATTGCCATGAGGGAGAAACACCAGGCATAGTACAACTTGTTCCCCTTTGCCACAAGGCTCAAGGTCCTCCTGTAAAAATGCCATGTCTCATTCAACGTTTCCTGGAACTTTTCCATACGCTTTCCTATGCTTCGAAGAAGTAATAAAACTTCGGTTCTGTACCCAAATCTTCCTTCAGCCGGAACACCCGCTTTCGATCGATGATATAACGCATTTCGCTGTTTGGATCGAGAAGATTGCCAAATTTCCTCGTCCCTGTGGGACAGGCTTCCACACAGGCAGGATACCGACCCTGTCTTACCCGCTGGATACAGAAGGTGCATTTTTCCACGGCACACTTCATTCTGGGTCGGTTTCCAAGATAGTGGACAGAGGGATTGATCTCCTCTTTTGGAATGTTTGGCTCCGCCCAGTTGAAGACTCTCCCCTTATAGGGGCAGGCTGCGATGCAGTACCTGCAACCGATGCACCAGTTATAATCAACCACGACGATACCATCCGGTTCCTGCCAGGTGGCGTGGACGGGACATACCTTCACGCAGGGAGGGTCCTGACATTGCTGACACTGAACGGGGAGATAGATGAATCCTTTTTCCGGAACCAGGTCAGGGTTATAGTAATGTTCAGAGTTTTCAAGGTTGATCAGGTTTCCTCTTCTGAGTCTCAGAACCCTGATCCACTGAAGTTGAGGATCATGGCGCGAGTGATTATTTTCTTTCACACAGGCATAGACGCATCTCCTACAGCCAATACATCGGGATAGCTCGAGGCCGTATGCCCAAAGGGTATCGGGGACCGCCTCCTGGGTGCTGATCTGAAATTTTCTTCCATATTTCTGCAGGTATCTCTCTTCCAACTTTGCAATGACATGTTTTTTTTCTTCGGATGTCATTTCCCGAAAATGTTTTTGTAGGAAATCCTCGCTTTCTTCCTTGGAGCAAGAGGAAAGTATGGGGAGAGAAGCACCTGCCGCAGCGGTCAGGGAAAGATTCCGGAGAAACTCTCTCCTCGTATAGCCTCTATTATTTCGATTTTGCATCGTGGTTTTCTTTCGGATGATGAGGTGGAGGCTCGGGCTTTAATGGTTTAAAGCTTGGCTCATGGGGGTCATGGCAGTGGGCGCAGAGGAAGTAGGTTCTTTTCCCGGAGCCCGTAAAGTATCCCGTTCTTTTCCCATGAATACCCGCTCTCCAGTCTCTGTACTGAGGCCCATGACATTCGCCGCAGAGCCGATAGCTCTCGGTGAATTTGACCAGTTCGCCGTTGTACAATCTCAGCCTATCTCTATTTCCTGCGTCATGGCAGTCGAGACACCATCGCATCGTTTCGGCGTGATGGAGTTTGATATCGGTGTGCTCTTCCTTCAGTACCCGTTTCTTCCGATTGACCTCCATCGAGGCATGACAGTTGCTGCAGGGGTACATTCCCTCGGTCATCGGAGGAGGAGCATATTCCTCAACGACTGCTAAGAGAGAGGAAGCGAAAAAAAACAGCAGAAACGGTAAGGTTGCCGCTGCGTATAATACTCTCATGATCGTTCTGTGTTCTTCCTGCTTGAGCAAAAGGATCCGAAACACTCCATTCGATTTTACAAAACCCTAAAAATCACAAATAACATCTGTCCCGGAAAAATGCAATATCTTTTGTGAAAAAATCGATTAAAGATCACGGACAGTACTGCAGTCCTTGAATTAGGCTGAGAGGTGTGATAATTTTCCTGTATGCACATCGAGATTCAATTTTTGCCATCTTCCCCCCATCCGAATCTTCTTTCTGATCGAGTTGTTGTCGTCATCGACGTCCTCCGAGCAACTTCTGTCATGGTCCATGCGATGTCCCAAGGAGCCTCAGAGATCATTCCTTTGGCCACCGTAGAGGAAGCTTTTCGAATGGCGAAAGCCTTTCCGCGAGGGTTTGTCATTTTAGGAGGGGAGAGGGAAAACAAAGAGATCCCGGGGTTTGATCTAGGGAACTCTCCGAAGGAGTATGTCGCAGAAAGAGTGAAAGGGAAGAAATTAATCCTGACGACGACGAACGGGACAAGGGCATTTCATACGGTTTCTTCCGGAAAAGAAATTTTGGCAGGAACTTTTTTCAATATCGGGGCTATTGCCCAGAGATGTCTTGAATCGAATAGAGATCTCTTCATTTTCCCTTCAGGAGATAAGGGAAATTTTTCTCTGGAGGATACCCTCTGCGGAGGAATGTTGATCGACCTGATCACAAAAAAAGAGACAAGACAGGTTTCCTTGACCGATGCCTCCTATTGTGCTCAAATCCTTTATCAGAGATTCAAAGATAATTTGTTTGAGGCTTTTCACCTTTCCCATCACGGAAAAGAGTTGATTGACCGCGGCTTTGAGGATGACCTTGCCTATTGCGCTCAAATTGATATGGCCCCTGTTGTCCCGATATTCCGGGAAGGGGTGATCAGGGTCCCCCTCACCCCTTCCGTCTCCCCTGAGCGGAGAGGATGAAGGTGGGGGGTGGGGAGGAAGCAATGCGGCACCCGGAGAGAGAATTAAAGAATAGAGAGACGATGATCGCCCTGTTGGAGCGTTCACCCGTCGGAAGGATTGCCACTATCAATCAAAAGGGTTTTCCTGTCATCAAGCCTGTCAATTTTCTCTATCTGGATGGGAGAATCTATCTTCACTCTTCGACAAAAGGAGAAAAAATTGAAGATATACAACGGGGAAGCCCTGTCTGTTTTGAGGTGGACGAGCCTATTGCCTATGTGATCGCAAGTACCTCCGCCTGTAGAGCCAGCTATTATTATCGAAGTATTCTCATTAAAGGGAAGGCTGCTTTCGTGAAGGATCGGGATAAAAAGGTGAAGATTCTCGGGAGAATGATGGCGAAGTACCAGCCGGAAAAAAACGATGGAGAGATGCCCGAAGAGATCCTTGAAAAAACGGCAGTGATTGAGATTTTAATTAAAGAAATCACCGGCAAAGAGAATTTGGGATAGATGAAATCTTCTGTTTCCATTGTGAAGTGCCAAAATTATGATGAGGACAAGGTCTTGAGTGCACTTCGGCAGAGTATCGACCTGATTGGGGGGATTCAGAGTTTTGTAAAGAAGGGCAGTCGTGTGCTTCTCAAGCCCAATCTCCTCTTCGGAAAGGGTCCTGAAAAGGCTGTTACCACCCATCCCTCGATCGTCAGGGGGATGATCCAGATCGTTCGGGAAGCAGGAGGGGTTCCTTCCATTGGAGATAGTCCCTCGGTCGGAAGTTTGACGTGGACGGCTGAGAAAGCTGGCATCAAGGCAGTGGCCGATGAGATGAAATGCCCTCTTGTGGAGTTTGACAAACCAGTTCTCCTTTCCAAAGGGACGGGAAGGATATTTAAGCAGTTAGAGATTGAGCAGGCGGTTTTGGAAGCCGATGTCATCATCAACCTTCCGAAATGGAAGACTCACGCCCAGATGCTTCTCACGTTGGGGGTGAAAAACCTCTTCGGATGTATTCCCGGGCCTCGAAAGCCCCTATGGCACCTTAAGGCAGGAGATGATCGAAAAATCTTTGCCCAAATACTTTTTGATATTTACCAGGTTATTCAGCCCTCCCTCACCCTCTTGGATGGGATTGTGGGAATGGAAGGGGACGGACCCAATAGCGGCCGCCCGATTCCGATAGGATTGATTCTGGCAAGCGGGGATTCCTTAAGTTTAGATCAAATCGTATGTGATCTTTTAGGAATTTCAAGAGAATCCTTGTTGACGAATCGGGTGGCGATTGAGCAGGGAATGGGAAAAGAGACGATTGAGGTTTTAGGCGAGAAAGTGGAAGATGTTAGGATTTCCAGTTTCCAATTTCCAACCCTTTCTCAGATAGACTGGGGTCTTCCAGGATTTTTGAGGAAGGCATTGAAGAACGCTCTGACCTCCAAACCGGTGATTGATGAGGAAGTATGCAAGAGCTGTGATCGATGTGCAGAGATCTGTCCTCCCAAGGCATTGGCCAGGAAGGGAGAGGATTTGGTTTTCGATTACGGACAATGTATTCGCTGTTTGTGTTGTCTCGAGGTTTGCCCGGAAGGAGCCATCTCGATCAAACGAGGATGGGCGCTAAAGTTAGTAAGCAGAAGGCAGAAGACAGAAAGCAGAAAGCAGTGGACAGTAAGCGGAAGGTAGTTGTAGCGCCCTCATTTAATGGGGGCGAAGATTATGCGCAACATAAAACTTCTGATTGAATACGATGGGACGAATTATCAGGGATGGCAGGTTCAGCCCAAGGGCCCGACCATCCAGGGAATCCTCGAAGAAAAATTAGGGCTTCTCACAGGCCAGCCCGTACAATTGTTCGGCTCCGGAAGAACGGATTCAGGGGTCCATGCTTTAGGCCAGGTCGCTCACTTCAAGACGCAAAGCCAAATGGATATCCGTACGATCCAGAGGGCCCTGAACAGTCTCCTCCCTCCTGATATCGTGATTCAAAAGGTAGAAGAGGTTGATGAAGGTTTTCATGCCCGAAAGCATTCAAAAAGCAAAGTCTATGAGTATCGAATTCTCAATCGAAATCTTCGGTCAGCCTTTCATCGCGGGTATGTATGGCATATCCCCCAAAAATTAAATTTGATGGAGATGAAGAAAGCGACCCAGAGTCTGGTTGGAGAACATGACTTCTCGGCATTCCGCACAGTAGGCTCCCCCACTCGAACAACCGTCCGAAAGGTGATGCGGGCGGAATGGAAGAGGGGGCGAGACGGCCTCATCCGTTTTGAGATCGAAGCCAACGGTTTTCTAAAACAGATGGTGAGGTCAATCATCGGGACATTGGTCGAGGTTGGAAAAGGCAGGATGAAGGCTGCGGATCTTCGAAAGATCTTGAATTCCAAAGACAGAAAAGAAGCAGGCCCCACTGCCCCAGCTCAAGGACTATTTTTGAAAGAAGTAAAATACTGATCCCCTCAAAACCTCCGCTGGTTTTCTGCCGTTGTTCCTGACTTTTTTCTTGACACCTCCCGCAAATTTCCCTAAATTCTACCAAAAGCAGTTAAGCGGAACATTCATGGAGATCGTGCGTGGCATTATTGGGGGGAGGTTAAGGCGCCACTAAAGATCGCCACGTACGTTCAGCACGAACCTTTCTTTAAGGGAGTAACTGATGCCGGAACTTAATCCAAAACATGTGCAAATGGTAATAGACATTATAAACCGGGGTCCATATTTTAGGCACCTCTCCATGCCGGTTAAAGATATAGGTAAGGGATATTCGCTGGTTGAGCTTGACATTGGAAATGAGCACCTAAACCCATTTGGCGGACTTCACGGTGGAGTCTATGCTTCAGCGATCGATACAGCTGCCTATTGGGCAGTCTATTGTGAGCTTGATGAAGATGTTGGACTCATATCGCTTGATCTAAAGGTCGATTACCTTGCTCCGGCTAATTCGGGTAAATTGATTATCAAAGGACGTCGCATCAAAATCGGGAAAACAATTTGTTTGGCAGAAGCTACCGCTTTTGATCAAAATGATAAATGGCTTGCTCATGGAATTTCAAAGATGATGGTGACTCAAGGTCTTCAGACAATAAAAGACGCTCTTGATTTCATGGGTGCTGAACATCTTCCTCCAAAATTTATTTAATTGGCTAACCCTTACCTTTAAAGGCATTGGTAACATCCAACGTTAGGGACCGTCATCAACTGGATGCTTGCGCTACAATAAAAGTGAAGCTTGGGGTGAAACCTAACTTCAGACCAAACCATATGAGATGCGGCATTTGGGGTGACCGTTATGCCGGAAAATGAAATCATTTTACGTTTCCATCGACGACCTAACGCTCTTGTAAACCTTGCTTTAGCCCTATGTGGAATATTTAATCGTTATAAAATTGGCGATCCCGTGCCAAAAATCAAAGCAGTGTGGGAAAATGTGAAAATAAACCCTGGTCATGTTAAGGATTTTGAAGAAATTTGCGGGCTTCTTCCCCATACGGAATTTTTCCATCCTTTGTATCCGGTGACGCTCATTTTCCCTTTTATCATAAGAATCCTCGGACATAAAAAAGCACCTTTATCGATATTCCGCACATTAAATACCAAGCTGCAGGTTACTTCTCATCGCCGAATCGGAGTCCATGAACCTCTGACGATTACCTGTGAAACCGGATCGCTGCGGATTGTCTCTAGGGGGCTTGAAATGGATTTATCTTCTATTGTTCAGACCGGTCATGAAACAGTATGGGAATCCTTACATACATTTTACTATCGTGGAAAATTCGGAGAAGCCGATTCCTCCAATCTTGATCATATGGAACTATTGCCTATTCCAGAGCCTAAAACATTGGGTTCATGGTATCTTCCAGATGGAATAGGGTTTCGCTTCGGAAGGATTTCAGGTGATACCAACGGAATTCACTACAGTCGTTTGTACGCTAAACGATTTGGGTTTAAAAGAGATTTTGCCCAACCGACCTTAGTGTTGACGAGAAGCCTAAATTGTTTTCCAGATCTCGACATGTCCAAATTCCGCCTCGTGGCATTACTAAAAGGACCTGTATATTATAAAAGCAACGTGTATCTCAAAGGCGCATTCAGTGAAGAAGGGATCCGATTTGACATTTATTGTGAGGATAACCCCAGACCTTCCCTCTGCTGTCAGGTTTCATATTAATAATGGGGATTAGACTCAAGGGGAAATATGAAGGGATCATAGTGGAAGCGAGTGGGTAAAAACCTCTTGAAGATATGGCTATCATCCTTACTATCCCCCTTTGGCAAAGGGCAAGCTCTAACATCTCCCCCCTTTGGAAAAGGGGGGCGAGGGGGGATTTTAAGAACAAATGCTTTCTTATGATAAACAGTTGAAAACATTATCGCAGCATCTCAGAAAAAATATGACCGATGCTGAAAACATGTTGTGGCTAAAATTGAGACGAAAGCAATTGAAGGGGCACCCGTTTTACCGCCAAAAGATTATCGGGAAATATATCGTTGATTTTTACTGTCCGAAGGCCAATCTTGTGATAGAGCTTGACGGCGGACAACACTATTCTGAGACAGGCCAGGCGAAGGACAGGGCAAGGGACGATGTTCTTAGGGAGATGGGAATAAAAGTTCTCAGGTTTTCCGATAGGGAAGTCTTTGAGAATATGGACGGAGTGATGCAAGGAATATGGAGTTGCTTATGATTTATAAAATCTCCCCTCACCCCTCTTTTCCAAAGAGGGGAAGGAAATGGGAATCTTTGCTAAAAGGCGAGGAAAGGGAAAATGACCCACGCGATTACGCGAAGACCTTTTTTTCTTGACTCTTCCCGCAGATTTCCCTAAATTCTATCAAAATGGCTAATAAACATAAAAATAACGCTAGGCTTAATAAATAGAATGAGAGAAGGGTACGAATCTGTACTGATCGTCGTGTTCGTGATCTCGGCGGTGCTCTTAAGTGTTTTGTCGTGCGCTTCGAATCCACCGAAGGTGCAGTTGGTTGATGGAAGACTAAGAGCATGTCCAAACAGCCCGAACTGTGTATCCAGTGAAAGCGATAGCACATCGTCGCGGATTGAACCACTAACCTTCCAGGGCCCACCGGAAAAGGTGTGGAGCGATCTTAAAGAAACGATACGGGATATGGGAGGGAAGATTCAAGAAGAACACGATGGTTATCTCTGGACCACATTCACCACCAGGTTGTTCCGTTTTGTGGATGACGTGGAGTTCAGGATGGTTTCCACAGATGGCATTATTCATGTGCGCTCGGCGTCGAGGGTAGGGTATTCAGACCTGGGCGTAAACAGGAGAAGGGTGGAGAAACTGCGGACTCTATTTAATCAGAAGAAGGATCGAGAGGCTGGCCGCTGATTTGGGCCGCAAACCAGCAACGGCGAGAAAATGGAATCGGAGAAAGACATAAAAGCCAAACTTTATTCAAGGTATCCGTTGTCGAGTGTGCTTATCTACAACGGCAGCACGATTTTGCATTTTCTGTTGGGCGGAATTGGAATAGCCCTTGGCTATAGCTTCTCGCCATGGGCTGGCTATACATTCGGGGTTCTGTATCTCGTTTTCTCCTTCGTTGAGATGTACGTGATCATGCCGCTGACCGTTTGCCCGAATTGCGTTTACTACCGGGCCAAGGACTCACTTTGTGTCTCGGGTTTGAATGTCCTCTCGAAGAAGATTGCGAAGGAAGGAGATCTGAAAGATTTTCCAGAAGAGCTGAAGGTCTATTCTGTCCCAATAACCTGTATCTGGCCTCGCTCATCGTTCCCATTCTGGCGATGATTCCTGCATTGATTGTGAATTTCTCTGTTGCCCTGTTGCTCATTTTTCTTGCCGTAGTGGGCCTGCTTCTGTTCCGCTTTTTCATCATCTTTCCAAAGATAGCATGTCTTCACTGTCGCGCGAAGTTCGAATGTCCACAGGCTGGGGCCATGGGAGTTCGCAATCGCTAGCTGAAATCAGTATGCAAGTGAAGATAAAGCCAACATCTCCGGTCAAGGGGACCTCGTTCATCCGTTCCTAAGAGTCTACCGACTCAACCCCACCGGGGTAGGCTGGTTTAGTTTGATGGTTTATCTGTGCCCCGGCGGATTAGCCGGAGCGTTGAGTCTGGAAAATTTGATATTGACATTCCTCAAGTAGTGTATTACATTGTTTTACATGAAAACGGCCACGTTAACAATACGGTTGGACAAGGATCTCGATCATCTGCTATCAAAAGCCAGCAGGCGATCTGGTAGAAACCGAAGCGAAATTGCCCGAGAGGCTTTGCGCCGTCAACTGCGGCTTCAACAGTTTGAAGAATTAAGGAAAAGGATCATGACTTTTGCGGAAGCGCGAGGTTTCCTGACCGACGAGGATATTTTCTCCCAGGTCTCATGAGGATATTCCTTGACACGAATGTTTTGGTCAGTGCGGTGGCCACCAGAGGTCTATGTGCAGATGTATTGAGAGAGATCCTGACACGTCACCAGTTGATCATCTCAGATCCCCTGGTTAAGGAGTTGAAGGGAACTCTTCGTAAGAAGCTTGCTGTGCCTGAGGATTTAGTTTCCGAATTTGTGGAGGTTCTTCAAGAGGAATCGTATTTCTCAAACCCTTCCACTCTACCTGATTTTGATATCAAAGACAAAGATGACATTCCCATTTTATCCTGCGCCTTGAACGGGAAGGCTGATCTTTTTATCACCGGGGATAAAGAGCTTCTTGGGTTAAGAAGGATAAGGAAGATGGAGATCGTTTCTCCCAGAATGTTCTGGGAGAAACTGAAGGCCAACAAAAAGATGAGCCTTGACTGGAATTTCAGGAATTTCAACGCGCTCAATTCCAGGAGGTTATCCCTGGGTGTTAGCTTGATTGGTCATCAATGGGATAGGCATCAGCTAAAGGGGTAATCAATGTCTAACGGTTGATGCCTAAATTTTAATCAACTCATACTTCCTTGTTCCCATCCCGATTTCTTCGGCATAGGCCAGTTGAATGTTCCAGTCCACCTCCGGATAAACGGCCCGGAACTTGTCCTCTCCAGGATTCCAGTTCTTCTGCAGCTTGGAGGATCGGTTTCCTGCCTCTCCATTGACCAAATCGACTGACGCCTGATCGATCGCAACCGGATCTTCAGAAGAAAGGATCCCGATATCATTGACAATGGGTGCATCGGAGTATCCATAACAGTCACAGGCAGGGGAGATCTGAGTGAGAAAGTTGAGGTAGAGAACCTTTCCCTTTTTCTTCTGAACGGCTCCATAGGCATGCTCCACCATTTTCTTCTGGAAAATGGGGATGCTCTCATTCCATTGGATTTGAATAGCCCCCGAAGGGCAACTAAGGATGCACTCTCCACAGCCAATGCATTTCTTAGGATCAATCAAGGCATTGCCGCGCTTGGTTTCGACTCCCGATTTTAGTGGAAGCATCGAAATCGCTTGCTGTGCGCACCAGCTGAGACAGGTTTCGCACCCCTTGCAGGCTTTCCGATCGACCTGGGGTGAGATCGTTGAATGTTGACTCAACTTTCCTTCACGGCTGGCGCACCCCATTCCCAGATTCTTCAGGGCTCCTCCAAATCCGGAAAGTTCATGACCCTTGAAATGGGTGACGGTGATGAGGGCGTCTGTCATGTAGATCTCACGGGCGATGGAGACTGTTTTGAAGATAGGTTTGTCAATCCGAACCTTCACCGCACTATTGCCTCTTAAGCCATCGGCGATCAGGATAGGAGCATTGACGACTGACTCTGCAAACCCATTTTCAACGGCGGTGTTCAAGTGGGAGACCGCCTCGCTTCGAGCCCCCGTATAGAGGGTGTTGGTATCGGTCAAGAAAGGCTTCCCCTTATATTGCTTGACTCGATCCACCACCCTTCTCAAAAAGATGGGCCGAACATAAGCCGTATTTCCCTTCTCCCCAAAATGGAGTTTGATCGCCACCAGATCCTTCTCCCTGATCTTTCCTTTCAGATCAGCACGGTCCAAAAGGATATCCAATTTATCAAGAAGGGTTTTTCCGGATTCAACCTTCAGATCCGAAAAAAAGACGGAGCTTATCATGGTAGAACCTCCCTGCCGAACATTCTAAGGGAATGCCTCTTGTGTGTCAATGAACGGCGGGGAGACGGGCGTGAACCCATTCGACTGAGGTAAGCCCGGGTATTTATTTGAAGAAGCCAAAGAAGCCGAAAGGGTTGACTTTTCATTGGGAAAAAGGGTAATTTAAGTTATTGTTTTTTGGGATGGGATGAATCATCGAAAGGAGAAGAGATGAAACGAGCTGAACCGATCACCATTCGCAACATAGGAACCTTTGGCCACGGCGGGGAAGGGAAGACTTCTCTGGTCGAGGCCATTCTCTTTGATACGGGGGAGAATACCCGCCTTGGTCGAGTCGACGACGGCTCCTCTGTGATGGATTTTGAACCGGAGGAAATTAATCGGAAAATCAGCATCAGTGCCTCTCTCTCCCATTTTGAGTGGAATAAGCATTCGTTTCATGTCATCGATACGCCAGGGTACGCGAATTTCATCGCTGAGGCAAAGGCCTCCATGAGGGTGGTGGACGGAGCGATCATCGTGGTGAGCGGAAGTTCAGGCGTCAAGGTCCAGACCGAAACCGTATGGGGATATGCTAATGAATTTCAAGTGCCCCGGGTTCTTTATGTGAGCAAAATGGACACAGAGCGGGCCAATTTCCTCAAAGTGGTTGAAGAGGTGAAGAAGACCTTCCCTTCTCAGCCTGTCGTACCTGTTCAACTTCCTGTCGGAGGAGAGGGAAGTTTTAAAGGGATGGTGGATTTGATTCAGAGGAAGGCCTATTTCTACCGGGAAGACGGAAGCGGCCAGTTCGAACTTAAGGATGTCCCGCAGGACATAAAGGAAGAGGTGGAACGACTTCGCGAGAAACTGGTCGAGACCGTCGTGGAAATGGATGATCAGTTGATGGAAAAATATCTGGAATCCGGAGAAGTCTCCATTGAGGAAGTCGTTCGGTGCCTTCGGAAAGGGACCATGGAAAGGAAGCTGGTCCCCGCTGTTTGCGGTTCCTCCGCTCGAAATATAGGGATTCAGCCCCTTCTGGATCTGGCGATCTCCAGTTTCCCTTCACCTTTGGAGAGAGGTCCAGTTCAGGGAAAGAATCCCAAGACAGGAGAGCCTGAAACCCGTGAACCCAAAGATGAGGCGCCTTTCTCCGCTTTTGTATTTAAGACGATCGCTGATCCCTTTGCGGGAAAACTGAACCTCTTCAGGGTCTATTCCGGATCCGCGAATGCGGATTCTACCCTCTACAATTCCAAAAAAGATGTGAGGGAGAGAATCGGTCAGATTTTCTTGCTGGAAGGGAAAAAGCAGAAACCGGTAGGCTTCGCCGGCGTGGGGGATATCGTGGCGGTTGCCAAGTTAAAGGAGACCACCACCGGGGACACCTTCTCCGATGAGAAAAAGCCCATTGTTTTTGAAGAAACCAAGTTGCCTCTTCCCGTGGTCTCCTATGCACTGACCCCAAAGAGCAAAGGAGATGAGGATAAGATCACTGCCTCGTTAGCGCGTATTCACGAAGAAGATCCGACGATGATGTTAGGCCGGGATGAACAGACGGGTGAGATCATCCTCTCCGGTATCGGACAGACCCACGTGGAGGTCATTGTTGAAAAATTGAAGAGGAAATTCGGGGTAGAGGTCAACCTCAGTGTCCCGAAAGTTCCCTATAAGGAGACCATCCGCGGGTCAAAGAATGGTGTGATCTATCGTCATAAGAAACAGACCGGGGGTCGGGGACAGTTTGCTGAAGTTCATTTCGATGTTTCTGCTCTTCCGCGAGGTTCGGGTTTCGAGTTTGAAAATGCCCTTAGTGGGATGAACGTCCCGAGGAATTTTGTTCCGGCAGTTGAAAAGGGAATTGTTGAGGCGATGCAGAGCGGCGTCCTGGCCGGCTACCCTGTAGTGGATGTGAAAGTCCGTTTTTACGATGGGAAATCTCATGAGGTCGACTCTTCGGAAATGGCTTTCAAGCTCGCGGCGATCATGGCCTTTAAGAAGGGGGTCCAGGAAGCCAATCCGGTGCTTCTCGAACCGATCATGAAGGTGGCGGTCACAGCGCCGGATGAGCACATCGGTGATGTGATCGGCGATCTCAACAGCCGTCGGGGGAGGGTGTTGAGAGTCGATGCCAAGGGAAATTATCAAATGATCGAAGCCAATGTCCCCATGTCAGAAATGCTGAAATATGCCCCGGATCTCAATTCCAAAACGGGGGGACGAGGGACTTTCACTATGGAATTTTCTCACTATGAAGAGGTTCCTGCCCAAATGGCTGAGAAAGTGATTGCTCAGGCCAAGAAGGATAAAGAGAAAGAAGACTGATAAAGCAAAGTGACTAGAGTTAGAAATGCCTAAAGTGCCTAAAATCGGAAATGCGCAAAACTTCTCAACTTTAGTCACTTTAGTTCACTTTAGGCACTTGGGTTTGAATCATGAGGGCTGTAATTCAGAGGGTTAAATCTGCCCAGGTGAGCGTGGATGGTCAAGTCTCTGGGAAGATTGGAAAGGGCCTTCTAGTGCTCCTCGGTGTGGGGAAAGGCGACGGCGAGAGTGATCTCTCTTTTTTGACCTCCAAGATACCTGAACTGAGAATCTTCGAAGATGCCTCTGGGAAATTCAATCTTTCATTAAAAGAAATAGACGGAGAGATGTTAGTCGTCTCCCAGTTTACGCTGTACGGTGATTGTCGGAAAGGGAGGAGACCTTCCTTTTCGGAGGCAGAAGAACCGACCGCTGCGAAACATCTCTATGAACAATTCGTTTCAAAATTGAGAGAACAGGGCCTTCCTGTTCAGACCGGTGAATTTCAGGCCAAGATGGAGGTTCATCTCGTCAACGACGGACCTGTCACCCTTTTATTGGATAGCAGACAAGGATAGGGTGAGAAATCGTGAGAAGGTGTATTTCCCTCATTTTCTTCATTAGTTTTTCTCTCCTCACTGGGGCAATAGCCATGGCCCAGATCACGAAGGGAGGCAAGGAGATGGGGATGAAAGAGATCAGAGAGCCTGCTTTGGCAGGGTCTTGGTATCCTGGAGACCCAGAAATTCTTTCTCGAGATGTGAAGCGTTATCTTGAGAATGCGAAGAAGGAGAAGGTGGAGGGTCAGATCGTTGCTCTGGTTTCACCCCATGCAGGATACATGTATTCAGGGCAAGTTGCAGCCTATGCCTATAAACTGGTGGAAGGGATGGTCTTCGATTCTGTTGTCGTCGTTGGACCCAGCCATAGGTATCCTTTTAAGGGCGCGTCCCTCTGGGCTCAGGGAGGATTCCGAACACCTTTGGGGGTCGTCCCTGTGGATGCTGAGCTTTCGAAAAAACTGATGGAAAAGCGAAAGGAGATTCGGTTTATTCCCGAGGCGCATCACCAGGAAAATTCTCTCGAACTCCAAATTCCATTTCTTCAAACCGTTCTAAAATCATTCAAACTTGTTCCTATTGCCATGGAGCCCGATTGGGGTTGGGAAACCTGTCAGGTTTTGGCCTCTGCGATTGCAGAGACAGTAAGAGGGAAAAAGGTTTTGTTGGTCGCGAGTACCGATCTATCCCATTTTAACACTTATAAGAGAGCGGTTGAGCTGGATCGGATTGTCTTAAACCATATCGAGCGGTTCGACATCGAAGGGTTAAATCGTGACCTGAAGAGTAACCGTGCCGAGGCGTGTGGTGGGGGTCCGGTGGTCACGATCATGTTGGCGGCCAAGGCTTTAGGGGCGAACAAAGGCCGGGTGGTCAAATACCTCAATTCTGGAGATGTGACCGGGGATCGGAGTCGCGTCGTAGGATATGCGGCTGGCGTTTTCTATAGGGCAGCCGGGGAGAAGGAAAAGATGAAAGAAGAGAAAAAAGTGGGCGTGGATTTAGGTCTGACCGAGGAGGAGAAGAAGACCCTCCATCATATTGCAAAAACAGTGATTGAAAATAAGGCGAGGGGAACGGCCCTTCCAGAGTTCAAGATCGAATCTCCTATTTTGAAGGAAAATCGGGGGGCCTTTGTGACCCTTCAAAAAAGAGGGCAACTGAGGGGTTGCATCGGATATATCGAAGGGCACGGGCCGCTTCACAATACCATTAAGGAGATGGCCGAAGCAGCCGCTTTTCGTGACCCTCGCTTCAGTCCTGTAAAAGAGAAAGAATTACCAGAGTTGGATATCGAGATATCCGTTTTAACCCCTCTTAAAAGGATTAAGGATGTAAATGAGATTCAGGTGGGGACACATGGAATCTACATTAAAAAAGGATGGCTTTCCGGTCTTCTTCTGCCTCAAGTTGCAACAGAATATGGATGGGACCGTCAGACATTTCTCGATCATACCTGCCAAAAGGCGGGCCTTCCTTCGACGGCATGGAAGGAAAAAGATACAGAGATCTACATCTTCTCCGCAGATATTTTTTGATAGATACGGGATTGAGTGCTCCCTTTAATTTTGTTGACAGGAAGAAAGGTTTCTTATTTAATATAGAAAAGGCCGAATTGAAACAAGCGGGGGAACCGGTTTTTCGGGGTGAATTCCAATAGCCTGGAAAGGATATCCCTTAATCCTAACCCGTCAGCTAACTCCGCAGGCGACTAAGGGAAGAGATCAAAGCTAGGGGATCTCCTCCTAGCTTTTTTTTTGAAGAGACATGGAGAAAGAATCAGCGATAGCAGCATCCTGTCCTGTTGAGAAAGTGGAGCTCCGTAGAGATGTAACGGTGTGGGGTTCCTACATGTGGGGGTATGCCGATGTAGGAGCCGACATCTATGCTGCCCTGGGTTTGGTGATGGGAGCTGCCCACGGTGGGGCAAGCCTTGCCTTCTTTGTGGCCGGTCTCATCTATATCATGATCGGACTTTCGTATACGGAGATGGCGTCCACCTATCCCGTCGCAGGAGGAGGCCATTACTATGCCCTAAGGGGACTTGGAGATTTCTGGGGCTATGCCGCAGGAGTGGCTCTTCTATTAGACTACACCATTGACATTGCCCTCTTTGCCACGGCTTCGGCGGGTTATATGAACTTTTTTATGCCCTATATTCTCGGCGTCCCTCCAGAATATTTTGCAATAGATCTCTGGGTCTTCAAAAAGGTGAATCCTATTTGGGCGGCTGAGACCATCATCCTCATTGGTTTCTTGATCTGGCTCAACATCAAGGGAGTCCGGGAATCCTCCCTTTTCAATGAAGTCATTGGTGCCATCGACATCATCACCGAATCGTCCATTATTGTTCTGGGTTTTCTTTTCGCATGGAAACCAGAGCTCTTCGTCCTGCAATGGAAGACCCAATTTCCAAGCTTGAAGGAATTCATGTACGGTTCGTCTTTGGCCATCATCTCCTTTGTCGGGTTGGAATCGATTTCTCAGGCAGCCCAGGAGACCAGAAGGCCGGCGACGATCATCCCCCGAACTTCAATTACATTGATCTTTACGGTCTTCATCTTTGCCATGGCCTTTTCTACGATGGGCCTCGGCATCCTTCCATGGCAGGAGTTTCCGCAGGGAGATCCGGTGGCCAAACTCGCCCATGCCATTCCTATTTTTGGTGTATTGGCCGGCCCCTTTGCAGCCATTCTGGGTGCAACGATCTTGCTGATCTCTTCTAATACCGGTGTCATGGGTGCGTCACGTCTCACCTATTCGATGAGCGAACTTCATCTGATCACTCCCTGGTTTGATAAAGTTCATCCGAAATATCGTACCCCGGTCCGAACCATTGTCTTCTTCTCCCTGATCGGGATGCTTGAGGCGATCCTCGCTTTTCTAACACCCAGCGCCATGGACACCCTGGGGAATATGTATGCCTTTGGCGCAGCCAGTGGTTATCTCCTTGTCTTCATCTCAATGATCAAGCTTCGCTTCTCCGATCCTTATTCTCCACGGCCGTACAAGATGCCTCTCAACATCAAATGGAAGCACAAAGGGAAGACGGTAGATGTCCCGGTGCTTGGATTCATCGGGATGATAGGGGTCAGTTTTATTCTTTTTGAGGTGATTCTGACCCATGAGATAGGTCGTATTGCTGGACCCGCGTGGGTGTTGGCCTGTCTCATTTATTATTTCTGGTTTCGAAAGAAAAAAGGGTTACCTTTACTGGGAAGTGTGAAGCACAACTGGGAGGAGGAACAAAAGAATATTTTGACCTCTGCAGAGGAATTTGACATGCTCGAACAGTACAAGATCGCTCTGGCAGAAAGAGATAAACGGGAGAAGGGGAAGGCAGTTGAGAAAAACACCAGAACTACCTGAGCGAGCAGGGTGGCGGGACTATTTTCAAATTGTCACGACCAGCCTCATGGTCGTTTTAGGTTTTTATATCTTGTGGCAAACCATTTTCGTGAGGTGGGCCATTCCATCCTTGATTTTTAGCATTACCATTTTGCTTTACAGCCTATTTCGAGTCAGGATGATCTGGAGTTACTTTCAGCAGAGAGGCAGGGGAGATGGGATCTGAAATTCAGATCAGCTTTTTAGGGGCCTTACTGGCTTTTGTCTTTGCAGCCTCCATGGGGATTTTGCTCTGGTGGATGCTCCATGTTCCCAGAGCCATCCCCCAAGCGGCAGCGAAGGCCAGAAGGGCCGTAGGGGCGATCAAGAAGATTTTGGTTCCCACTTCAGGGACTCTTTATTCAGAGCGGGGAATTGAATTGGCATGTCGACTGGGGGAAGAACAGAAGGCGGAGATCTATCTTGTGACTGTTCTCGAAGTTCCCAGGACACTTCCCTTGGAAGCACCCATGCCTGAAGCAGAGGCGAATGCAAAGGATATCATCAAGCGGGGCGAGGAGATCGTTAGCCTAAGAGGACTTGTAGGAAAAGGGGAAGTCAAACGAGGCAGGGTTGCGGGGGAGGAAATTATCCGGGCGGCCAAAGACTGGGAGGCTGATTTGATTGTCATGGGAATCCGATCGCAGGTCACGATGGCCCAGGATATCTTGGGTCGTAATTCTGATCTGGTTCTGCGTCGAGCTCCCTGTGAGGTGATTGTGGACAAACTCTTTGAGTAGCAGAATGGGAGGAGTTGGATGAAGGTGATGATTATCGGTTGTGGCAGAGTCGGAGCGGTTCTGGCGAACCGTTTAGATGAGGCAGGACATCAGGTGGTGGTTCTCGACAGAAATCAGCAGGCCTTTCGGAGGCTCTCCGAAAAATTTTCTGGTAGGCGGATCGTGGGCAATGGTTTGGTGGAAGAGTATGTGCGTCCAACGCTGCAAGAAGAGGCCGATATCCTTTTCGCTATGACGGATAAGGATAATGTTAATCTGATGATTGTCCAGAGAGTGAAACGAAATTTCAAGTTAGAAAGGGTAGTTGCCGTGGTTCACGACTCCATTCTGGCAGGACTCTACAAGGAGCTGGGCGTGGAGACGGTCTGTCCCACCGACCTGGTTATAAAAGATTTATTACAAACGATCCAAGAAAGATAATGGGGGAAGTCATGTATATCATTATTGTGGGCGCTGGAAAGGTCGGATATCATCTCGGAAGTCTGTTGATGGCCGGAGGGCATGAGGTGATGCTGATTGAGGAGGACCGTTCCAAGGTAGAACTCCTTTCTTTGGAGTTTCACGATGCGATCATGCAAGGAAATGGTTCAACGGTCGAGGTTTTAAAAGAGGCAGGGGCCAACCGGGCGGATGTGGTTGTAGCAACGACGGGCAATGATGAGGACAATCTGGTGATCTGTCAAGTTGTAAAATTGATGTTCCTTCGCCCCCGGACCATTGCAAGGGTTAACAATCCCCGGAACGAAGAGCTTTTCGCTGGCCTTGGAGTGGATGCCTCCGTCAGCGCAACGAAGATCATCAATGCCGTTATTCAGGAACAGGTCAAAGCCGGAGATATGATGATTCCCTTGCTCACATTGAAAGAAGGAGATGTGGAAATAGTTGAAGTGGAACTCTCCCGTTCTTCCCATATTGTGAAGAAAAAAATTAAGGATCTATCCATGCCCCCCGCATCAATTTTCATCGCCGTCATCCGGGGGGAAGAGATCATCATTCCCCATGGGGAAACGGAATTTCAGCCGGAAGACAAGGTCCTCGCCCTCGTCAAGCGCACGAGTGAACAAGCCCTCCGGAAGATGTTGTGATCGGCTTCCTTCCACCTTTCTGGTCTTGAGGAGGTCCCAAAACGCTTAAGAGGAGACAACTCCTTCCCAACCCCTTCCGGGTGTCGCTCCATTCTCCTGGCGGACCTGTCCGCATTGAACTCTCTTGAACGATCTGGTACTCTCAAAATGAGGATACCGATGATAGACATGACGGCAATCCGTTAAACATTCTCATCGTTGACGATGAGCTCAACATACGGAAGACTCTTACAGTCTGTCTGGAAACAGAAGGTCATCAAGCAGTTGCCGTCAGCAATTTCAGGATGCGGTGCATGAGGCTTCCAGGAGGTCTTTGACCTTGCGTTTGTGGATCTTCGACTTGGAACGGCCGATGGACTTGACCTCATCCCGTCCCTGCTGGCCAACAACGCCTTGGCTCAAAATTATCATCATAACCGCCTACGCTTCCATTGACACAGCCGTGGAGGCCATGCGGCGCGGGGCGACCGACTATATTCCGAAGCCATTTACACCTGCTCAAGTGAAGCTCGCCGTCCACAAGGTGTTTGAGATGCGAACCTTGGAGCAGAGAGTTGCTTCCCTGCAGGAGGACTTGGGTCGGTTAAACCCCGAGGCGGATTTTTCAACCACGAAGCGCTGCCATGCAGCGAGTGATTAACCTTTCACGCCAGGTAGCTTCCACGGACGCCACCATTCTTTTGCGTGGGGAAAGCGGGACCGGTAAAACGGTTCTGGCCCGGGCCATCCATCACTGGAGCCATCGAGCCCACAAACCGATTTGTATCGTTTCGTGTCCCGCTTTTTCCGCCGAACTCTTGGAGAGTGAATTGTTTGGCCATGTAAAAGGGGCTTTCACAGGCGCGGTGCGGGATAATCCCGGACGCATCGCAACCTGTGAAGGCGGGACCCTTTTGTTAGATGAGATCGGCGATTTACCGGCAAACCTGCAGCCAAAACTTCTGCGCTTTCTTCAGGACAGGGAGTATGAAAAGGTGGGGGATTATGCGACACGAAAAGCGGACGTCCGCATTATCGCCGGCACCAATAGAGACCTCGATAAGGCAGTCAAGGAAGGTCGGTTTCGTGAAGACCTCTTTTTTCGGCTCAACGTCATCCAGATCGAGATTCCCCCTTTGCGTGAGCGGCCGGAGGATGTGACGATCCTTGCTGAGAGGTTATTGACTTTTTTTGGCCAGGCCAGGCATCATCTCTTTCTCGGTTTTACTCAAGAGGCGCTTCAAGCGCTCAAACAATACCACTGGCCGGGGAACCTCAGAGAACTGCGAAACGTTGTTGAACGGGCAGCCATTCTCTGCCAGACGATCCGTGTCGGCGTCGAGTGCCTTCCGGAAAACCTCTTGCCAAGCGATTCCGGCGCAAGACTCGGAGATCGGGTCTCCTTGGAGAGAATCGAAGAGGAACATATAAGGCGAGTATTGGCTACGACAAAATCGCTTCAAGAGGCTGCAGATATACTCGGCATAGATCAGGCGACCCTATGGCGCCGCAGGAAGAAGTACGGGATTTGATGACAGCTCATTCCCTTTTCGGCGATCTGCTGGGCGCATCGCAGTGCTTACAAGCGTACCATGGTAATGATAATAACCGCAGCACCCAATATAAATCGATACCAGACGAAGGGTAAGAAATCCTTAGTCTGGACATATCGAAGCAAAAAGCCGATACTGGCTATGCCCGTAATAAAAGAGACCGCCATCCCTATCGTAAAGTCTACGGTGATCGCAGAGGGATCCGAGATAACGCCCGGCAATTTAACCATGGCAGCTCCGAAGATGATGGGAGTTGACAGCAAGAATGAGAACCTGGCTGCTCCTTCTCGGGTCAGCCCCATCAGCAGTCCTGTGGTCATCGTGATCCCCGAGCGGGAGACTCCCGGAATGATCGCCAGTGCTTGGGATATTCCAATGAGTAGACTGGTTCTAAAAGTGATATTGTTCATCTCAATGTTCTTAGAGCTTCGATGATCTGCCCAGTAAAGAAAGATGCCCATTAATATCAACATGATGGCGATTAGAAGAGGGGATCTGAATAGGGTTTCGGCTTTTTTCTCCAACAGGAATCCAGCGATTGCTCCGGGCACAGTGGCAACGACCAGGTACCAAAACAACCGGCCTTTTGCGCTTCGGACATCTGTGAAGCCTTTTATAATGAGTTGCCACCAGTCTCTCCAGAAATAGATGATCACCGCAACAAGCGTGCCGACATGCAGGGCGACATCGAAAGTAAGCCCTGGATCTGTCCATCTCAAAAGCCAGGGAATCAAAACCAAATGCGCTGAGCTTGATATGGGCAAGAACTCTCCCAAGCCTTGAGCCAACCCAAGTATGACTGCCTGCAGAATAGTCAAATTTTTCCTCCTAATTTACGATGATCTAAAAGAGATATGGGTGCGGACGAATCTCTTCCGCTGTATTCAATGCTCCGTTGACCTCTTACTCTTAGCGATAGTTTAGGAAAATATGGATACTGAGTCAAGGAGCAAGAAAATATTGATGTTGATTTCAAATGGTAAGATAAGATTAATAAAAAGGGGGTCTTGGATTTTGATGGTTCACATAACCCTATATCCTTACCCCCGAATGCCTATTTGGCCGGAACGTGTCCCGTCCCGCCAAGGCGGGATGGGCGGGGTGAAGGGGCACAATATGAATGACAATACCTTGCCGGGAAGCTCCCCGCCCTGTGGACGGGGAGCTTCGCCATCATCGTGACTCAACAATTGGAAGTTGGATCGATGATGGGTGATTCGTATCTCTCAGCAAATGGAGCTTCGGCGCCGGGTCCAGAATCGGCGTCTCAAAATTGTCGGCGTCGGCACAGGTGATGGTGATACGGATACGATTGCCCGCGCGGAAAAGGTACGAGGTCGGCAGGAGGTCAAACACCAGCTCAACGGGCTCTCCTGCCGGGATCGGCGCCAAGTCGCTTTTGTAATGGCGGTGGTAGGGCAGTCCCAGATTGTTGAAAGGGGCCTTGCTCAAAGCCCGGTGCGACGCCCGCAGGTTGCCCTCGGTGAGGTAGGTTGATCGGCTGCCGTCCACCTCTTCGAGGTAGACAAAGAAATCCATGTCCGGGGCATCGGTGACAATCCAGAGGTGCACTACAGGGTGGCCGGTGACTTCCATGTCCGATTCCAGGGGCGGGGTGGTATAGGTTAGAGCTTTCTGGTCATTGGTCTGCATGTTGGGATAGTTACGGGGCCAGTTGACAGCATACCATCGAGAGTACTTGCCGCTTGTCGTCGAATAGTCCACCGTGTAGGCATCGGTGGCATCGTTGTGGGCTGGGGGATCTGGGCGCAGGAAACCGTCGTTGATTGAGGCGACGCTGCCGGTTTTTCCCTCGCCGAAGTAGAAGCGGGTGGTTTTCTGGTTTGTCAGTGGCCACTGAACAGTTGTCCGCCACGCCTCCTTCTTCGAGGCTCCCATAACATAGTAATAAATGGACGGTTCGTTCATAATGCCATTGTCGATGCCCTTCAGCCAGTAGTCGAACCAGCGGTGTGCTTCGGCACCATAGTCGAGGTCAAATTGATTTTTCTCCACCTCGCTGTGATCCGCAGGACGAACGAGCAGACGTTTGGGTACGGTGAGGTTGGCATACCATAGAAACATGTCGTTCGCGCCAGAGAACAGATCATACCAGCCGGTGGTCATGTAGACCGGGATGCCCGATTTGTTGATCCGGTCAAGGAGAGGGTAGAGATTAGCAGCCCCCTCCCAGATTTTATTGCCATTAGGGGTGGTACTGTCGCGGAAGGGGAATGGTTTCAACCAGCCCTCCGACTGCTTTCCCAGTGTCGAGCCGCCGCGCTCTTTGCGGGCCTGGGCGAGCAAGGATCCATCCTTGTCGCTATCCACCGGCGTCGGTACGTGTTCAAGAAAGGATGTTGACCAGGAGAAAAAAGAGGCGAAGGTTTTGTTGTAGACTCCGCCCGGGTAGCTGATGGAGCTGTACATGTCGAAACCGCTGGAAGTGGGAAAGAGGGCTTTTAGATGTGGATTGCCGGTAGCCGCAGCTGCAAACTGGATCATGGCCTGAAAGGAGTCGCCGTACATGCCGATGTTGCCGTTGCACCAATCCTGGGCCGCGATCCAATTCAGGATTTCGTTGACCTCTTTGGCCCCCACCTCGAAGGACGCATTCATAACCCCAAAGGACGCACCCGTTCCAGGGCGTTCGACCACGATAACGGCGTAGCCATGTTTGAGCATGTTTTCGAGATATTTGGTTCTGAAAGACGGCGTCCATAAGATGCCCTCGCTTGTCGAACCAGTAGCGGATCCGGAGATAGGCCTTTTCTTTCCAACCGAGGTTAAACAGGTCGGCGATAATGTTGTTGCCAGCTTTGTCAAAAATGGTAAAGGCGCGCGTATAAGGCGTGTACTTGAAGAGGACGGGCAATGGTTTGTCGGCCGGAACACCCTTTTTGGGTCGGGAGAATGAGGTCGTAGGCCAATTTCGTTCCATCTGAGAGCGTCAGGTAATCGGAAATGCGCTTGGTGCCACCATAAATCGCTTCGGAATAACCCTGGTATTTTCCAAATGCTGAAACTCTTGCTTGCCCGGCTTGTCTTTTATAGACCAAGAAGACAGCGATCACCAGGACAACTGCGATAAGGGCATAGATCATTTTCGCGCTGATTAACTTGTTCATTTCTTTTCTCCTTTTAGAGGCGACATTAAGATCTGGTGAAACAGAATGAATTTCTATTGAAAGCTGAATTCATTTTTCTTCTTCGATCCATACAGAATGATCGGTCAGGCCGAACTCTTTTAAAGCTTGGGCCAGGCGAAGGCCGAGGGAGCTTCCGTTTTGTTCCGGCCGCCCTGACTCCCAATGAAGATGTACACTCAAGTCAGTCTCCAGAGCAGCATGGTGATACGTTTTCATTCTTACCAGCCCGCTTTGACCAAGTTTATCTATCGATAACAACAATTCTTCCAGTAACCCGGAATCTTTTCCCGCTGACCGCAGCTTTATGATCTCTAACCATTTCATTTTGGGCTCTCCGAAATTTCGTTTTTATATAACCCAATGCTTTAATCGTGCCAGATTAATAAACATAAAAATATTAAAGGGTTAGAAAATGGGAGCCACTTCAATTGCCAATATCGGCAAAAACGATTGCCTTATTTGGCAATCAGGTTTAGAATTACGGAATAAGGCAAATCCTGAGCATTAACCAGAATCATTCAGTTTTTGAATAGGAGTGAGCCATGAGTATTGACGTGAACGATTTCTTTCGCAGGGCGACCATCCGCATCTGCAGCAGTCTGGATATTGAGATCGCGATGTGGCGTTGCATGCAGTCTCTAAAAGAGTTCATCCCGGCAGATGAGATGTATCTTCATCTGTATGAGAGTGGTCTGGGAGCGATGCGGACGATCGCCGGGGCCACGGCTTCCGGAGGAAGAAAGATGGATCGTATCACCCCGCTTCCGAAGGAAGCCAGAACGGGTCTGGAAAAAGACCTTCGGAGCATGTATGTCATCAACCAGCCCGAGTCGGAGCCGGGCTTTCAATTTATGCTGCAATATTACGGGAGACCGGACACGTCAGCATTAATTCGGCTCCTTGAGGTGGAGGGCAAGAAATTAGGAGCTCTTGTTCTGCTGGCTGAAGGGAGAGATCGATTCTCGGAGGAGCATGCCCGGTTGTTCTCGCTCTTGAATGAGCCTTTCGCCATCGCCCTTTCCAACACGCTCAAACATCAAGAAATACTCAGGCTGAAAGACCTGCTGGCTGACGACAACCGTTATCTGCACCGCGAACTCCTGCGCTTGTCGGGAGATGAAATCGTTGGTGCGGATTTTGGACTGAAGGGAGCTATGGCAATGGTTCAGCAAGTGGCCTCTCTCGGCAGTCCGGTATTACTGCTGGGAGAAACAGGAGTCGGTAAAGATGTCATTGCCAATGCCATCCATTATTCCTCTCCCCGGAAGGACGGCCCGTTTATCAAAGTCAATTGCGGAGCCATTCCGGAAACGCTTTTAGACAGCGAGCTCTTTGGACATGAGAAGGGAGCTTTTACCGGAGCCCTGTCGCAAAGGCGCGGGCGATTCGAGCGGGCCGACCATGGAACCATTTTTCTCGATGAGATTGGAGAATTGCCTCCGCAGGCCCAGGTCAGGATGCTGCGCGTGCTGCAATATAAAGAATTGGAAAGAGTCGGGGGGACGAACCCGATCTCGGTGGACATCAGGCTGATTGCGGCCACGAATCGTAATCTTGAAGAGATGGTCAAAGGGAAGGAGTTCCGTGAGGACTTGTGGTTTCGTTTGAATGTCTTTCCTATCCGCATTCCACCTTTGAGGGAGAGGAAGGAGGATATTCCTGCATTGGTGCATTATTTTGTGGAACGGAAATCCCGGGAGCTGAGACTCCCAGCCTCTCCTCCACTTGCGGCTGGAATCATAGACCGACTGATGGCTTATCGTTGGCCGGGGAATGTGCGGGAATTAGAAAATGTAATTGAACGGGCATTAATTTTGAGTAAAGGGACTCCGCTTACTTTCGATGATTTGACTGGGGGGAAACCAGACGAGAGTGCATTCATCCGCGGCGGAACTCAGGATACACCGCTTAAACTTGACGAGGCCATGTCCCAGCACATCCGCCGGGTGTTGGGAATGACGAAAGGGAAAGTACATGGAAAAGGAGGAGCTGCCGAGGTGCTCGGAATCAACCCCAGTACCCTCAGGAACAGAATGAACCAGTTGGGGATTCCTTACGGGAGAAAGTCAGGGCAATAGAGGCTGACCTAAGAAATCTTGGACCTTAATATCAGGCACTGGACTTCAGATATCAGACTCAAGACTTTCCTATTATTTCCGTAAGCCTAACTTTTCAGCTATGACCAGGGCCCTCTCGTAGTCTTCCTCCCCCAGCTTCCTCGATTCGGCCGGAGACTTGTAATCAACAATAAATCCTAATTTCTCGGTTTTAGCCTTTAATTCAGGATTGTTAATGACCTTTTCAATGGCCGACACGAGCGTGTTTTTGACTTCCTCCGGGATTCCAGCCGGAGCATAGAATCCAAACCATGCCGAGATCATCCCCTGTTTGTAGCCTAATTCAGTCAGGGTAGGGATATTGGGAAACTCAGCCCTCTTTTTGGATATCACGAGGATCCTCAGCTTTCCAGCCTCGACGTGAGGGAGGACCTTGCTCAGGGTGTCAAAGGTGACTTCCACATGGCCACCCAACAAGGCTGTCACAACAGATTCGCCTCCTTTGAATGGAACGTGAGTGAATTGGGCACCGGTCACGGACTGAATGATTCCCACATTGAAATGGTCCGTACTTCCGACACCAGTGGTACTCACACGGAGTTTTCCGGGATTCTTCTTGGCATAGTCGACCAGTTCTGGCAAGGTCTTCCAGGGGGAAGACTCCTGAACGGTTACGGTCAAAGGATAGAATAAGTGTACCCCCAAGGGCTCCAGGTCTTTGCTAGGATTGTAGGGAACCGTCTCGGGATTGATCACCCGGGCATATACAAGCGCTCCCGAACTTGTATACACGAGAGTGTAGCCATCCTTTTTGCTTCGAACAACGGCATCCGTTCCCAGGGTCAATGCTGCGCCTGGCTTGTTCACCACAATGATCTGCGTGCCAAGAATCTTTGCCATCTCATCGACCAGGATCCTTGCGCTCACATCTCCCTGGGCGCCCGGAGGCAGAGGCACGATTAGTTGGATAGGACGATTGGGATAAGGCTGGGCCAGAGCGGTTGTAAATCCAAAGCCCATACCACACACTACCAAGAAGAAACCCAAAGCAAAAATTGAACGCTTCATGACCCTCTCCTTTCTCCACGCCTCGCACGATCACATGCTGCAAAACTCTTGGCACATCTAAGCGAGCTACGTGAGGCACCGATTCAACTTAGATCAAAACTCAAAAATAGTCAAATAGAAAACACCGCCCCTGCGCCCTCAGTCTGCGATTCCTTTTCGTAGAATATAACCGATCCTCTGTGATCTCCGTGGCCCTGCTCACCTCTTGGTGTTAATACCTTATTGCCGTTGGCCATATATTCTCTTAGTAAAATAGTAAACGACATCCTCACAGCTTCGGCAGCTTGTTAGAACGAATCAGTATTAGGTTCGTCAAATAAGGGCAAATCCCAGTGACCCATTTTGGGCACAAAATCAAGCAGGCAATGTAACAGTAAATGTCGCACCTTTACCGATTTCGGATTTCAAGTCTATTTGTCCACCGTAAGCACTTACGAGACGTTTAACAAGCGCGAGGCCTAAGCCAGCACCTGCCACGTTTCCGGTAAAGAATTTTTCTATCTGGTAGAATTTTTCGAATATTTTTCCCTGGTCCTCGGCAGGGATACCGCGTCCATTATCGTAGATTGAAATCTCAAGATCTTGCACGGACTTCTTGACGGAGATACTGATTTTAATGACTTCTTTATCGTTAAACTTAATTGCATTTTCGACGAGATTTCTCATGATCATGTCCATATGGGATTTATTGATACGGATCATATAACCTTTATCGGGGCAATCCATTTTCAATTCTATTTTTTTATCCTTTATTCCTTCGATCATGGGATTGACAAGGAGAGGCAGATAATCACACAGCACGATCTCCTCCTTCTGTAGATCAAGTTTCATCGTATTCAATTCCGTGAACTTCAATAGTCCGTCAATCAAATTTGTAAGTAAAAGCGACTTTCTTAAAACAGACTCTATGTATTTTTTCTGTTTGTCATTAAGTGGACCGCAAATATTTTCTTTCTGAAGTATGGATGCACTTTGAGTGATGACGGTAAGGGGTGTGCGCAGCTTATGCGACATAAGGCTTAAGAAATCCTGCTTCATTAGCTCTTCTGTCCGCGTATCAGTTACATCGCGTATCGTCATTATGATATTCGAAACTTTCTCTTGGGTATCTTTTAATACATCCAAACTTGCCTCTAAATATAATGCTTTGAATTGTTCTGTCTCCTCTCTGATGACATCAAAAGTTTTATGCGACCGAGAAACATCAATCATTTCTTCTTTTGGGATTGAAACAGAATAATTTATAAAAATAAAATCGACTAAATTGATGGTTTCCGGCTCGGTAATATTTAAGTACTTCTGGGCAGATGGATTAATCGCCGCTATCTTCCAATCGGCTGTACAGACCACGACTCCATCGCCCATCTTTTGAATCACCCTATCGAACTTTTGCCTTTCAGCTTCCTCCTGCACCCTTTGTAATTCTTTTTGAATACTTCGCATGCGAAGAATCGTGTCGCCGATTAATCTCCTTCCTTCTTCGATACGTTTCTCCAGGCTCTGTATTTGAAACCGTTTTTCTTTCAGTTCTTTTTTTAAGGCACTGATATCTTCTATCGCTTTTTCGGGGTTTTTATTCACTTCGGTATCCATCCGTACATCTCCTTTTCGCTTAAGGACGCATCGATCCCGCAGTTAAGGTTTTTTAAGTACTCAATACAGCGAGTGATCATTTCTCCCTTAAGAATCGAGCCGTGCTGGGGTAGAATCATCTCTAGATCAAGCTGCGTAAATTTCTCCATGACCGAGCTTAAATGTTTGTGGCTGGCCATATAGCCTACATGGAAAGCCTCCATTTGCTTTTCATATCCTTCTTTGGCAAAAATACTCCAATCAGTAGAAATGGCTCCAAATATGTCTGAAGAGAAAAGCAATTTCTGCCTTTCGTCGTAAGTGACTATCGCCGCAGGGAAATGGCAAAAAGGTGTAACCATAAACCTCAATGGCCGGCCGCTTTTTAAAGTTAAAGAATATCCATTCCTGTCTATATTATAAAACTCACTTTTTAAACCGTAATAGCGTATTAAAACACTGGCTCTCGAATGAGTGACTATCTTTAACTGCTTATTCGGGATGATGTCTTCCAACAAAGGGACAGCAGAACACAAATCCGGATCTTGATGGTGGAGAACGATGTAACTAATCCGCTCTGGATCAACCATAGAGCAAATCTTGCTTGCTACCTTGGGGTAATCTGTGACGCTACCGGGATCGAAAACGACCGCCTCGTCACCATCCACCAGAAGATACGGATTACAGTGAAAAGTTGCCTTTTCATCATAAAAACCGATCCAGTAAACTCCCTCTGCAACTTCTATGGGCTCTAAATAATCGTATTTCAGCTGTTCTTTCATTAGATTACCTCCTGTTGTCTCTGGTTATACACAGCGTCATTCATCACAACAAAGCACGTCATTCCCGCCCCGTATCAAGTACGGGGTAAACTCCAGCGGGAATCCGGAAAGGCACTGGATTCCCCCGTATCAAGTACCCCGTGTCAAGCACGGGGCAGGCTAAGGCAGGCTTATCAAGCCCGGAATGACAAACTGCCTAAGACTTATGTCGTCACGTATATACAACATCAACAGACTTCGGACTTCAGACACCTGATAAGCACTGCATGCAACTTAGGTTTCGGTTCGAGTTAGAATTTCTCAGCCTCAACCCTGAATTGTCATCAACAGTTGGAATGTCTGGAGTCCCTAAGGTCTCACTGTCTGGATCAACAGGTAGAGTATAACCGATCCTCTGTAACCCCCGGTGGTTCTGATCACCGATCGATGTCAATACCTCATCACCGTTGCCTGCCATTGTGGATGCGGTATTAGGGTGATTTTTATTTTAGCCCTTTCGCTTGAAAGAAGGGCTCGTATTTCTTGTCCACACCGAGTATGTGACCGCTTAACCATTCTTTGAGAAATTCCATGATTTGGCTGGACAAGATCGCTTGCCCGCCATCGAAATCACTTTTCAATGTTCGGACTTTGTTAATGAAGTATTCGTGTTCCTTCTTATGTTTTTCAAAATCAGGATACATGTACTGGCGCATGTACTTCTCTTCAGTGGAAAAGTGGTACGACGAGTATTCAACCATTTCGTTGATTACTGTCGCTTGGGCACTCAATTCTTCTATCGCAGTTTCCAACGCATCCCGGTCGCCGGCTTGTTGCATTGATTCGTGCAGGCGATTAATAAGACCAATCAATTTTTTGTGTTGTTGATCAATTTCAGCGATTCTTACGCTGAACCTCGGATCCCATTCCAAAAATGCCATACAAATACCTCCGTTTTAAGTTTCGTTCCATTTACCCCGTTAGAAAACCCCGCTGTTTGCGACGGGGATGAAAACCATTCCATTTTCAGCGGACACGAGGTTTAAAGCCCCGTGTGAGCCTTCCCGTTAGAAATTAGAAGACTTTCTAACGGGGTTTACTCAATATACACCTTTTTTCGAATTTTTGGAAATGCGGTCAGGAAGGGGTCCTCATTTTTCCAAAATTGTTGCTGATTCCAAGGCCCATTCGAAGCCTCCCGGCTCTGCTCACCTCTTGATGTCAATACCTGATTGCTGTTGCTGAACCCACAGGACATATCAAAATATCTGGGCACGTTCTGCATGAACGTCCCCCTTTTATAAAAGACACCTGTTGAATACCGCCCAACTCTGCTGGGCGGATGAAAACAGGTTCGCCGAAGACGAAATGTTTTAGAGTTTTAAATTGATAATTCCATGTAGCTTGGTACAGGGTTACCTCATCTGTCATTCCCACGAAAGTGGGAATCCAGGCTTGTTCCTTGGAAAACAGGGGACCAACATAAACTGGATTCCTGCTTGCGCAGGAATGACGACATGGAAATAGGTTTTGAATCTTAATGCCCCGCAGCTCTGCTGCGCGGTAATTTACTAATTTACTTGTCTGGTTGAGGCGGTTGTCGGCCGATGATTGTCTCCATGAACTGAGCTGGTGAGATCAGATGGACACCTCGCCATTCCCTCAATTCAAGAAGGTGCTTATCTCCAGAGATGATGAATTCTGCCCGGGCAGCCAAGGCGGCCTCGATAACATGATTGTCCTCGGGATCAGATTGAATGGCCTGAACCTGTATGGACGGAATAACGATCTCAAAGGTGTCTTTGAAAAGGGTTATGATTCCTATAATATGATTCGGATGCAGTCCGAACTTGGGGCGTCTTAAAACATTGTCGACTTCACGGAGGATGTCTGGCGAGAGAAAGTTACTCAAAACACCCCGTGATGCAAGTCGGAGAATCTCTCGCGCATGTCCACCGAACAGTACGCCAGAGATCAAGACATTCGTGTCACAGACGATTTTCACGGGTTCTTCCGCCTGCGGATACTTCTGATCTCTCTAACGACATCCGTCGCGGTCAAACTCCGGCGTTTCGTGAGTTTATCACCCAGGGCAAACACGCGTTCCCATTCTTTCTGCCGACGCACGTAGAGTCGAGCAGCCTCGCGTAGGAGTTCTGACCTCGTCCTGGACTCGCGCTTCGCCTCGGCGTCGATTTCTGCTAGAAGGGCGTCTTGAAAGGAGATATTGACAGTTACGTTGGGCATCTTTACACCTCGCTCTTGTTCACAATATACAAGCCTTGTATGTCCTTTGTCAACTCGCTCAACGCAGAGTTGAGCTGAGTCTCCCGGCTTAGAGCCGGGGGGATTTCTTATCGAGCGACGTTGGCCCACAAATGGGTGTCGTGTCTAATCTATTCACTTAAATTTTTTAAACGATCAACCTTTTTTGCCTAATTTCCCGTCTTCTTATATTTGATCTTCACCGTTGACCATTCTGTGGTAGCTCCGAAAGGTTCGGTCAGGTCTGTCAATAGTGTAGCCGCGACACCTAGGCCGAGGCGAAGAACTTCTTCCCATGATTCCCACAAAGCGTTTGAATGGTTTTTCTTCCGGATAATGCATTGCCAAACAGAGATGGGGACATGCTCGCCCACACTCCGACGAAGTAAAAATTAGAAAGACCGGGAAGATTTTGTTCTCCTGCGCTGCCCCGAAGACCTCCGATAAAACTAAATTTCTTGTTCAGCGAATTGTTAAATCCGTGGGTGCCGCCCATGAACCGCTCCCAGGTTATCAGGGTAGGAGTATCCATAACCTCGATTTGATTTTTTATTCCGTGGAAGTAGTCTTCCAAAATATCGATCACCTGCCCGGCCACCTTCTGCTTTTCCTCTTCATATTTTTGCTTGTCCGTATAGATCCGTTTCCAATAGAAGTAGCCGGAAACCAGTTCAACCTTGATAATGCCTTTGCCTTCAGGCGCCATAGTCTTATCGAAACCATAGATTTGCATTTCCAAACTGTCGTTTTTGCGGTTGGCAATGGTTACCGATTTATCGAGTAGCATGATCAACGCTGAAGGCTCCTGGGAAAGGTCCCTGTCAACGCCCAGGAAAACATGCGCTGCCCAGTTGGTCTCATCTGCCGGTTCGGCACAGTAGCTTCGAATCCGTTCATTGATATACTTGCCATCGAGCATTTCCATGATCGTCTTGCGCCCGTCGGCATTTGAGATAAGAATATCCGCTCTGTGCTCGCTTCCATCGGCAAGCTTAACCCCCACTGCCTTATCCTTATCTACCAGAATTGTTTCTACTCTGGAGCGGTAATGAACTGTCCCACCCAGGTCTTTATATCGCTTCTCAATAGATCTGGCGAATTCCAGTGCTCCACCTACGGGCCACTGGAGGGCCCTGTTGATGCCGTAGGCATGTCTGACCAGGTGCACGGCGACCGGTATGGATGGCGCCGAATAGACGAGAAGCGGGAAAGCTCTTTTCAGGAAGGGATCGGAGAATCGATCGGCAAATTGTTGCATGGTAGTTCTAAACCACTTAATGATAGCAGGTATTGATGGAAGCATTTTCGTTAAACCCCAAGCAGAGCCAAGCATCATTTCTCCCATGAGGTCACTTTTAGCAAAGCTCTTGATGGCATGAATGTACTCTTTAATGGCTTTTGAATCTACAGGAGACAGTCGATGGAGATGGTCCTCCAACCTGTCCAGATCATAATAGTCCATAAAAAGCTTGCCGTCCGGAGAGAGGACGCTCGTGCAATCGGCGGGGCGTACCATCTCACGGGGCATGGCGCCAAGCTCGTGCCAGAGCTGGTAAATCTTTGAACTGGGGGAACAGCCGAACAGGTGATGGATACAGGCATCGAACGTATACCCCTTGCGTTTCCAGGAAGCGCATTGGCCGCCCGGCAACGTATGCATTTCAAATATTTGGGTATTGTAACCGTTCATCTGGCCATAGCATCCAGCGGATAGTCCCCCCATTCCTGCCCCGATGATAATCATTGATTTATTCATCGATAGCTCTTTAATAAGTCAGATTTTGCAAAAGCCCGGATAGTTGCTTATAGGAAGGAGTCCAAAATCCCTCCGGTCAAAAAAGCAATGTTAAGACTCACCTACAAATCCGCAATCGGGAGATGATCTGAGAGTCTATGATTACCGAAGGAAATAAACAAAAAAAGCAGGATCATTTCTGACCCTGCTTTCACCTTTTGGCAATCGATCAAAAACCTATTTTTTTTAACCACCTATGAGTTGTCTATTCTTGTATATTCTATTCCGAAGGAAAAGGATATTATTGGCATCAGCATTATCACCCAAAAATGTTTTCCCCAACTTCAATGTATGATCCTTGAAACTAATTCAATTACATTATAGGTGACCCATGGGTCAGGAAAGAAAGTTGAATAAATATCCGGATACTCAAAAATCAAACCAATTATATCGGCAGCAACAACCACCATCAATGCCAATTTCAATTTTTTGATTAGCATCGTCTCCATACCTCCCTCTTGCGTTTTGACTTATAATTCTACTGACGGTCTCAAGCAATGCTCATAAACAATGGTACAGAATTAGAAGCAAATAGTATGCCTTGAGTCTTTAAAGAATTTGGAGGAAAGTGGATTTAACTAAGATAAAATCACATCAAAGCTATGTACACACAAGTCCTTTAAATATGAAAATTGTAAAATTCAAATAGACAGTTTGTCCAAAGATAGAGGAGGACAATTCGTCCTTGATAGCCCCTTATCCTATTGATTACTGTTCCAAACATTGCATTATCGGATGAAATTAGAAAATCACCCTTTCAGGAAGAAGTCACCATCATGGTTGGTAATGTCTGCAAAGTCAAATCCCGACTTTCACATATAATCCTTCGGTTCCACACGACTGAATTTACCGATACATCTCCTTGGCGGCCAAATTTTTAGGCCTGACCTCCCTTGTTGAAAGATCAACAGTCCATGTCCTGACAAAGGGAGGGGCGCTTCTCTCCTCCACATATTGGAGGACAAGAAATTTCTTTCCTCCAATCTCATTTGCTTCATATCTCCATGTGGGATACGGAAAAGATTTTGCCTTTTCGTCCTCCATTCTCTTTTCAACAGACCCACCCGGAGTGGGATGGTTCTTCACCAGTTCCACGGCCTGAGAAGAGAGTGCCTTAGACTGACTTAAACTTTTCTTCTTGGTGCTCGCCCTTTTCGGAACGGAAATGAGACTTCCCTCCTTGATTTTTATTTCTAAATAGATCCCATCGGCACTTAAATAGCCTACTTGACCCGTATCAAATTTTACCTGATAGAAATTCATCGTCCCCGAATGATTCTGAACCACTTCTGTGATCACAAAACCCTCTTTCTCCCTTTTGATCATCAATTTCTTTTCCAAATCATCAGGAGATTCATAAAACTCTGCCGGGTTGATCTTCTTGACAGTTAAATACCGCCTGCCGATGTTCCCTTTCAATTTAGCGAGTTTCTCTTTCTCATATTTTTCGATCCCTGGAAGAGAACTTTCTTTCGAATCCTTCCTAGGAGAAGATCCTTCTCCGTTCTTCACCAAAAGAAATGAAGAATCTCCATAAAAATCCTGACCGGCACATGCGTGCGTAGGGATGAAGGAGAAACAGGAGAAAACAATTAATCCCAGCAAAATAGGCAGACGGGCATTCATAGGTCTATCCTCCCGACAAATGATATGCAAACATGATGCCCTCTTTCAAAATCTCACAACTTCCTGAAATCCGTACGATCGTAAAAGAATATCTCTGAGAAGACTGATCCAAGACATAACGCTTGTCCAATTCTGTCCTAATGATAGTCAGTGGAAATGATAAAAAGGACTAACTATTCAATGGCCAGGTTGCCCGGATTACCGTCCCCGACCCCTTGCGCGACTCAAGTGAACGAAGAAGAAATAGAGGGAAACGATTACCACCATCAGAATGGGCGCTCGAATGGTCATGCTCTATCCTCCAATAATCCTCCTTCCGATCCAAATAAAAATCATTTAAGAACTGCCTTGATATCTTTCAGAACTTTCAATGCCTCTTCGCGATTCTTAAATGTGATGACTGTCCCGTTAGCGCTGGCATTAAAAGTTCCTGAGGTGCAGGAGACATCGATCAAAGCATCACCTCCAACGTTTTCTGCTTCAAAACGCAGCATTTCAATTGCGTCTTTACATGGGAGACAAGGGCAGTCACGTTGCTTGCTTTAGAGTCGGCCCTCCCCATGACTTCATAATATTTGGGGTCGAGTGAGGGACCTTTCAAGGCAATGATAATGGCTTTTTCTAACGATGGAACCTTACGTTTGTAAAAGGGGATATCACTCTTGGAAGACTTGTCATGAGTTAAATGGCTTGCACAACCAATGACGAGTGCGAATATCCCTGCAAAGAATATGGCCTTTCTTCTCAAGTCCTGAGCCTTTTGTTCAAATATAGATGGCATGTCTCTTTTCCCCACACGTTAATTGTTTATTACTGGATGAAATACCGACGTTCGCAGTTCCTAAGAAACCAGCTTTTTGAAGGGCTCTTATTGCTAATCTTCCTGTTTCCTCCCGCCTTGCAAATTTCAAGCTTCTTTTTATTCTTTTTTGCAGTTTGCAAAGAGTATTGTTAAGAAACAGATTCGAATGACACCAATGACACCAAATGAAGGAATAAGAAACCATCCGTTATCATTCGGGTAATGGGTTCGGAGGCGCCTCAAATAGATGGAATGTTATGTGGACATCTTTCAGGCATGGAGTTTGCTATATAGATTATGAT
>CAVQFR010000039.1:0-128426 GCA_963711845.1 uncultured delta proteobacterium
TCTGAGGCAGGTGTGTCCGAGAAAGAAGATTCTCATAAACTGTGATTCAGAAAAGTCTGGTGTCTAAAGTCTGAAGTCCAGTGTCTGAATTAACTCTTGACACATCGGGGGGGGCTATAATATAAAAGGATTAATTTAGGATGCCGGGTTAGCTCAGTCGGTAGAGCAGAGGACTGAAAATCCTCGTGTCCCTGGTTCGATTCCGGGACCCGGCACTTTAAATTTCAAGGGGTTAGGCGATTCCGCTTAACCCCTTTTTGTATTGACAAAAATATGTTAATGTGTAAAGGTATGTGTGGATTGATGTGTGAACCCCGTTAGAAATTCCAGCGGGGCATCATTTCTGACGGGGTGAAAGGAGGAAGCGATGGCAACCAACCTGGCCATAGACGAAAGACTTTTGGAAGAGGCCCTGAAGGTAGGGAAACATAAGAGCAAGAAGGATACCGTTAACGAAGCTCTTAAAGAATATGTCATGAGAAGGAAACGGAGGGACATTCTATCCCTATTTGGGAAAGTGGAGATGGAGCCCTCTTACGACCATAGGAAAGAGAGAAACGCCAGATGAGAATCCTGGTCGATACCTCCATATGGTCCCTTGCCCTGAGGAGACCGTCAGGGGTTGTGAATGAGGAGGCCATTTTGCTCAAAACAATCATTGAGCAAGGGGAAGATATCTATCTCCTTGGCATCATCCTTGAAGAAGTACTTCAGGGGATAAGGAACTCGAAGGATTTTCTTGCATTGAAGGACTATTTTAAAGCCTTTCCTCTGATCGACCTTACCAGGGAAGACTATGTGAGAGCTGCGGAACTAAAGAACCAACTCATCGGAAAAGGGAAACAGGGAAGCACCATCGATGTGCTCATCGCATCGGCTGCAATTTCGCATCGTTGTCATCTCTTCACAGCAGACAAACATTTCACACACATCGCAGAGCATTCTGAATTGAAGCTTTTCGCTCTTCGGCAGCCCTGACCGCCGGGATTGTTGAGACGATTGACTCTTTACCCAACGCAAAGTTCTGCTGGACCAAGAACGCCCTTGACAATTGGTTCTAATTAGTCTACTTTAAAGTAGACTACTCGTAAGAGGACAAAGGAGTTGAATGGATGTTTGTCAACCGGGAAACGGAGATTCAGTTTCTGCTTGACCTTATGACCTCGAACAAGGCTGAGCTCGTTATCGTTTACGGACGGCGCCGAATTGGAAAGACCGAGCTTTTGAGAAAAGCTTTTGCGAAAAGAAGGCCGATCTATTTCGTGGCTGATCTCGGAGCAGATCAAGACCAGAGACGGAGATTTTCAGAGGCAGTTCATCTCTCGTATCCGAACCCCCTTCTCCAGGCAGACATCCCTCCCGGCTGGGACTCTCTTTTACGATATATCATGACACTCGCGGAGAAGAACAGAATCGTATTGGTCCTTGACGAGTTTCCTTATCTCTGCTCAAGCGATCCGGCCCTTCCTTCGGTTCTCCAGCGAATCTGGGATGAGAAGGGAAAAGACTCGAAGCTCTATCTGATTCTCTGCGGGTCCTTTATCAGTTTTATGGAGCGGGAGGTCTTGGGTCACAAAAGCCCCCTCTACGGTCGCCGGACCGGGCAACTCCTGCTTCATCCCCTGTCCCTGCGCACGTTGAAAGGCTTTTTCCCGGGATATTCCCCCGAAGAGAGGATTGTGGCCTATGCCATCCTCGGAGGAGTGCCCGCTTATCTGATTCAGCTCTCTGACAAGTTTTCCATACGTCAAAATATTGAAAGACAGATTCTGAAGCCTACAGCATTTCTCCATGATGAGGTTCGATTCATCCTGATGGAAGAACTCCGGGACCCCAAACATTATCTATCGGTCCTCCAGTCCATTGCCTTTGGAAATACCCGTATGAATGATATTGTTCAGAGGACCGGGATCGAACGGGGGCCGGTAAGCAAGTACCTCTCCGTCCTTCAGGATCTGAGGTTGATCGAGAGAGAAACTCCGGTCACGGAAAAACATCCTGAGAAAAGTCGTAGAGGGATCTACCGTCTTTCGGATAACTTCTTCCGTTTCTGGTTCCGTTTTGTTCTTCCCTATAAGAGCCGTCTTGTGGAAGGCGGGGAGCGGAAGGTCATGGAGGAGGAGATCCTCCCCAATCTGGATAATTTCATCGGCCAGGTGTTCGATAAAATTTGTGTCGAAATTCTTCGGTACCTCGTCGATGAAGAAAAGGTCAAACTGAGCTACGACCGGGCAGGCCGGTGGTGGAACGGAAATGAGGAAATCGACCTGGTTGCAGTGAGAGGTGATGAACCTGTTTTTGCAGCGGAGTGCAAATGGTCAAAGAAGCCCGTCGGAATCGACATCCTGAAGGAGGTTCGCAGAAAAGCGACCCTGATTTCGCCGGAGGGGCGAAGGGGGGACCTTCGTCTTGGGCTTTTTTCGCGGTCCGGATTTACAAAGGAGATCGAGGCCCTCGGAAGAAAAGGTGAGATCGAACTCATCGACGTCCGAAAGATCGGACTGTGAATCATGATCCTGCGGTTTCGGAGCCCTGGATACCCTCCTCATTACCTCCTTTGTTTCTGATATGGAGGGCTATACTTGACCCATGAAAATGGCTCTTGGTTTCTGTAGTAGCGCTATGCGCTACCTGTCCTCCATAGTCCCGCAAGGCGGGACGAAGGATGGATGCAATCCCTAAGCAACAACCTTGAACCATCCGGAAATTGCCATAATATTCAATTTTTGGTATAAATAGGTCACTTCCGGGGGGATTGAAACAGACGAGAAAGAATCCAAGATCGGGGTCGAAAACTAACTGGGGAAAGCCAGATCAAAATCCCGAATCTTTCATCAGTTTCTCTTCTCAAATGCCTCGATCCGAAAGATCAAGGAAAGGCAATCTTCGGATCGCTGCAGCATCGCAGCTACAGAAAATCAGATCTTTTTCCCTGTAAAGGATTGCAAGTGATTCCAATTCACCAGCATCAAGGGTGTCACGGAAAATCTGAGGGAGTTTAAGAAGGATTTCTCTTGTTTCGGAAGTGACTAAGTCAAGTTAGTGAAATCGCGAATGAAAGGTGAAAATGAGGTCTGAATTTTGACCTTGGCTGGGAAGAATCACCCTTCTTCAGATCCCTGGTCTTCCTCCAGAAGACGGAGAATCTCCGGGGGAATGGCCGGGGATTGGAACACCTGGGGGGCCGCCGCTCCGGGTAGCTGGACCTGAAGGGAAAAGGAATGGAGGGCGAGACGGATAAAACCCATCTCCTCGCGTAGGAACTTGAGGGACCGGGATGTGCCGTAGCGCGCATCGCCCACCACGGCATGACCCGCAAGCCGGGCGTGACGTCGGATCTGATGCTTGCGGCCGGTCAAAAGGTCGCACTCAATGAGGGTGTAATGGGCGCTTCTCCGAAGGACCCGGAAGCGGGTCTCGGACGGGACCGCCCTGGGGCGGCCCTCGGGATGTAAGCGGCCCCCCGCCTCCTTAGACAGGGGCCAAGTCCAGAGCCCCCAGCCGTCTTCCGCGGTAGGCTCGGGGAGATCTCCGTGGAGGAGGGCGATATAGCGCTTCCGGACCTTGTGGTGTTCGAATTGCATGGCGAAGTAGCTGAAGGTCCTGGGCCGGCAGGCCAGGAGGATAACCCCGCTCGTCTCCCGGTCAAGGCGGTGGACGGGAAGAACCCCGAACCCGGGATCACAGTCGATCTTGTTCCTGAGGTCCGGGTCGGTATTGATCCGAGACTGAAGGACGGAACAGAGGTCCTGCCCCTGCTCCTCCTGGACGCTCAGCCCGGAGGGCTTCTCAACCATGAGCCAGCCCCGGCCCGCCGAGAGGATTGAAATGGAAAAAGGGTCCGTTGTCATCACATAAGAAAGAGGGACACCCAACGATGTCCTTTTAAGAGTAAAGCTTTCTGGGCAGGCTTGCAATATCGCAATTTCGGTGAAACCGGGAGAGGACAGCGTGGCGAAGTTTATGAAGGTCGTTGCTAAATGAAAAATCCGAGAATACATAGGCCGGGGAGGAAAGCGAATGATGCGTTCTTCAATCGATGAAGGTCTGATAGATCTAAGGCGACCGCGGAAACTGCGCGAGTGCTTATGCTGCCTGTACTATCCCAGCATTCTACGAGTCTAATGTGTGAATCACAGTAATCCTAAAAAACCCTTGACAAAGGCTCTTATTTCTGTAGATTCTCGTTATCCTCTCAAATGGAAGAAATGAGAGCATACTCCTTAAATTTCATCAAGATGATTTGGAAAATTGTTATTTTACTTATCTTTAGAAGCATAACCTATTGAAATCATATATAAATTATTTTGTAATTTTTTGAATTTTTTTCTTGACATTTCCATATCTTGTGTTCTAAGATATGTTCAGTTCTAAATATAGAATATTAATTTTAGTCTAGTCTAGCTGACAAGAGGTAGAAAGGGGGATTTAGGAATGAGTTATCTTGTTTGTGATAAAAGAAAAGGAAGTCCAAAAATTCATGTTGAGGTCTGCCGAAGAAAATGTAAACTCATCCAGGAATGTAAGACATACAAGGAATTTGTCGATAATTCAGAGAAAAAGGCTGCCTAACTACCTCTTCATACCCCTCCTTTCTGGTTGGGCCGGTCCTTGAATGGAACCGGCCCTTTTTTTATCCGATATCTCCCTGTTCGTATTGAAGGATGCTGAGGAAACAGAGACTTGCTGTCTCAGCCCTTAATATTCTCCTCCCCAATGTTACAGGGATAAACTCGGCTCCTTTCGCCTCATCAACCTCACCCTGACTGAATCCCCCTTCCGGTCCGATAACAAAAAAAATCTTCTTCTTTTCTTTTGATCTTTCCAATATTTCTTTCAACTTGATTCCTTCTCTTTCCCAGAGAATAAGACGAAGGGCGTTTGGTGAAGCCTTTGGGAGCATTTCAGAATAGTCTTGAGGGAATTCAATCTTTGGAACCACTCCCCTTCCACATTGTTTGGAAGCCTCAATGGCAATTCTCTCCCATCGATGATGACGCTTTAGTCTTTTCGATTTTTCTAAAAGGGGTACCGAACGGGAGGATAAAAAGGGAATGATTTCTTTAACTCCCAGCTCCGTTGCCTTCTGGATCAAGTAGTCCATCTTCTCACCCTTGAGGAGGCTTTGGGCCAAAGTCACTTCTAATGGGGAATCTCTTTTTGAGGAGTAAACACTATTAACTCTGATCACAACAGAAGAAAGTCCTTCTTCAACAATAGTACCCTCGAACTCCCTGCCCAAACCATCGAAGACGGTGATTTCATCTCCTGCTCTGAGGCGAAGAACCTTCCGAATATGTTTCACCTCCTCCCCTTCCACCTTGAGCATCCCTTTCTCAAGCCGAGGTTGAGGAACATAAAATCTGGCCATCCCATCACCTGTCGGTTATTGATCGTGCTGATCAGCTATTAGCCATGAGCCATCGGCTAACTATTTACTCCTTCTTAAAGGTGAGACAGACCCACTCCCCTTCTTGAGTGGTTTTAATCCAACGGAGGAGTTTTGTCTCCAGGTAGTGAAGACGAATTCTTTCCTTTTCCTGCTCCAATATCCCTGAAAGGATGAGAAGACCCCGTTTCTTGAGGTGGTTCAGAAGAGGTTTTCTTATCCTTCTCAAACCCTTGAGATCGATGTTGGCCACGACGACATCAAATTTCTTATGAAGATCACCCATGCTTCCTTTTCTTGTCTTGACGATGTCCGAAACACGATTCTTCTCTACATTCTCTCTTGCATTCTCCACAGCCACGCCATCGATGTCTATCCCCCAAACTTCTTTCGCTCCCAATTTGGCTGCGACGATGGAAAGAATCCCTGAACCTGTCCCCACATCAAGAACGGAAAGCCCTTTCTTCTTGAGGCTCTCTTCCAGTGCCTGGATGGAGAGGATGGTGGTAGCATGTGTTCCTGTGCCAAAAGCCATTCCTGGAGTGATGTCTATGGAAACCTGGCCCCTTTTTAATCGAACCCTGGCCCAGGGTGGCTTTACCACAAATCGGGGTGTCACCTGAACAGGTTTAAAAAACCTTTTCCAGTTCTCACTCCAATCCTGTTCAGGAAGCGAAGCCGTCTTAATCTGTGCACGCGGAATGTCAGGGGCAATCTTCTCCAGCGATTTTAGATAGTGACGAAGGGCATAAAGAATTTTTGTCTCTTTTCCATCCTGAGGAAAATAAGTCCTTAGCCTCTCCCATTTCAAATCTCCCTCGAGCTCTTCAATGCCTGTGGCTCCTTGTTCGATCAAGAAGCTTGAGACCGCCTCTCCGAATTCTCTTGGGATGGAAAGTTCGACGACCAACCAGCGCTTCATAAATTCTTCCATGAAAGGGGTCAAGGGTCCCAGGGTTCCGGGGTTCAAGTGAAAAATGTTTTTAGGATAATATCTCGAACCCTAGAATCCTTGAATCCTCGAATCCTTAAGTAACTCTTTTATGAATTCACTGATCTTCTCATTGAAAGCCTGGGGCGATTCCATCATCACCATATGGCCGGCATCGGGAAGGACTTCCAGTTTCGAACCTTCGATCCGGCTATGGAGGAATTGGGAATACTTTACTGGCGTGAGTTCGTCATCCTCTCCGCAGAGGATAAGCGTGGGAAGATGAATCTTCTCAACTTCTTTCATGACATCAAATCGGTCACACGCTGAGAAGTCGCCATGGAGGACTTCCGGCCGACATTGCAGCATCTGGTTAACGCCTCCCTCGATTAACTCCGGCGGGGCCTTTCGAGAATAAGCATATTGGATGATCCTGGGGATCGTCTCTTTAAAGTTGTTCCTAATCCCATTCAGAATCATAGGAAGAACCTTTAACCTCACTCCGGTTCCCACTAATACAATCCCTTTGATCACCTCCGGATGTGTCAAGGCCAACGTCTGAACAATCGCTCCACCCATTGAATGTCCGACGAGAAAAACTTTCCTGACACCCACTGCCTGTAAGAAGGCGGAAACCTGTTCTGCATAGGTCACGATCTCTTCCTCACCCTCTCCTCCTGATTCTCCGTGGCCAGGAAGCTCGATGATGATAGGATTAAACTCCTTCTCAAAAAAACCTTTCTGATAACCCCACGTATACTGCCCTCCCCCTGCTCCGTGGATAAACAGGATAAATTCCCTTCCTTCTATAAAACCTTTTCTCCCCGCCCAATAACTGATCTGTTTTCCGTCGATACGAACGATTGGCATGGGGTCCTCCTTTGAACGAAATCGAAATAGGAATGGATGGCTTCCAAGAGACCATCTTCTTCTCTTAATCCTGATAACCTCGAGTGGAATGAGGCGCAGCCGCGGAGGCCTTTTGTATACCAGTAAACATGTTTCTGAAATTTTTTGACTGCCCATTTCTCGCCATAATAAGCTTGTGCCAACGTAAAATGATGATGAATCATTCTCTGTCTCTCGTCCAGGGTCGGGGCGCCCGGTTCTGCCTCCCCACGCCCCGGATCGTTCAAGCCGAAGATCCATGGATTCCCTAATGCCCCTCTTCCAATCATCACCCCATCACAACCCGTCTCTTCTAACATCTTCCTGGCCAATAAGGGTGTGGTGATATCCCCATTTCCAATGACAGGGATACAGACGGCCTTTTTCACTTTCCAAATCAGATCCCAATCTGCCCGACCGCCATACCCTTGAACCCTTGTCCTGGGATGGATTGAAATGGCATCGACACCACAGTCCTCCGCAATTTTTGAAATTTCGGCCGCGTTGATATGTTCCGCATCCCACCCTGAACGAATTTTGACGGTAAGAGGGCTCCTCACTGCCCTTCTCACCGTTGTAAGAATCTCTTTCACTTTTCCGGGGAAACGCATGAGATCAGCCCCTGCTCCGGGTCCAACGATCTGCTTCGCCGGACACCCCATATTGATGTCAATCGCATCTGCTCCCATGGACTCAGCCATCTGGGCGGCCTCGGCTAAGACCTCCGGATTTGAACCGAAGAGTTGGACAGAAACAGGATGTTCACCCTCTCCGATCTTTAAGAACGATTTCCCCTTTCGTAACAATCCGTCTGCACTGACCATTTCTGTAAAAGCCAAACTGCAACCGTGCTCCTTTGCTATTTGTCGGAAGGGGTAATCAGTAATCCCCGACATCGGCGCTAAAACGAGGTTACCACTCAATTGAAGATGTCCCAGTTTCATAATCAAAATCTCGCGCTATCAGCCATTAGCTATCAGCTATTAGCTTTCTTGTTCTCATTCCAATATTTCTTGATCAATTGGATCGCTTCGTCAATACGGAGGGGGTCTCCAAAATCGAGCCCTTCCTTTTTTAGTCCCTTGAAGAGCTTCGTCAGGGTGGGCTCTTCCAGATTAAAACTTTCTAAGTCCTTAAATTTCCCAAAAATCTCATCCGGTCTTCCCCGCTCGCTGAGATCTCCCATGCCCGTGCATGAGGTAAAGGATGTCCGTCACCTCAGAGACCAGCTCCACCTCATGAAGGGTCATAATCACCGTCACCCCCATCTCCCTGTTCAGATCATTCAAAATGTGGATGAGATCGCTTTTTGACTTCGGATCCAGTCCCGTAAAGGGTTCATCCAGGATCAACAGGTCCGGCTCCAACACCAATGCCCCGGCTAAGGCTACCTTCTTCTTTTCACCCCCGGAGAGGTAATGAACAATTTTCCCCTGGATCGACTCAATATTCAACCTTTCGATCACAGTCTTGGCCAATGCTTCTGCCTTGGCCTTCTCCACGCCATAGTTCAGCGGGGCAAAGAGGATATCATCATAAACAGTGGGACCGAGGATCTGCTCATCCACGTCCTGCATGACGACGCCTATCCTTTGTCGAATCTTGGAATATTCCTTTCCAGGATCGACTCCGAAAACCCTCACGCTCCCATCTTTCGGGACCAGCACTCCGAGGAGATGTCTGAGGAGCGTCGTTTTTCCACAGCCATTGGCCCCCAGGATCCCCACCCTCTCCCCCTGGTTTACAATAAAGTCCAGACCGCAAATCTGGACCTTTGTCATGTCCGGATAGACATGGGTAATACAATCTACTTCGACAATCATCTCCCCTTGCTTCATCACTATTCTCCCCTGTAATGGATCTTGCCTTTAAAGCCCCGGAGCACCATGGATTCATACATTTTCTCACTCGCATCAATCCCCTGAATGATGAGATGGCCAAAGCCATTTGAGATATTGATCAAACTCCTCCAGGGATGTTTCCACTGAACCCCTCCCCTGAGGTAGAGGGCATGCTGTGTCTCCTCCAGGACGGTTAGGAGGATGAAGATCGACCGGTAAGTCAAGAAAAGAGCCATCACAAAAGTAGACGGAAGGACTCTCCCCAGGACAGAAAAGATCGAAGGATAAGGCGTGGACGCCAAAAGCAAGACAACACCCGTAGACCCGCAGAGAACCTTCAAAAAGATAAGAAGAATAAAAAAGATTTGAAACCCCGAAAGAAAGATAAAAAGGAAGGCAAAGATGAGAGGATAGAGAGTGAGCGAAAAGATCTTCACTGGAACCCTCGCTATGAAAAAAAGAGTGAGGAGGATCACATAAAGGAGGAAAAGTCCCGGAAGACTCCTCACGGTGACGATGACGAATAAAACGACGAGCATCCCGATGATTTTCAGCAGTGGTGAGAGACGATGGAGAAAACTCTTTCCCTCAACCGCTGAATAGTCTAAATACGAAAGTTGAATCATGGGGCTTCCTTTTTCAAATGTAATAAGTCCGGCCGCAGCCGGTGGATATATCGAGCGATCAATGCAGTGATCACTCCTTCCAGGATCCATCCAATGAAACCCAAAGGAAGGACGATCGCCATAAACCGTCTCAGATTCACTTTCTCTTCAGGGGCTTCCCCTGGATGATGCTCCTCCTTCTCTTTTGAAAGATGGAATTCAAAGATCCCCTTCCCTTCCTGATGGATCAACTCTTCGTAATGCGATGTCCCCAGACTGACCACTCCAATCATGGCAAAGGTGGAGAAGAGTAAGGCGACGAAGGTGGCCAAAAAAATGGCAGGAGTTAACCTTTTTAAAACCTTCCAGATGAGTCGAAAAAAATAGTATCCCAATACTCCCTTCGATCGAAAGGATGAGTGTGTTTAGCCCGATGACGGTAATCCCGCCATGTCCGAAAAGAGCCAGGATCACATTGACTACAAAGGTGGCCAAAAAGATGAGAGATGGCCCCAATAAGATCCCGGAAAAGACCGTCAGGTTGACATGATAAGCAATGGGGACAATCTCGACGGAAGCCCCCAAGACCATGACAGCCGCCATCATCCCCAGCAAAGGAAGCCGTCTCGTTAACTCTTCTTTCTTAGTGAGTCGAAGAAGAATGGCTCCGACCAGGATGGCAACGATAAATCCTGAAGCCCAAAGCCAAACTGGCAATATTCCATCCGGAAAATGAATATGGGACATCGATTTCTCCGTTCAATATGAATCCAGGAGTCAGAAGCCAGAATTAAAGAATAAATTCCACTCGCCCGGCTTAAGGTTATTCAAACTCCTATTCTGGATTCAGGATTCTGTCTTCTGAATTCTGCCTGTTTATTGCTTACAGGCCTTACAAAACCCATAAAAATTCAATTGATGATCGACCACCTGAAAACCTGTGGATTCCGTCACCTTCTTGGACCAATCCGAAATGTCACAAAAATTCAATTCAACCACATTCCCGCATGCCTTGCAGACAATATGGTGGTGGTGATTCTCCAACTCGCAAAGCTTGTATTTGACATTCGACCCGTTGATGATTTTGAAGACAAACCCTAACGATTCAAAGAGTTCAAGAGATCGATAGATAGAGGTCAATCCGATTTTTTTCTTCTTTTTGAGAAGGTTTTGATACATTTCCAAGGGACTCAACGGGGTTGAGGCATTGGAGAGTTCTTGGTAAATCAGAAGCCTGGGATGGCTCAAACTGAGCTTCTTCTCTTTAAAAAGGTTTCTAAAAAGTCCTATATTCATGATAGGTTAAGAAAAGAATGAAAATATTTTCATAAAGATAAACGTTTCATCCCATCTTGTCAAGATTTGAAAACGAAGTGTTCCTGGATGATTTGTGTGGGAGCATCTGTAAATGAGCACTGGATTCCTGTTTTCACAGGAATGACCTTACTTGATGCCCGAGGTCCAATGTTTGATATTTGAGGGCAGTCTCTGAATTTCAGAACATACGAAATACAATTATTAAGAAGGACATAAAATAGTTTATATTTGGAACAACAAAAGGTTGTCATTGCGAGCCCCAAGGGCGCGGCAATCTCGCTTTGAGATTGCTTCGTCGCTACCTCTCCTCGCAATGACCTACCGGGAATAATGTAAACTATAATATGCTCCTCTAAATAATAAATTCATAGACACCACGGGTAAAAAGTGCTAGAAAAATGGGCTAAGAGAAGCCAATCGTAAACAAGTCGGAAATTCATCTATTAATTGTTCCGTTAAAGAATGCAAACTACACAAAATATCTCGCTTTCGCAGCTACACGACCTTGTGAAGGCTATATATGAAGAGGGTGTCCCTGTGGTGAAAGAGGCATATTCCGCATTCGATACCCCGGCGCGGTGGTTTAAAACAGGAGACGACCTACTGAAGGATCTGACGTACTCACCCAGCCGGGATGTCACATTCTTCCACTATTCGATTTACTATCCGGAGTCGGCGGGTTACACATTTGAAGAGCGAATAGATCTGAACCCCGAAAAGTGTAACGGGCATACCTATCGATTTTCGCAAGCAGGCTGGGGACTGATTTTCCTGCAATGCAACTTCCAGAATTACCCTATAATTGAATGCCGTATTGCAGTAAATAGCCTTAAGCGGGCGGAGAAGTGGTCTTCGACCTATCCAGAGTTCCAGTCTCCAGAAGCATGGAATTGGAAGATTGTGGGCAGGCATGCAGGAAAGCTTGTTAGAAGGCTGCGGGAATATGGAAAACAAATCGAACAAATGGCTCCGGACGGCGGCCAAAAGCGCCGCCCCTGAGCCTTTGCATTCGGCCGCCCATCTATAGAGTAGGATCTGCGTAAATCGGTTATGCGCGCTGCATTCTCAATTAAACGGGATAATCGCAAAGTGGTGGGTATTGACCTCGCGGGTAGCCCGAAGCGTAACACGGGTATCTGCACGCTGAAAAAGGATAACATCACTTTCTTGTACCATCGTCCATACAGATCAGGAGATTATCAATTACATAGAGAAAGAGAATCCAACCTTGATTGCTGTAGATGCGCCCCTCAACCTGCCGCCCGGACGGAAATCAATAGAAGACAAAAATGGTGAACATTTTCGTCCCTGCGATCGCGAATTGCTGAGGCGGGGCATCCGGTTTTTTCCCATTACGCTTGGTCCGATGAGATTACTGACAGAGCGAGGCATCCGCCTAAAAAGAGTCCTCACCCGCCGTGGCTATCCGGTGATTGAGGTTTACCCCGGTGCTGCCCAAGACATATGGCATACCGGTCGGAAGCAAGACGGGTTGTCGAAGTTGCGTAAAGGACTTCAAAAACTTGGAGTCAAAGGGCTAAATAAGAAGATGAACGGGGATGAGCTTGATGCAGTTACGGCAGCCCTCACAGGGCAGTTGTTTTTGCTCGGGAGGGCCGAAGTCCTCGGCAATTTCAAGCGCGGTGCCATCATCATTCCCCACACGAAACAGCTGACCTAACCCTTTTCGGGGCGGACCCCTGCAAAACGCTCGGACTGCCCAGCTATTTCATCAGTCCAGAGGAAGGACGATCATGATCAAACGAATTTGCTCTGGTTTCCTGTTCACGAAGAATGTAAAGCTCATTGCTGTCATCAGCATCTTCGCACTAGTTTTGTTCAATGCCTCTTACGGGGCTGAAACATCTCCAGCCAATCGCCCCGCGCACTGGGCCATACCGATGCAGATGGAAGGCGTCCCCAACCTTCACAAAGTCTCAGATACGCTCTATCGAAGCGCACAACCGTCTGTAGAAGGCATGAAAAACCTCAAGACCATGGGAATCGAGACCGTTATCAATCTACGTTCATTCCATTCAGACCGGGATGAGATTGGGGACACTGGGTTGGCCTATGAACACATTCATATGAAGGCATGGCATGCGGAGGAAGAGGACGCCGTAATGTTTCTGAAGATCGTTACGAATCCGAAACGGTGTCCGGTTCTTGTCCACTGCCAGCATGGCGCGGATCGCACCGGAACCCTGTGCGCGCTCTACCGTGTCGCCGTGCAAGGTTGGAGCAAGGAGGACGCCCTAAACGAAATGACGCAGGGAGGATTTGGGTTTCACGGAATATGGGAAAATCTCATCCAGTGGATCAACGGGCTCGATATCGAGAGAATCAAGAAGAGAGCAGGAATCAGATAAAGCACAGAATTATAGGCTGAGCCCTATCTTTTTAATATCTTCTTTAACTCCTTTTCATTTCTCACAGGCGGTAAGCAGGTAAATCCTTTGCAGACAAAGGTGGTTGGAATTTCTTGGTTCCCTTTTTCTTTCAAAAATGGAAACCAATTCCCTTCGACGGGTTCTTGAGGGTCCCTTAGGCTCAGGATTTTATTGGGAAGGTAGGCGAGGTAGATTTCCTTGAGCATCGATTTTGTCTTAAGATGATTTTTTGAACCGATGATCCCAATTTCCTGCGGATCCAAAAAGAAAGAGAGGCCGGATAGCATTTGGGCAAATCCAGAAGGATGCTGGTCAAGAAAGTTATAAAAGAGGTGGAGGATCTGCTCGGCCTTCTGTTTTAAAGATTCTTCTCCCGTTAGATAACCCAGTCTAATCAAATTAGATACAGCGATGGAATTCGCTGAAGGGATGGCATTGTCATAAGGGTTTTTTGATCGAGCGATCAAAGATTCATTCTCCTTTCCCGTAAAGAAGAAACCTCCATTTCTCTCGTCCCAGAATTGATGAATCATTCTCCGATTAAGGTCCTCCGCCTCTTTCAACCATTCCATCTCAAAGGTGGCTTCATAAAGATCGACGAGGGCCTGGATAAAAAAGGCATAATCTTCCGAATACCCCTTCACCCGGGACTTTCCTTTATTAAACACCCGCATCAGGTGGCCACTCTTCCTCATCTCCTGAAGGATGAAACGGGCTGCTCCTACGGCACCCCCTAGAAAGTTTTCGTTTCCAGTAACTCTAAACCCATCGACGAAACCGGAGATCATTAAGCCATTCCAGGAGGTCAGAAGCTTCTCGTCCCGGCCGGGTTTCACTCTTTTTTCTCTTTCAGCATAAAGTTTCTGCCGTCCCTCTTCCAATGACTTTTCCAGTTCTGCAACGGACATTCCATATAACTGAGAAACATTTTCTAAAGTCGAAGTGATATTGAGAACGCTTGCCCCTCCCTCAAAATTTCCCTCAGTGGCCACTCCATAGTAGGCGCAAAAAGGAGTTCCTTTCTCTTTGCCCAACACTTTCTTAATTTCGTCTCTTGTCCAGACATAAAACTTTCCTTCTTCACCTTCGCTGTCCGCATCTTGAGTTGAGTAGAATCCTCCTTCCGGACGCTTCATTTCGCGAAGGACATAATTGAGGATTTCCTCGCCGACGCGACGATATCTCACCTTTTGAGTCGCCTGATGGGCATCAAAATAGGTTCTGGAAAGCAAAGCGTTGTCATAGAGCATCTTCTCAAAATGAGGGATAAGCCATCGTTCATCCACAGAATACCGATGGAACCCTCCTCCTAAATGATCGTAGATCCCACCATGAGCCATCTTCTCCAGTGTTTTTTCCACCATCTCCAACGCTTTTTCTGAGCCCGTACTCCTCCAGTACCGGAGAAGAAAGGAGAGGGCCATGCTGCCTGGGAATTTGGGGGCATTTCCGAATCCCCCATAGATTGGATCGAATTGACTCTCAAGAGCATCAAAAGCCTTCGACAGAACTTTATCGCTCACGGCTTCCTGAGAAGGATTGAGTTCAGCCATCTGATGGAGGGCATTTTTCAACTGCGCCTCCATCTTCTCCACTTCCCCTCGATGGGAATGATAATAATCGGAGACGATCACCAGAATTTTTGCAAAACCCGGCATTCCCCCTCGATCTTCAGGGGGGAAATAGGTTCCCGCATGAAAGGGGATGAGGTCAGGAGTTAAAAAGACGGTCATGGGCCATCCCCCTGAACCCGTTATCACCTGAACGGCATTCATGTAGAGTTCGTCAAGATCCGGCCGCTCTTCCCGGTCCACCTTAATGTTAATGAAGCGTAGGTTCATGATTCCCGCAATCGCCTCATTTTCGAAAGATTCCTTTTCCATCACATGGCACCAATGGCACGAGGAGTAGCCGATGCTGAGGAGAATAGGTTTGTCTTCTTTCTTAGATCGAGCCAGAGCCTCTTCTCCCCATGGGTACCAATCCACCGGATTATGAGCATGTTGCAGAAGATAAGGGCTGGTTTCGTGAATCAGCCGATTGGTATGTTTATGCTCCATTCTTACATCCTTATCGTATTTATAACTATTGGGATGGAGAATGACAAGAAAAATCCTCTCTCTATATCTCCGTTTGACTTCTGCTTACATAACGAGTAGGCTTTTCGTGTGATCCTGAGCCGAGGAAGTTTTTGGGAAGGTTTCAAATGAGTACAGAAAATATGGTCCGTTACCCGTTCATTTCTATTCGGCACTAGATAAAACGTATCGCTTAGGTTTCGTTCTTACCATACTGGCTTACATACTGGGCTGATGAAAAAAGAACTGGTTTTACAATTAGGCATCTATGCTTTATGCATCGTATTGGTAGGATCTCTTTGGCAGAAACCAGTTATCTTAACAATTTGTTACGTTGTCATCAGTATCGTGGTGCTTATGAAATGGCATACAAAAAGTGATCTCCTCTTCTATTTTGTAACCTTTGTCCTTGGCCCCCTGGGAGAGTTAGTGGCAATTTATCTAGGAGCCTGGAAGTATTCGAGGCCCCTTTATTTGATTCCATCATGGTTACCCTTCTTATGGGGTATTTGCGCTCTGTTCTTGAAAAATATTTCTGAAACAATACTTGCAAGTGGGAAGAAACCGTAACCCGTCGCTATGCGCGTGAGATTCATTACTCAGCTTGGTTAATCGCAGATAATTTCCACGAGTTATTCCCTACTGGCCGCGTAAATGTCCAGTACTCTTCAAATTTAACAGGTTCTGTTTTGCTACCTGATACCACCTGACCTGTGGACTCATCAACCGTGTAATCCAACAAGTTGGCATAGAACCTCACGGTAATGTAGTCCCTTCCCGATTCCTGCCAGGCTTCCAGCATCTCCACAGACCGAACGGCAATATTCTCAAGCCGGTTCATCTTCCTTTCTGACTTCAATTTCTCTGCATCGCCCTGAATCATCCCGGACATCTCTTCTGTTAATAAGTTTTTTACTCCAGACATATCTCTATTTGCCCAGGCTCCCTGAATCTTGAAAAAATGATCCATGCATAAGTCCTGAAATTTCTTTTCATCAAAGGAGGAATCCATCTGCCGGATGAAACTCAACCCTTTTCCCAGGTCCCGGTCTTCTTCACGGGGTTGCTCATAACTCTGCCCATAGGAAGTCTGATAGGAAGGCTCTGCCGTTCCCATCGAACTCTGATAATATGCATTTGCGAGGGCTGCCTGACGTCTCTTCTTGAAGTACCAGTAGACACCCAAGAGCAAAGCGCCGATCAGCAAAATCTCAAACAGTCCGATACCGCCGCTCTCCTCGGTCCCCAGATCCCCTCCGAACCCCAGACTTCTGAAAAGCATCCCTCCTATTATGCCTCCCATGATGCCACCCATCACACCTCTCCAAAGGCTGCTTTGCGGTTGTGGAGACGGTTGTGAAAGTGACTGGGAGGGAGGCGGAGAGGGTTGGGTTGATCTAGGAGGTGAATATGAACGGGGGGGCGTTGAAGACCGGGAGCCACGGCTCCCCGATGACCTTCCACCACCCACTCTTGCAAAAGCATCCAGCGGAAAAACATAAAGGCATAAAAAATAAAGGATAAAAAGAACGAGGCATCTCTTTGCCCAGCGATTTTTGAACATACACCCTCCCTGTTTATGATTTGTTTTTTTGCATTCTAACATCTTTAATTTCTTTTATACAATCCCGTCAGCTGAGTCCGGGAGATGACGTGACCTTCCATGATTTTTTCCAGATCTTTTTTTGTACCATTGGGATTCAAATGGAGAAGGGTATCGAGCGCGTAGATTTTAAAAACATATTTGTGTGCCCGTTTGGGGGGACAAGGTCCCCCATAATGACGTTTCTTAAAATTATTCACCCCCTGCACCGCTCCTTCAGGAACAGAATTTTCTTTAATCTCTTTTACACCGGGATCCATGTTCCACAAAATCCAATGGACATACGTCCCTCCGGGTGCATCGATGTCATCAAAGACCAGGGCTAACGATTTTGTATTCGATGGAACATTTTCAATCTTGAGGGGCGGATTGACATTTGCCCCATCGCAAGTGTATTTTTTCGGCATTTCTCCGCCATTTTCAAAGGCAGGGCTGGATATCTTTAATTCCTCTATCTTTGTTATGCCTTGGCCCATGGCGTAGGAAAAAAGAAAAACCTGTAAAAAAAACATGATCGAGATGCGTAGGCGCCTCATTCTCCCTCCCACAAGTAAATTACCCCGCAGCAGAGCTGCGGGGCATTAAGATTCAAAACCTATTTCCATGTCGTCATTCCTGCGCAAGCAGGAATCCAGTTTATGTTGGTCCCCTGTTTTCCAAGGAACAAGCCTGGATTCCCACTTTCGTGGGAATGACAGATGAGGTAACCCTGTGCCAAGCTACATGGAACTATCAATTTAAAACTCTAAAACATTTCGTCTTCGGCGAACCTGTTTTCATCCGCCCAGCAGAGCTGGGCGGTATTCAACAGGTGTCTTTTATAAAATGGGTCCGGAAAGATAACAGAATCTCTCGAACCCATTTAAAAATGACTCTCTTGTCTTTTTATTATGGCGAACCTCTCCGCCCGGTTACCCTCTTGGCTCCCTAGGCCGATCCGGTGCACCGAACCAGATAGACCGGCTTCGGTGCATGACGCAAGACTTTTTCTGCCACGCTTCCGAGGAAAAAACGTTTGACTCCGCTCCGACCGTGAGTAGACATGGCGATCAAGTCAATTTCCTTCTGGGCCGCATGATCCAATATTTCCTCAGCATCATCCCCGTAACGGACGTGGGTATCTACATCGAGTCCCTTGGCTCTGAGGTGCTCTTTCAAACCTTGAAGATACTCCTCCGCCTCCCGGACGACCCTTACCTGAGCCTCCGTGGAATCCACGCCCGGAAAAGTTCGAGCCGAAACAACACGCAATAGGCAAACACCTGCTTGCTTCACTGCAGCTAACTCCTCGACTCTAGGAATAATATTTTCCGCACACCCTGATCCGTCAAGGGGGACAAGAATCCTTTCGTGTTTTTCCATAAAAAATCCTCCTTTCGCTCCTCCCTCTACCTTAAAACTAATAACTCCCATTTCATCTGTCAAACAAACTTGGGTCTCTTGTTCGATTCGAGGACCTTCTTTCTGATGCGCACGAAGGTTGGGGTCACCTCAACCAGCTCATCCTCTTTGATAAATTCGATGGCCTGCTCCAGGTTGAGGAGCTTAGGGGGAATCAGCTGCAAGGCTTCGTCCGATCCTGCTGCCCTGATATTGGTGAGTTTCTTCTCCTTTGTAACGTTGACATTGAGATCGTTCTCTCTCGAATTTTCACCAATCACCATCCCTTCGTAGACAGGTGTATTCTCCTTTACGAAGAGCGTTCCCCTGGGCTGGAGGTGATAAAGCGCGTAGGTGGTCGTTTTTCCTGGCCGGTCTGAAACAAGGGTTCCGGTAGAGCGTTTTGTAAGAGGCCCATGCCACGGGTCATAACCGTCAAAAATATGGTTGAAGAGGCCTGTCCCTCTTGTATCGGTGAGAAACTGGGAACGAAAGCCGATCAGCCCTCTGGAGGGAATCCTGAATTCGAGGCGAACCCTGCCGTGGCTATTATTGCTCATCTTCTGCATCCTGCCTTTGCGGATCCCGATCTGTTGGGTCAGAACCCCGATGTATTCTTCCGGGACATCGATGACCAGATTCTCCATGGGCTCGTGGTGAACCCCGTCTATATTTTTTGTAATGCTCTCAGGCATAGATACAGAAAGCTCATAACCTTCTCTTCGGATCATCTCGATCAGGATCGCAAGCTGAAGCTCCCCTCTCCCCATCACCTTGAAAGAGTCCGTGGCTTCAAAGTCAACCTTGATCGAGACATTGTACAGAAGTTCTTTTTCCAGCCGCTCCCTCAGGTTTCTCGATGTGACATACCTTCCTTCCTGGCCGGCAAAAGGGGATGTATTGACAGAAAAAACCATGGAGATGGTGGGCTCATCCACTGCAATTCTCGGAAGGGGGACCGGGTTTTCACTATCAGCGATGGTGTCCCCAATATTCACCCCTTCAATCCCGGCCAGCGCAACGATATCGCCTGCCCGGGCCTCTTTGATTTCTATTCTTTCGAGCCCCTGAAATCCGTAGAGCGATGTCACCTTGGTCTTGATCGATCGCTCCTTACCGTTGAGCATCGATACCCAATCTCCGACTTTGACCGAGCCTGAGAAGATCCTCCCTATGGCAATCCTGCCCACGTAGTCATTATAGTCGATGTTGGTGACGAGGAGCTGAAGTGGATTTTTTTCATCCCCTTCTGGCGGCGGGACAGCCTTAAGGATGAGCTCAAACAGGCATTGGAGGTCTTTCGAATCCTCATCGGGGTGGAGTTTTGCTATTCCAAGCTTTGCGTTGGTGTAGACGATTGGAAATTCAAGCTGTTTCTCTGTGGCGTCGAGGTCAATAAAGAGATCGTAGACTTCATTCAACACCTCTCGGATCCTCGCATCCGCCCGGTCTATCTTGTTAATCACAAGGATAGGAGGGAGATTGAACTCGAGGGCCTTTTTCAAAACGAACCTGGTCTGGGGCAAAGGGCCTTCGGAGGCATCGACGAGGAGCAGCACGCCATCCACCATCTTCAGCGTCCTTTCCACCTCCCCGCCGAAATCGGCATGGCCCGGCGTATCGACAATATTGATCTTGACTCCCTTATATTCGATCGCCGTATTCTTTGCCATGATGGTAATTCCCCGCTCCCGCTCTAAGTCAATATTGTCCATGATCCTTTCCTGGACGTTCTCGTTTAAGCGGAAAATGCCTGACTGCTTGAGCAAACCATCGACGATCGTTGTCTTTCCATGATCCACATGGGCAATAATGGCAATATTTCTCAAATCTTCGCGTATCATAGACTCCTCACGGAGAACCCCCTTTCATTTGTCATTGGGAGGAGATGGGGGATGGAATGAGGGATGGAATGGGAGTGCTGACAACATCTCTCTTATGGGATAGAGTTCGACTTCGGGGGACGGGTAACGACCGCTTTTTAAAGTTCCTCTTACCCTCTCGCCGATATTGGTGGACAACCTGGAGGTTGGGGATGCTACCATGCCACACGGGATCAATACGATTCGTCTCAAGAAGGGATTTCAAGTCCTCCAATTCCTGATCGGTCACAAAAGTCATGGCAATGCCTGACCGCCCCATTCTCCCGGTCCTTCCCGTCCTGTGCGTGTAGGATTCCCGGCGGCAAGGATAATCATAATTGATCACATGACTGACATGGCTGAAGTCGAGCCCCCGACCGGCAACGTCCGTGGCAACCATCAAGGTAATCTGGTTTTGGCGAAACCGCTCGAAGATCGAAGTTCGCCTCGACTGCTCCAGACCTCCATGGATATATTCAATCGATTTGAATCTTCCTTCCAGCTCCTTTTTCAGTGTCTCACCGTGATGTCGTGAATTGCAGAAGATGATGGCCTGGCAAACCTTTTCCGTTTTTAAGTATTCAATCAGGGCATTGAGTCGATCACGCCGTCCCGTATATTGAAAATGGTGGGCAAGACTCTCCGGAGCTACCTGTTCCTTATTTAACTCCACTCTGACGGGTTCTTTCAAGTAGGTCCTGATCAATCGGTTGATCTCTTCGGGCATCGTCGCTGCAAAAAACAATGTCTGATGCTCGTGAATCATGCAAGACAGGATCAAGTCGATATCTTCAATAAAACCCATTTTCAACATTTCGTCCGCCTCGTCCAGAACCAGCGTGCGAACACAAGAGAGGTCAATCGATGTGGTATGGTAGAGAAAATCAATCAATCGCCCCGGGGTGGCAACGAGGATATGGACCCTGTCTTTCAATTTGCCTTTTTGAATCTCCATCGAGAACCCGCCAAAGATGGCAAAAGGGACGACATCCGTAAATCTCGCAATTTTACTAATTTCCTCTACATATTGAAGTGCCAGTTCACGCGTAGGAACCAAGATGAGGGCCTGGATGGCGTTGAGCGAAGGGTCGATCATCTGAACCAACGGAATACCGCAGGCGGCTGTCTTCCCTGAACCCGTCTCTGCCCGGGCCAAGAGATCTCTGCCGCTCAGGATAGGAAATAAGGTCTTTTCCTGGATCGGTGTCAACTCCTGATACCCCATGTCCGTCACGGCCTTCAGAATTTCCGGCTTCAAATCTATTCCTGAAAACTTCATCGTCAATCCTTAAATCACTGAGTCGATTTTGAACAGAGCTGTCCTTTTCCTTTTTTCCGCCAAACCAACAATTTCCACGATTTCACGCGAGTTGCGGGTAAGCAATGGTTAAATCATGCAGAAATAAGTTGGAGGAATCTGCAGGGTTAATAAAAAACCCATAAAGAAATTGCCTAGAGTTCTTTACGGGTCCTCTTATGACTGTCCCAAAAGCTCTATTCAATGGATAAATTATATACTACTATTCATCTAAAAGCAAGAAAGTTCAAAAAAAGAGAGGACCAATGAAGATGGGGTCCAAAGTTCCTGTTCTTACTTCATTCCATCAGGAATCACATTCTCTCCTTTTTTCTCTACTTTGCCTCCCCCTCTTCGTCTGGCGATTCTCTAAAATAACCTGATCAATAATTTCTCCGCACAGGATGCATCGCCATCCTGAAAAATGCTCATCGGGACTATAGAATCTTTCGTAGACCATCACACTACCACAACGATGACACTTCATAGGACACTCCTGAATTAATTTTCCCCCTCATGAAAAGAGGGGTTCCAAAAATTTACTTAAGTTGCGTGATTCTTTGGCAAGAAAACTGAGAAATAATTTGAAAATAATTCATCCGGTTCAGGGGAAAAGAGTCAACTCCAGGACGAATCCGTTGCTCTACTGCTTGGCTATGCTGGCGTGCCCGTAATTCTCAGTGGCTATCCTTGGCGCCTTGCGCCTGTCATACCGCAGAATTGAAATTTTGTTCCTCCAGATTTTCCACCTTGTCGTAAAGTAATTCCAGGGATTCCTTATTTCCAAGCCACAATTTATTGGGTATGTTTTCGGCTTCCAATAGAATGATCGCTTCTTTAATCTTCTTCACTTTATAGAATTCCCCGGTCGATTTACTCTTTACGGTGTCTCCCATTACAGTCCTCATTGATGATTGCCTCCTTGAACCTCTCCCCTTGCATTTCTCTCTCCCCTAACTCTTCCACTATAAATTAAAGACCGGATTACCTGTTTGGGTAAAGCCACGGTAATCCGGTCCTGTTCATTCATCCTTCGGCACCCGGCTATCCCGTTGGGACCCGTGGTTTTCCGTCCCACGATTGCTCGTGGTTTGGCTTTATCGGCAGTCTTTTTCCAAAAATATTATTTTAAGTTATTTATCAGAAATTTCAATGCCAACAGGCATTTACGTCTGTAAAACATTGATTATAAAAAGAATTATTAACAGATCAGACTTTAGTTAAAATGATAGAAGCGACACTTCTTGTTACAGGGAGATGAAAATTTGGCAATGATCGTTCTATGGGTAGAACACATCCTTGAAGATCGAAAAAAACAGGGACAAGAACCCATTAAAGAAAGGTCATAGGGAAAAATGGGGATACCCCTGATTTTTCACATGGGGAGGAAAGAGGTTTAGGTGGAGCTTTCTCTTTTCACTTTCTCTTTACTAAATGGTGGAGGCGGCGGGAATCGAACCCGCGTCCGGAAACCTTTCGGCAGAGCATCTACATACATAGCCTGTATTTTAAATTCGCCCCTCAGGACTCCCACAGGCAGGATTCCCGAGAGACTATCCTATTAGGTTTCGCCCCTCTTCTATAGGATTCGGAGAGGGACTATCCTGTTTTTCTGACATCCTGATCCTGCCCTACAGGCAAGGACAGGGAGGACGCCTAGCTGCGCTTAGGCAGCCAGGGCATAATCGTAGTTGTTTGCGATTATGTTTATTCCCATTTGTTTAACGAGCCAATGGGACCTCGGTATGCAGCCCTGACGTCAACGATCCCCGTCGAACCCTTTTCGCCCCCTTTCCATCTCACGTTCCATGGTTTTCTTCTTGAGAGTCTCCCTCTTATCAAAGAGCTTCTTCCCCTTGGCGAGAGCGAGATCTACCTTAACCTTTCCATTGACAAAGTAGAGCTTGATTGGAATCAGCGTATATCCCCTCTGTTCCACTTTGCCGATGAGGCGTTTGATTTCCCTTTTGTGAAGTAGGAGTTTCCTCGTCCTCAATGGATCGTGGTTCAATCTGTTAGCCTGGGGATAAGGGCTGATATGAGCATCGACAAGGAAGACCTCGCTCCTTTTGATATCACCGTAACTATCCCCGAGGCTCACCTTCCCCTCCCGCAGGGATTTGACCTCAGACCCAAGTAGGCAGACCCCGGCGTGGTAAGTCTCTTCGATAAAATAGTTATGAAATGCCTTTTTGTTCTGACAAATCAGCTTTTCACCCATCTCTCAAAACCACGCATAGAGCATAGCGCTAAGCGCATAGCGGCAATAAAGTCAAATGGTTAGCTTAATAGGAAATTCACCTTCTTCGCTACTTATAATTATTTTAGCGGAAAAATAGATTTAAATCAAAGGATTCCTTTACTCTAAATGCTCTCCTCCTACCAAGGGAAAGGAGAAAAGAGGTCAAATTCTAGGTGGGTTCTTACGCCATGCCCCATGCCTGCCTGCACGAAGTCCCGCCTTGCGGGACGAAAGCAGGCGCTATGCGCTATGCGTTCTTTTAAGCTCGGACGGGGAGTTCGATGAGAAAGGTCGTGCCTTTGGGTTTGTTGTCTCGCACCCGGATATATCCGTTGTGATCAGAGATGATGGCGTTGACAATGGTCAGCCCTAATCCCATTCCACTTTTCTTAGTCGAAAAATAAGGTTCGAAAAGTCTCCCTTTGTCCTCTTCAGGGATCCCACGACCATCATCACTCACCTCGAGGCGAACCGTCTGCAATTTGGTATCATAACTCGTCTGGATTCTGATCTTGCCTCCGTTTTCGATGGCGGCAAGACTATTCTTTACCAGATTGATCATCACCCGCTTCATCTGATCCCGGTCGACGTTGAGGACAGGAAGGTCGTTGGGAATAAACTCAAACTGGACTTCTTTCTGAATTCCCTGAAAAAGAACGAGCGTTTCCTGAATGATCTCATTGAGATGATTTGGAGTGGGGTGAGAAGCCGGCATTCGGGCAAAGTTCGAAAATTCATTGACCATTCCCTTCAATTCTTCAACCTGTTTTACAATCATTTGGGTGCACTCATCAAAAACAGTCCCGTCCGGCTGGAGTTTCTCCAGATACCGTTTCCTCAGCCGTTGAGCAGAAAGTTGAATAGGGGTCAATGGATTCTTAATCTCATGAGCAATCCGGCGGGCCACTTCCCTCCAGGCCGCCATCCTTTGGGCTTTGATCAACTGGGTGAGGTCATCAAAGACCGCTACAATACCAAGCGATTTTCCTTCTTCATCCCTCAGGGTGGTCAGATTGATCAACAGGGACAGGGATTTCCCCTCCAGGTTCACAATGACCTGCCTCTCAATAGAATCTTTCCGGGAGGATTTGAGCTCTTCCAATAATCGCTCAAGCTGTCCCACATACTCCCTGGGTAATACCTCCGAGAACTTTTTCTCCAGGACATCTTCTCCCCTGATCTCTAACATCTGTTCTGCGGAGGTGTTGGTCGTCGTCACATTTTCTTTCTCATCGATGGAAATCACTCCGGCGGCCACGTTCTTCAGGACGATCTCCATGTACTTCTTCCGTTGTTCCAGCTCAGAACGGCTCACCTGGAGATCCTCTGTCATCTGATTGAAGGATTGAACAAGCATGCCGATTTCATCTGTCGCTTTCATCTGAATTCGGAAATTGAGGTCTCCAGAGGCAATCCGACCGGTGGCCTCTGCCAAGTCTTTGATGGGAACGGTAATATCCTTGGCTAAATGGAAGCCAAACCAGGTGGCCGAGAAGACGATGAGAAGGGTCACCATTAGCAGAGCCATCATGTAGCTAAACTTGATCGGCTTTTTTAAGATCTTCAGTTGTTTATATTCCAGAAACGCCTGTGAGATCTCATGCATCTTGACCGTTAGACTCTTTGGAACAAAATGTGAGGCCACGACGATTCCCACCACCTCCCCTCCATCCGAAGGGTTGAAAATGGGGGCGATGCCAGTAATCAACTCTCCCTCTCCCACCGATAAGATTCTGGAGACTTCTTTTCCTGAAAACCCTGCTTCTAACAAATCCTTCGGAAGATGGAGAGAAACAGGTTTGAGCATCGGATCCTCCACTCCGATCGTGTTCTTTTCCCCCTTCAAAAAGACCCCGAGGGTGCTGAGATGGTGCTCCTGTCGTCTGCCCTCCAGCTGTTCTCTCAACAGGCTCATTTCTCGTGATCCTTTGGTAATGCCTTGTTTGGAGAGGGGCTTACTGATCTGTTTCGCAGTGGAAACGGTGCTGTTGGCAAAATCCCGGTAATAGGTCTGGGCCACTTCCAGGGATCCTTGAAGAGACTGCTCCACCTGGGCGCTAAACCAATGTTCCACGCTGTTGGTGATGAAGCCCACGGCTACCAAAAAGAGAAGAATGGTTGGAATAAGGGAAAGGCTGACAAAAGCCACCACCAATTTGGTTCGGAGCTTGGCTCCCAGGACTTTCCGCTTTCGCTCAAAGATCAGTTTGACCAGATTCCGGATGACCAAGAAGATCAGGAGGAGAATCAGGATGATGTTGATATTGATCAGGCTGAAGATGATGATATTGTTCGCGACGGGGATTTTCCCCCCGATCTGGGGGAATTTCATCTCAATGGTCGTAAAGATAAGGATGAGGATGGAGATGATCCCAATGATGATCAGCTCATTTCGTCGTCTTCTTGCATCAGGGGAAAGTTCTTTATTCATACTCCTTCCATCCCCGAATCTTAAGGTGGGAGAGGTTTGATAACCCAATCGGTTTCAAAATCCCATAGGGAGACAAAAAAGAAGAGATACTCTAAATGAAGAGGGAGTCTGACCGGATCCAATTCAGCCTTAATTCGAAAGTAAGCGGGAACTCCGGGTTCAAAGGGGGAGGAAGACCGGATTTTAAACTCTTTGACTTTTGACATCAGCTTCTTGGCTTCCTCCAAACTCGAAGCAGCCAGGGGGGAAAGGTCTTCTCCCAGTTTTATTTGATAGACTTTTTGAATGGGATGGTACTGGACAGTGTGACGAAACTCGATGGACGCCAAATTCCGATCCTTCCACCACCTTCTTTTCTGGTAAAGATTGATATAAAAGGTGAAAGTCGTCCGTATCCCCGACTGGATGGCCTCTTCCATCTTCTCCGTAAAACAATTGTCCACATCGAAACTGACCTCCCAGACCTCACTTGCCCGCTTCACCTGGATATCTTTAATGGAGGCCTTTTGACAGAAGGCAGGAAGGGGAAAAATCAGGATCAAAAGGAAAAGAATCCCCCCTACAATCCATCGGTTCTTATTGCCATATTTCATATAGGTTGTTTAAGACCTCTAAACTCGAAATCCCTGCCTCCGGTAGGCGGGCGCTTTGACATCTGACATTGCTTTGTCCAATCTATTCCGGATTTCATGCTTAGATTCTTACAGGTTTAAGCCTTAATTTTTCTTCTAACATTTCGTCTCCCTCTCACCCTTCCCCTCTCCCCGCTGGGGAGAGGGAGGGGACAAGGGGAGATTTCAAATATTCTTAAATAGAATTTATATTAAAAGAAGGGGGAGTCGAGGGGGACCATAAGCCGAGTTCTGTCTTCCCGATCCCGCGCTTCAGCGGGAATCGGGAGGATGGCCATTTATCTAGGGTCCTCATTGCTCAGGACCTCAAGCGACCTCACCCGTTCCGCCTTTGCCCGATGCAATTGCCTCGAGACAAATTCGAATGGGCTTTTCTCACTCCGCCTTAGCGGAGAGCGGAACCTATTTGGTCTTGCTCCGGGTGGGGTTTACCTAGCTGCCCCGATCGCTCAGGGCACTGGTGAGCCCTTACCTCACCTTTTCACCCTTACCCCGACTTTCGTCGGGGCGGTACGTTTTCTGTGGCACTTTCCTTGTCTCGAAACCCTGCGTTCCAGGATTCCGGAACAGTCCGCGTTACGGACCACCCTGCCCTGTGGAGCTCGGACTTTCCTCTCCTCCTGATTGCCCGGCTTTACGGGGTCTCAGAAGGAGCGACCATCTGTTCCCCGTCAACTCCCCTCCTTTCCTTTGCAATCCTCCTCCGAATCGCCCAATTCGGCAAACCGTCTGCTGCCTCTCCTCGATTCCCCGTGGAGGCCCCACCCATGTGAATGACCAACCGATTTTCTGCCTCCATAGATTTCATTTCGTATTTCGATCTCCCTCCCAATAGAGAATACGATTACAGTGGGGACATCGAATAAGGCCAATGTTTTTTTGAACCTCGATGCACATTTGAGGAGGGACGTTTACAAAACACCCCTGGCACGTCTCATGCTTCACGCTGACCACGCCCACCCCCTGTCTCTTTTCCTTCAGGGTATTATAGAGCTTGACCAATTTGGATTCGATCTGTTTAGAAAGGACCTCTCTGCGTTCCATCTGTCCGTCCCAGACCTTTTCGTCATGGGCCATCTTTTCCTGAAGCTTTTTTCGCTCAGCTTCTATTTTTTCAAGGGTGGCCCCTACGTCCTTTTCCCTTTTGGAGAGATCTCTCTTGAGCTCGTCAATTTCGTCCATGATCCGGAGGATCTCTTCTTCCATCCGGCTGTTCGCTTCCTTGAGGGCATCAATTTCGCTGAGGAGGGCCTGATACTCTTTATTGGTCTTCACTTCAGACATCTTTCCTTCCGCCCGCTTGATTTTCTCTTGTTCCAAATTAAGCTGTCCCTCTTTCTGCCTCCGTGTCTTCTCTAAGGATTCGATCTTCTCCTTCTCCTTTTCAATCCTCTCTCTCTCGACCTTCTGTTTCTCATCCAACTTCTTCATCTCCTTGGGGTACCGATCTTTTTCTTCCTTAATACTTTTCAGCCCAAGATCAATTTTTTGAAGTTCCCAAAGCAGCTCTAATTGCGCCCTCAAACCTTGCCTCCTATCTACCAAATTTTGCGGGAGTAGATCTCAAAGGGTTTGTCTCCAAATGAAAAGAGTGCATCCCTTGGATGCACTCTTTTCATTCCCTCCAGAACTGACGGAGCATCCTTTCTTTTATTCCAAAGGCGTGCATAAGAGATTCTCCACTTTCCTGGTGGGCCCACCTGGGTTCGAACCAGGGACCTACCGGTTATGAGCCGGTGGCTCTTCCAGCTGAGCTATGGGCCCATGCTCGTTATATGTTATCCCCCCCAGGCCGAGGGTGTCAACCCTGCATTCGTTCTTTTTGAGTTCGGAGAAAAATAGAAACACCTTACAGTATTGGATTTGATGGCTCCGAACTGACTACGTTTCAAGGAAACTTTTCAACTTCCTTGCCCGGCTGGGATGTCGTAATTTCCTCAATGCTTTCGCCTCAATCTGTCGGATCCTTTCCCGGGTCACGTCAAAATCCTGTCCCACTTCTTCCAGCGTATGGTCATATTTTTCTCCAATTCCAAACCGCATCCTCAAAACCTTCTCTTCTCTCGGGGTGAGGCTGGCCAGGACCTTTCGGGTCTGTTCTGACAGATTTGCGCTGATCACAGCCTCCTGGGGGGAAATGATTGCTTTGTCTTCGATGAAATCCCCTAAGTGGCTGTCTTCCTCCTCACCGATCGGCGTTTCAAGGGAAATAGGCTCTTTGGCTATCTTCAACACTTTCCTCACCTTATCCAAGGCCATATCCATTTTCTCGGCGATCTCTTCGGGAGTGGGCTCTCTCCCGATCTCCTGGACGAGGTATCTAGAGGTTCGGATCAATTTATTGATCGTCTCGATCATATGAACGGGGATCCGAATGGTCCGCGCCTGATCAGCAATGGCTCGCGTGATCGCTTGCCGGATCCACCAGGTCGCATAGGTACTAAATTTATAACCTCGTTGGTATTCAAATTTATCCACCGCTTTCATCAACCCGATATTCCCTTCCTGAATGAGGTCTAAGAATTGAAGCCCGCGATTCGTATATTTTTTGGCAATGGATACGACCAGTCTCAAGTTTGCCTTCACCAGCTCACTCTTGGCCTCCTTGGCTTTTGTCTCCCCTGCCACGATGACCTTCACCGCCGCGGCCAACCTGTCAGCGGTCAGGCCACATTCCGTTTCCACCTTGTGGATCTTCTTTTGGACACCCATGACCGCCCGGGAAATCTCTTGGAGATCACCTTTATCCAATTTTCGGGCTCGAAGAAGTTTCTTCTCACGCACACCCCTTCCATTCAACTTCCTGAGATAGATCCGTGCCTCCTGAACAGAAATCCCCCACTTATCTTCGATCTTCTTGATTTCACTCTCCCCTTTCTCCACCCGGTTCAGCATCTGTTTCATCTTTTGAACGATCTTATGAATCTGAGTATCCCTCAGATTCATCCGGTTGAAGAATTCCAGGATCTCTTCCTGTCGCTTTTTAATCTCTCCCTGTTTCCTTTTCATCCCCTTTTGTTTTCTCTTTGTCTCTTTCTCTTTCTTCTTCCCCTGCTTCTGGACCTTCCTCCTCGGCACCGCCTTCCCTTTCAGCAGTCCCCGGAGGTCCTCATCTTTTCGTTTAATCTTTTCGATGAGGTCTAAAATCTGCTTCTTCTGAATCTGTTCTTCCTCGAAGCTAGTTTCCTCCTCGTCGATCTCGTTGGTGACCTCCCGAATCTCCACCCTTCCGGCCTTAATCATACTGCCCAGATTGATGACCTCTTTAACCGCCATCGGGCAGTTCAAGACGACGCTGAGCACTTCTCGTTTACCGCTTTCTATCCTTTTGGCGATCTCCACCTCCCCTTCTCGCGTCAGGAGAGAAACCGATCCCATCTCGCGGAGATACATCCGGACGGGGTCCGTGGCCCTCCCAAAAGTCTCCACCTCTAACTCATCGCCTTCCTCTTCATCCTTCTCGATGGCCTTTTCTTCCTCCACTTTCAGCCCTTGGAGGTCATCCACGACATCGATGTCCATTTCGTCGAACATCATGAGGACATCATCAATCTGGTCAGAGGAGACAATATCGTTGGGAGGGATATCGTTCGACTCGTCGAAGGTCAGAAATCCTTTCTCCCCTTCCATATGAATCAATTGTTCAACTTCTTTGATCTTTCCACCCTTCGCCATGGACCTCTGCCCCTACCGCCTGCGAAAGCCATCTTTCTGAAGGCCTTTTTCCCTCTGCCTTGCCAGTTCCAGTTTTTGCTTTAAAAGAGGATTCAGCCTTTTATCCTCCTGCTGTTGATCCACCTCTTTAATTCTTTTTTGCAACTCGCCCTTTTCCTTTTTTATCCTTTTTTCACGAATCTTTTGGATACAGTCCTGCAAGATCTTTCCCCGATCTCCTTCTTCCAGTCCCTCTTCCTGAAAGACGAACTCAGACAACCTCCCTTTGAGATCCTCGTCAAAGTGAGCTAAGGCCTGTGGCAGGTTAAACCTTCCTTTTCTCTGATAAAGATCCTCCAGCGCCTCAGCTATTTTCTGCAGGATCGGGCTTTCAAACTCCTTCAGGACATCCTCCTTTGAAACGGCGGGGATGATTTCTGGATGTTGAGCCATGAGATGGACCACCATTTCTTCTGACCTTGGAAAGTTTCTCTCCGCGGATGACTTTCCTACATCTCCTCTTGCTTTGGAGGACTCCCGGGGAGAAGATCCGAGAATCTCATAGAGAAAGGATTCCTTGACATCCAGTCTCTCCGCCAAAGCCTTCGTATAGAAATCTTTTCGAATCTTATCTGGAATTTTACTGAGAAGGGCCACGCCTTCCTTCGCTATTTTAACCCTGCCCTCGACGGATTTCACGTCATGGGTCTTCATCAGCCGTTCAAAAAAGAAATCGATGAGCGGAACTGCACGCTCCACCCTTTTCTCGAAGTCTTCCAAATTTCCTTTTCTTAGAAATCCATCCGGGTCTTCCCCTTCGGGGAGGACGATCGTCCTTCCCTCAACCTCCTCTTCCAAAAAGAGAGGAAGGGAGCGAAGTGTCGCTTGGACCCCCGCCGGGTCTGCGTCAAATGCGGTAATCAAGTTTTTCGTATATCGTTTTAGGGTTCGAATATGTTGTGGAGTCAGCGCCGTTCCTAAAGTGGCCACACTATGTTTCAAACCGTACTGCTGGAGGGTCAACAGATCAAAATACCCTTCGGCGATGATCACACCATCCTTCTCCGTGGCATAACGCCTGGCCACAGGGAGGCCGTAGAGAACCTCTCCTTTATGATAGATACTCGACTCTGGAGAATTAAGATACTTGGGTTGTCCTTCTCGAATCATCCTTCCACCGAACCCGACGATCCGTTGATGGAGGTCAAAAATAGGAAAGAGGACCCTTCCTCGAAAAGCATCATACCAACCTTCCTTCTTTTTCGGAAAGATCAAACCCAGTTTCCATGCCAGTTCGAGGGAGACCTTCTTCCCCTGGAGATGCTGGACCAAGCCATCCCAACGGTCGGTAGAATATCCCAACCGGTGTTCCGCGATGATTTCCCGGTTGATCCCTCTTTGAGAGATGTACTTTCTACCTTCCTCGCCCTCTCGACGCTGGGTGAGAAGGTCATGAAAATAGTCTGAGGCAATCTGGTTGATCTGGAAGAGGGTCTCTCTTTGGGCCGTCTCCTTTTTTTGAGCCGGAGAGAGTTCGCGGGAAGGAAGTTTCACTCCATACCGCTTGGCCAGTTCTTCCACGGCTTCGGGAAAAGAAAAATGACCCACTTTCATCAAAAAAGTGAAGGCATCTCCTCCTTCCCCACAGCCGAAGCAGTGGAAAATCTGTTTCTCTTCATTGACCATGAAGGAAGGAGTTTTCTCGGCATGAAAGGGACAGAGCCCTTTATAGTTCCTTCCTGTCTTTTTCAGGGTCACATAATCCGAGACAACCTCCAGGATGCTGGACCGGTCCCGAATTTCCGAAACCTTTTCTTCGGATAAGAACCCCATGGCCAAACGGTTTACCCCGTAAAAAAGCCCTGCCATTTCTGGCGGGGATGATATGACAAATTGCTTCAGCTTCTTATTGAGGAAGAGGTCGGAACCCTGCCCTTTCTAACGGGGTTTACCTCAATTCGACGATGGTAATGCCACGACCCCCTTTCATCGTTTCCCCGGAAGATAAACTCTTCACAGCCCGATGTCCATTCAGGTATCGACCGATTGCATCCCGTAACCTGCCGGAACCTACACCATGAATAATTTGGACCTTTTCCAACCCATGAAGGAGGGCCTGATCGATAAATTTATCAACCTTTGGAAGGGCATCTTCTACCGTCAAACCAATGACATTTAATTGGGAGGAAGGCTCCTCGACAGCCCCTTTTAAAAGGGGCTGACCTTTAGGAATCCCCGTCTCCTTTTCATCCTTTTCTTCCTGTGCCTGAACGATCTCGGAGAGCGGAGCTTTTACTTTGGCCTTATCCGTCAACACCTCGGCTCGATTGAGCGGCTCTTTTACATCCGTTAGAATCCCGGTGCTTCGAAGGCTTTCAATTCTAACACGTTCACCCACCTTCAAGCCACCCGGGATGGCAGAGCGTCCCTTTTTTCTGACAGGGGGGAGAAATCTTTCTCTGATATCCTGAATTTCTTTGCGCTGAAGAGCGGTAGGGATTTTCTCCTCCTTTCTATAAAGCGCCCATTCCTTCAACGCCTCTTCCATCTTCTGGACCGCTTTTCTCGCCCTCTCCTCAGCCTTGGAATAGATTTCCAGTCTCCTCTCTTTGATCGTCTCCAGTATTTTCCTTAATCTCTCACGTTCAAACCCAACCTCCTCCTTCATCTTGGAGGCTTGCAGCTTTTCTTTCTCAGCAACCCCCTTCAACCGCTCCAAAGCCTCCAAAGCGTGTGCCACCTCCTCACCGCTTCCATTCCGATGAAGATGGGCTGCTTCCAGGACCTTCTCTGAAATACCCAGTTTCTCAGCAATCAGAAAGGCATTGCTCAATCCTGACGATCCGTAGACCAGCGTATATTTGGGCTCCAAAGTCCTTTCGTCAAACTCAACCGCCACATTCTCGACATCTGGATGAAGGTATCCATAGGCCTTGAGCCGATCGAAGTGAGTGGTGACCACGACCGAAGCTCCGCTCTCTCGGAATCGATCCAAAAAGCCCATGGCCAGAGCACACCCCTCTTGGGCGTGGGTTCCCACGCCCAGTTCATCCAGAAGAACAAGGGAACGGGGTCCTGCATTTTCTAAGATTTGATTCACGTGGAGGAGGTGACTGGAGAAGGTGCTCAGATTCTCCTCGATATTCTGTTCGTCGCCGATCACCGCGAAGATGTCTCGGAAGACCCCAACCTGGCTTCCCTCTGCCACAGGGATCGGAAGACCGGATTGAACCATTAAGGTAAGAAGTCCCAATGTCTTCAAGGCCACGGTCTTTCCCCCCGCATTCGCTCCGCTCACGATCAGGACCCTTATCCCGTCCCCCATCCGGAGGGTGATCGGAATGACCTGGTCTTCACGTTGAAGAGTGAGGAGAGGATTTCGAGCCTCCCTCATCTCAATCCTACCCTCCTCATTCAAGAGCGGGCAAACCCCCTTCAAACGGGAGGAGAGCCTTGCCATCGCAAAGAGAAGATCCAGTTCTCCCAATAACTCAAAGTCCTTCCAGAGGTTTTGCCTTTCTTCCCGGACCTGATCAGACAGACCTGCCAGAATTCGGTATTCTTCCTCTTTCTCCTCTCCCATGAGGACATTCACCTCATTATTGAGGGAGACGACCTGAAGGGGCTCAAAGAAGAAGGTCATCCGGCTCTGGGAATGGTCATGGATGATCCCTTCAAGCTTTTTTTCAGAATCGGATTTGATCAGAACAACGTATCGTCCATTTCTTAAAGTAATAAGCTGCTCCTGAAAGATGGACTGAAGATTCTCTTGACGGAGAAGAGATTCGAGCACTCCCTTTGCCTTTTCTCTGACACCTCCCAGGCGTTGACGGATATCCAAAAGGGCTGGACTGGCTCGGTCGAGGATCTCGCCTTTTGTATTGATTGTCTGAAGGATCTCCTTCTCCAACCCCTTTGGGTAAGAAAGCCTGGAGATCTTCTCGTGAAGATGAGGAACCTTGACATTCTCCAACTTTTGGAAGAATCGCTTGAGCCCTTTGCACAATACCATCTGATGATAGAGATCCAATAATTCCTGAACGTCGAGCACAGATCCTTCGATTTCCAATTTATTCAAAATTCCCTCAATATCTTTCAGTCCTCCGAGGGGGATCTCTCCTTCTGTTTCCAGGATTTTCTTAAGTTCCATCACATCAGCTAATCGAGACTGGATCAATGGAAGGTCTTTGGAAGGTCTCAAGGCTTCACAGCGTTTTCGACCGAGGGGGGAGATGGAATACTCTTTCAAGATATCTAATAGATGATAAAACTCTAAAAGCTTGAGAGAACGATCATTCATAATGCGTGAAAAAAGGATTGGGATGACCACTCACGAGGAGGAATTTATGGGGAAAGCTTTTCTTTCACCAACTGGTTGATCAGTTTTCCGTCGGCCTTCCCCCCAATTTTGGGTATGACTGATTTCATCACTTTTCCGATGTCCTTCGGGGACGAGGCTTGGGTCTCTTGAATACTTTGGTCGATGATCTTTAATATTTCCTCCTGGCTAAGGGGTTGAGGTAAAAAGGATTTTAATATTTGTATCTCTCTTTTCTCTTTCTCAACCAGGTCTATCCGTCCACCGGCTTGAAATTGTTCAACAGACTCCTCACCCTTTCTGACCATCACCTGAATCACCTTAATGATATCCTCATCCTCCAACTTCTTTCTCAGTTCAATCTCCTTGTTTTTTAACCCAGAACGAATCATCCGGATGGTGGAAAGTCGCAATTTATCGTTGGATTTCATGGCTTGTTTCATTTCCTCGACCAGCCTCTCTTCCAAGCTCATCCTTTATCCTCTCTCGACCATTTTTCTCATTCTCTTCATTGCCCTTTTCTTGGCGGCCAACGCCTTCTTCTTTCGTTTTATGCTCGGCTTTTCATAATGCTCTCTTTTTCGAATCTCAGACAATACTCCCGTTTTCTCCACCTGTTTTTTAAACCGCCTGAGTGCATTTTCAAAGGATTCGTTTTCCTTAATTCTAATCCCTGGCATCCATTTTTCCCCTCCTTCCCTGAGTTATTCTGAAATAGTAATTATATTATTTTATATTATAAAGTCAAATGTTTTTATTACTTTCCACATTTCCCTTGACAAAGAACTTCTACTCTTTTAACGTAACAAATTATATAAGATCCGCCCCCGATTCTTCCAAGAAAAAAGCAAAATGAAGGACACAGAAAAAGAAAGACAAATGATTAGGGTTGCCGCAGAAAAAACGGCCCAAAAGATGGTCCAGCCCCGTGCAGCGAAGATCGATGCCACTGGAGAATTTCCATGGGATTTAGTGGAAGCCTTCGGCAAACAGGGGTATCTCTCCCTTCTTCTCCCTGAATCCTACGGGGGGACCGATGGAGACCTGACCTCGTTCTGTATCGTCATTGAAGAGATTGCAAAGGTTTGTGGTTCCTCCTCTCTCATCCTCCTGGCCCATGGGCTCGGTACCCTTCCTGTTTTATTGGGGGGGAATCCTTCCCAAAAAGATCATTGTTTCAAAGAGATTTCCGAGAAGAACAGCCTCATCGCCTTTGCACTAAAAGAGCCGGAAGGAGAATTAGAGGTGTCCTCTATCAAAACAACAGCCGAAAAGAAAGGAAAGGATTACCTGATCAACGGGCGCAAATGCTTCATTACGCATGGAAGCCTTGCCAAATTTTATTCAGTCTTTGCTTTGACCCAGCCCGAACGTGGCGTAGAAGGAATCTCTGCTTTCCTCGTGGAAGATGGAACGCCCGGCCTTCTTTTCGGAAAGAAGGAGGAAAAGATCGGGATGAGGGGTTCTGTGACGACGGATGTGATCTTTGAAAACTGTCGGGTATCTCAAGAAAATCGTCTCGGGGAGGAAAGAGAGGGCTGGAAGATCGCGATGAACACCTTCAACCTGTCGAGACCAGCCATGGGGGCTCAGGCCGTCGGTATTGCCCAGGCAGCCCTTGACTTCGCGATTCACTATGCCAATGAACGGATCCAGTTCGGGAAGCCCATTTCTTCATTTCAAGCGATTCAATTCATGATTGCCGATATGGCTACCCAAGTCGAAGCCGCTCGATCCCTGGTCTATAAGGCAGCTTCGCAGATCGATGAAAAACATGAAGAGATAGGAAAACTCTCAGCCATCTCAAAATGCTTTGCCTCCCAAACCGCCATGAAAGTGACCACCGATGCCGTCCAGATCCTCGGAGGTTATGGATATATGAAAGATTATCCTGTGGAACGCATGATGCGGGATGCCAAGGTCACCCAGGTTTATGAAGAGGCCGACCAGATTCAGCGGTGGGTCGTGGCCCAAGAATTATTAAAAGGTCTCTGAAAAAGTGATTTTCTTCAGGCGGCTCAAAAACGTCTATATGCAAGGCCCCCGCGAGCCTTTCACCTGCACGTTCAGGCAGGCAATCCCGAGAGTGGCGTCACGACGAATAAGGAGTGACTTCGTGCCACGCCGCCGAGACGGTGAGGCGGCCGGATGACGCAGCAGATGGGCGTTTTTCAGCAGCCTAAAAGATTGGCCCGCCTGAGGCGGACATGAGTGGAGCCTTTCGTCTTCCTCTCATTCCTATTTTCGTCGTCTATACCATTGGTATCTATTCTGGCCATTTTGACCTTCCTTTTCTTTCTCGAGGATGGATTCTCCTCCTCATCCTATTGGGATTTTGGACTTTTTTTCTCATAACAAGAAGGACCCGAATGGGTTCTTGGACGGCCTTCTCCATTTTTTTCCTTCTCGGAATTTTTTCCATCCAGCCTTATCTCCATTCCCGACGCCTCCCCTCCCACATCTCTTATTTCGCCGGCCTGGAAAGAATCTCATTGGAGGGAATCATTGATCGCCCTCCTGAACGTTTCCGAGGAAGAACCCAATTACTCATCCGCTCAGAAAAAGTCATTCTGTCGAGCGCCCACATCCCCGTGGACGGTCTTCTCCTGATTTTCCTTAAAGAGGAAGACCCCTCGCTCCGAGTGGGGGATCGTCTTCGACTTCGTTGTAGGCTCTATCCCCCTCGCGGGTTTCATAATCCAGGTGGATTTTCCTATGAACGCCATCTCGCCTTTGATCGAATCTACACGATTGGATTCTTGTCCGAGGAGAGAGCGTGGGTGAAACTGGGGGAGGGATTTAGAAATCCCGTTGCCCTCCGGGTGGAGCGCTGGCGGGATCGCGTCCGGGATTTTCTAAACCGCGAAGCCAAGCCTCCCAGCTCCGGTATTTTCAAGGCCCTTGTATTGGGTGAACAGGGTGATATTCCGGAAGAGATAAAGGAGTATTTTATTCTTACGGGGACAGCCCATCTTCTGGCCATTTCAGGAGATCAATTCGGAATCGTTGCCCTCCTTTCTTTCTCTCTGTTCATCTGGATTTTAAAGCGTTCAGAATTTCTTCTTCTCTCCATTTCCGTTAGAACGTGGGCGGCTGGCCTCACGATCCCCTGCATCGTCCTGTATGCCTTCATCGCAGGGGGAGGGATCTCCGTGATCCGAGCGGCCATCATGGTGATAACCTTCCTCTTTTCCATCTTACTCAATCGGGAGAGAAACCTGCTCCACACACTCGCTCTGGCTGCTTTTCTCATCCTCATCTTTTCACCCCCTTCCCTTTTCGATGTTTCCTTCCAGCTCTCCTTCCTCGCTGTCCTTTCGATCCTCTACCTGGTGCCACGGTTCCTTCAAGAGTTTAAACAAGAGGAAATTTCCCTTCTTCTAAAAACCTCTTGGAAGAAGAATGTCCTAAAATATATGAGGCTTTCCCTTCTCGTCACTGGAGTGGCCATTTTAGGGACCGCGCCTTTTGTGGCTCTCCACTTCAACCGCTTCGCTCCCATTGGATTTATAACCAACCTCTTCATCATCCCCTGGGTGGGCTTCCTGATCGTCCCTTTGAGCCTCACCGCTTCCATCTTCTCTTTCTTCTTCATTCCCATCGCTACCTTCCTGATCAATATGAATGGTTTCATCACCCTGATTCTTCTCAGAGTATTGGCCTTCCTTGCCTCTGTACCGGTAGCCTCCTTCTTTGTCTCGACCCCAACCGTTTTTGAAATTGTCCTTTTCTACTCTCTTCTCTTTCTGGTGGCCCATCTCCGAAAAGGAAAAAAGATCCGCTATCTCTTTGCAGGACTTTGCATTGTTTTTGCCTGCGATTTGGCATACTGGAACTTGAAGGATTCATTTCAGAAAGATCTGAAGTTAACTTTCATAGATGTGGGACATGGAGACTCCATCCTCATTGAATTCCCGAAAGGAAAAAAGATGCTGATCGATGGAGGAGGTCTTTATGAGGATCGTTTCGATATTGGGAAGAATGTGATCGCCCCCTTTCTTTGGAAGGAGAAGATACGAAGGATCGACACGCTTGTCCTGACCCATCCTGACCCGGACCATCTAAAGGGTTTAAATTTCATTGCCTCACAGTTTTCAATAGGCCAATTCTGGGATAACGGTTTTGAGACACAATCGGAGCCCTATCTTCAGTTAAAGAAAATTCTTAACGAGAGGAAAATAGAGGCCGTGTCCCTCAATGAGGAAACCTCTCCTCAAATCATCGATGGAGTCGAGGTTTCTGTCCTAAATCCGCCTGCACGGAATGCCATGCAAAGAAAAGTTCAACATCTTCGGGATCTGAACAATTCCTCCCTGGTGATGAAGCTTCGGTTTAGAAATGTTTCTGTCCTTCTGGCGGGTGATGTTGGAAAGGAAGCAGAGGAGTTGATGGTGAGGAAATCTTACCCCCTCAGGGCTGATATTTTAAAGATCCCCCATCACGGAAGTTCCTCCTCGAGTTCCCTTCCTTTTCTGGATCGAGTGAAGCCTACCTATGCCATTCTCAGCGTGGGCGAAAGGAATATAGCCAGACTTCCTCATCCGGACGTATTGAAGAGATACCTGCAATTGGGTTCAAGGATCTTAAGAACGGACCAACATGGAGCCATTACGGTAATTACGGATGGGGAAAATATTGAGGTGAAGACATTCCTAAAGGGTGCGTTTCAAAAAGGGATGATCCTAAGCACCCAATCCCAAGTGCCTGCCTCCGTCCCGTAAGGCGGGACTTCGCGCAGGCAGGCCAGATGACAAGCAAATTCCAATTGCAGAATTCCAAACAAAATTGTTGCATTCAACTCATATTTACTTCAAGATTGCTTTATGAAGTCAACGATTTCTGATGTGCACAAAAGAGGTGGGGCCAGTACTGGCCCCACCCTTATCTTTAAAGGCTGAACAGAGATCTAACGGATTTCATCCCAATCGATACTGATTTTCTCGGGTGGCAACGGTATTATAAAAACGGGTTTTCGAGTTCGATGCAATACTTCCTCCGAGACACTCCCAAGAAAAGCATGGGCCAAAAATCCCTTTCCGTGAGTTCCCAGGACGATGACATCGCAGCCTTCTTCATTCGCGGCATTTAGGATTTCTTCCGGGGGATGCCCCCGAACAAGGAGAATGTTGGTTACGAGTTCAACGCAGGGAGGACCAATTCGAGCCTCTGCGTTTTGACAAAACACCTGCAGTCGCTTTTTAATCTCTTGCAGGATCTCCTCCTGGTGTTTCCGTTTCATTTCAGCCGTGATGCCCGAAAAGGTTTCTGCGTAAGGCGCCAGGGGTTCAACGACATGTAAGATGGAAATTTTTGCATCATGCCTTCTTGCCATATCGGTCGCAAATAAGAACGCATACGCAGAGTTTTTACTGAGATCAGTGGCATAAAGGATCTTCTTGACTTGTGGAATCATCTCCTTCCCCCCTCCCCTTTTCATTCACATTCTCGTCAAAAGATTGCTTGGTTAACGACCTGTTTTGTTTCTTGACTATTTTCGGTCACGATGACCGCCTGCCGTCTCGTTTAAATTTAACAACTACACTTATATAAAGTCAAATTCAAGTCTGGGTACTGTCAAAATTTCCGGGCAGGTGGAGGGCTTGCCTATCAACAGACAGGACCGTAGGATCACGCTCGCGAATTCTGAATCACGTTGACAATTAGCCTGGCTAACGATATGCTGTGACAGTGTCACATCGTCTTATAGTCGCATAGTCTCATAGTCCTTGAAAAGTAACAGACTCAAAGACACAATGATCCGATGAAACAAAGAGCTACGGGACGCTTAAGGAGGAAGTCATGGAACTGAAGACGGAACGATTGGAGATTCCGGAAGGGTGTAACATCATTTTTGGTCAGACCCACTTCATCAAGACGGTGGAAGACCTTTATGAGATCATGGTGGGATCAGTTCCCAATGCCAAATTTGGAATTGGATTCTGTGAAGCCTCGGGTGCCTGCCTTGTCCGGCTCGAGGGAAACGATGAGGCATTGAAGGAGATCGCCAGGAAGAATGCCCTGAAGATTGGAGCGGGCCATACCTTTGTCATTGTTTTAAAGGATGCCTTCCCCATCAATGTCCTCAACGCGATAAAGATGTGCCAGGAGGTCTGCACGATTTTTTGTGCTACGGCAAACCCTGTCGAAGTGATCCTGGCCCAGTCAGAACTTGGCAGAGGAGTCCTCGGTGTGATTGATGGTTCCTCTCCAAAAGGGGTTGAAAAAGAGGATGGGATTGCCTGGAGAAAAGACCTCTTGAGAAAATTTAAATATAAATTGTGAACAACGTTTGGACTGTTAGGTTCGTTGGATCGCTCATTCCGTTACGAATAAAACCGTTTAAACGATCTTAACGTTCAAAACGTTTTTAATCTTTTACCCACCATCCTTTACCAGACACTCCAGGGAAGTGATATATTCCGCCGTCATGCAGGTGGGAATTCGATGCTTCTGCAGGCATTCGAAGCATTTGGTGGGTTCATAGAGAGGCGTACTCACATATTTTTCGCCGCCGTCCGGCAGGAGGGTAACGATCACGCCTTTCTCCAATCCCATGGCCTTCTGTAATGTCCCCCACATCGCAGCCCCAGAACTGATTCCACAGAAGATTCCCTCTCGGATGGTGAGGACTCTTGCCATCTCAAAGGCATCCTCATCCTTCACATTGATTTTTTCATCCAATCGGCTTGGATCGTAGATCTCCGGGACATACTGGGAGCTGAGGTTTTTGAGTCCCTGGATACTCGAGTTTGGGTAGGGCTCTACGCCAACAATCTTGATCTCAGGGTTATATTCTTTTAGTCGCTGCGAGACACCCATCAAGGTCCCAGTCGTTCCAATCCCCCCGACAAACATATTGACCTTTCCTTTGGTTGCCCTCCAGATCTCTTCACCTGTCGTTTCATAATGGGCAAGCACATTATATTTATTCTCAAATTGGAGAGGCATGTAATACTTAGGGTTCTTAGCCATCTCTTTAGCCAAATCAATCGCCCCATCCATTCCCCTGGAACCCTCGCTTAAAATGATCTTCGCTCCAAAGGCAGTCAGGATCTTTCTTCTCTCTACGCTCATCGTCTCCGGCATCACCAATTCTAATCGATATCCTTTAACCGCACAGACCATCGCCAGGGCAATGCCGGTATTTCCGCTGGTAGGCTCGATGACGATCTTATCTTTCGTCAGCAGACCTTCCTTCTCTCCATGTTCAATCATGTGCTTCGCAATCCGATCTTTGACGGATCCGGCTGGGTTATATCGCTCCAGTTTTGCATAGACCTTCACTTTTTTGTTGGGGACGATATGGTTAATCCTGACTAAGGGCGTATCCCCCACTAAATCGACCATATTCTTGGCCACGCGATACATCGCTTTATCTTCCTCCTATAAAATCTTTTCCCGTGCTGCGGTTATGCGGTGTTGCAGTACTGCAGCTAAAACGGCAACACAGCAGCACTGCAATACGGCACCGCTTCATCAAATTACAGGACGCTGAGTATCTCAGCTCCATCATCTGCAATAGCAATGGTATGTTCAAAATGGGCGGAGCGTTTTCCATCTTTCGTCACGACGGTCCAACCGTCCGAAAGAATCCTGACCTCGTAGGTCCCTTCGTTCACCATAGGCTCCAGAGCAATGACCATGCCTTTCTCCAATCTTGGCCCCTGGTGGGGGGCACCGAAATTTGGAACCTGCGGTTCCTCATGGAGATCCCTTCCGATCCCATGTCCTACGAAATCTCTTACGACAGAGAATCCATGGGATTCCACCCATCTCTGAATGGCGTAAGAGATATCGTAGAGTCGATTTCCAACCATCGCCTTTTCAATCCCAATAGAGAGAGCCTTCTCTGTAACTTCAAGAAGTCTTCTGGCCTCTGGGTCTATTTCTCCCACAGGAAGAGTCATGGCTGCATCTCCAAAATAACCCGCAAGATTGACCCCCACATCTAGGCTGACGATATCGCCCTCTTTCAACCGGCGTGGGCTGGGAATACCGTGGACCACCTCTTCATTGACTGAGATGCAGAGGGTCGCAGGAAATCCCCTATACCCTTTAAAAGCAGGACGGGCCCCTTTTAGGAGGATATATTCCTCGGCAACCTGGTCCAATTCCTTTGTCGTGACCCCTGGAACAATCATCCCCTTCAATTTCTCAAAGACCTCTGCCACAATGGCGTTGGATCTTTTCAATTGCTCAATCTCCCGGGGAGATTTGATAATAATCATAGCACTAATATGCATTTGAACGAAAAAATTGTCAACCTTTCGACTCCGCTTACCCACCCCCGGTTTTTCGTCCTTGCTGAGGACCTGACTCACGAGTCTCAAGCTCTTTTCAGGTTGATCATTGACGACAGCGAAGCCTTCCGGAATCCCAAGATGAACGCATTCTAAAGGTCCAAAGACCCGCCTGTCAACCGAAGGCAGGGGTTGCCCCTGAGGGAAACTAAAAACTCGCCTTCAAAGACGGCAGTTTATACCGTCGAAAGGCCAATATTTAACAACCCGTTTTTTATTGACTTTTCAACACTATTCAGTAATATTGTTCTATACGTTCCATAAGGAGCCCAAGGTGATTCCAAGATATACCCGACCGGAGATGGGAAAAATTTGGACAGATCAGAGGAAATTTGAAACCTGGCTCCAAATTGAACTTTTGGTCTGCGAGGCTCTCTCCCAATTAGGTGAGATTCCTGCAGAGGCTTTCCGGGAGATCAAGGAAAAAGCCTCCTTTGACATCCATCGTATTGACGAAATAGAGAAGGTGACAAAGCATGATGTGCTTGCCTTTTTAACGAATGTGGGGGAATTCATCGGTCCCCTTTCGAGATACCTCCATTATGGTCTCACCTCTTCGGATATCCTCGACACCTCCCTCGCGCTGCTTTTAAAAGAGGCCGCTGAACTCATCCTTCAAGACGTCCGCCGACTTCTGGAAGTCTTAAAGAAAAAGGCTTTCCAATATAAGGACACCTTGATGATCGGCCGATCTCATGGCATCCATGCGGAGCCCATCACATTCGGCCTCAAGATGACGCTATGGTATGATGAGATGAAACGAAATCTCGTCCGCATGGAGAGAGCAAAAGAGGCTGTCAGTGTGGGAAAGATCTCAGGGGCTGTGGGAACATTTGCCCATATCCCTCCCTCCATTGAGGAGTTTGTCTGTGGAAAACTGGGACTCAAGCCCGCTCCCATCTCAACACAGATTGTTCAGAGAGATCATCATGCTGAATTCTTCACCACCCTGGCCATCCTTGCTTCCTCGATCGAAAAATTTTCTGTCGAACTCAGACACCTCCAGCGCACCGAGGTCTTGGAAGCTGAGGAATTCTTTTCCAAGGGGCAGAAGGGTTCCTCTGCCATGCCGCACAAGAGGAATCCTATCTCCTCAGAAAACCTCTCCGGTCTGGCGCGCCTTGTACGGTCTTACAGCTTGGCCGCTTTGGAAAACATTCCCCTCTGGCACGAACGTGACATCAGCCATTCCTCCGTGGAAAGGGTGATCGCCCCGGATGCCACGATTTTAATCGACTATATGCTCAACCGCCTCGCCTCCCTCATTGAGAACCTCATCGTCTATCCGGAGAACATGAAAGCCAATTTGGAAAAGATGGGGGGTCTTATTTTTTCGGAGTCGATCCTTCTCCATCTGACCCAGAAAGGCCTTTCAAGGGAAGAGGCTTATGGGGTGGTTCAAAGGAGTGCGATGAGGGTATGGGAGAAGGGCGAGGAGTTCAAGACGCTTCTCTCCCAGGACGAAGCTGTCAAGCGTCTCGCGACTCAAAAGGAACTGGACGCTCTCTTCGATGCCCGGACTCATCTGAAACACATCGATACTATCTTCCGGAGAGTATTTGGAGATGCTTAAATGAAGAAGGATCAAAAACCTTCCTCTAACCTGAGAGATCTTCTTGGAATCAAAGAGCCCTCAGATCGAGGCGGGAAGAAACCCATTCTTAAAAGGACCCACTTTACGATTTGGTATTTTGTCATCGCCTTTCTCATTATTCTGCTCATCCAGAATTACATCATGACAAGAAAGACCGAGGATGTCATTCCCTATAGTGAATTTAAGGAATCCTTAAGGACAGATAAGATCAAAGACCTCACCATTACTCCGGAATCGATCAACGGGGAGAGGGAGACCGAAAAGGGTATCCGAGGATTCCAAACCGTGCGAGTAGAAGACCCGGACCTGGTCAAGGACCTGGAGGCTCACCGTGTTCAATATAAAGGGAAGGTGGACAGCAAATGGCTGACCAATATTGTTTCATGGATCATTCCTCTCGTTTTTTTCTTTATCCTATGGAGAATCCTCTTCTCCCGAATCGGACCGGAGACCAGTGTGATGTCCTTTGGAAAGAGCCGGGCTAAAATCTATGCGGAGAAGGAGAAGAAGATCACCTTCGCCGATGTCGCCGGAATCGACGAGGCGAAAGAGGAATTGAAGGAGGTGGTGGAGTTTCTTAAAACCCCGGCGAAATTTCAACGTCTCGGCGGAAAGATCCCAAAAGGAGTTCTCCTGGTGGGAATGCCCGGAACAGGAAAGACCCTTCTTGCCCGGGCAGTGGCTGGGGAGGCCAATGTCCCCTTTTTCTCGATCAGCGGTTCTGATTTTGTGGAGATGTTTGTCGGCGTGGGAGCGGCGAGGGTCAGGGATCTCTTTGCCCAGGCCCAGAACCACGCTCCTTGTATCATCTTTATTGACGAACTGGATGCCCTGGGAAAAGCCCGCGGCGTCAATCCGATGGGCAGGCACGACGAACAGGAGCAGACCCTCAATCAACTCTTAGCCGAGATGGATGGTTTTGAACCCAATGCAGGGGTGATCATCATGGCGGCCACGAACCGACCTGAAATTTTGGATCCCGCTCTTCTCAGGCCGGGCAGATTCGATCGCCATGTGGTGGTTGACCGACCCGATATCATTGGCCGAGAGGAAATTCTGAAGATCCATGCCCAAAATATCAAATTATCTCCGGATGTCGACTTGAAAGTCATCGCTTCAAGAACTCCTGGATTCGTGGGTGCCGATCTTGCCAATATTGTGAACGAGGCGGCCCTCCTGGCCGCTCGGAAGAATAAGGAATCTGTAGAAATGACCGATATTGAAGAGGCCATTGACCGGGTGGTGGCAGGATTGGAGAAGAAGAACAGGTTGATGTCGAAGAAGGAGAAAGAGATCGTTGCCTTCCACGAATCCGGTCATGCCATTGTCGCTTCCCTCTTACCGAACGCTGATCCCGTTCGTCGAATCTCGATCATCCCGAGAGGGATCTCCGCATTGGGCTATACGCTTCAATTGCCTACGGAGGATCGTTATTTGATGACCAAAACGGAACTCCTCGACCGGTTGGCCGTTTTGCTGGGGGGAAGGGTGGCCGAGGAAATCGTTTTTGGAGAGATCTCCACCGGCGCCCATAATGATCTTCAGCGGGCGACCGACATTGCGTCCAGCATGGTGAAAGAATTTGGGATGAGCGAAAAATTGGGCTACGTCACCTTCGAAAAAGAAAAGAAGCCTCTCTTCCTTCCCTCCTCCTTGCTCCCCACGAGGGAATATAGTGAGGACACAGCCAAACAGATTGATGAAGAGGTGAAGAAGATTGTGGATGAAACGTATCTCAGGGTCAAAGAAATACTGACGGCTAAGAAGGATAAATTGGGAGAGCTCGCCCGCCTCTTGCTTGAAAAAGAGGTGGTCGAGGACACGGATCTGAAAAAGATTCTTGAACTGCCCGTACCGAGCGCATGACGAAAAGGTTTTTGAAACATCTTCGAACCAAGATTTTTGCGGGGATTTTGGTCGTCCTGCCTCTCGGGATCACCTTTCTCGTTCTGAAGTTTCGTCTTCAACACTCTCGACAGTATCCTCGACCCCCTGATCCCCAACATTAATATCTCTCTCTTCCATCGCGTATTCCATCTCCCAGGGATAGGAATCATTAGCTTCTTCCTTTTGCTCTACTTGATTGGAGTGATTACCACCAATGTCTTGGGCCGCAGACTGATTAGCTGGGGGGATCGTCTCTTCACGACGATCCCGGTCGTTAAAAATATCTATACCTCCTCCAAACAACTGACCGATGCCTTCTCGGCCACGCGAAAAGGCTCGTTCCGTCAGGCTGTTTTCGTTGAATTTCCGCAGGGAGGAAATTATGTGCTCGGCTTTGTGACGAATGAGCTGACCGATCTCGATCGCCAAACGAAGGTGACCGTTTTTATCCCGACCGCCTTTGTCCCACCCCAGGGTTTTCTTCTCTTCCTTCCTAAAGAGAAGTTACTCCCTTCCCAAATGACCATCGAAGAAGCGATCAAGGCCATCATGTCTGTGGGGATCGTCACTCCTCATACCCTATCGGTTCCATTACCCAGCCCGGGATCTGAAAAGGATTCGGTTGAAAATTCTAAAGGGTTGAAGTATCTTAATTCAAAAAATGAAGGAGGCCCGTGAAGATGACTGGAGTGATTCTTATTATAGGTGTGATTGCTGTGATAGCTATTATTCTTTCCTTATTATCTGCTATTGGCGCGGGTCCAGCGGCACTGATCATCTCATTGATTGCTATCGCCATTTCCATCGTCGCCTACCACCGCACTGGAGGAACCGCAGAACTGATGCGAAAGATCGAATCGAACGCCTCGTCCGAAGACCTCAAGAAACAAATGGACGCGTTAACGACGATCACCGATGCCTTGAGAGAGAAAACGGCCGATGCCCTCGAACGGTTGGAGAAAGTCATCCGGAAAACAGAAAAAGGGGAATAGGCTCAGAAGGATCAATCAAAGTCAAATTCCATAGTGCGATAGACTCATCATGACCATACATTCCTGGTCCATTTCGAGGGCTATGGGTCATTTGGATTTGGAGTTGATGGCACAGGCCTGTATGCCCGAAATCTTCAAAGACATCACCGCGTGGCTTACCACTTCCGGAATCAAGGTTGTCGGGATTCTCATCGCTCTCATCGTTCTCTCACAAATGTCCAAATGGATTGTAAAATGGCTCGAGAAGTTTATTCCGGAAAAGGATACCCTCCAAGCCATCGAGGCCAAGAAAAGGGCTCATACCTTGGGAAACATCCTTCGACATGGAGTTCTCATCGTGATCTCCTTCATCGCCCTCCTGATGATTCTTGGAGAACTCGGAATCCAGGTGGGTCCCTTATTGGCCACTGCCGGCATTGGCGCCTTAGCCGTCGGTTTTGGGGCCCAGAGTTTAGTCAAGGATGTCATCAGCGGATTCTTCATCATTCTTGAAAATCAGTATCGGATCGGAGATGCGATCGAGGTCGCCGGGGTATCGGGTCTGGTCGAATCCGTGAGTCTGAGAAGAACGGTTCTGAGAGACCTGGAAGGAAAAGTCCATACCGATTCCCAACGGTGAAATCAAGATTGTGAGCAATCTTTCTAAAGAGTGGGCGAGATCGGTTTTGGATGTCTCCATCTCATACCGTGAAGATGTGGACCAGATCATGGAACTCCTTAAACAGATCGGGAAAGAGTTGGCGGCAGAAGAACCCTGGAAGAGTGTCCTCCTCGAGCCCTTGCAAATATTCGGAGTGGAGCGATTTGGAGAGTCCGAATTGGTCATTCGGGTCGTCGTAAAAACGGCCCCCCTGAAGCAGTGGGAGGTGGGCAGGGAATTGCGGAGAAGGATTAAGATTCGATTTGATGAAAAAGGGATCCAAATCCCGTTTCCACACCGCGTCCTGATCTGGGAGGACAAAAATCAAAAGAATTAAGAGTGAAGAGTTATGAATGTTGAGTTTCATTTCTAAAATTCTCAACTCATCACTCAAAATTCATAATTGAGGATGATGATGGAAAAACCTTTAAAAATTCTGTTTGCAACGCCTGAGGCTGTCCCCTTTGCCAAGACAGGAGGCTTGGCGGACGTGGCAGGGGCCCTTCCCAAATCCCTCCGGGCGCTGGGATGTGAGATAAAGCTGGTAATGCCTTATTACCGAATAGTGAAAGACTCCGGGCTTCCCCATCAATATTTGGGTGAGGAGATTGAGGTTTCCCTTGGGGATGAGAAGCTCAAGGCGGATATCTACCTGGGCCATCTGAATCAGGACATCCCGGTTTATTTCATCGGTCGGGAAGAATTTTTTGACAGGGAGTCTCTCTACAGCACTCCCAAAGGCGATTACTTCGACAATGCAGAGCGATTCATTTTCTTCTCCAAGGCCGTTCTCAACTTTTGTCAGCGCATGGGGTTCTCTCCTGACATCATCCATCATCATGAATGGCAAACCGGATTGATTCCCGCTTATCTTAAATCGGCCTCCCAGAACGATCCTTTCTATTCCCATACGGCGGCGGTGTTCACCATTCATAATATAGCCTATCAGGGATTGTTCAAAAAAGAGAAGTTCTGGCTCACCGGCCTCCCCGCGGAGATGTACAATCCCGAAGGAATCGAATTTTGGGAGAGGATCAACTTCATGAAGGCAGGTATTGTTTATGCCGATGCGATCAATACGGTGAGCAAAAAATATAGCGAAGAGATCCAGACTCCTGAATACGGTTACGGCTTGGAAGGCATTTTGAGAAAGAGAAAAGAAAGTCTTTACGGGATCCTCAATGGGGTCGATTATGAGGATTGGGACCCTTCTCATGACCCTCACTTGATCGCTCGATACGATGTGAAAGATATCTCCGGCAAGAGGGAATGCAAAAAGGACCTTCTCAGGGAATTTCATCTCCCTCCTTCTCTCGAGAACGCTCCCCTTTTAGGGATAATCTCTCGGTTGGCCGATCAGAAGGGATTTGACCTTCTGATGGAAATTTTGGAGCCCCTTTTCGCGCTCGACATCGGATTTGTTCTTCTGGGAACGGGAGAGCAGAAATATCACGATCTCTTTACCCAGGTCGCACAGAAATATCCTCAAAAAGCGGGGATCCGGATCGCCTATGACGACCGATTGGCCCATAAAATCGAAGCGGGAGCAGATTTCTTCCTCATGCCATCGAAATATGAGCCGTGTGGTCTCAATCAAATTTATAGCCTGAAATACGGGACGATCCCCGTGGTGCGCGCCACCGGAGGGCTCGATGACACCATCGTCCATTACGACCCTGCCGCCAAAAAAGGAAACGGCTTTAAATTTACCCGCTATGACGCCAGGGAATTTCTCAACACCCTCAAGGGGGCGATCGGTTTTTATTCTCAGCCGGACCATTGGAAACAGCTCCTCCGGAATGCCATGACGGCCGATTTCTCTTGGAAGAGGTCCGCTGAGGCTTACCTTCAACTCTACCGAAAAGCGTTGGAGAAGAAGAGAGGGGAGTTCCCAGGTTAGAAGGTGACGGGAGGTCAGAATGGAGAAACGAAGATCACACATCCTGATGGCAGGAATTCTGATCTCAATGGTTCTATTCCTTCCGGGCTTCCTCCCTGCCAAAAGTCCTCCCTTAATAAATTTTAACCACCCCAGGCTGGTTGAAACACGAGAATTGCTAAACCTGACCGGTCATCCTTCGATTCGTATCGTTGACATGAGAACGTCGTTCTCCGATTATCTCATGGGCCACATTCCAAATGCCGTCTATCTCCATTTTGAAAATCTCCAGATTCCGGGCAAAGGGATACCCGACCAGGCACCCGAACGAATCTGCTTGGAAAGATTGTTAGGAGACAATTTGAGTCTTTCCAATTCCATGTGGGTGGTCCTTTACTCTGAAAAATCAAATCCCAATGCAACATTCCTCGCCTGGACCTTGGACCACCTCGGTCATAAAAAAGTGGGGATCCTCAACGGAGGCTGGGAGAAATGGAATTCAAGAAAGTTTCCCGTCACTCAAGAGTTTCCCTCTCTTTCCCCCAAGAAATTTTTTGGGAAGGTGATTCAAGAGACGGTAGCTGAGAAAAAGTGGTTGCTCCAACGACTGACGGCGAGAAATGTCGTGATCCTGGACGCCCGTCCTCCCAAACAATACAGCGGCGAAGAAGGAGAAGAGATCCGAAAAGGCCATATCCCCGGAGCGAGGAATGTATTTTGGGAAACGACTTTGGAAGGGGAAGACATAAGGGTTTGGAGAAAAAAAGAGGATTTGGAAAAACTCCTATCAGAATCCGGAGCGACGAAGGACAAGGAGATTATTGTCTATTCCACAGCAGGAAGGGAGGCAAGCCATCTCTATTTCACCCTGAAATATGGTATCGGGTTTCCCAATGTTCGTCTCTACCGGGGATCCTGGGTGGAGTGGTCTGCGGATAAGACCCTGCCGGTCAAAATCGGAATGGATCCTTGAATTGAGATTTCTGAACCCGCCCGGAAAAAGGAGAGGCTTACTGGTTCCTCGGAACTCTTAACGTTTTTGACTTGACAATCTCGACCGATCTATGTCATTAATCTATAAATTTTTCTCTTTGAATTTCCCTGATCTTCTAGCAAACTTGGGAGGAGTGCTTCGTGGCGTATAAGACGTTAGCGGTGGGAATGGTCTTGTTCCTGGTTTCTGCATGCCTACCCCACCCAGGCCCTCTTTCTGAGAAAACACTTTCACCTCCTCCCTCCACGAAAGAAGAGGTTTCTCTCCCTCCCCAAACAGAACCGGAAAACGTTTCGTCTCGGGAAATGCCTCCACCTCCGGAAGAACCTTCACCCTCTCATTCTCCATCCACGGCAGGAGACCAGTGGGTGTCGAGTTTAGATTTTCCGATCAGTGACGAAGCCAATGACGACTTCAGCTTTGAGGTTCTCCCGAAGGATCGGCCGAAGCCAAAACAGGAGTTCGATATCCCCATTGTGATCAATGCGAAGGTGGAACAGTTCATCCAATACTTTCAGACCACGGCCAGGAAGCCCTTCTCGAACTGGCTGGCACGATCAGAAAGATACGTCCCCTTCATGAGAAACCTTCTGAAAGAAGGCGGTCTTCCGGAAGACCTTGTCTATATGGCTCTGATCGAGAGTGGCTTCAATCCTTATGCCTATTCCAGGGCCAAGGCCTCCGGCCCCTGGCAATTCATCTACCTCACGGGGAAAAGGTACGGACTCACGTCCAATTGGTGGATTGATGAGAGGAGAGACCCTGAAAAATCGACCATCGCCGCTACCAAATATCTCAAAGACCTTTACGATATGTTTGAATGCTGGTATCTCGCCGCCGCCGGTTACAACGCCGGTGAAAGAAAGATTGCCACCGCGATGAAACGTTACCGGACAGAGGACTTTTGGGAATTAACCAAATATCGATACCTGAAACCGGAGACGAAAGACTATGTCCCCCAGATGATCGCCGCTGCCCTCATCGCGAAAAACCCCGAGAAATATGGATTTTTCGGCATCGAATACCAGGAACGCCTCCGTTATGAAAAGGTGAAGGTGCCCGAGGTTACAGACCTCCGTCTCATCGCCCAGGCCTGCGAAGTCCCTTTGGATGAGATCAAGGAGCTCAATCCCGAGCTATCGCGATGGTGCACTCCTCCAAACTTCCCTGATTACGAGATTAAAATTCCTTTTGGAAAGAAGGATCTTTTTTCAAAAAATTTTGGAAACCTTTATACCGGAGAAAGATTTCAATTCAAAACCCATCTGGTGAAAAAGGGGGATACCTTTTCAAACATTGCCAGACTTTATCGAGTCGATCTCGAGCCGATCCTCGAGATGAACCGATTGAATAAGAGAAGCCGCCTCGCCGTAGGGATGAACCTCCTCATCCCCCTGCCGAAAGATCAAGTCCGAAACCGGATCGGACGGCCAAGAAAAAATCCGGGGGAACGGACCACGGTTCAAAACCTGTTGAAACGATGACCTATACGATTAAAAAAGGCGATACCTTATGGAGCATTGCCAACGAGACGGGAGTGAACCTCGGCGCCCTCAGTCGCTGGAATAACCTCTACCCGCAAAAGAAACTGATGCCGGGGGATAAATTAAAAATCCAGATGAGTAAAATCTCTGACCCACCGGATGGATCTCTTGGAAAGCGGGCGGGGAAGAAATGATTTATGCAGTGCAGGGAAAACACTCCTTGGAGTATTACCAAAAAGTCTAACCTGACCCTCTCAGAAGTCAAGACCTGAATCGTCTTAACCAAGCAGATCAAATTCACCCTGAGGACCGATTGAAATTGAGGAGGGATGAGAGATTAAATCCTCAACTCTAAATTGATCATATCCCCCCTCGTGAATCCCATGGCATGAAAAAATTGGAGGAGGTCCCAGTTGTTCCAGCTGACCAGGGTGTAAATGGTTTTGACTCCAATCGCCTTCAAATTCTTGATCAATTCATGGGCCAGGGCCGTGGCGACCCCTTTCTTCTGGTAACCCGGCTCAACGCCGATCGTATCGATCCAGCCAATGGTTTCCGGTACGCCAAATTCCCAGCCGCTGACATCGCCGAGAATAAATCCCACAACTTCTCCCTCCACTTCAGCGACCAAGGAGACTTGGGAAGATTTATTGTTCATCGATTGTAGCTTTCTTTCCCAGTAATCCTTCCGGTTCTCTCCGAGAACCTTTTCGTCAATCTTGACAATGGCATCCAGGTCTTCCGTCTTCAAACCTCTGATTTTCACATTCTCCAGGGAATCCATATCTCCCTTACCCCTCCCTTAATCCATTAAACAAGAGCCAAAAATTTGTCAAGAAAAAACTTCTATTTGTCCAGCTCCTTCAGTTTTTCTTCATCCCGAAAGGGAATCTGAGCCAAATTCTGGCGACATCCGCTTGCGCAACCCGAATTGGGAGAAGCTTTCAAAGAGAAGATCGCCAAAGATCCTTTTCTTCTTTTCCTAAAAAAGAGTCCTCTCTGTCTCCTGAAGCAATTGCCGGGCAATGACCAGCCTCATGATCTGCGCTGTCCCTTCATAGATCTGGATGACTTTCGCATCTCTCATCAACTTCTCTACCGGATGCCATTTGGTGTATCCCATCCCACCATAGATTTGAACAGCATCCGTAGTCACTCGCATGGCCATATCCGCTGCAAAGGCCTTTGCCATGGCCGCCTCTTTCGAATTCCGAACCCCCTGATCGGCCAGCCAGGCGGCTTTCCAAACCAGAAGCCTGGCCGCCTCAAGATCCTTAGCCATATCCGCTAACATAAATTGCACAGCCTGGTGCTGGGCAATGGGAACCCCAAATTGAATTCTCTTTTTGGCATATTGAGTGGCCAATTCCAAAGCCGTTCGTGCAATTCCCACAGATCCCACGGCAATCATGGGCCGGGTGATATCGAGGGCAGCCATCGCCTTCTTAAAACCCTCCCCTTCTCCTCCGAGGAGATTTTCCTTAGGAACTCTTACATTTTTGAAGACCACAGAAGTGGTATTGGAAGCCCTCTGGCCCATCTTATCAATCGGCTCCCCGGGAACGATCCCTTCTAATTTAGAAGGGACAATCAGGCTGATAATCCCCTTATGTTTCTTTTGAGGGTCAGTGGTCGCAAACACCAGGTAAAAATCGGCATATCCTCCGTTGGTGATCCACATCTTTGTCCCGTTGATGACATAATGGTCCCCGTCGAGAATGGCCGTCGTCCGCATGGAGGCAGGGTCCGATCCCACGGTCACTTCGCTCAAGCAGTAAGAAGCGATGCTGAACTTTGAACAGAAAGGTCTGAGAAATCGCTCTTTCTGTTCTTCTGTCCCGAATCGAATAATGGGGTAAAGCGCCAACGTGCTCACGAAGATAGAGACATAGATCCCCATACAGCCCGCTGCCAGTTCTTCCGAGATGATGCAGTTATCCAATACTCCTAAACCCTGCCCCCCGTATTTTTTGGGAACCAGGGGAGTGAAGAAACCCCCTTGATGGGCCTTCTCCATCACATCAATGGGAAAGGTTCCATCCCGATCGTGTTGGGCTGCTACGGGCAGGATCACCTCTTTGGAGAATTGTCTTGCCCTCTCTTGAAGGGTCTTCTGTTCCGGCGTTAAATCAAATCCAATCATTTCTTCCCTCCATATGAATAGAATCCTCTGCCCGTCTTCACCCCCAGGTATCCGGCTTCCACATACTTGGTGAGGAGGGGGCAGGGTCGGTACTTATCTCCAAATGCCTCCTGAAGAACATTCATGACGGACAGGCAGGTATCCAGTCCCACTAAATCGGCAAGCTCTAAAGGGCCCATCGGATGATTGGCCCCCATCTTCATGATGGCATCAATATCTTCCGCCTTTCCCAGGCCTTCATAAAGGGTGTAGACGGCTTCATTCATATAACTGAAGATCAGCCGGCTCGATATGAAGCCTGGAAAATCATTTGCCTCTAAAGGAGTCTTGCCCATCTTCAGGCTGAGATCACGGGTGATACGAAAAGTCTCATCTGAAGTGACCAGCCCCTTGATGATTTCCATCAATTTCATCACAGGCGCTGGATTAAAAAAATGCATTCCGATCACGCGATCGGGCCTCTTGGTGACCGAAGCGATCCGGGTGATGGAGATCGAAGAAGTATTGCTTGCAAGAATGACTTCTTTCCGTGTCACTTCGTCGAGCTTCCTGAAAATATCCCATTTCAAAGAGATATTCTCCACGGCCGCTTCAATGACGAAATCACAATTTCCAAAATCCTCCAGCTTCAACGTAGTCGAGAGTCTCTGGAGGATTGCCTCTTTTTCAGGGGCCGTCATTTTCTCTTTTTGGATGCGCCTATCAAAATCTGAAACGATCCTCGTTCTTCCCTTCTCGACGGCCTCCGTGGTCACGTCTCTCATCAGGACATGAAATCCGGAAGTGAGGGCAACCTCTGCAATGCCGCTGCCCATCTGCCCTGCTCCAACCACTCCAATCATCTTAATCTCCATTTTCATCCCTCCTTAAAATATTGACTTGGCTCCATAGCCTCTCCCCGTGGTCGGGGAGAGGGGAAGTGAGGGGATGCCCAATATTAATAATTGAAATGATCTTAAGACCACTCTATACATCTTATGATTTGATTTTCAATATCTTTCGTCATTCCCCCTCAAAAATACTGTCTTTCTAACCATGAACTACAGGATTCACCCTATTGGTCGGTCAAAATTCATGAGGTAGCCTGATCTCATCCCCCTCTTGGTCCTCCGGAAAACCGACCCACAGTGATTCAGACAGTAAGACCATCGACCTCAGACATTAGACTGAAGAGGGGAAATGGCCTGAAATTACATAACGATGAAGACCTAGCAGTTGTCAGAGGAATTGGCACTCTTGTTATTTATGAAGGAATTTCTTATTTCAGAAGAGTCTGATGTCGGGTCCCGCGAAACGCGGGAAAGTCCAGTGTCTGATCTGCAGAACTGATCCCACGGTGAATTTGTTCTAAACCTAAAAGGGCTATAGATAGAGGCCCTTTTATTTGTGTGTCCATCGTAACTTGTTGATTAAATGAGGTGTCTTGTTTTCTGTTTCGCACCGGAGCACAAAAGACCAGACACAACGATAACGTGTCGTTATTGCAGTGAATTGTTTGAAGAACAAATTTACCCTGGAACTGATCCACAGTGATATTGACACGGGATTCCCGTGTGTGTATAAACTATATTGATAGTTAAATGTAAGACGTCTGAGAGGTTCCATCCCCCCTCTCCCCTGGTGGCAGAGGGCGGGTTGAGGGGGCGACATACAAGGGTCACGATCACCATTGCTCAAAAAATTAATGTTACTATCGTTCGACCTTTGATGGACACGATGGTAGGAGCAAAAATGAAAAAGAGTAAATCTGAGTTGATCCTGGCCGGAGATGTGGGTGGAACAAACACTCGCCTTGGGGTTTTTGAAGTGAACAGGGGTCGCCTTCGCCTTTTATTCGAGAAAACCTTTTTAAGCAAGAATTATAAGGGACTGGAGAATATCCTCAAGGATTTCCTGAGGGGAAAGAAGGGAATCGCTGCAGCCTGCTTTGGCGTGGCCGGACCCGTGACCCAGGAAGTGGTCATTGCCACGAACCTTCCGTGGTGGATAGACATTCAATCGCTTCAAAAGGTACTCTCTCTCAAAAAGATGGAGGTGATCAATGACCTCGTTGCCAATGCCTATGGCATTTCTGTTTTGAGACAAGAGGGACTTTGAAATTTTGAATGTAGGCAAATCAAAAAAGGGGAATCAAGCCCTGATCTCTGCCGGAACGGGCCTCGGAGAGGCCATCCTTTTCTGGGACGGGAAACAACATGTGCCTTCTCCTTCTGAGGGGGGACATATTGAATTTGGGCCCAGAAACCATCTGGAGCTGGAGCTGTTTCATTACCTTTCCGACCGCTTCGACCATGTCAGTTACGAACGTGTCCTTTCAGGAGAAGGCCTCTTCCATGTTTATCAATTCCTGAAGGACTCAAAAAGGTTTGGAAGTGAACCGTCGTGGCTCTCCGAAAAGATGAAAGGAGAAGACCCGGCTGAAGTGATTTCCGAGGTGGCCCGTCTCAAGAAGAATAAGTTGTGCAGCAAGGCCCTGGATCTCTTTACTACCATCTATGGGGCGGCCGCTGGAAATCTCGCCCTCCAGGTCATGGCAATTGGGGGAGTCTATATCGGAGGTGGAATCGCTCCCAAGATCATCTGGAAACTGAAAGACGGAACTTTCGTGAAGGCCTTCAAAGACAAGGGAAGACTCTCCCATATTGTGGCTCATATCCCCGTTAAGGTGATTATGAATCAAAAAACAGCTCTTCTGGGTGCGGCCTCTCGTGCCGCAACTCTGGCGCACTCCCTCTCCCCTGCGGGGAGAGGGCAAGGGTGAGGGGGAAAAGAGAGAAGTTGAGGAGTGAGTGATGAAAAGCATTGACGAATGGGAACGATATAAGGAGTATCTGAACTTCAATCCTGAGATCGGACTGATGGTGGACATCAGCCGCATGATGTTTCCGAATGACTATTTCGATCGGATGGAACCACAAATCCAAAAGGCCTTTCACGATATGGATGCCATTGAATCCGGGGCCATTGCGAATCTGGATGAAAACCGGATGGTCGGCCATTACTGGCTTCGTGCCCCGGAATTGGCCCCGAAAAGAGAAATTACCCGTGACATTCAGAAGACCCTCCAGGCCATCAAGGACTTTGCTAAAAAGGTTCATGCTGGAAAGATAAAATCCCAAAAGGGGAAACGCTTTTCCCGCATGCTGATCATTGGAATCGGTGGATCAGCTCTGGGCCCTCAGTTTGTATCCAATGCACTCAAAACCTCGAGAGATCCGATCAACCCTTATTTTTTTGATAATACCGATCCGGATGGATTCGACCGGGTTTTAAGAGAAATAAAAGGTGCCTTATCAGAGACCCTGACCATTGTCATTTCAAAAAGCGGCGGCACAATAGAAACTCGAAATGGAATGCTTGAGGCAAAAGCTGCCTATCAATCAAAAGGACTTCGTTTTGAGAAACACGCTGTCGCGATTACCGGGGCAAAGAGCGACCTCGACCGGACAGCAAAAAGAGAAGGATGGATAGCAAGGTTCCCGATGTGGGATTGGGTGGGCGGAAGGACTTCTGAAACTTCTGCAGTAGGGCTTCTTCCGGCTGCACTCCAGGGCATTGACATTGACGCGCTTTTGGAAGGCGCCCGTCTCTGCGATGAAGTAACCCGGAAAAAGGATTCCCGAACCAATCCTTCAGCTCTTTTGGCCCTCGCCTGGTATCACGCCACCGGAGGTTGTGGAAAAAAGGATATGGTCATCCTTCCTTACAAGGATAGACTCCAGCTCTTTCCGAAATATCTCCAGCAGCTCATCATGGAATCCCTTGGCAAGGAAAGAGATCTCAATGGTCAGATCGTCAATCAGGGAATTTCGGTTTACGGCAACAAAGGCTCTACGGACCAGCACGCTTATCGTCCAGCAGCTTCGCGAAGGGGTGAACAACTTCTTTGTCACCTTTATTGAAGTGCTCAAGGACCGTGAAGGTCGTTCTTTAATGCTGGATGGGAAGGCCACCAGCGGCGATTATCTCAATGCCTTTCTCCAGGGAACCCGAAGGGCCCTCAGCGAAAAGGATCGGGAATCCATCACCCTGACGATTGAAAAGATCGATCCTCGTTCCATCGGCGCCTTGATCGCGCTTTACGAGCGGGCCGTTGGTTTCTATGCATCGCTGATCAATATCAATGCCTATCATCAACCCGGCGTGGAGGCGGGCAAAAAAGCAGCAGGATTGGTGATTGAGCTCCAGACCAAAGCCCTTGCCTTTCTCAAGAAGGAAAAAGGAAAGTCTTTCACAGCAGAAGAGATTGCCTCAGCCATCGGCGCACCGGAAGAGGTGGAGATGATATTCAAATCGCTGGAGCATGCGGCTGCCAATGTCGATCATCCAATCAAAAAAATTCCGGCTGACCCTCCGTTTCGTTCCCGGTATCAGTATAGCCAGGAGTAGCGTCGGCATTCCTGCCTGCCGGCAGGCAGGTACTGCCGACGTTTTGTCCTAACCACCCCGCATTCTCAAAACCTGCCTCCTCTTGAATACCATTGACATTCGTTGTAGGACAGTGTAATATTACGGATGACACTATAGAAGGGAGGTTTTTTTATGGCGGGCGTTCAAAAGAGCTTACGTCTCCCGGTCGAGACCATGAAGGAAATTGAGCAAATGGCCAAAGAGACAGGGCAGGATTTTTCAAACGTGACCAAGGATCTCCTGCAAGAGGCCATTAAGATGAGACGCTGTCCGGGGATTCTGTTTGCCGAAGGGACCGTTGGAAGAAGAGCGCGAGTGGCGGGAACAGGGATTGAAGTTTGGGAAGTGATTGCCGCTTACAAAAGCATGAAGGAGGATGTTAAAAGGCTGCAAAAAGCATATCATTGGCTATCCGCGGAGCAGCTCAAAGCGGCCCTTGGATATTATACGATCTATCCGCAGGAGATTGACCGGCTCATTGAGCAGAATGAACAATGGAATGATGAGAAGGTTCGAGAACGTTATCCCTTTATGAGGTCGTCCTCATGAAGTTTTACCTGGATGAAGACCTCAGCCCTAAGATTGCAGAAATACTTAGAAAAAGCGGAATGGACGCACTCAGTGCTCATGAGGCCGGGATGTGTGAATCATCGGATCAAAGACAACTCGACTTTGCGGCCGCAGAGAAAAGATGTTTAGTGACCAGAAATAGGGACGATTTCATCAGGCTCACGGTTCGATTCTTCAACGACCAACGCCCCCACTGCGGAGTCCTCATCGTTCCTTACACCCTCCCCGGAGATCAATTTTCTCGAATCGCCGGCCTGATTAAGAAATTCTCATCCCGCCATCAAAAAGGATTGGCTCCTTATTCAATCGCCTTTCTTCCGATAAAATAGCGGCGTTTACCCCCCCCATCCCTCTCCCCGCCGGGGAGAGAGATGGGGTGAGGGGCAAGCGTCCGCGGGCGGGTAAAACAGGGACGAGACTGTTACGTTACTCGGTGAATCGAGGATTTTACAATTCCAAGAAAGGAAGGGCGATGACTTCTTGCCCTAGCGGAAGACGGACATCACCAGGATGGACCACATACCCGCTCATGGCCTTATCGCCGAAAACTTGCCGGAACGATTTGTGTAATTATGCATTCACAATGCACGATTGCAATTAGAAGGTCAAGACCAAAGTTTCATTTGACAGGTCCCTTTTTGAAGGTCTCCTCGCAGGGACCTGAGCAAAGCTTGCTGTTTTTTGCTCTCCAAAAATCCTGATTGTATTTTTTTCTCATTTTGATAAGATTTGTTTTACCCCGTTATAAATTCCAGTCCCGCTATCGCGGGACTCAAAACCGGGCGGGGTATTATTTCTAGCAGGGCTTGTCGCTAATAATAGAGATAATGATTCTTACAAAATTTGAAAAATACCAGTATTCCTTAAGAATTGATTCAAAATGAAATATATCAGTACCCGAAGTTCCTCACCTGCCATCACCTCCAAGGAGGCCATTATCAAGGGAATTGCCACGGATAATGGGCTTTATGTGCCTTCGTCTTTTCCATACCTGGGTAGCGCAGCCTTAGAGAGTTCTGAACATGGGTCCTATGTGTCCAGATCGACGAAGATCCTCCGTGCTTTTCTAACTGACTTTACGCCGGCTGAACTGACTGCCGCATGCCAAGCAGCTTACTCCGACAATTTTGATACTCCTCTGGTGGCCCCTGTCCGGTTCCTTGGAAATGGAATGGCAGCCCTGGAGCTCTGGCATGGCCCCACGTTAGCCTTTAAAGACATGGCTCTTCAACTGATGCCCTGGTTGCTCAAGACGGCCATCCTCTCTGAAAGAGACCCGTACAAAACAGTTATTCTTGTCGCTACCTCAGGGGACACGGGAAAAGCCGCTTTAGAAGGGTTCGCAGATGTCGAAGGGGTCTCTATTTTTGTGTTTTACCCCCACGAAGGGATAAGTGAGATCCAGCGCCTGCAGATGGTCACCCAGCGAGGATCGAATGTTGGGGTATGCGGGGTATTGGGCAATTTCGATGATGCTCAGTCGGGTGTTAAGCAGATCTTTTCCGAACCGGATATCAACGACAGACTTGAAAGGTTTCATTTCCGGTTCTCGTCGGCCAACTCCATCAATTGGGGACGACTCGCTCCGCAAATCGTCTATTACTTTTCAGCGTATGAGGATTTGATCGCGTCAGGGAAAATCAATCGCGGGCAGTCGATCAATCTCTGCGTTCCTACGGGGAATTTTGGAAATATTCTTGCCGCCTACTATGCTTTTAAGTGCGGACTACCCATCTCGAAGCTGATCTGCGCTTCCAATATCAATAAGGTCCTGACTGATTTTATTCGCTCCGGGATCTATGATAAAAGAAGAGAATTTTACAAGACCGAATCTCCTTCCATGGACATATTGGTTTCTTCGAATCTGGAGAGACTGCTTTTTGAGCTGGCAGATCGAAAAGCCGAACAGATATTAAATTGGATGAATAAGTTGGCAACCGAAGGACGGTATCAAATTTCAGACAATGCATTGGACCAGCTTCAGTCGCTCTTTTATGGTAATTTTGCCGACCCCTTTGATACGGCCAAAGCAATCAAGGAAGCTTTTGAGAAGTACGGGTATCTCATGGATCCCCATTCAGCTGTGGGATACAGTGTATTGCAAAAGTTCCGGGAGGAAACTGGAGACGAGACATTTACGCTCCTGGTGTCCACAGCAAGCCCTTTTAAATTCAACCGTGCAGTGCTCAACGGGATTGGAAGGGATACCTCCGATAAAGACGAGTTTTCCCTTCTTCAAGAGCTTTCCTCGATTCTCGGACAAACGGTACCCGCTAGGTTAGCTGAACTAAAGTCTCTGCCGGAGATCCATCAAGGCATGTGCGAAAAGCAAGGAATGGCAAAGGTTATCCTTAAATTCTTAGGAATTAACTAAAACATCACCCTCGCCACCTTTGCCTTCCGTATACCCCACCGCAACTCCGATTTTTCTATTCCTTCCGCCACAATTGACAGGTTCTTTTAGAACCAACGTTGCCCTCAAAAACACTATTGCTAACGTGCTTTTTCTTTTAGCAGTTTTAGTTGAACCGGCCGGGCGGGCTGTTCGAAAGAAACTGGGGGGTTTACCTCGGTGAGTTCAAATCTCAGCCGTGAGTCCTCAACATACTCAGGGTTGATCTCGATGGCTATCCATCTTCTGTCCAGGGACTCAGCAACATACCCCGTGGTGTTTGAACCTGCAAATGGATCAAGAATCAGATCACCTGGTTCCGTAAGAAAGTTCATAAAGAATCGTGGCAACTCGGCTGGGAATCGTGCGGGATGAATCTTCCTCTTATGCTTTTTTAGGAAAGACAAGTAATTGCTGTTACTCTCGTTATTTCCACATGTTATAAGATTGCCTGGAATAGAGCCCCCCCTGTCCTGGGCGAAGGTCTCTTTGATGTTGTGACCTGATGGGCGCACCGTCCTGGTGACACCGCGCCGAATTAACCGAAGCATATCTTCGCTGTATCGCTGAAGGACTTTTGTATTGTCGGCTTTGGGATTTGCCGCCTTGCCAAGCCAGTAGATGTACTCTACGGAATCCTTAACCCGAATTCTTCTTACGTTTACCCATTCAGCGGGTGCGGGCAATTTGGCCGGATTGTACCAGAAAAATTCCTGACACAAATGAAAACCTATCTCATCACAAAGATGGAGGAGAAGCCGGAAGTGATAGAGCGAGCGTGTCGGTTTACCAGGAGTCCAAGTTCCACCGATATTCAATACGAAGCTGCCGGACGGTTTCAAAATCCTTAAAATCTCTTTGGCAAATGGGGAAAACCAATTAATGTAGTTTGCTTGGTCAGCGTTGCCATATTCCTTTTTGAAATGAAGGGCATAAGGAGGCGATGTCATTACAAGGTCAATAGAATTTGGTGCCATGTCACGCATCGACGTGAGGGAATCTGCGCAGTATGCCTTACCAAGAGATGTTACGTAAGCCGGTTTCATAGTTATTGCATTGATCCTATAAGCTGCTCAAGGTTATTATACCATGGTGGCATAATATTTAAAGCTGGAAGAGGCACCGGGTGCATCACCGCCATTTTGTTCCTGTATTTGCGGTGCCGAACTAGGTGTTTACTTTGGATAAACATAAACTGCCGCCAGTCGTGCGTTTTTTTTCCAAGGCAAATGGCGAGGATTTCAAACTGATCATATCCGTAGTACCTGCTGCTACGGTCGCTCTTTGATGCTCTTGTTTTCTGTGTTTCAACCTTATAAGCGGTAATCTCCCCGCTCTTTCGGTATGCCTCGTCAGCATCCCGCACGTTCTTGCATTCTATCCGGAATGCCTTACCGGGTTTTGTTGGAAGCCAAATCGAGTAATCAGGATACCTATCTTGATCGTGCTCTTCAAACCGCTCAATAATACCCCTGTCATGAAGCGATTTGATATGTTTTCCAAGGTGAACTTCTGCTACAGCTCCTTCGAGTGTCACTTTTGCTCGGAAGCGCCGGGTTATGGCGTCCAGTAATTCCTCCTTGGTTAAACTGAACTCCACTTCCAGCGGGTGTAGATTCCTTTCCATTTCGCCTCTTTAGATCACTTCTCTCCCCTATATTATGTTGCGAAGATTAGTGGCCCATGCCTGTAACTCGTTTGCTTTCAAAAAATAATCTACATCCTTGGAACCAACTTGTCAATTACAAATTGGGTCATTTTTAGATTTTTAGAAAGTATCCATTCCTTTTTGTCATCCCCGATCGGCAAAGAGAGGACTTTTTCAAATTCCCATTTCATCCGTCCATAAGCACTCGAAGTCTGCTCTTAGCCTTTGACAGGCGAAGGTGCCTAAGTTTGAAAGGGGTCCTTTTTCAAACCCCAAAGAAAATAGGGAAAGGCATGGCAACCGTTTTAGGGCCTAAGGGGACACTTTCAACCCCTGAATATAGGATGATAGAAAAGAGATGCCTCTCCTTTAAATCTTCAGCCAAGCGGTTCAAATTTCTTATGTCTGATTCGTTAATCTGATGGCCCCACTTCACTTCAATGGAAGGTCATGGTGCCAGGTCTTGAAATGTGAATCAAGCTCATCAACAAGTTTCAATAATTTCTTGCCAGAGATTACCCGCTCTTTCAAACTTTCAGACGCCTAGGCAACCACATGGGTTGTTCCTAATTTAAAAAATCAGTCTATCATGATTAGCCTGCCGAATTACTCGGACCGGTTATTTTCGAAAATCTCTCCACATTAAACCCCATTTTCTCTGCCAGGGTGATGAGATTGAGAGAGAATCGTTTTGGAGTCCCACATCTTCCACCAACACTGCTTCAAGACCTCCGACACATTCTTCCAGTATCTGGCTTATTAAATTCTGAGCCTCCTCCAGGGAGATTTCGAAGTCCGAATATTTTCCTGATCACGAGTGCAGACACCGCCTTCAGTGAGGAATCAGACATTGGGTGCCAGGTCTTGAAATGTGAATCAAGCTCATCTCAAGCTACTTTTTTCTCTTGCCCGTTTCTTAATCTTTGGCTTCATAAAGCTGCCCAAGAATTCTGAGACCATCTGAATAACAACGCGATCGGAGGAAAGGACAGGACAGTTTCACCAGTCTCCTGTCATTTACATAGAAATGGCAGAGAGTCCTATGGCAGCTGGAGTTCCTTGCAGAATGTCCGAATGGGAAGAACTCTGACTCTGTTTTTTTCAAAATCCCTATTTCCTTCGTGGACCTGGTAGAATTTAGGTATTTTCGTCCTTTCAATAAAATAATAGAGGGAGGGGTTGATGTTCTTTTCTCCTGCCTTGCATTCAACCGCAAACAAGGGCTTTCCCTCTTCTAAGACAACAAAGTCCACCTCCCGCCTGTCGGTGTCACGGAGAAACCGAAGGTCCATCCTGTAGCCTTCCGTGTCTTCCCTGAAATGACAATATTTCAGGAGTTGGGAAGCGATGAAATTCTCGAATCTCGGGCCCGGCTCTGGCACAATCGACCAGTCCCATAGGTAGAGCTTCTGCTCTTTCTTTACAGCTCGCACCTTAGGCGGACCATAAGGGGATATCCGAAAGCAATGGTACATCCTTTCAAAAATCTTCAGCCAACGTTCAACGGTTTCATGGGACACCTGAAAAAGTTCTTTCAGATTCTTCACGGATAGGGGTGCGCCCACTCGATTTGGAAGTTCCTCCGCAAGGAGTTCCAGTAGGCTGATATCTCTAACGTTTTCAAGATCCCTGATATCCTCATAAATCACCCGATGGGTCCTTTCCTTCTGCCATCTCCTCCAGAATCTCTCCTCCCCTTTTAAACAAGGCTCGGGAAACCCTCCGAACTTAAGCAATCTCCTGAAGTCCTCTATCGAGGGTTCTTTATTCAGCTCTGTCAGGGAAAAGGGGTGAAGTCTGTAATAGTGATATCTCCCTTGTAAAGAATCGCCTCCTTTGCTGTAATAGTCCAGTCTCGCGGATCCGGTGATGATGAACGACCTTTCGGATTTGTTTGTGTCATAGAACCCTTTTACAAGATTCCGCCACCTCGCAAATTTGTGGATCTCGTCGAGTACAATGCATTTCTCTTTGGCCGGTAATTCCCCTTTTAGCAACGAGGACCGCGTGGTGATATTGTCCCAATTAAGATAGGCCGGATGTTTCTCACTGGGCTCGGATAGGAAGGTTAAGGCAAAGGTGGTCTTTCCCACCTGTCTGGGGCCGCCGATGAATACCATCCTGTCCTTAAGGTCTTTTGTTACAGGATTTTTGAGATATCGCTCATGTATCCCTGCCATAGTAAAATAGCTATAACACGATTTTACTCATGAGTAAAGTCGCTTTCACATAATTTTTATCGCCTGCCTTGTGTGGGGTCAACGTGGTCAACGTGCCAGGTCTTGAAGTGTGAATCAGGCTTATCTCAACCTACTTTTTTCTCTTGCCCCGTTTCTTCATCTTTGGCTTCATAAAGCTGCCCAAAAATTCTGAGACCGTTTGAATAGGGAAGGTGCTATTTCTATTAAGAAACGGACGGATCCAGAGCGCGCCTCAGGTTTTTCAGAAGCGCCTCTCGCTCGATGGGCTCAAGACGGTCTTCTTCATCCCATCGGGCAATCTCTTCATCGGAATAGATCTCGATTTCCATCACTTCTGCAGGTTTCACGACTATCTCACTCTTCCTCTGTTCAATAATCCTAAATTTAGGATAGCGGAATTTCAGCAATTCGTCAAATCGCGGTACCATGAAAATTCGGAATGTCCATCCGAATTTTCACATATAATTCCAATTAAACTGCAAAGAAAATAGGGAAAGGCATGGCAACCGTTTTAGGACCTAAGGGCACAACATTCAACCGCTGAGTGAAGTGCCCCGCAGCTCTGCTGCGGGGCATCTAATTCTCTAAAAAACTCTCCTCCCCCTTGATGGGGGAGGATTAAGGTGGGGGTGGTCACAAGATCATTTCCCCCTCACCCTAACCCTCTCCCACCCAGGGGAGAGGGTAGGCCATTCATCCCCCCAGCAAGGCTGGGGTATTCTGGCACATTTTGATAAAGAATAAGACGGGGTCTGGAGGGACGTGCAGGGAGTCCGTGGTATGATTAGAGGGAGGTTAGGTTCAGTTCCTTGACCATCTTACACTGTCGCAACCAGTTCGGCGATGGCTTTCCCCATCTGCTGGGTCGATGCCTCGCCGCCCAGATCCCGGGTTCTTATCTTTCTGTCCGCCACTGCGACCTCCACAGCCTTTTCTATCGTTCTTGCCGCTTCAGGATATCCCAGATGATGGACCATCAAGGCCCCGGAGAGTATCTGGCCAATGGGGTTTGCAATCCCCTTGCCTGCAATATCAGGAGCCGAACCGTGGACCGGTTCGAACATGGACGGGAATTTGCGCTCAGGGTTAAGACTGGCCGACGGCGCAATGCCGAGGCTGCCTGCTACAGCTGCGCCCAGGTCCGAGAGGATGTCCCCGAACAGGTTGCTGCCCACCACCACGTCAAATTGTTCCGGATGCTGCACGAACATGGCGGATAGGGCATCGACGTGGTACTGGTCAGTCTTCACATCCGGGTACTCCTTCGCGATTCCTTTGAATATCTCATCCCAGTAGGGCATGGTGAAAACAATTCCGTTCGACTTCGTGACGGAGGTCACCTTCTTCTTTTCTCTCTTTCGAGCCAGGTCGAAGGCAAATCTCATTATCCTTTCAACCCCTTTACGGGTGAAAACCGTTTCCTGAACCACGAATTCCTGGTCGGTGCCCTCGTACATCATTCCCGCCAATGTTTGAATATTCACCCTCGTTATTCTCTCTCACCACACAGAAATCTATTTTTTCCGCTTCGATATCACGCAGGGGACTTGTAATGCCCCTCATCTTTCTAACGGGTCTGAAGTTGACATACTGCTGAAAACCCCTTCTGATGGGAATGAGCAGCCCCCACAACGACACATGGTCCGGGACACCGGGGTAACCGACCGCGCCGAGGAAGATCGATTCATATTCTTTCAGTATATCCAGCCCGTTTTTCGGCATCATCTCCCCCTTTGAGCTGTAATATTCACAACTCCAGGGAAACGGTGTCCACTCGAGCTTGAAGCCGAACCTCTCGCCCGCGACATCCAGTACCCGCATGCCCTCGGGCACCACCTCTTTACCGATCCCATCCCCCATGATTACCGCTATCTTGTGTTTATGTCCGGTTGGCATCTACTGTCTCCTTAGATTGTTATGTAGTTTGATCTGAAAAACGATCTCTGACTTTCTCTAAAGTCTCTCCAAATCATCCTTCGTCATTCGGCACGCTCCCCGAAGACGGCCTCATTGGTCAGATGTTCGGACACAAAGGTTGCAAGACAAGGCTGCTGGACGCAATCGCTTTTGTTCCCCCTTAGAATAAGAGGGATGGGGGGAGTTATTGAGTCCCGAAGCGGCGCTGATCGTAACCCCTTCGCACCTGCTCTTAACTTAAGGGGAGGTAAACAATGTTCCAACATTGACTAAGATTTTAAGCAACTATTACCCATGTAGCACGAAGAATCATTACCTATGTCCCCGGTCTGTGTATCCGCCGTCGAAGCCGGGAGCGGAATTACCTGTACCCGGGAACTCCAAATATTCTCGGCATTTGCTAGTTACGGGTTAACCGCAATGACAGCAGATCGTCACTCAAAACGGTACCGCTGAATAATTTCCTCAGGAATCTCCAGCCCCAGCCCCGGTTTTTGCGGCGGTATCATATTGCCGTTTTTGATCTGCGCGGGCTCCGCAAACGCACCCGCTACCCAGGGCATGTACTCAATGGGGCCGGATCCCATGACACCGCAGGCGACATGAATCGTGCTTTCCATCATGTGGTGCGGCGCCACCGGTAGCTGGGCGATATCAGCCAGGGTAACCACTTTGACCATTTCGGTAATGCCACCGACCCGAATAATGTCAGGTTGCAGAATATCGACCGCATTGGCGCGCAGATAAGCGTCGAATTCGAAGCGCGACCCCAATGTTTCTCCCATAGCGATGGGAATATCCAATGCAGCCGCGAGTTTGGCGTGACCGGGAATATCCTCGCATAACAACGGTTCTTCGAACCATGCAACGCCCAGCTGTTCAAGCTCACGACCCACCCACATTGCCGTCGGGAAATCCCATTTCTGGTTGGCGTCGACGGCGATCCAAACATCATCGCCCAAGGCCTTACGGACCTCGCTGACCCGCTTAATGTCGACCTTAGGATTTTCATGGCCGATCTTCATTTTAACGCCCATCATCCCCTGCTCAAGATAGGCTTCGAAGGCCGCCAGCATCTCGGACACACTCATATACAACCAGCCGCCGTCGGAGCCATAGACCGGTGCACTTTCCCGGCAGCCGCCCAAAAGCTTGTAAACCGGCAAGCCGGAAATTTTACCCTTGATATCCCACAGAGCCAGATCAACCGCTGCCTGAGCCTGGGTAACCAGTCCATGGCGGCCTACCGACTGCAGCCGTTTGTAAAGCTTGTGCCACAGGCGTTCGTGGTCGAGCGCATCCTCGTCGATCAGGAGCGGCGCAAAATCGTCCTGAAGCACACAGCGGGTCGCCGTAGCGCCACCTAACAAGCTCCAGGCATACCCGAGCCCCTGGGTCCCGTCTTCAGTGGTGATGAATACAATCGGCATATTGATGTGACTGACAGGACCTCCTTTTTTGCCGCTGGATGACCCGGACTGCATCGGGCGTGGCAGGGGCATACGCAATAATTCGGTCCTTACTTCGGTAATACGCATGATAATCTTTTCTCCTTTGACGGTCTTATGGTACTAATCAGTCCATAATTGTATGGACGGTAAAAATTAACAAAAGATATTTCAAATCTCCCAAATAATCCCCTCCCTCTTCGGTAGGGGAGTGTGGGGTAGGGGTGGACAAAATGGACGACCTCTTGGTCCCCCCTCCTCTTAATCTCCTCCCACGAGGGAGAGGGGAGATTTTTCAGAGGATTAGTTGTTCGTAATTCTGTTTTCAAAGAGCTAAAGTGTTTCTACTTTTTAATTCGCCCCAGTTCCTTCATGATCACTTCGTATTCGACCATCTTCTTCTTCACCAGGGCCAGGGATTCCTCAGGACCCATGAACTCCGTCTTGAAGCCGTTCTGATCCATCTTCTTCTTGACCTCCGGGTCCTTCATGGTTTTGTCGAAGGCGTTGGCAAGAAATTTGATGATTGCATCCGGCGTTCCCGGAGGAGCGGCAACCCCCCGGTAGGCCCCTTCTACGATGTCATATCCCAGCTCCTTGAAGGTCGGCACGTCGGGGATGACGTCCATCCGTTTATCCGAGGCCATGGCCAGGAACCGGAACTTTTCTCTATATTGGACCACCATGGGGGAATAGGACATGAGCGCCGTTACATGGTTTCCCAGGAGGGCAGGCACGGCAGAACCAGTTCCGCCGAAGGGGACGTACGTCAATTTGATGCCCGCAGCCTTGTTGAGCATGGCGGTTCCCAGATCGTTCGCCGACGAGGTGCCGCTTCCCCCTACAGTGACAACGCCGGGGGGGTTCTTCTTGGCGTAATCGATGAAGTCTTTCAGGGTCTTAAAGGGACTGTCATTCCGGACCATCAGGACATTCGGGGTGCTCTCGAACATATAGATTTGCTTGAGGTCCAGGGTCTTGTACCCGGCATCGCCCATTTCCAGAGGCTGGAGGACGGTGTGGGGAAGGTTGTGACCGGCGATCGTGTAGCCGTCTGGCTTGGTCTGGACCAATTCCGACCAGCAGATGGCTCCCCCCCCGCCGATCTTGTATTGGATGACCACATCCACGCCTAAATGCTTCTTCAGGGCTTGTTCCTGGATCCGGGCGGTGATATCCGACTCTCCGCCGGGATTGAAACAGATGTTGTAGGTGATACGTTTGTTGGGATATTCCGCCGCGTTGACCGCGCCGGCCCATACCATTGCAAAGGTGGCAAAGAGAACGATAAAACCGATGGCAATTTTTTTCATAGCTTTCCTCCTGTCTTGAAAAGGGTTGACGGTTTTAATATCTCCGATGCGCTCCGTGTTGCAGTGCCCGCATCTGACTATGCCCGCTGGTCGGGGTTATGCACTTCCTGAAAAACTCAACCCTTCGACTCCTCGGTCTGATGCCCGGGATAAGCCCTTCGATAAACTCAGGGCCTTGAACCTGTCGAAAGGCTCAGGGTTGATACTCGAGCGGCGCTTTTTACCCCGATTTAAAAAATCGGGGTTTGGCGCCGTCGAACGTATCAATCCGCTTCCTCTATAGCCACTTCAGGTGCTTTGGAGCGCACCTGAATCCAGATCCCCCGGCCAATGGAGAGGATGGCAAGCCCCATGAACACGGCCGAGATGGGACGGGTGAACAAGATGAGGGGAGACCCCTGCGAGATGAGCAGTGACTGTCCTAGAGACGTCTCCATCATCTGCGCAATGACGGTCGCCAACACCATGGGGGCGACGGGGAATCCAAGCTTCCGCATGAAGTACCCGATCACCCCGAAGATGAGCATGATCCATACGTCGAACGCAAGGAACCGGATGCTGTATGTACCGAGCACGGAAAAGAAGACGATCAAAGGCCCCAGGATATAGAAAGGGATGACGCAAATTCTGGCCCACATCCCTACAAGCGGGAGATTAAGGACGATCAGCATGACGTTGCCGATGTACATGCTGGCAATGACCGCCCAGACAAATTCAGGATTCTGCTTGAAGAGCATCGGCCCGGGCTGAAGGCCGTACATCATCAGCCCTCCGAGCAGGACCGCCATCGAGGGCGCCGTGGGAAGCCCGAACGAGAAGAGCGGAACGAATCCGGCGGTGGAGGTCGCGTTGTTCGCTCCCTCAGGGGCGGCAACCCCCTCGATCGCCCCGTGGCCGAATCGCTCGGGATGCTTCGATACCCGCTTCTCGAGATCGTAAGCCACAAACGTCGTGACCGAAGGGGTGACCCCAGGAAGGAGCCCCAGGAAGAAACCGACACCTGTGCAGCGGAACATTGTCCCCAGGCACTGCTTTATATCGGCCCAGGTCGGCATCCAGTTGCCGATCTTCTGACTGATGGCGGTGATTCTCTGCTCCACATTGATCATCACCTCGCTGATCGCGAAGAGCCCCACAATTACGCTGATGAAATCGATCCCGGCCAAAAGTTTCGGGGATCCGAAGGTCAGCCGGGTGGCTCCGGTGAGAGGGTCCTGACCGATCAAAGAGGTCATGAGCCCGAGGGCCATGGAGATTACCCCCTTCAGAAGGGCGCGGCCGGAAAGGCTGATGATCAGGGTCAACGCCATGAACATCAGGGCAAAATACTCCGGCGGGCCGAAAACCACGGCAAAGTTAGCCAGGAGCGGGGCAAAGAAGGTCAGGCCGACAAGACCGAGCGTTCCCGCGAAAAAAGAGGAGATGGCGGAGATGGCCAGAGCCGGACCGGCTCTCCCTTGCTTGGCCATTTCATAGCCGTCTATGGCAGTCGGCACGGAGGAAGCCTCCCCGGGGATGTTGACGACGATCGCGGTCGTCGATCCCCCGTACATGGCGCCGTAGTAGATGGCCGCCATCATGATGATCGCCGAAGTCGGGGGAAGCACCGTGGTCATGGGCAGCAGGATCGCGATCCCGGAGGCAGGACCGATGCCGGGGAGCACCCCGACCAGAGTCCCGATGAAACAGCCCACCAGCGCCCAGAGAAGATTCTGCAAAGAAAAGGCGGTCGCAAACCCTTGGAAAAGAAAGTCCCAGGAAAAACCCATACGGTCCTCCTAACCTTCAAACAAGAAACCCATCGGGAAAGAGAGCTTCAGCAGATGGATGAACACGTAGTACGAGACTATCCCAAAGATCAGGCCGGTCACTATCGCCGTGACCCATTTCGACCGTTTCAGATACCAGATGGAAATGGTGACGTACAGAAACGTGCTGAGGGGCAGCCCGAGCGGATTCATCAGGACGATGTAACATGCCAGGATGATGAGACTGACCAGGATGATCCTTAACCCCTCGCGGTCCGGCCAGTTGATCTTGGGATCCTCTCCCCGGAAACGCCAGGATTTGACGGCAAGTCCGATACCGCAAAACAATATGAGAAAACCGACGGCAGAGGGAATGGTGCGAGGGGACAGGGCCCTTTCCACCCCCACCCTGATCATCGACGATGCATACAGAATGAAAAGCCCGAGCAGGGCGAGGAAACAACCCACTGCTATATCGACCGGTCTTAGCGTCTTCACAACCACCTCCGAATATACTGAGTCTTCAGAAGTTCTCTGCCACTCCACCGACAGTCTTCCAACTCCTCCAAATTCTGGGGTTCAAGTGCATATATCGCAATTGGGCCAAGATGTCAAAAAACTTTTTCTGCCGAAGGCCAATCCCCGGTCTACCCTCAACACCTTCACCAGCATCCCTTCAGCACACCCCTGCCTATCTGCCATTCAGTGGCAGCAACAATTTCGCTCCGGCAAATTCAACTATTGTGCGCAGCGGGCCAAGAGGCATGGAGGATATCGAACGCGCCCTGGCTCAGGCAGGAGGGAAGATCACCCGGGCTGCTGAGTCCTCGGCGTTCACCGCACAACCCTGTGGCGCAAATGTAAACGCCTTTCCCAGGCGAAAAACAGATGAGGGGTCACAGCAAAGGGTACTTGGGAAGAGTGGGTCAGATGGGGACGTGTGGATTGCCATACGTCAGTCTATCATGATTCAGCTTGCCGAATTACCTGGACCGGTTATTTTTGAAAATCTCTCTACATTGAAGCCCAATTTCTCTGCCAGGGTGATGAGATTGGGAGAGAATAGTTTTGGAGTCCCGTTCTCCCACCAACACTTCTCAAGACCTCCAACACACTCTTCCAGTATCTGGCTCATTAAATTCTGAGCCTCCTCCAGGGAGATTTCGAAGCCCCATTTCGTCGCTGAGTCGAGGAGTGTCATGATTTCCTCAATCCGTTCCGACTGGAGGGAAAGGTCAGACCCATTGCCTTTTTGAAGGGCATTCATCCTCTCCATTAATATCTCATCCAAAGCTAAAAGAGATTTCTCCCTTCTCAGATGATACCCGTGCTCCTTTGCTTCTTCTATAATTCGGTCAATCTCCCCTCTCTCTTTCGTCTTCTTAAAATCTCTTTTCAACTCATTGATCTCTTGAAATAGGCGATGGCTGAGAGTCACTTCGGCGGCCACACGAATCTCATAGGGAATCTCCAACCCCTCTCTGGACAAAGCCTCGACCGCCTGTTTCGTCCTGTCAAAAAGGTAGGCATAAATCTGACAGTGTTCATCAAATTCCTTCTGGATTAGTTTTTGAAAGATGACTTGTCTTTCCTCCTTGAAAGTATCTTGAACAGTGAAGGGTTGATCTCCGAGGAGTGAAGTAAGAACTTTAGCCATTTCTTCTTCACTTTTCCCAAAGCTCTCTTGTGCTTTTTCCTTAAGGGTATTGAAATCAAGTCCCTTCTTCTTCTCCGACACCCAAGTCCGAAAAACCTCTTTGTTAGATGAAATCAATCCAAAGAGAAATTCCTTGGGTTCGGGGATGATTTCCGAGGTGACCCTCACCTGACCTATGACCAACAAATATTCTTCCTGTCCAATCTTTTCATAATGAATCTTCTCCACCCGATAGGAAAAGATTTTCTTCTCTCCATCCCTTCTATCCAATAAGGAAGTGATGGCAAAGTGGTTTACCACTTTTTCTAGCGTGACCGACTTCGGTTTTACTAAATGCCGGTAAACTTGATCGCCCTTCCCGATTTCACGAAGATTGCTTTTGGCTTCAGACAAATGTTGAACGAATTTTTTCTCAATCTCTCCTCCTGTACACTCTTCAGCCAGCTGGATGGCTCTGGCTGCATGTTGGAGGACGATGATCGTTTCGATCCCTGCCAAGTCGTTAAAGAACCAGCCACAACTCGTATACATCTGTAACGTGTGTCTCTGTATCTCCAGGAGTTTGAGCCCTTTGATCCTTCCCTCTTGATCAAGGCTCTTTGCCCCATATTGATCGAAGAAGTTCTTGATCCCCTCAGGGGACCGATTGAGGATCACCTCAATATACCCGTTTCTGGCCCCCCAAACATCCTGAAATATCTTTCCCCCTTCTCTCTCAAAAACCTGGCTCAGCTCATCCCGTAAGAAATCAAGAGCCTCCCGAAGGGGTTTTCTCCATTTTTGATTCCATCCGGGTTTTCCCCCGGTGCTGCACCCGCAATCCTCTTTCCATCTCCCCACGCCGTGGGCACAACTCCAGGAAGTGCCCTCCCCCTTCGGCCCTTCATCAATCTCCACTTCATGAACAGGAGGAAATCGCTTCAAGAAAGACCCGTAATTGATCAGCTCTAAACCCCTTGTCGGAAGCCCTTTGTCCAACGCATAGGCCAGGGCCATCTCTCCAAATTTCATGTGGTGCCCATAAGTCTCCCCATCCGTGGCGACGTGGATCAATTGCGGCCTTTCCTTCGATTCCTGGTGGAACTGGGCAAATCGATTGCAGAAGCTGTTCCCATCCTTTAAAAGATCCCCAAAGGCAATCTCCTTTGAGATGATTCCATTGTAAAAAAAGATGTCGATGGACTGGTCTAAAAGCTTTTTGCCGGATGCATCCTGGATAAAACAGCGGTAGGGCCGGGTCGTATCGATCCGGCCTTGAGAGACATCCGTCCACTTCTTCCCTCCAAGGGACCTTACCCTCAATGCCTGAAAGGGACTCAGGATGAGATAGCGCATTCCATATTTGACCAATACCCGGAGGGTGGCATAGTTGGCCGCCGTCTCAGGAAGCCAGAGGGCCTCGGGTTTGCGATGAAACCGTTTTTCAAAATCGGCCATTCCCCAGAGAACCTCTGTTTCTTTATCTCTGTCGATGGCCAAGGGCATGATGATGTGGTTATAGACTTGCGCCATGGCATTCCCATGGCCAAATCGCCCTAAACCTTCCCGGTCTGCCTCAAGGATCTTCTGATAGACCGAAGGGAAATGCTTCTCCAGCCAGGGGAGGAGCGTGGGACCGAAATTGAAGCTGATCGATGAGTAATTATTGAGGATCTCTAAGATCTTGCCTTTCCCGTCCAGGATCCGGGCATGAGCGTTGGGCCGATAGCACTCCAGGGCGATTCGCTCATTCCAATCATGAAAGGGATGGGCACTCTCCTCGGTCTCAATGATTTCGAGCCAGGGATTCTCACGGGGAGGCTGATAGAAATGACCATGAATGGCTACAAATGCATTTTTCATTTTTGAAGTATCTAGTCTTGTGGTTGTAACACTTCTTTACATGAGTCCCGAATCCGTCATTCCCGCGAAAGCGGGAATCCAGTTCAGAAATACTGGATTCCGGGTCAAGCCCGGAATGACAATCAAAATAGAGAGACTCTTGACGCGATACCCTAGGATGATCTGATTTTCAATGCATTATCTTACATAACGCCTTCAATTTCAAAACAATTTTTGGTCTTCTCTTTTCTTGAAGTTCAGGCAGTGTAAAAGAATCACATTGATTGTAAGGGTAGGAGGATGATTTTATCCGCCTGTTACAGCGGGAAATGGCAGGCGACCTGGTGGGCGCCGTCGATCTCCTTCAACTGCGGCTCGGTAGAGGGAGCAACACAAATCTCCGGCTTCCCCTTGGACTCATACACCGGACAGCGGGGGGCAAATCGACAGCCGGCAGTGGGGCGCTCGAAATCAAAGACTCCCCACCGACCTGCCTGGACGCTCCTGGCCTTCTGCGAAGCCTCCCTGCTCTGTTTTTCGACCAGGGAGGACCAGAGAATATGGGTGTAGGGATGACTCGCTCTGATTCGCAATGCGGTCGGAAAGGCCTATCTCCACGATCTTGCCCAGGTACATCACGGCCACCTTATCGCTGATGAGTTCCACCACCCGAAGGTCGTGCGAGATGAAGAGGTAAGAGAGCCCGAGCCTCTTCTGAAGGTCCCGAAGCAGGTTCACGACCTGAGCCTGGATGGAGACGTCGAGGGCGCTCGTGGGCTCGTCGGCGACGATAAACCTCGCTCCGACCGAGAGCACCCGCGCCACACCGACCCGCCGCTTTTCACCGCCCGAGAGCTCGTGGGGGAAGTTGGAGAGCTTGGTCTTTTTGAGGCTCACCTGTTCGAGCAGATCGGCGATACGCTTTTCCACTTCGGCATCGCTGATCTGATGATGGACGGTGATCGCTTCGGAGAGGATATCACGGATGCGCATCTTGGGATTGAGTGCCGCGTCCAGGTCCTGGAAGATCATCTGCATCTGACTCCGGAGCTGCCTGAGTTCATCGGTCGAAGTGCGGGTAATGTCCCTCCCGTCGAAGAGGATCTTCCCGGAGGTCGGTTTCTCAAGCCTCAGGACGGTCCTGCCGATGGTTGTCTTGCCGCACCCGGATTCGCCGACCAGCCCCATGGTCTCGTTCTCCTTGAGGTAGAAGCTTACCCCGTCTACCGCGGGGATGAACTGCTGCTGGTCCTTAAAAGAGGAGAAGAGCCCTTTTCGATAGGTAAAATGTTTTTTGAGGTCGGTGACCTCGAGGATCGTCTTCGGCATAAGAACCTTTAATCAAAATACAACCAGCACCTTACCTTATGTCCCGATTTTATCTCTCGAAGATCAGGCTCATGACCTGCGCATCTCTCGCGAATCCTCTCCGTCACCCGGTTGCATCGGCTGTAGAACCGGCACCCCGCAGGGATATTGATGGTGTCGAGCACATCTCCCTCGATGGCCTGAAGATATCCCTTCTCTTTGATGTTCTGCGCGCTTGGAATGGACGCGACGAGTGCCGAGGTGTAGGGATGTTTTGACTCAAACCCTGTTGACAGGATTTCCTTTGTCGGTCCGTAATCGCATACGGTGCCGCCGTACATGACGGCAACGCTGTCAGAGAGACGGGAGATGATGCTGATGTCGTGGCTGATCAGCATGGTCGTGACGCCGAGTTCGGACTTGAGCTCCGCAAGGAGGTCCACGATCTTTGACTGGATGGTGGCGTCGAGGCCGGTGGTCGGCTCGTCTGCGATCAGGAGCGACGGCTCGCATGCCAGGGCCATGGCAATCATCGCCCGCTGGCACATGCCGCCCGAGAGACCGTAAGGATAATTGTCGAATCGGAGGCGGGGGGAGTCGATCTTCACCCGGTCGAGCCAGGTCAGGGCACGCTCCTTGGCCTCCGGCTCGCTTTTTATGGAGGTGTGGAGCTGGATCGCCTCGGTGATCTGTTTTCCCACGGGCGTGAAGGGGTTGAGGGAGGACTTGGGGTTCTGGAAGATCATGGCGATCTCCTTGCCCCGCAGCTTTTGCATCATGCGCTCCGTGTTCCGTTCCCATCCCACGACGTCCTTGCTCACGTCCATGATCTTGCCATCCCTCGTTGTGAGCTTCACGAAGTCTTCCAGGTCCTGGAGCAGGTTCTTCTGAATCCGGTCGGACCTGAACCCGATCTTGCCGCTGATCACGCCCGGCCCGGCACTGATGAGCCCCATGACCGACAGGGCGGTGATACTTTTTCCGCTGCCGCTCTCACCGACCACACCCAGGGCTTTCCCTTTTTCGATCTCGAGACTGACCCCGTCCACGGAGCGGATAAAGGCCTGCTTGCTGCGTGAGTAGAAGTAGGTGCGGAGATCCTCTATCTTCAGGACCGTCACCGTTGTCATGTGTTCCTCTTGCCTTCCAGAATGTTGTTCAGCCCGTCGCCGAGCAGGTGAAAACCGAGGATCGTGAACAGGATCGCGAGGGCCGGAGCGGTGGATGGCCAGAACTTTCCCTGCATGAAATAGTTGGCGCCCGACTGCACCATGTTGCCCCAGGACGGCGTAGGTTCCTGCACACCGAAGCCGAGGTAGCTGAGCGACGTCTCCATCAGGATGGCTTCTGCCATGCCGAGCGTTGCCTGGATGATCAGGAGCGACCTGCAGTTGTGCCAAAGGATGTGCTTCAGGAGTATGGTGCTCGTCGGTACGCCCAGGGCAACGTCAGCCTCAATGAAATTCTTCTGTTTCAAGAACTGGATCTTGCCCTTGATGAGCGACGTGACGACCGGAAGATTCGTGAAACCGACAACCAACATGATGTAGTAGATATCTGGCTTGAAGGCGGCGATCACGAGCAGGATGAGCACGAGGCGCGGGAAGGAATCGACGAGGTTGGTGAAATAGGTAATGCCTGTGTCGAAGGTTCCACCCCGGTAGCCGGCCACCACGCCGAGCACGGTGCCTAAGAAGAGCGCGATAAAGATCGCCAGGAGGCCCGGCAGGAAGTAGGCCTGGATGCCTACGATCAGCCGCGAGAGCATGTCCCGACCCATGAAGTCAGTGCCAAGCAGGTGCTCTGCGGTCCCTGGTTGCGCCATCATGAGACCCAGGTCGATCTCCTGTGGATCCCGGGGCAGGAGGTTGAAAGAGCCGAGGAGGTAAGAAACCACGACGAGGGTGACGATAAGCAGTCCGTAGCCAACATAAGCCAGATCGACCGCATCCGCCTTCTTCCAGAACGGTTGGTCCGAGAACTCGCTGATCTCACCGGGCATTTGGGAATAGTGTTTCATAAGGTCATTCTTTGGAAGCTCTCGGATTCACGATGACATACACCACACTCTGGAACAGGCTGCCCATGCGCACGAGGACTGCGGCAAGGATCGCGATGCCCATAATCACCGGATAGTCCCGATCCTGTGCTGCCTGCCACGCCATCCTGCCCATTCCGGGCCAGTTGAACACCTGCTCAACGATGACGGCACCGCCGAGGATGAAGGGTATTTTGGAAGCAACGATCTCAGTCACGGGGATGAGCAGGCCTTCTTTGAACGAATGTTTCCAGACCGAGGCGCCCTTGGCCCGGGCCGTGCGGATGTAGTCCTCGCCCATCACCCTCCCCATCTCCTGGCGAAGAAATCGGATGACCTCGCTGATCGTTCCATTCCCCACCCCCAGCACAAAGATCGGCAGGAGCTGATAGAGCCAGCGATATGGCTGCCCCGCACTCGAGAACCCGAAGGCAAGGGGAAAAAGGCCGAGCTTGTGGGTAAAGAAATAGATGACGATGTACCCGAGCCAGAAGACCGGCAGAGCAGAGATGACGTAGGAAAACATCGTAAGAGGCCACGATATCTTGTCGGTTCCCCGAACAGCGGAATAGAGGGCGATGGGCACTGCGATCAGAAGGGTAATGATGAGCGACCCGATGGTCAGGATGAGAGTGTTGAACCCAACGCGCAGCACCTCCGGGAGGACCGGCAAACCCATCCGGATCGAAGTGCCGAAGTTGCCTGTCAGCATGCCCGCGAGCCAGGACAGGTACTGCATCGTACCATGATTGGGAGGCGCCCATGGCTTCGCGCACCCCGGCCCTGACTTCTGCTGTAGACATCTGCCCCTCGAGGAGGACGCTGAAGGGGTCTCCGGGTGACGCAAAGAGGATGATGAAAACCACGAAGCTCACGCCCAGAAGCAGAAGCGCCGTGATCATCAGCTCTCTGGACAGCACCAGGGCTATGGGCCGAATCGCTGAGAGCTTCATTGGCAGACAATCACTTTGAACGTTGAACTTTGAACCTATTTCTGGTCCTTCTCCTCAATGAACCAATCATCCGCGTACGAGAAAAACTTGTAGGGATGGATGGCCACACGCCTAAGCTTTTTGTGGTATGCCCCATAGTTGGTGAGCGTCCAGAGGAAGGTGTAGGGGTTTTCCTCTGCCAGGATCGCATGGAGCTTCCGGTTGATCGTACGGCGCTTCTCGTGGTCGAGCGTCAACTTGCTCTCGTTGATCAGGCTGTCCACTTCCGGGTTGGAGTATCCGCCGAAATTGTTCTTCCAGGCGCCGATCTCGCCGGAATGGAAGAGCGACGAGATGTCCGCCGAGTCGTCAAAAACCCATATGGCGAAGACAATGTCGAATTCATGCTCGAAGAACACATCTTCCTTCCAGGCCTGCCACTCCTTGAACTCAACCTTGATGTCCGCACCGATGTTCTTGAGGTAGTTCTTGAATGCAAGCACAACACGCTTCACAGCCTCGCTCTCCTTCTCGATCGGGACTTTCAGCGAGAGCGCCAGCCGTTTGCCGTCCTTCTCCATGAACCCATCGGCGCCGCGGCTGAAGCCCGCCTCCTGCAGGAGGGTCCTTGCCTTTTCGGGATCGAAGGGCACAGGCTGCACATCGAGGTTGTAAGCCCAGCTCCCGGGCGCAAAGGGCCCGGAGATGATGGTCCCCTGGCCGTTGAAGAACGAGTCGAGCATCTCCTGCCGGTTCACGGCGTGGGTAAAGGCTTTGCGCACGCGCTTATCCGCGAGAAGCGGACTCCGTACGTTATACCCGAAGAACGAGTACGAAAGCGCGTTGTACGGCTGGAGGATGAAGCGTTTGTCGCCCTGAATCTCAGGGATGTCCCTCGGGTTGACGAGCACAATCATGTCGATCGCATTGAACATAAGCGCCTGGGTCATGATGTTCTGGTCGGCAAAGGGTTTGGCGATGAACTTGTCGACGTGCGGTCTGCCCTTGAAGTAGTTTTCGTTCGCAGCAAGGATGATTTCGCGCTCGGCGGTGATGTTCTTCAAGAGATAGGGGCCGGTGCCGATGGGGTTCCGTACAAACGGGTCTTCTCGCGCGAGGTAGAGCGGGTTGCTCGGCCCGTGCTTCGGGATCACCTTGAAGCTGAACTTGGCCAGGGCGTTCAGGATCGGCCGTTTCAGCGTAAATTTGACCGTGTAATCATCAAGCTTCTCGACCGTGTTGATGAACTCGTACCTCACCTTGAGGGGGGTAATGGTCCTGGGATGCATCATGATCTTGTAGGTGAAGATCACGTCGTCAGCCGTGAACGGCTTGGGCTGCTCCCCTTCCTTCGGATGCCACATCACGTCCTTCCGGAGAAAGAAGGTATAGGTGCGGTTGTCGGCAGAACGGTCCCATTTTTCTGCAAGCTCCGGGACGATCTCCTGCTTCTCGTTGATCCCAACCAGGCCGTTGAAGATGAGCTCCGTAAGCCGAAGCGAGATCATCTCGTTGCTCGTGATGGGGTCGAGGGTGGCCGGCCTGCCGTATTCCCCATAGCTCAGGCTGCCCCCGTTCGGCCTGTTGTCCTTCTTCGGGCCTGCCTCAACAGCGGTGAACGCAGTCACGGCGGCGGCAACCATCAGAAGTAGAATGACCAGTATCCGTTTCATAATGACCTCCTCATCGAAATTCGGAATTCGGAATCCCGAGTGCGGAATAAGTAAAAATCAGGAGTTTGCCTTGTTTCTTTCCGCAGTCCGAATTCCGCATTTTCTGTCATCAATTGATCTTCACGTCTCCTGCGCTCTTGTGCTCCATCGCGTAAACGCCCTGCATCGCCTCCTGGATCTGGCGTACTTCGGGGAACTGCTTGCTCATTTCGAAATAGATCTCAAGGACCTCAGAAAATTTCTTGGTACGGTAGTACGCATCCGCAAGACTCACGAGCATCGCGGGGTCGTTCGATTCAATCTTGTTCTTATTGCTTTTGTCGCGGCCGGCCTCTAGGTACGAGACCGCCTTGGCATCATCCAGCCTGGAGAGATGGTACTTCCCGATGGCAATATTCAGTAAGGACAGCTTCTTGCTTTCCCCGGCCTCGACCAGGGCAGTGGCTTTCTGGAGCACTTTCGGACATTCCATCTTCATCCGGCCGCACGCAAGAAGGACCTCCGCGATCAGGTCCCGGTCCTCTGGTTGCTTCCGCACAAGCTCATCCCACACGCCCATGGCTTCGGTCCGGCGGTTCCTTGCGTAAAGGTTGGCGCCCTGCCACACCCGGATGCGGTCCTTGTACTGCTGCGGCATCTGCGACGTGTCTATGAAGGACGCGATCACCTTTGAAGACTGCTCGATCGAGCCGAAGAGCGCGGACGCCTGACCGAGATAGAACTCTGCTGCGTCCTTGACCTTCGGGTCGGCAGCGGCCTTCTCCAGGGAGGCCACGCTCGCCCGGCCATAGAGGGTCGCCATGTCGTTGAGTAGGGAAAGGTCATAGAAATGGATCACCTTGGACTTTCCCAAGATCTCCCGGTATGAGAATGCCTTCAGATCTGAACGATTGAGCAGATCCAAGCCTTTCTCGGTCAACCCTGATCCCCCGGCGTAGATGGCGACAAAGTTCTTCACCATCCGCATCGAAAGGGGCTTGCCGGACCTCTTCATCTCTGACAGGATACTTTCTGCAATAACAGATGGGTCCTTGTCCTTAAGGCCGGCCTTGCTGTAGGCACCGGCAAGCTCGGCCTTCACTTCGAGGTCAGAGGTATCAATCCCTCCCCACAGTTCGGTTCCCTTTGAGGCTTCGTTGTTCTGGTAGTGGCCGAGTCCAAGGCAGACCCTAGCGATCGCCCGGTACCGCGGCTCAACCCCATTGCCCTGTGAGAATTTTTTCAGATAGATCGCTGCGGCACCCGACTTACCCGACTCGGCCAGCGCTTCGCCCAAGTAGAGGTCCACGAATCGGCTCCGGTCCTTGCCCTGGGCTGCCGAGAGCTTCTTCAGGTAGTCGTGCGATGTCACGAGCGCCGCCTGATAAAGCTCGCGATGGAGCACAGCGTTTTTGAAATAGATCATGCCGAGAGCAAGGTTTGCGCTCGCCTTCTTGGCTTGCTCGATTGAAGCGCTCTCCGCGCGGAGCATCCTTGCCGCCTCATCGTAATGCCGCTTTTCGTACAATTTCATCGCGCGGGTCACCACGTCGTCAGCGGCAAAGGCCTGTGCCGCTCCTGCAAGAAGGAGCGATAAAAAGAAGAACCCGAGACGTCTCACATCTAACCCCCGGCTACTCATACAACCGCAATAAATGGTTTTACCGTTGCTTCTCTCCGTCAATCCTTCAGTTTCATCACGAAGACCTGGTCCCACTGATCGACCTGGGCGCGGAACGCGATCGTCCCGTCCGCAGAGCATGCAATATCATGGTTCATTTTGGTGTCGGTCTTGAGGGGAAGGGTCGTCTTCTGTTTGAGATCGGCGACATAGATCGGATTATATTCCTGCCGGTCGTTCTTCACGAAGACGATCCGGCTACTGTCAAGCATCCACGACGGCCCCATTTCGACGTCCGGAATGACGTCCATTGCCACGACCTTTGCAGCGAGCCCCTCTCCCTCGGTGGGGTCTGACCCATCTGCCGCGATCACAACGATCGACCATATCTTAGGATCACCGTCGGGGTTGTAGTTCGAGTAGAAGGCGATCTTTTTCCCATCCGGCGACCAGACGGGCCGAAGGTCGTCATAGGTCCATGTCGTGAGCATTTTTTTGGACTCCATGGGTTTTGCCACATCGTTAATCATGAGGATGTTATGGTTCTCGTTGCTGCCGTGCATCATCACGAGCCTCTTGCCATCGGGAGACCACTGCGGATAGAGATAGGCCTCGCCTCCCCGCGTCAACCGCGTCAGCCCGCGGGTCTTGAGGTCCAGGAGATAGATGTCGCCATTGCCGGTGCGGCCGGATACGAGGACAAGACGGTCGGCCACCGGAGACCAGTGAGCCTGCCCATCCTTTTCCTTGTGGTCCGTCAGCCGGACAGGAGCGTTGACACCGAGGTCCTGGAGGTAAATATCGTAGTTGCCTTCCCCGCCGTTGCTCATGTAGACGAACCGGCATTGATCCGGCGACCAGGTGATCCCTGCGTTGTAGCTCGTCTCCTCGGACACTCCGGGGAGGAAGAACTTCGTCTCCTTGCCGCCGTCGGAAAGCATGAAATAAACGGTCTGGATCGGCGTGCCGTCAGGAAGCGTAATGCGGATCTCCTTTTTGTCGCCGACGCTCCGCTCGAAGGCGATGAACGCGCCCCGGGGAGACCAGGCAGGGTTCGAGTCGTTCCGGCCTGATTCGATCTTGACAAGCGGCCTGACGAACAGAGGCTCGATCAGTTCGAGCTTCTCGTCCGTTATCGTCGGGGGTGATGGAAGGTCATCGGCCATTCCCGTGCGCGCGACGAACGACAATAAAAGCAGAGCCCAACCCAGAGCTCTGGTATCCCTTTTAACTTTCACCCAGCCGTCCTCCTGAAGGCATCACAGGTGTTTGATCTGATCCCAGTATTTCTGCGCCGCTTCTCTTGTCTTCTCAAAGGTGCCGCTCCCCTCGAGCTTTCTGGGGAAGAAATCGAAGTACTCCCGCCACGCGAGGTTGGCGTTGTTCAGGAGGTTGTTCTTCCGGGTGATCAGATAGAGTTTATGGTATGAGAGGGCCGTATAGTAGTAGGTGTCATGCACGGCCTCGTCATAGTGCACGTTCGGGAAGAACCGTGTGTTCTGCTTTGCGATCTGCAGGTTCTGGATCGCCTTGGCGAAATTCTGCGCAGCCGCGTCCTTGTCTTTCTGCACGAGGGCATTGCCCTTCTCATAATACGCATGCCCCAGGTTCATGAAGGCCACTGAAAACTGCTTGTAGATCAGCTGCTGGTTCTCGGGCAGTGAGAGCACGTTCTCGAATTCTCTGGTGGCGGCGTCGTAGTCACCCTTCTCGTCGAGGTAGATCTGTGCCAGGCGGTGATGTGCCTCGGAGTAGTCCGGATGCCCCTTCTCGGTGCTCTTGTATGCCTGGATCGCCCCGTCGATATCGCCCTTCTGCTGGGCCCGCTGGCCGATCTTGAGGAAGTCTTTGGGCAGAACGATCTTTCGGTCGCCGGTGCGGTCCTCTTCTTTCTTGGAGAACTCCACCACCTCTTCCCAGTCGCGGAAGTCGCCGCCGACAGAGACCTTGACCGTGTGGAAACCCAGGGTCACCGGCTTCCCGTCAAGGATCGGTGTCTGTCCGATCTTGTCACCGTCCACGAAGACACCGGCCGAGGACGGCTCGGAGTCGATCTTGAATATCGCATTGTTGACGGCGAGCACAAATTCCCTCACGTCCTTGCTCTTTTCGATCTTGACCTTCTCGGTCACCTGCTGGTAGCCGTGCCGGTAGAGCATCAGCGTAAAGCTCTTGTTGAGGCGCACGGGCACCTCGGCCTTGCCGTCCGGTCCGGTCGATCCGAGCCACTCATCGTTCACGTAGATGTTCACGGCCCCAAGGGGTGACGCATCCGGAGGCAAACCACCCTTGGCTGAGAGGATGAACGTGTTACGGCTGGCCTCTTCTTCGCCTTCGCGGTAGATACGGCGAACCACGCGGTCGCCGACCGTGATCTTTTCATCTTTCTTCAGCTCCTCGACCTCGGCCCACGAAGCACTCTCTTCGGCCTTCTTGACCCTGAGCCTTCCGGTCTCGCGGTACCCCGAAACCTTACCTGTCTCGGCGAGACGGGGGGCCATGAGCCTAAAGTCCATCCCCTTGGTGATCCGGTATCCCGATTTACCGAGGTTAATCCGGCACCGTTCGCCTTCGGAGGAGACCACCGTGCCTTCGAAAGGGAAACGCTCGAGCACGGCGTTGGCCGTCTCCTTTGCTGCGCTGTTGATGTCGCCGGCGCCCTTCGCCCGGACGATCTGGCTCAGGATGAGCATACCCGCCCGAAGTGTAGAACTTCGTCTCGATCAAAAAACCCTTCTCGTCCTTGGCAATGCTGCCGAGGATGATCATGTCCACGGTCTTTCTGAGGGGCGTGTCGTGCCATCCTTTTTCAGTGATCTTTTCAATACTCAATTTTGCTTGCTTCATCTCTGCCTGGAGCGTTTGGGACGGCACTTCGCGGAAACAGGTAGTCTTAAAGAGCTGCGCGGCCAGGGATGCCTCGGTCTGGCTGAGCGCGTCCTTCAGGTCCACGTTCGGTGCGTTGCTCACGAATCGGTAGATCCCGGTACGAATCGGCCTGGGGGTGGTGGGATAGAAATAACGCTGGATAGGAACCTCCCCTCCCAGTACAATCGAGGTCTTCCAGGTTTCGGGGATGTAGCCGGGGGCCGAGAGCGTGAGGGGCACCTTCTTGCCCGCCTCGCCGTCATAGGTGTAGATCAGGACGCCCTTAGCGTCGGTCTTTCCCACTTCCTTATTGTTAATGTTCACGGCGATGCCCGGGATGCCGCTCGACTGGCCGTATTCCTCCATGAGCGTGCTGATCGTGACAATTACACGCTTGCTGAGTGCGGCTTCGAGCTTCTGCCCTGGCTCCAGTTTGCCGGTCTTGCGCCATGTGGCATACCCCGATTTGGTCACTGTGAGATCCGCGCCCGACTTGGGCAGCGTCTTATATTCATACACGAACACTCCCTGGGCGTCTGTCTTGCCCACCTCTTTTCCCGCGGCTTTCACGATGGCGTCCGCAACAGGCGCACTCTTTTCGGTGGCCGTGATCGTGATATATCGCGTCGCTGCAAGGTCGGCATCGAATGCGTACACGTCAACCGTGCCGGCCTTGGGCAGCTTCATGACGAACTTACCCTTCCAGGGCTGGATCCGGTATCCTGGCATCTCTTTGGAGACGATGACCTCAACCTCAACCCCCGGTTTCTTTTTTATGATCTTTGAAAAGGTGCCGTCTGTACCAGTGAGGCCTTGCTCCTCGTTGTCCACGATCACCTTGGCCTGAGTTGCAGGTTGCCCGTCCATGCGGGCCTTCACCTTGAATTCCAGCTTTTCGCCCGAGCAGGAAAAGAGCAGAAATGCTGCAAACATCACAAGAACTGTCCTTACCGCATGCTTCATCATAAGAGGCCTCCTAAGAGAACTGCTTGTTGAAAAGCAGAACAGCTACGACACCGTTGGGAACCCTGATTTTTGTGATCTGATTACATCGTTGGCGGCTGGATATTGACCTCGCCCGGGTTCACGATTTTATCCTCATCTGACTTGGAACCTTCAATGGTCTTGCGGTTCCCCTCCGGGATCTTCTTGAGATTGAACTCCACTTTCTTCGACCCGAACTTTTTAACCTTCACGGCCTGGGTTTCCGTCATGTAGCCAATTCTGTTCGCTTCCACCTTATAAACCCCCGGGATGATATAATCCTTAGCGGATTCGAACTTACCCTCGGGACCCGTGACGACGGCCCCGGACGCTTTCTCCAGCGTCGTGGTCGTGTTGATCATGTTCACCACGGTTCCCTGCGGGCTTTCCTTGGCAGGCGGAATGAACTGCAGGTTTGGGTCCAGAAGCTTGACCGTGCCGTAGATCTTCGGCGAGCAAGCCCCCATCGTGAGCACCATCAAGGCAAACAGAATGGTCTTTGCGTAATTCATATCCGTTCCCTCCCAGAGTATGACGTTGGTTGCGGTGAAAAGCAGGTATGTTCCATAAATATGCAGTCCAATGGATTCAACATGGATAAAAATGGTGCAAATTCTATGCCATTTTTTCTCAAGCTATTTCTTATATAAGTCTCTGGTATTAAATGAGTATGTAAGAATAGTCGGCTTGTGGCAATGAGTTTGATTGCAAATTAGGACATTTTTTGTTAGTTTTTTTGCAATTTTGTCCTACCGCAAAGTTATTCAAACTTATCACGATGTAACCCCCAAAAAAGGAGGAGGATTTAGCCTCTGTGATTCATACTGAGGTTTGATCCGTTCGTCAGAACAAAGGTTCGAGTATGATCCAGAGCGTGGACACCTATCATTGTCCGGCGGGAAATCAAACGAAACCCGAATCATTCTGTATGAGGCGGCAAGTCTGAAATACCCCTGCATCCAGAAAAGTTTGCGTCATTTGGGGTGAAGCATGCCAAAGGAAAACTGGCAAGATCGATATCTAACAGGGGAGCTTTAGAAGGGTCGGGCCACAGGGGGAAGCAAAAAGCGCCTTTTCGGAAATCTCAATTCATTTATTCCCCTTTAACCCTCTTTTTCGGAGGTGGGGGATCAATCCTCCATCCTCTATCAGTTCCTGCATAAACGGTGGGACGGGTTTTGCAAAATATTTTTTCTGCTGTTTCAGGTCGAAGATTTCTCCTGTCGTCAGATCCACTTGAACCGGATCTCCGTCCTGTATTTCCTTCGACGCCTCCGAAGATTCAAGAAGGGGAAGCCCCTGGTTAAACCCATTCCGGTAGAAGATACGAGCAAAGCTCGCTGCAATGACGCACGCGATTCCGGCTGCCTTCAGGGCCAGGGGAGCATGTTCCCGGGAGGAACCGCAGCCGAAATTCTTTTCGGCCACGAGAATGTCTCCCTTCTTGACCTCCCGGATGAATTCGGGTCGCTCATCCTCCATCGCATGTTTGGCCAGTTCTGCAGGATCCGTCTGATTGAGATAACGGGCAGGGATGATCGCATCGGTGTCAACATCGGATCCAAATTTCCAAACTCTTCCTTCGAGTTTCATTGATTACCCTTTCCATAAAGGACTCAAGGGTTCGAGGATTCAAGGGTTCAAGTGAAGAAATACAATTTCTGGTATCTTTGAATGTCCACTGGACCCCTGGAACCCTTGACCCCTAGGACCCTTTCTTCATGACTTCTTCAGGATGACAGATTCTTCCTTTGACTGCGCTGGCAGCGGCCACGGCTGGGCTAGCAAGATAGACCTCGCTCTGGGCATGGCCCATCCTTCCCCGAAAATTACGGTTCGTGGTGGCCAACGACCTCTCCCCTTCTGCTAAGACGCCCATATAGCCTCCGAGGCAAGGGCCACAGGTCGGCGGACTGATGACAGCGCCTGCCGAGAGGAATATTTCAAGGAGACCTTCCTTCAAAGCCTGACGGTAGACCTCTTGAGTAGCAGGGATGATGATCAGTCGCAGAGAAGGAGCGATCTTTTTCCCTTTTAGAATCTTGGCTGCCACCCGGAGGTCTTCGAGACGGCCGTTGGTACAGGAGCCGATGACCACCTGATCGATCCCGATCTTTCCAATCTCTTTTACATTTTTGCTGTTGGAAGGAATGTGAGGAAGAGAGACCTGAGGATGGATTTTTGAGGCATCATATTCATACACCTCCTTGTATTTGGCCTCCGGATCACTGTGGTAGAGCTTATAAGGCCTCGTCGCCCTCTTCTTGACGTACTGGAGGGTCATTTGATCGGGATCAAAAATGCCGCTTTTCCCTCCGGCCTCAATCGCCATATTGGCCATGGTAAACCGGCCCTCCATAGGCAGTTTTCCGATCGTCTCTCCGGTAAATTCCATTGCCTGATAGAGAGCGCCATCGACGCCGATCTGTCCGATCGTGAAGAGAATAAGATCCTTTCCAGAGACCCACGGATTGAGCTTTCCGTAAAAGATGAACTTGATGCTCTCCGGAACCTTGAACCAAAGCCTTCCGGTGGCCATCACCGCCGCAAGGTCCGTGCTGCCCACCCCGGTTGAAAAGGCCCCGAGCGCACCATAGGTACAGGTATGACTGTCCGCTCCGATGACCACATCCCCTGGCAGGACCAACCCCTTCTCAGGGAGAAGGGCATGCTCGATCCCGCATTCCCCAATTTCAAAATAGTGGGTGAGACGATGGGCCTTTGCAAAATTTCTGAGGACTTTACATTGTTCCGCAGAAAGGATATCTTTGGCAGGCGCAAAATGATCAGGGACCAAGACGACACGATCCCGGTGGAATACCTTTTTGGCGCCCATCTCCTCAAAGGCCTGGATGGCCAGCGGTGCGGTGATATCATTTCCGAGCGCCAAATCGATACGGGCATCGATGAGGTCGCCAGGGAAAACCTCTTTTCTCTTGGCATGAGAGGCAAGTATCTTTTCTGTGATCGTCATCGGATGAATCGTCGCCATTATAATCTCACCAGTTTCTGTTTTTTGAATTCTATTTTATTCAGGGCATTGATGTAGGCTTTGGCACTGGCCACGATGACGTCCGTATCTGCACCCTGTCCCATCACTGTTTGACCCTTTTCTTCCAGCCTCACGGTCACCTCTCCCTGGGCTTCTGTTCCGCCGGTGATGGCATTGATGGCGAATTGAAGGAGTTTCGACCTCGTCCGGGTGATTTTTTTGATCGTCTTAAACGTGGCATCCACCGGTCCATCGCCAAAACCCGCCTCCTGGATCAGTTTCCCATCGACCTCCATCTTCACCGTAGCGGTGGGAACGGTGATGTTTCCTGCAATGACGTTGAGATAGACGAGTTTGAAGCGCCGGGGCATCCGGAGGATCTCTTCTACCACGATCGACTCAATATCCTCATCATAGATTTCACGCTTCTTATCCGCTAGCTCTTTGAATCGGTTGAAGGCCAGTCCAAAATCCTCCTCGGAGAGCCGGAACCCTAATTCCTTCAACCTCTCTTTGAAGGCGTGCCGCCCGGAGAGTTTTCCCAAGATGAGAGAGGATTTCGGAATCCCCACCGACTTCGGTGTCATGATCTCATAGGTCTCTTTCTCCTTGAGGACACCATCCTGATGAATCCCGGACTCATGGGCAAAGGCATTCGAACCGACCACCGCCTTGTTGGGCTGAACGACCATGCCGGTGATCTTTGAGACCAAACGGCTGGTGGCAAAGATATGTTTGGGAACAATCCGGGTATAGAACGGAAACAGATCCTTTCGTGTGCGGATGGCCATGACCACTTCTTCGAGGGAGGTATTTCCTGCCCTCTCGCCGATTCCATTGATCGTGCACTCCACCTGCCTGACGCCGTTCTGAACCGCAGCCAGGGAATTCGCAACGGCCAGACCAAGATCGTTGTGGCAGTGAACGCTCAGCGTGACCTTTTCGATCCCCTTGACTGTTTGCCGGAGGGTTTGAATCAACGCTCCAAACTCAGAGGGAATCCCGTAACCGACGGTATCAGGGATGTTAATCGTGGTTGCCCCGGCACGAAGGGCCGCTTCGATCACAGCGGCAAGAAACCCAACATCACTTCGGGTGGCATCCATGGCTGAGAATTCGACATTCGGAGTAAGCCGTTTTGCCCTGGCCACAGATTGGGAAGCAATCCGAACCACTTCCTCTTTTGATTTTTTCAGCTGATGTTTGAGATGGATGTCGGAGGTGGAAATAAACGTATGAAGCCGGGGAAATTTAGCCGCCTTGATAGCCTCCCAGGCCCGATCAATGTCCTGGGGATTCGCCCTGGCCAGAGCGGCCACCTCCGAATGGATGATTGTTCTGGAAATCATCTTGACTGCGTCAAAGTCTCCCTGAGAAGAAATGGGAAAACCCGCCTCAATGATGTCGACTCCCAGCTTTTCCAATTGCTGGGCAATCCTCACCTTTTCAGCTACATTCATCGTCGCCCCTGGGGATTGCTCTCCGTCCCGGAGCGTTGTGTCGAATATCTTGACCTGTGCTTTCAACTTCTCCTCTCCTCTTCTTCTCAAAAAAGCGAGATGATCCTTTTAAAGAACGCTTCCTCTTCCCAGATTTTCATTTCGATGCGAAGCGATCGGATGGGAAGATCTTCCATACCCAATGTTCGCAATTTTAACATATCCTTCTCCGTTGTGACAATCCAGTCGACTCCTTTGCTTTTTTCCTTTATGGAACATAAATCTTTGGGTGCGTAGGAATGGTGATCCGGGAAGATGGCTTCGCTCACAATCTCCATCTCGCATTTCCTCAACAGGGAAGAGAAGGAGTCAGGGTTAGCGATCCCGGAGAGAGCAAGAATCTTCTTTCCCTTCAGAGAACGAAGCTCTTCCTGTTTCCCTTTAGGATCGACCAGACTCATCGGTCGGTAATGGCTGTGAAACACCTGCGCTCCAGGATGGATTTCATGGATTTTTTTTTCCAAAGGTCGCGAGGTCTCAGGATCGTCCACTTTGGTGAGAAGGAAAAGATGGGCCCTGCGAAGATGGGATAACGGTTCCCTTAGAATTCCCCTTGGCAAAAGATGATGGTCTCCAAAACCCATGTGCGAGTCGATGAGCAGGATATCGATGTCTCGATGGAGGGGAAGATGCTGATAGCCATCGTCCAACAGCAGCCCCTTAATGCCAAATTGTTGAAGAGCGACCCGACCATTTGTGAATCGATCTTTCCCGACGAGGACAGGGACGCCCTGACAAACCTGAGCCATCAGAAAGGGTTCATCCCCTGACTCTTCGGGGGAGAGAAAGATGCTGTTGCCATCACTCACCACCGGTTCAGAGGTCTGGGTTCCTTTATACCCTCGACTTAGAATGGCTACAGAGATTCCTCTGTCCATCAATCCCCTTGCCAAAGCCATCACCAAGGGGGTCTTTCCCGTCCCGCCGACAGTGATATTGCCCACACTGATGACTGGACACGGAAGCGTTTTTGTTTTCAACAGCCTAAGGGAATAGAAGAGAGATCTTGCACCAACAAACCATCCATAAGGTAAAGAGAGGAGGTAAAGAGGAAAGAGAAGTATTCTTTCCCCAAGGGGTTTTTCTTTTCGATAAAGGAATCGATCAAAACGACGCATATCGCCCCAAAAAATAGTTCGGAGTAATGAGTTTGCCTGCCTACCGCAGGCAGGGTGTTCGGAGTTTCTATTTTTAAACCTCCGAACTCTGAACTCCGAGCTCACAACTCTGTATTCTGCCTTCGGGAGAGAAAGGGCCGAATCTCCTCAAACGTTCTGTCTGTCGCCCCCTGATGCTTCTGAAGAAATTGATGACCTTTCTCTCCCACCTCTTTTCGTGCAACTTCGTCAAAAAGGAGCCGTTTCAATTGCGAGAAGAGGTCTTCTTTTCCAGACACCTGGATCGCTCCTTCGTCCTCAATCAGACGGGTAGAGATTTCCAAGAAATTAAACATATGAGGGCCAAAGAGGACACATTTCTTAAAAAACAAAGGTTCGAGGGGGTTATGACCTCCGATGGGGACAAGGCTTCCTCCCACGAAGACCAATGTCCCAAGACTGTAAATGCCCATCAACTCCCCCATCGTATCGAGGAGAATCACTTCGGGGTGTTCTTGATCAGACCGGCCTGCACCGATTGGAAGAGAAGTTTTTCTCAACCATGATAACGCCTCTTTTTTTAAGATCCTTTCCACTTCCTCCAGCCGTTGGAGGTGTCGCGGGGCAAGAATGAGGAGGAGGTTGGGGTCCTTTTTTTTCAGTTCTTTAAAGAAGGGGACCAGGATTTCCTCCTCTCCGGAGTGGGTGGACCCGGCAATAAGGACGTTTTCTTTCCCAGAAAGACCGAGGGTTTTAGCTATTTTATTCCTTGTTTCTGGGGTGAAAGAAGGAAAGGGCTGGTCGAATTTTAAATTCCCCACCGCTCTTGTTTTTTGGGATTCTCCTCCGATCTTAATAATTCGCTTTCGATCTTCTTCCGTCTGCATTAAGAAAAGGGAGATATATTTCAGACATTCTTTGAAAAAGAATCTGAAGCGGAAGTAACGTCGAAATGACCTTTGGGAGATCCTTCCATTGAAGAGGATGATGGGAATTCCCTTTTTTCCACAGGAACGGAGCAGATTGGGCCAGAGCTCCGTCTCCGCAATGAGAAGAAGGCCGGGTTGGATTTTTTTGATGGTTCTCCGGATGATGAGGGGATGGTCGATCGGGACAAAAAGGACTTGATTCGTTTCAGGGAGGTAGGATTTCGCTGTCTCATTCCCAGTGGAGGTCATCGTGGTTAAAACAATCCTGGAATCAGGAAACTCGTTTTTGATCTTCTTCAAAAGAGGGATGGAACAGAATACTTCTCCGACCGATGCGGCATGGACCCAAATTGGCCTTTGGAAGGACGGACTTTCAAAAAATCCCAATCGTTGAGGCAATGCCTTTCGGAACCGCTTGGAGAGGAGACTCCGAAAAAGAAAGTAGGGAATGGTCGCAATCAGGAGGAGCGTGAGAAGAAAGTTGTAAAGGTAATAGATCATGAAACCATTGGGAGATTAAAATTTCAAATGACAAAGCTCAAATGTCAAATCAAATCCAAATTCCAAAAGAAGTTCTCAATGATCTGATGTCCGTGTATATAAACTCATTTGACATTTGCCTGCCTGCGCGAAGCCGCTTCGGCGAAGGCAGGGATTTTAGGTTTTGGCATTGCTTTTATCAAAATAGTGGTCTGCCCTTTCAGTCAAGTCGTTGAGGCGATTTTCTAAAAGGATTCTTTTCTCCTCGAGGTGGGCCCGGTCCCCATGTTGATCCACGTCAATCGGTTCTCCCCACATGAATACGCCTTTTGAAAAGGGATAGGGGAGTAGGAACTGATCCCAGGTGTTAAAAATCTTCCTTTTCGACGCGCTGAAAGTTAATGGAACCACAGCCCTTCCCGTCAGTTTGGCCAACTCGATCACGCCAATTTGCACCCGGTGGCGAGGTCCTCTCGGTCCATCGGGAACAATGGCAATATCGGACCCATGAGCCTTGATCATTTGTTTGAACCCGGAAAAACCTTTTCGAGTGGTTGAACCCAGGATGGCATGGAAACCGAACCGTCCGAGGGCCTTTCCAACCACTTGGCCATCCCGATGGGGAGAGACGAGGAAACTCAAATCCTTTCCTTTATAGACGATGGGCATCATCAATAGCCTTCCATGCCAGAAAGCCCCGATGGCTGGAATCCTTTTCTCCCAGAACCGTCTCGGAATCTCTGGATGGATCTCTTCAAACTGCATGGTTCGACCCAGAATCATGATAGCCCAATAGGCTAACCAGGGACCCGACCATATCACCAATTTCTTCTTCAGGGTTTTGAGGACCATCTTTTCTATTTCGGAATCCGGATTTCGCTTGCCTGCGGCAGGCGGAAAATTGAATTCCGCATTCTGCGATCCGCAATTCGGAATGGTATTCTAAAAGACCTTCGGCTTGGCTGCCGTTCGTACTCCCACATCCTCTTTGAACTGAAGATCATGGAGACGCCGATATTCACCGTTGAGGGCGATCAATTCCTCATGGGTCCCTTGTTCTACCATCCGGCCTTCAGAAAGAACGATGATCCGGTGGGCATTTCGTACGGTTGAGAGTCGATGGGCGATGACGAGGACCGTTCTCCCTTTCATCAACCCGTCCAATGCCTTTTGGACTTCTGTTTCAGAATCGGAATCCAGAGAGGAGGTGGCCTCGTCCAAAATCAAAATAGGAGCATTCTTTAAGAGGGCCCTGGCGATGGAGATGCGCTGACGCTCCCCTCCGGAGAGTTTGACCCCCTGCTCACCGATGATCGTATCGTACCCCTGGGGCAATTTCTGGATGAAGTCATGGGCTTTGGCTGCCTTGGCTGCTTCAATGATCTCCTGATCGGAACAATTCTGATCTCCATAGGCGATATTATTCCGAGCCGTATCATTGAAGAGGATCGTTTGCTGCGTGACCAAGCCAATCTGATCTCTGAGGGATTTGAGGGTCACCTTTTGAATGTCATGCCCATCGATGAGGATTTGGCCTTGCTCCACGTCATAAAATCGAGGCAGAAGGTTCACGAGAGAGGTTTTGCCGGCTCCGCTCATGCCGACCAAAGCAATCACGTCTCCTGCCTTCACATAGAGAGAAATATCTTTGAGAACGATTTCCTGTTCATATTTGAAGGTGATCTTTTGAAAATCAATTCCCTGAGAAATGGGCGGAAGTAAAATGGCTCTCTCTTCCTCCTTGATATCTGTGGGGGTATCAAGAAGCTCAAAGACGCGTGTTGCTCCAGCCAGACCCTCTTGGATTTCGAGGTTGATCTTGCTTAAATCCCGTATGGGGGCATAGCACAAAAAAACAGCGGCTAAAAACGACCCAAAAGTGCCTGGGGTTAATTCCCCTTGCATGATCATGTGACCCCCTACCCAGATGATGATCGCCGCTCCGATCCCTCCCAGTAATTCCATCAAGGGAGCATTCAGCGCTCGAATCTTGATCCTTTTGAGGAAGGTCTTGAATAATCGGTTATTCTCTTCAGCGAAGCGCCTCTTCTCATATTCCTCCATATTAAAGGCTTTAACAATCCTGTTTCCGGTAATGGTTTCATGAAGGAGAGTCGTAATCGAGCCCATTCGCTGCTGTCCCTTGCGAGCGAATTTCCGCATCCTTTTCCCAAATTGTTTGATAGGAATAAGGGCCAAAGGGAAGATAATATAAAAAATGATAGCCAACTTCCAGCTTTGAAGGAAAGCCACAAGGGTGAGGCCGAAGAAAGTCAAAATATCTTTAAAAATACCTGTTGTGGCACTGGAGACTGCTCCTTGAATCAGTGTCACATCATTCGTAATCCGCGAAATGACAATGCCGGTAGCCGTCTTTGTAAAAAAGGACAGAGAGAGGTTCTGCAGGTGATTATAGAGTTTCTCCCGGATATCCGCAATAATCCGCTGTCCTACGAAGTTCATGAAGTAATACTGGCCATAATTGAAAATCCCTTTTAATAAAAAGAGAAGGATAAGGATAACGGGGAGCAAGCGGAGCATCTCCATGCCCCTTTGGAGTAAGAGGTCTTCAAGATGAAGATGTGCGATTAAATTATTTACGAACGGCGGAATCGTTACTGAAGGAACCCCTTCTTTCCTGAAGAAAACACCGTCGAAGATGGGTCTTACAAGGTAAACTGTGATGGAAGTCAAAAAAGAGACGCAGACCATACAGATGACAGCAAGAACTAATTTGAACCAGTAGGGTTTAACAAATTCAAGAAGTCTGCGGTAGATTAGCATCTTGGTTCTTTTAATGAAGGTATCAGGAGATCAGGAGATCAGACGATCAGGCGAAGAACGATGGAGAAGAAAGACGCCTGATTTCTTGGTTTCCTAATGACCATGATTCCTAATCCTGTAATGAAATATCAACATTTCGCTTCACATAACATGGAACAAACAATGCGGGCAGCTCGTTGGGCCGCTCCGGGCTCCCCAAGCTTCTGACGCACCTCCCCCATGGATTCTGTCATCTTTCGACTCAGGAGGGGATCCCTTAGGATACGAAACGCCTCATCGGCAATCCTTTGGGGATGGACATCCTTCTGAATCAATTCTGGGGCGATTTCTTTCTCTGCGACCAAATTGACGAGACCGATGTGGTCCACTCGAATCAATGCCCTGCCGACCCAGTAGGAAGGGAAAGAAACTTTATAAATAATGATCATGGGTTTTCCAAGAATGGCTCCTTCCAGCGTGGCCGTCCCGGAGGCTGTGATCAGAAGTTCACAAAGGTTCATCACATCATAGGTGAAACCCTCCACCACTTTCACAGGCACCGAAATATTATTCATATGGAATGACAGGGTCGTTTTGGGAATCCCGGGGGCGAGAGGGATGACGAACTGAAGATCAGGGATCTCTTTTTGGAGGAGATGAGCCGAGGCCAGAAGAGGAGGAAGAAGCCTTTCTATCTCATGGAGTCGGCTTCCAGGGAGTAACCCGACGGTTCTTCGTTTGGGATCCAAACCAAATTGGTGAAAAGCCCTTTCCTTGGGGAGAGTCGGCTTCACGATATCGAGAAGCGGATGACCTACCCACTCCACATCGACCCCTGCGGCCTCATAGAGAGGAACTTCAAAGGGGAAGAGGACGACCATTTTTTTCACCAGTCGAGCAATTAACTTAATCCTTTTAGGCCTCCAGGCCCATATCTGGGGACTGATGTAGTAGAGAATGGGGATTCCCCTTCGATGGGCTATTCTTGCCAACAGAAGATTGAATTCAGGAAAATCGATGAGGACGACAAGATCCGGTTTCTCCCTTTCAAGAGACCTTTTCAACGTCCGCAAGGCCTTTAAGATAGACCCCAGTTTTGCGAAGACTTCGGTGATCCCTACAACTGAAAGAGACTGAGAATGATAAAGGAGCTTCATTCCCATTCTTTTCAATCCCTCTCCCCCGACCCCTAAAAACTGTATTTCCGGATCAATACAGTGAATGGCCTCCACCAGGTGGGATCCATGAAGGTCCCCTGAAACTTCTCCAGCGACCAACAGGATCTTTTTCGATTCCATCTGTTCAGTCGCTCCACTATTTCTTTTTTTTGTTGAGATCATCAATCTTCTGGATGATCCGGAGTGCCAGCTCTAACGCCCGCCTTCCATCTGTTCCTGAGACCTGGGGTCTCTCGCGATTCCTCACCCTCTGGAGAAAGGAGTGAATCTCGGTCTCCAGAAGATCGATCTTCTTGACCGGGATCTCCTCCGTGACCATCTCAGGCATCTTCTCCCTTCCGGGAGGGACCCCCTTTTTAGAGAAGGAGAGTTTTTGTAAAAAGTAGTCGATGGAAAGGATTCCATCCGGCTGAAAGATCCGGGTTTTCCGAATTTTCTCTTCGGAAACTCGGCTTGCGGTCAAATTGGCTGTACATCCATTTTCGAATTCAATACGGGCATTGGCGATGTCCGGGGTGTGGGTGAGGACGGGAATCCCGATGGCCTGGAACTGTTTCACCTTTGCTTTCACGAGGCTCAAAAGGATATCGAGGTCATGAACCATTAAATCCAACACGACATCGACCTCGGCTCCCCTTCCTGAGAAGGGACCCAACCGATGGGATTCGATAAACAACGGATGGCGGAGCCTCCCCTCTAAGCCGGACAAGGCTCCGTTGAATCGTTCCAAATGGCCTACTTGGAAGATCAAGCCCTTCGATTCTGACAAGCCGATCAATTCATCCGCTTCCTCAAGCGTACTGGAGATGGGTTTTTCCAGCAAAACATCGACCCCTTGCAAGAAGCACTCTTTCGTTACTGAATAGTGGAAGGGTGTGGGAACGGCGATGCTGACCGCCTGGACTCTTTGGAAAAGGTCTGCATAATGGAAGAAAGGCTGGGTTCGGTATCGTTTGGCGATTTCTCTCGCGCGGGAAGCATCCACATCGACCACGCCGACCAATTCCACGTCTTCCATCTTGGCATATTTCTCTGCATGGAATTGACCAAAGTAACCGACACCGACGACACCGACCTTGATTTTTTCCACTTAGCGGCAGATCCCCCTCTTCGAATGTTGAATGAACTGGAGGAGATGTTGGACCTCTTGGGAGCTGAAAGATGTCATCTTCTTCAACGGTCTTCATTGCCTTCTCCAGTGTGAGACCGGAGCGAAAAATGATGCGGTAGGCCTTCTTCAGAGCCTTTATCGTCTTGCTCCGAAAATTGGTGGCGTTTCAGACCGACGGAGTTGAGACCATAAAGCTTCGCTCGGTCTCCAGCGGCCATCGTATAGGGAGAAACATCCTGGCTCACGCCGGTTAAGCCACTGACAATCGCATAAGTGCCAACCCGGCAGAATTGATGGATCGCAGCCAATCCGCCAATAATCGCATGATCTTCGATGAGGATGTGTCCTCCCAATGTTGCTCCATTGGCCATCACCACATGATTCCCAACCTGACAGTCGTGGGCGATATGGGAGTAGGCCATGATAAAATTCTCATTTCCGAGAACGGTTTTTCCGCCCCCTTTTACAGACCCTCGATGGAGGGTAACAAACTCCCGAATGATATTATGATCCCCGATCTGCAGGAGGGTGGGCTCTCCCCTGTAAGCAACGGCCTGAGGCGCTTCCCCGATGGAGGAGAATTGATAGATTTGACATCGCTTTCCAATTTGAGTCCCTTCTCTGACGACGACATGGGGGCCAATCTTCGTCCCCTCACCGATGGAGACTCCCTTTTCAATCACAGAGTAGGGACCGATATCGACACTTTCCCCCGATTTCAGCTTTTGGGTCGACGAGTGCAGTGGGATGAATCATTTTTCGTCTCCTAACATGGCTAAGAGTTCTGCTTCGGCAACCAGTTTCCCATCGACCAGAGCTTTTCCCTTGAATCCCCAGATCGCTTGACGATGCTTCGTGATCTCCACCTCAAGACGAAGTTGATCTCCCGGGATCGACGGGTTTTCTGAAACGGACATTATCGATTCCCAAAAAGTAGACCGGTCGTCCGTGCTCCTCCTCGGGCAATGATTTGAAAGCGAGCACCCCGGCCGTCTGAGCCATGGCCTCCACGATCAGGACCCCTGGCATGATGGGGCGACCTGGAAAATGGCCCGGGAAGAAGGGTTCGTTATAGGTAACATTCTTGATTCCAACGATCCGTTTTCCAGGCTCGATCTCCACAATCCGATCCACCAGCAAGAACGGGTAGGCATGGGGAAGAATTTTCATGATTTCATTGATCTCTATCATTTCTATTTTTCCTTTTCCTTTCCTTCCAAAGAGAGAACTTCTTCCATCTTTTGGAGACGCTTCTCAAGGCCGAGAAGGGTCTTTCTCATCTCCGGTAGTTTTGGAAGGGTGGTGATTGCCCGGATATATTCACGCTGGGGCAGAGCGGGACTTCCGTGGTACCCTTGGTTTCCGGGTAGATCATGGATCACCCCGGCTTGGGCGCCTACCATAGCATTATCTCCAATTTCAATATGACCGGCCACCCCCACCTGTCCGCCCAAGGTGACATTGCTCCCGATCTTCGCTGAGCCCGCAATTCCCACCTGAGCGACGATGATGGAGTCTTCGCCGATCACAACGTTGTGAGCCACTTGAACGAGGTTATCGATTTTCACCCCTCTCCGGATGATCGTCTTGCCCAGCGCGGCCCGATCAATAGTCGTGTTGGCCCCGATCTCGACATCATCCTCAATTTCAACGGTCCCGACTTGAGGAATCTTCACATTTCTTTTTCCCTCTTTCACATATGCGAATCCGTCACTTCCGACCACTACCCCGCTATGAAGTATAACCCGTTTTCCGATGATCGTCCCAGAATAGACCGAGACATTGGCGTAAAGGATTGAGTCTTCTTCGATGGAAGAGTCCTCACCCACAGAGACTCCAGGATAAAGGGTGGCCCGATCCCCAATCGTGCAACGGTCGCCAATGTAGACGAAAGGATAGAGAGTCACGTCTTTCCCCAATTTTGCCGTGGGGCTAATCCAGGCATGGGGATCGATCCCCTTGGGCTGGTACGGTTTTTGTGAAAAAAGGGTGAGGATTTTGGCAAAGGCCAACTGGGGATTGGTCACGCAAAGAAGAGGCTTGTCCGCCTGGGTCACCTCGTTTGATACGATGACGGCTGAGGCGTTGGTTTGGCTGAGATTTGGAAGGTACTTCGGATTGGCAATGAAGGTGATCTCTCCAGGTCGGGCCTCTTCAATGGCTGCGACTCCGGAGATTTCTATCTTTCCATCTCCAACAACTGTTCCATTCACCCACTCGGCCAATTCCTTAAGTTTCTTTTTCATCCTCACGTCCTAATGCTAACAAAGAATTCAGGGATTAACGAATGGAGGGATTGACGAATTAAATTCCTGAAACCCTAAATTCCAGAAATTATGATCCCTATTTTTTCTGAGCGTCATGCGCCTTGATCACCCGATCGGTGATGTCAACGGTCTTGGAAACGAAGAGCACAATGTTCTCGTTCTTTTCCAAGATGAGGGTATAACCCTCGTCCGTTCCCAATTTTTGAATCACCTTCACGAGGGAAATGGAGATGGTTCGCTCCATCTCTTGGGTTTTCTGTTGCATTTCTTTTTGGTTATCATCCACCCACCTCTGGTAATCTCGGACTTTGTTTTGAAATTCTTTTTCTTTGGTGGCCCTGGCATCTGGGGTTAACATGGGAGCCTGCTTGTCCAGGGTTTCTTTTGCGGTTTGAAGCTCTTTCTGCTTATCGACATTGAGACGTTGAATCTTCTCCAGATCCTTGGTGATTGCCTTTTTCGCTTCCTTGCCGGCATTACATTCGTTGATTGCCCTCTGGATATCGACGTAAGCAATCTTTGAATCTGCAGCCCAAACTGAACCGAGCCATCCCAACACGATCATTCCTATGACAAGACTTACCTTCTTTCCGTACATCTTCATTTCTCCTCTCCGTTAAGTTTAAACCCCAATAAGCTCCTTAATAAACGGTTCCTGCATTAAATTCGATCACATGCCCCTTCTCGCCTTCTTTTGGGTTGAGATTGAACCCCAGGTCGATATGGATCGGGCCAAATGGAGAATACCAACGAATTCCAGGCCCCACGCCGAGTCTCAATGGGAAGAGTCCTGTCTTCCGAGTGACAATCGGTTTAGGATTGAGGGGATCGGTATTGTCTATTGACCTCCAGGTTTTGCCTTTCCAGCTGTCGAATCCTTTTCCCACATCAAAAAAGAGGGCACCCTTCAGGCCGATCTCACGCGATATGGGGAAGATCAGTTCAGTATTGAAGACCACCATTTTTTTCGCACCGATGGGCTCCCCATTGACGTCCACCGGGCCCGCCATTCCATATTCAAAACCTCGGACCGTGTTGATGCCCCCCGCGAAGAATTTTTCATAGATGGGGAGTGTTTTTCCACCATAACCCGAAATCATGTTTGCCTGGGCACGAAGGTTTAGAGTCGTATTCAGAGGTAACGGGAAAAACCAACTGGTCTGTCCCGTCACCTTGACGAAATAGTTGTCCCCTCCTAATATACTTCCTGCGTTTTGAACGGACAGGCTATGTCGGCCTCCCCGCCGGGGGTTGAAATAGTCATCACGAGTGTCTATTGAGGGAGTAATCGAGACGGCGCTCGTCGTCTTTTTCCCTTTCTGGTCTTTGATATAGATAGAGGCGTCATCGGCCACATTATAGACACTGATGTTCTCCAATTTATACATCGCATCAATACGAATCTTATCGGTCAATTCCTTTCCGAAACGGATATCCCCTCCTGTAATTTTATAGGAATAAGTGTCGAAGATTTCCACTCTTTCGTGATAGAGGTCAATCCCTGCCATATAGGGATATCCTAGAAAATAGGGATCCGTAAGGCTCAATCTGATATTTTGGGTTTTAAATCCCAGGCTGAACTTCAAACTTCCGGCATACCCCAAACCGAAAAGGTTGCGATCGGAGATGGAAGCAGAACCCACCACGCTTTCTATCGTACTATATCCGACTCCGAAAGTAATGGCCCCCGTCGGAGTTTCCTCTACTTTGAGATCGAGGTTGATTTTTTCTTCAGTGCTCCCACGGCTGGTGGTGAAGTCCACCTCTTTGAAGTACCCTGTCCTCTTCAATCGGTCACGACTCTTGTTCATATCGGCAGCGTTGTAAAGTTCTCCCTCGGCCACCACGAGCTCCCTGCGAATCACCTTGTCACGGGTCTTCGTATTCCCAACCACCTGAATCTTTTCATAAAAGACACGCTTCTTCTTTTCTATGTCAAAGGTAAGGTGGACTAATAGATTTTTATTGTCCACAGAGATTTCGGGGTTGATCTCTACATAGGCATAGCCCTTATTGGCAAATTTTTCCGTGAGGGCATTGACCTCCCTTCGAATGATCGTGTTGCTGTAGACACCTCCCCGCTTTATTTTGAGAACCTTGAAGAGGGCTTCCTTGGTTGTGAGGACATCCCCTTTGAAGTCGATATTCCCAAGATGATATCGAGGCCCTTCCACAATCCCAATCTCAATTCGGATCTTTTTCGGGTTGGAGAGATTGATCTTGGGTTCGGGGATCTTCGCGTCGAGATAACCCTGATCAAAATAGTAAGCGGTCAGGAGTTGAAGGTCATTTTTGAGGATATCTTCATCTAAGGTCCCCGTCTTGGTGATGATGGAAAAAATATTCCTCCGTTTGGTCGCGATCAGCTTCTTCAACTGGGAGGATTTGATTTTCTTGTTTCCTTTGAAGACTATTTTTTGGATATGTCCCTTCGGGCCTTCAGAGATCGTAAACGTGACCACGGCTTCATTGGTTTCCAAATAGTCGACCTTGTATTCCACCTTGACCCCGTAATACCCTTTCGAGAAATAAAGCTTCCGGATCTGTTCTGAATTCTCTTTCACCTTTTCGAGGTTGAGGATGGAGCGTGACGTGAGGGTCGCTTTCTCTTTGATATCGTCCAGCTTCACCTTGTTATTTCCCTTGATCAAGATATCTTTGATCGAGGGCTTTTCCACGACGATGAAGATCACTTCTTTGCCCTGAGGGTTCGGCTTGATATCGACCTGCACATCGGTGAAGGAACCCAGATCAAAAATGGATCGTAGATCCTCGCGAACCTTTTCGACAGAAAAGGGGCCTCCCTCCCGGCTCTTGATCGCTCCCCGGATGACCCCTTCTTCCACCTTGACATTTCCCAGGATCATGATTTTATAAATGCTTTCCTCAGCTCCGGCACCTGTCCCGATGAAAAGAGCGAGGACGATGAGGACAAGACCTATTTGTCTGACGAGCATGGGCAGGTTCCTTCCCATTCTTTGAATTCCGATACGGACTCTCCACTCCAATTTCCGGATCAGACCGGATGGGATGAGAAAATTTTCATTCTAATATCAAATCCCGCTCTTTTTGTAAAGGAGGGATACCTATCCCCACGCCTTTCCATCGATGAGTTGGATCTGGCGGGACATTTTTTCAGCTAATTTTAGGTTGTGGGTCACGACGATGAGGGTGACCCCTTTGATCCGATTCAGCTCCTGGAGAAGATCAAAGACGGACTCTCCTGTTTTGGTATCCAGGTTTCCAGTGGGTTCATCGGCCAGCAGGGCTTTCGGTTCCAAAACCAAAGCCCTCGCCACGGCGACCCTTTGTTGTTCTCCTCCGGACAGTTCTCCCGGTTTATGAGAGAAACGCTCTTCGAGACCGACCAAAGTGAGAATCGCTTCTGCTCGAGAGATGGACTCCTCTTTCGGGATCCCTTGGATCAGACAAGGCATCATCGTATTTTCCAAGGCACTGAATTCGGGAAGCAAATGATGAAATTGAAAGACAAAACCGATCTCGCGATTTCGAAAAAAAGCAAGATCCTTCTCATTCAAGGCATAAATGTCTTTTCCTTCAAACAGGACTTTCCCAGCCGTCGGCCGATCAAGCGTGCCCAAGACGTGAAGAAGGGTCGTTTTTCCAACGCCGGAGGCCCCTACGATGGCGGCCTTCTCCCCTCGAGAAAAAGTCAGGTCGACCCCCTTGAGAACCTCCACACGTTTTGTTCCGTTTCCATAAGACTTGAAAAGCTTCTGGACTTGAATCAACTCTTTCAAACCATCGCCTCCTTGGCCTTTTGAATGGCCTCTTGGGAAAGAAGCTCTTTCGTCCGAGAAAGACGCTTCAGAGAAACTTCTTTGAGCTTCATTTGAAGGCTGGGGATTTGGAAGAGGCAGGCTTTAAAATCCTCCTGGGTGATTTCCAACAATTTTGTAGGTCGGGTGGTCTTCGCATTCGCCATTCTGGGCCGATCGAAGAGAAGCCCGATTTCACCAAAAATATTTCCACTTTGCAAGAGTGCTAATATCACTTTTTTCCCATGGCCGTTTTGAGTAAAGATCTCCACTCCCCCATTTCTCACCATAAAGAGGGAGGTGGAAGGGTCGCCTCCTTTGAAGAGAATTGTCTCCTCAGGAACCTTCCGAAGACGAAACCGTTTCATCACCCCTCTTCTCTCCTCAAAAGTGAGGGAGGAGAATAAAGGGGAGAGCGCGAGGAAGTTGTCTAAAACGCGTTCTTTGAAAAGATTTTGGAGCACTTCATTCAATCTGGGGTGTGATTTGATCATCTCCTGGAGCCCGTTTCTTGAGATCTCCAAGAGTTCACAGTCCGTCATGGCCTTTACCGTGGCGTGTCTTTTTTGATCTATGAAAAAACCGAACTCTCCGAAGAAATTCCCATCCTTGAGGTTTTGAACCCGGATTTCTTTCCCCCCCGGCGTCTGCTTGAAAATCGCCACCTCTCCCCGACTGATGACGAAGAGGGAATCCCCTCTTTCTCCTTCTCGGCAGATCAGGGAATCTTTCTGATAGGTCTTGCTTTGGATGTGCGAGAGCAATAATTGGAGTTCCTCCTTGTCGAGATCGGAGAAGAGCGGGATATGGGGAAGCGAATGAGCGGGTTTTGCCTCTCTGATTTTTTCCGAATAAAGTTGTGCCAACCGCTCACTGACATCCTTCGAGGAAGGATTGATCCTTAAGATCATCTTGTTGACGGAGATGGCTTGAAGAATATAACCATCCGAGGCATAGCCCTCGGCCACCTTTCGGTACATCTGGGCGGCCTCTTCCTTTTGACCCAACCGCTCCAACAATTCGGCTACCTTGAGTCGCGTCCGAAGGTCCTCTGGTTTCTTGGCACAATGATCTCGGAAGCATCCGAGCGCCTTTTTCCATTCCCCCCGGGAGAGAGCTTGCCGCGCTTCTTCTTTAAAAGACAGCTTCCTCTTATTCATATCGCAGTGCCTCCGCGGGGTCGAGTTTCGATGCCCTCCAGGAGGGATAAAGGGTCGCCAGGAGACTGATGAGAATCGCCGTCATCACGATCAGCGCGATATCGAGCGGATTGACCTCGGAAGGGAGTTTGTCGATATAATAGACATCGCTCGCAAGAATTTTAAGACCCAGCAATTTCTCCAAAAGTCCCTGGATCCCACTCAAATTAAAAACAACGACAAGACCTAAGATCGTTCCCAAAACAGTTCCCACAACTCCGATGACCAATCCTTCGATGACAAAAATCTTTAAAATTCCCTTTGAGGAAGCGCCCATTGACTTGAGAATGGCAATATCCTTATATTTTTCCATCACCACCATGATCAGCGTGGAGATGATGTTGAAGGCAGCCACCAAGATGATCAGGACAAGAATAATGAACATCATAATTTTCTCTAACTTCATCGCGGAAAAGAGATTTCGGTGCATCTCCATCCAATCCTTCGTCCAAAAGGGAAATCCCAGTTTTTTCCGCATCTCTTTTCCAATCTCTTTCACTTGATAGATATCGTTGGTTTTGATCTCAATGCCTGAGACACGGGCTCCCATGCCGAAAAACTTCTGGGCACCTTCAATCGAGACATAGGCCATGGTGTTGTCATACTCATACATTCCTGAGTAAAAGATGCCCACGACACGGAAACGCTTCATCTTGGGCATCATCCCCATGGGGGTGATGGTACCGAGGGGAGAGATCACCTGGATCGCATCGTTGAGTGAGACACCGAGATTCTTAGCTAATTCCACTCCGAGGATAATGCCCGGAGAGTCACTTTCTCCCTTCAGATCATGAAGGCCGCCGGCCTTCATGTTGTGGGCCAATTCGGTGACTTTTCCCACGCGATCCGGATCGATGCCTTTAATCACCGCGCCGGTGACATTGGATTCGGAAGAGAGCATGACCTGATTAAGAATGAACGGGGCGGCGGAAACAATGCCCTTCACCTCCTGAACCTGTTTCAACACCTCCTCATAATGATCCATGCCTTGTTGACTGGCCTTGAGGACCACGAGGTGGGCTTGGGTGCCCAGGATCTTTTCCTTCAGGGTCTTCTCAAAACCGCTGAACACAGCGAGGACGATGATCATCGCCGTCACTCCCACCGTGACCCCGACGATGGAGATGACCGTGATGATCGAGATGAAGGTCTGTTTTCTTTTGGCTTTGAGATATCTCAGGCCGATAAACCATTCATATTTCATAATTGTCCAAACCTAAGGATGGAGAAATTTCGAGTAACGCGAATTCCCCAATTTACCCGTTCCTTGATGTTTTGAAGGATGTCCCTCTTCGTCGTTTTTCATCCGTGCCTGCACTTTCCTACTTTCCGATAGGAGGAGTCACATGAAGATCATTTCTCCATTCGAAGTAAGGGGAAGAAGATGACATCTCGGATGGAAGGTGCATCGGTGAGGAGCATGACCCAACGATCGATCCCAATTCCTTCGCCTGCCGTCGGAGGCATTCCGAATTCGAGGGCCCGAAGAAAATCCTCGTCGAGGTTGAGAACCGCATCGGCTTCATCGGCCCGCTCCTTCAACTGTCGGACGAAGCGTTCCCGTTGATCCACGGGGTCATTCAGTTCAGAGAAGCCATTGGCGATCTCCCGCCCGGCGATGAAGAGCTCAAATCGATCGACGACCTCGGAATCCTTCCCGTTCCGGCGAGAGAGGGGGGAGACCTCCGTGGGGTAATGAGTGACAAACGTCGGTTGAACGAGATGAGGTTCAACGAGTTCCTTAAAGAGATCGTCGAGAACCTTTCCATGGGAGGTTCCCCTTTTTAGTTCAAGGCCGAGGTTCTTGGCTAATTCGACCGCGCGGGATGGCTCTTTCATGATTACCGGATCAACCTTCCCATATTCCAAAAGAGATTCTTTGTAGAGGATCCTCCTCCACGGAGGAGTGAAATCGATCTCCTTTCCCTGATAATGGAGGTGGAGTCCACCATGAATTTCTTTGACGGTGGAGGAGAGAAGTTCCTCGGTCATATTGATCATCTCTTCATAGGTCGCATAACTCTGATAGAATTCGAGCATGGTGAATTCGGGATTGTGCAGAGTCGAGATCCCTTCATTACGAAAACAGCGATTGATCTCAAAGATCCTTTCAAGCCCTCCGATCACCAATCGTTTTAGGAAGAGTTCTGGAGCGACTCTCATATAGAGTTCCATGTCGAGGGCATTGTGATGGGTCTTGAAAGGCTTGGCGGTCGCCCCTCCGGGAATCGGGTGAAGCATCGGAGTCTCTACCTCTATAAAATCCCGTTGGGTAAAGAAATCCCGAATCTTTTGAATCGCCTTGGTCCGTGTCAGGAAAATCTCTTTGACCTTGGGATTCACAATGAGGTCTAAATAACGTTGACGATAACGGGCTTCGATGTCGGTGAGACCATGCCATTTCTCAGGAAGAGGCCGAAGAGACTTCACGAGGAGCTTGAAGTCCTGAACCTGGAGGGTGAGTTCACGAGTCTTTGTTCGAAAGATTTTTCCCTCGACTCCAATAAAATCCCCGATATCGCATGTCTTAAAGAGCTGAAAAGCAGCTTCGCCGACGATATCCCTTCGCAGGTAAGCCTGGATTCTTCCCTTTCGATCCTGGATTTGAATAAAGCTGGCCTTCCCGAAGTCACGGAGCGCCATGATCCGACCTGCGAGGCAGAAGGTTTCTCCAACCGATTTCAATTCCTCATCGGAGAGGGAGTCGAAGGTCCCATGAAGATCTCTGGAGGTATGGGTCACCCTGAAATCATTCGGGTAGGGATCGACTCCCTCCGTTCTCAGGGCCTCCAGTTTTTTGATCCTCTGCTGGATCAGCTCACTCGTTTCATCCATCTCTTCCGCTCCGAGTGGTAACCATCTCTATGGTATGAATCTCATTAAGATTTAATAAAGTTTTATGACTTTTCAAATTAACCCATTTTGCCATGTCCGTCAAGGGAAAAGGCAGTTTCTGCGTTAGCTTAGGGGGAATATCTCCTGGAAGGAGGAAGGATTCCACTGGTTCAGAGGCAGTTACAGAGGTGGCATCTCATGAACATGCTGGAAGAGACAAATTTTGGGAATTTAGGAGAGGATTTTCTCAATCTGGGCAACCAGGTCGTAAGGCAGGGCCTGGGTGATTCGGGCTTCTACCCAGTTGCCAGGTCGAGCTTTTCCGTTCAAGAAAACGGAGCCATCGATCTCAGGGGCTTGTGTTTGAAGTCTCCCCCGTAGGATACCCCGTTCACGTTGTGGTCCTTCTACCAGAACCACCCTCTTCTGGCCGACTATTTTCTTGTATTTTTTGAGCGAAATCTTTTTCTGGATCTCCATCAGGGCTCTGAAACGGTCCTCCCTCACACTTTCTGGAATGGGATGAGGAAGCCGGGAAGCAGGGGTTCCCTCTTCAGGAGAGTATTTAAAGGCACCGAGGTGATCGAACTGAATCTCTTCCACAAAATCCAGGAGTGCTTTGAATTGACTTTCCTTTTCCCCTGGGAAGCCTACAATCAGGGAGGAACGCAGGCTGACTTCCGGGAGAAAGGTTCTAATTTTCTTTAAGAGATCCCGAATTTCTGCACCCTTCGATCTTCGGCCCATCCGTTTGAGGATTTCATCATCGATGTGCTGGATGGGAAGGTCAAGATAAGGACAGATCTTTTCTTCCTGAGCGATGAGTTCAAGGAGCCCGTTGGTAAAATGGCCTATCTTAGGGTAGGAATAGAGGATTCGAATCCAGCGAAGTCCTTCCACCTTGACCAAATATTTCAGGAGTTTTTCCAAATCGGTTCCATCTCGGAGGTCTCTTCCATAGCCCGTGGTGTCCTGGGCGATCAGGATGAGTTCCTGAACTCCTTGATCCGCAAGCCTTCGGGCCTCTTCCAGGATGGATCGAAGTTTTCTACTCCGGTATGCACCCCTGATCTTTGGAACGGTGCAAAAGGTACAGGCATTCGAACAGCCCTCCGAAATCTTGAGGTAAGCGATGAAAGGAGGGGTGGAGAGGATTCGAGGTGTCCTTTCATTATACAGGAAAGTGGATTTTGGGACGAAACTCTTTCGCTTTGATTTCTGAGACAGTAATTTAGGAAGGTTCTGAAACGCCCCGGTGCCGACGAAGAGGTCCACTTCGGGTAGTTCTTTTTCCAAAACTTTTCCATATCGTTGAGGAAGACATCCGGAAACAATCAGAAGGCGGCAGCGGCCTTCTTTTTTGAGGCGGGAGAGTTGAAGAATCGTCTCGACAGCCTCCTTCGTCGCCTCCTCAATAAAGGAGCACGTGTTGACGATGAGAATCTCAGCCTTTAAAGGATCGGTCGTCAGAAGATAACCCTCTTTTGAAAGAAGGCCGAGGATCACTTCGGAGTCGACTAAGTTCTTCGGACATCCCAGACTGACAACGCAGGCGGTTTCTTTCATTCCACTCCCATTATACCCGACGGATGGCGCTTTTCCAATGCGAGGTGGAGGGATTTTTCTCGACATGAAACGAGGAGAAAAAATTGATTTAAATGATGCAAATGAATGTGATATAAATCTTCTATTCATCTCATTTCTTGAAAGGAACCATCCATGGAAATTGCTGTGATCGGCGGCGGCATCGTCGGATGTCACATTGCTTACCGTTTGGCGCAAGAGGGAAAGGAAGTTTTTCTCTTGGATAAGGAAAAGGCCTTAGGAGAGCACACGAGCACACGAAACAGTGGTGTCATTCACGGGGGAATTTACTATCCTCAAGGATCCCTCAAGGCCAAACTATGCGTTCGAGGCCGCCATTTGACTTATGAATTCCTTCAGACCCATAACATTCCCCATTGGAAATGCGGCAAGCTCATCGTGGCCCTGGCGAATGCCGAATTGAAAGCACTGGAAGACCTTAAGAAACGAGGTGATGAAAACGGTGTGGAAAACTTGAGGCTCATCGATGAGGCCGAGGCTCAAAAGATCGAGCCCCGGGTGAGGTGTTTGGCCGCCCTCTGCTCTCCTGAAACGGGGATTCTTGACATGGCTGCCTATATGAGAATAATGGAAAGGGTCCTGAAAGGATCGGGAGTAACGGTCGTGAAACAATGCGAGGCTCTATCTGTTGAGGATCATAACACTCTGACAACGACCCGGGGTAAAATGGAGGCTGAGATGATCATCAATGCAGCAGGACTTTATAGCGACAGTATCGCAAAGATGTGCGGCCTTGAAGGATACGTGATCGTTCCACGCAAGGGGGATTACTATAACACGACCGAAGAGGTCATCCGAGGCCTGGTCTACCCGGTTCCGGATTCTCCCCACTCCCTGGGAATCCATTTGACCCGGACCCTCGGAGAAGAAACCTTGATCGGCCCTTCTGCTATTGAAGCCTCCAATAAAGAGGATTATGAGATGAAGACACCCCGTGAAGAGTTTGAGAAAGGGGCCCTCGCCTTGATTCCTGACCTGAATGTCCATAGAATCTATCCAGGCTATTCGGGCAATCGCCCTAAGGTTTACTACCAAGATAAGCTACGAGCAGATTTTGTGATAGAGAAGCAAGAAAACGGAAAGGTGCATCTACTGGGAATTGAGTCTCCGGGGTTGACGGCGGCCCCTGCCATCGCCGAATACGTTGCTCAAATAATAAAATAAGGGCCCACCGGATATTTTCCTGTCGCAAAGGAGAAAACCATCCTCAATCGTCGGCGAACCCCGTATCCTTTGGGAAAATGACCTTCCATCCTTATCTTGCCTCACGATTTAAATTCGTCTTTTTCTTATCTATTGATAAATCTGGATGTCGTTGTAATTTTTCTTAAACCAGTTTAGAATGATGAAAATGAATTCGGATTATGATGTCATTGTCGTGGGTGGAGGGCCGGGGGGATCAACGGCGGCAAGGTTTTGTGCCAAGGCCGGGGTGAAAACACTCCTTATTGAGAAGGAACGGCTTCCCAGATACAAACCCTGCGGGGGTTGCCTTTCCGCTAAAACTGTCCGTTTGCTTGACTTTGATCTCAGTCCGGTCATTGAGAACACCATCTATGGAGCGAAATTTACTTATCGTTCCAAAGATCCCTTTTTCATCGAATCTAAGAACCCAATCGCATTCTTGGTCATGAGGGATCGCTTTGATCAATTTCTCATCGACAAGGCTTTGGAGGCTGGCACGGAGATACTGGATGGTGAGAAAGTGACGAACGTGGAAGACGGGACCGATGGGGTGGAAGTAGAATTGGCCAAGGGAAAGAAGTTCCGTTGCCAGGTTCTCATCGGAGCAGATGGATCAGAAAGTATGGTTGCCAAGTCCTTATCCTTGCGGCCCCAGAACAACGATGGATATGGGGTTGCCGTCGAAAGCGAGACTCCTTTCGACTCATCCGTTCTTTTCCCGAAAGACGAACTTCAATTCATCCATTTGGATTTCGGGAGAGTTCCCAACGGATATGGTTGGGTTTTTCCAAAAAAGGAATGGCTCTCCATCGGCATCGGTGGAATGTTTAGAGAGACCAAGAAGATGAACCCACGCCAGTACTTCAAATCCTTCCTCAAAGGACTAACCTATATCCCGGAAGGGAAGGCAGGAAAGGTCATCGGCCATCTCCTCCCCTCTTTTTACGATGAAAAACAGAAGGTCTCACAGGGGAGGGTTCTCCTCGTGGGGGATGCTGCCCATCTGATGGATCCCCTGCAGGGAGAGGGGATTTACTATGCCGTGCGAAGCGGGATGCTGGCTGCTGAAGCGATTCTGGAATGGAAAAGGGAGGGCACCGCTCCATCTGACTTTTATCAAAAGGCGGTCTCTTTTGATATCTTCGAGAACCTGAAATGGGCACTCACTTTTTCTCATTTTGTTTTTCGTTTTACGAAATTGGCCTATCGGACTCTGAAACGCTATCCGGAACTGGGAGAAATCTATATCCAAGTACTCGAGGGAAAAGAAACCTATCAAGGTTTTGTAACGAAGGTAAAAGAGCGGATGAAGGATTTTCTTAAGGGAAAATTGAGTGAGAAGATCAAAAGGGGAATGGCAGAAACTTAAGCATTTAAAAGCGAAACTAAGTAAAATCACCCTTCTTCTAGAAAGGCATTACGGCATCCCCCGAAGAACGGATCCGGGGAATCTCCTCGATATTCTCATCGAGACCATTCTTTCACAGAATACCAGCGATCAAAATCGAGACAGAGCTTATCAGAGATTGAAAACACGATTTCCCCATTGGGAGGATGTCCTGGAAGCTAAGATGAACGGGATCGTTTCAGCCATCCGACAGGGCGGATTGGCGAGACAGAAGGCGAAGCGCATCCGCGAAATCCTTCATTGGATCAAAAGAGAGCAGGGGAAATTGAGCCTTTCCTTTTTGAGAAAGATGGATTCCGAGGAAATTAAGCAAACGATCGGCGCTTTGAAAGGAATCGGTCCTAAAACGCTTCACTGCCTTCTTCTATTCGGCTTGAGAAGAGAGGCCTTTCCGGTGGATACGCATATCCTTCGGATCGGGAAGCGTCTCGGTTTCATTCCGGAATGGATGGATGCAGAGAAGGCTCACTTATGGATGCGTCCTCTCATCCCGAAGGAAAAGTCCTTGTCACTGCACCTCAACCTCATCCGATTTGGAAGATCTCTCTGTCAGGCAAGGAAGCCCCTGTGCGATATTTGTTTCCTGAATAAGGGATGCCTCTATTGCCAATGAAGTAATGACTCGATCATTCCCCTCTCCCTTGACGGGAGAGGGTGTGGGTGTGGGTTCCGCACGGGGGGTCAAGATTTTTCGGTAAAATGCGTCATATGAAAGACTTGATTAAGAGACTTCTCCATATCGAAGACACACCTGAAAGGACGGCCCTGGCCTATTCCGTAGGCATCTTCTTGGGTTTCTCACCCTTTGTCGGTCTTCACACCCTTGTGGGTTTAGCCATTGCGTTCCTCTTCGGTTTGAACCGGGTGGCTATTCTTTTAGGAGTCTGGACAAACACTCCCTGGTGGATCGTTCCCTTTTATATAATGGCCACATGGGTAGGGATGGGGGTAACGGGATTTCGGATGGAGTGGGCGACACTCAAAGAAATTTTTCAATTGGGAATGGACCGAGGATTTATGAGTTCGAATTTCTGGGGGAGTGTTACCTCCCAATGGGGTCTCCTCCTTTCTTTTCTGATCGGTTCATTCATTCTCTCTATCCTCCTCAGCGTCGTTTCCTATCCTCTTTCTCTGAAATGGATTAAGTTTTATAGACTAAAGAGAGGAAAGGCGAAGATCGTGGCAAACGAGCCAACGGCGCCAGAGCAAAAGGTTTGAAATCGCAGGTTCCAAATTAAGAATTCCAGAATCTAAATCTGCAATTAAATCCTTTTGATCAACGTTCCCTTGACATCCCCGAAGAATATGACATCTTTGATTATCCCCTCTACGGGATAAAGCTCTTTCGATAACCACCCTTCGATCAGACCTTCTTTGGAATGAGTCATCTCTGCATCCAGCAAAAGTTTAAGAAAATACTCTTTCCCATCTTTGGACTTCTCACGCTTTCTTCTCTTCTCTTCCTCCGCGTTGGAAGCCACGCTCAACTCATAACTGGAAGCCCCTTTCTTCGGAAAAGTAGCGACCCGATAGGTTCTCCCCCTCTCAATCCTCCCGTAAACGCCGTAACGAAAATTATATGAGGCGGTGACGAAATCGTCATAGACCATTCCTGGAGGAATTTCCTCCTCTCTCCTTGTTTTGAGGCCATCCTTGCTTTGCCTCACCTGAATCCATTTTCGCTTTTGATAATCGAGGAAGTGAGTTCGCCCCCTCCGCTTGCTTCCGATTTTCACGTCTTCTTCGAACGAGATGGATCGAAGGCGTTTCCCCCCATCGATTTCTTCCATGATGGAGCGATAGGTGTCCGCGCGATAACGTGCCGCAAATCCCAGGACGCCCAACGTCTCTCCTTGAAGGGTGGCCAGATAACGGCCTGTTTCTCCCATTTCCTCGAAACTTATTTTCCCCACGGCCACTTTCTTAAATAGCCAGAGCCCAATTTCATACTGAAGTTCCTCCCCCTTGAAGAATTCGCCAATAGAGTCTCTCCTTTTCTTGGGATGCGAGGGGAGATCGGCCCATGTCTCCTGAATGCGAAGGGGAAAAGAGGAGAGCAGAGGAAGTCCCAAAAGAAATTTCAAAAAAAGTCTCCGGGTCACAAAATTCATCGTTTTCTTAACCATGGAATAATGGAATGTTGGAATACTGAATAGTAAATCCTAACTTCTTTCAATTCACTATTCCAATGTTCCACTATTCCAATATTCCGCGAAGCATCAGCAGTTTGCTGAAAAAGTCATTTTTCGCAGGCTGCTCAAAAAGGGCCAGATGCAAGGCCCCCGAAATCTTGAGAAGTGAGGCGTACTTGGGGTACGCCGCAATAAGCCTGCCCCGTGCTTGACACGGGGAAGGATGAGGGGAACGCCGCAGATGGGGCGTTTTTCAGCAGCCTGTTAGAGATGCAGCTCGATTACATCCCCTTCATTGACGAGATAATCCCGCTTGACCATCTGCCCTTCAAATTTTCCAGAACCCCAGACCTTTGCATATCGAAGTTTCGCAACGAAATCCTTGTGAACAGAGAGGGCGACATCTCCCACCGTGCTCCCCTTTTTCAGAATAACAGGTTCCGTCAGATCTGGTTCTTTTCCGGGGGTTTTGGTATAGACCCGGAGGATGTCGAGGATTTGATAAATCTCTTTTCTCAATTCATCAAGATTCATTCCTCCCTGGGCAGAGACAGGCAGGAGGGGAAAGGCATCTCGGAAATCGTTCTCGAATCTCCGGTAGGCCTCCATGGCATTCTTCACCTCGCACTTGTTCCCGACAAGGAGTGCCCGTAGAAAAACCGTTCCCACGTCCAGGGACGGCACAGGGCCTTTTCCGGCTACCTTTATTCTCATTTCGTTCAACTCTTCCAGGAGGATTTCCATTTGAAAGACGGGGTCTTCAGTCAGGTCAACCAAAAGAAGGAGACCATCCGCATTTCGAACGAGGTTTGGAAATCCGGGTTCGATACGATCCGATTGGATCGGCGGCGTGTCCACCAGTTGAATCTGTAAATTTTCAAACTTCATCATCCCGGGAATGGGTTTCTGTGTGGTGTATGGGTAGTCGGCCACCTCGGAAGAGGCATGGGTGATCTGGGAAAGAAGGGTTGATTTACCGGAATTGGGAAGCCCCAGGAGAACGACTTGAGCGGCCCCCTCTTTCTTAATGTCATAGGCCTGTTCTGCCCTTCCGACGGTAGGTCTCCTCTGGAGATCTTCCTTTAATTTAGCCATTCGGCTTTTGAGCTGTCCCCGAAGTCTCTCAGTCCCCTTATGTTTTGGGATGACGGCCATCATGACTTCGAGAGCTTTTATCTTCTCCGGCGTGGTTTTGGCCTGCTTAAACTTAAGCTCTGCGTCTAAGTATTGGGGGGTGAGATTGGCGGGCATCTTTCTGGTTGTGACTTGCTGCATTCAACAGCGAAGTGCAACTATTATTAGTATACTCCTGTTCCACATTTTCGCAACCCTTTTGATTACTCACTCCATTTTCCAACCCATACCTCGGCTAACCTTCTAATACGGGAAGGGGTTCATCAGCATGAAAGGTTTTTCGTTAACTCTTCAAACGCCCAAAGCCGGCTAATCGTTTGATTTGACTATCGAGTTGATAAACCGTGGTGGGGCTTCCGTTCTCAATGCTTGATAAGAAATCGCTTCATCCCTCTTTTCCGAGGCGGAAAAAAACGACCGGATTCTCCCACTCGAAATAGACTCCTTTATCGCCAGACAGGATCACTTTCAGGTCGTCAGGCGTGAGCTTCTCAAGAATGATGTCATATCCCTCCACCTTTCCCCGAATGACTCCTGTTTGAACCAGCTTCCGAAACCGTCCAGGGTCCGGAGTCCAGACGATAATCTGGCCCACGTCCTTCTTAATGAGAGCCCAATAATGGGAAGCAGCGTCCTCCTTTTCCTTGATGTTTCCGAAGATCCATTCACCCGATTCGCGTATCGCAACTTGATAGGACTCGATCTTGAGGCCGCCCTCCTTTTCTTCTACCCATGCGATCTGCAGCAATCCCTTCTGCTCATTTAGGACTTTGATCGTTATTGCGTGACTCTTGTGTATCCACGTTCCACCCCATTCATTCTGCGATATCTCTTTCGGATGCTCCCCTACCGGCTCAACCGAAGAAACTGCCGCGCACCCAAAAATCACTGCCATCGTAAGTAGCGTGCAAAACCCTCCGACTTTCGCCATGTCCCTTTACCCCCTTGTGGAAGAGCTTTGTTGAATCAATGGAAATCCGTTTACATAAGTCTGCTGAAACTGAACTGCGAAGAAGCATTATCCCTTACCCATGTCCGCAAGTCAATTGTGCAAGAAGCTCTCCTCTCTGTTCCAGCCCCGGACGGTTCGACACGGAAATGTTTTGCAGGGCCTACATCCGACTTTGTAAATCGGAAGACTTCCCCGATCCTTTCCTGCTGTGATCGCGCCAGGTTGGCCAAGATAACATTCCGCCGGTAAGAATGACGCCTACCATAAATTCGGTCATCTTGACAAGGGATGACAAAAAAGATAGGCTGAATTGAATCATTTGAGAAAATTATCTTTTGTATGAAGCACGGGAGATTCGATGAATCGAACGGGGGTTGTTAAGGATCGAAGATATCTGGAGCATGTGATGGACCCTGGTCATCCGGAGAGCCCGGAGCGGCTCCGGGAGATTTATCAGATGCTCGAGGAGGAGGAGATGAGGGGGAGGCCCCTGGGGAAGGTGAAGCCCCGGCCCGCCACCCGCGAGGAGATCGAGATGGTCCACGCTCCTGCGTATATCGACCTCGTTGCATCGACGGCGGGCAAGCCTTCTGTCCGACTCGATATGGACACCTCTACCTGTGCAAAGTCGTATGAGACTGCCCTGTTGGCTGCCGGAGGTCTCCTGGAGCTGATCAAGGTTGTGATGCAAGGGAAATTCAATAATGGGTTTGCGTTGGTTCGACCTCCTGGCCATCATGCTGAGAAGGACAGGGCCATGGGATTCTGTCTCTTCAACAATATAGCGATCGGCGCCCGATATGCCCTTCAAAATTTCTCCCTACAGAGGATTTTGATCGTGGATTGGGATGTCCACCATGGCAATGGAACCCAGAATTCCTTCTACGAAGATCCCCAAGTCCTCTATTTTTCCGCCCATCGCTACGGCTTCTTCTATCCGGGGACAGGGGGGGCAACGGAGGTGGGCAAAGGGAAGGGAGAGGGGTTCACCGTGAACGTTCCTCTTTCGACAGCGGCGAGTGATACGGATTACGGAAATGTCTTCGAAAAATTGCTCAAGCCCATCGCCCTGGAATACCAACCCCAGTTGATCCTGGTATCCGCCGGGTTTGATACCCATTACAATGATCCCTTGGGTGGAATGGACGTATCGGAAAAGGGGTACGCAAGGATGACGCAAATCCTGATGGAGATCGCAGGAGCCACCGCTCAAGGGAAATTGGTGCTCACGCTTGAGGGCGGTTACAATGTGACGAGTCAGAGACGGTCTGTGAAGGCCGTCTTAGAAGAGCTTTCTCAGGCCTCTCCTCTCGAGAAAAACGACCTGCTCGAAAAAGAGAAAGCGGATTATCCCCGAGTCGAAAAATTCCTCCTTCAATTGAAGGAGATACAGAAACGATACTGGAAGAACCTTGAATAGGCCGATGTTATTATTCAGCCCTCAAAAACGGATTTTCCAGGAACTTGTTAAGCCTCTCCTGTGTTCACCATCTCTTTCAGTTCTTTTCCGACCTTAAAGAAAGGGAGCTTCTTCGGGGGGACATCGACGATCTCTCCGGTTTTCGGGTTTCGGCCTTTGTAACCCCCGTAATTTCTCACCACAAAGCTTCCAAATCCTCTGATCTCGATTCGTTCCCCCTTCTCGAGACTTTCCTTCATCCCGTCGAAAAGGGTGTCGACAATGACCTTGGCAACCTTCTGTGTCACGTTCGCCTTCTCTGAAACCTTCGTAATGAGTTCAGCCTTGTTCATAGCTCCTCCCTTCCGTTAAAGTAGATGGTTTCGAATATATTGCACCGCATTTCTAAAAAAGGCAAGACCTTTTCCCTCCTCCGGCAACTCGTCTCGCGTCCAGCGGGGAGGATGGGTTCGATGAAGATAGTGATTCGCGACTCGTATTGGTGATTCGTGATTTCCCAAAAAATGGATAACTCTTAACTCCTTTTGCGAATCTCCTCCACCAATTCACCAAAGGTCTTTTCAAAAACCACCCGGTTCTTGTTAGCGGAACCGGCCAAAACAATCTCTCCCCCCGGGCTTTTTGGAATTCTTACCCAAACCCTTTGATGGGAAAAGAAGAAGGAGACAATGAAGCCGAAAATCATCAGGCCGCATCCGATCCAGACCACCCAGACTCCCGGATCTTTCGTCACCGAGAGTCCTGTATATTCTTTTTCAGTGAACCCTTCAAAGGTGAGGACAAATTCGTCGCCCCTCTGCTGATCCCATTGGGGGAAGTTTTTCAATAGCCAAAAGGGCTGTGGCTCCTGGTTGGGTTTAAACAAGACCACCTGAGCCCCTTCTCCGAAGTTGTGGACTTCGTGTGAATATTGCAGCACCCGAATCAAAATATTGGTGTTCGGGACCGGAACCGTATTTCCTTCAAGGACTTTGAAAGATGCTTTTTCCTTTTTACCCTTCCATTGAATTCCCAGGGTCACATCGTGAAGGGCTCCATAATTGGATTGATAGAAGGCCAACCCTTTATAGTGAAGAGGATGATTGACCTGGACGGTCTTTTTCAAAACCTCTTTCCCCTTTTCAAGAATCGTGATGACGCTTGTATATTCTTTTACATGTTTTTCTTTTCTTCCTGGAAGGTTGTAATAGGCGATGTTGAAATCGTCACATCGGACGGAGAAATCAATCGCCTTGGGTATCTCCTTATCCTTTGTCCTCAAAAAAATCTGATCCACCGTTTCCCCTTCCAGGATATTGACCTGTCCTCTGAACCCGTAGAGGGAACCAATAATTCCTCCGATCAGGATGATCAGAATGCTTAAATGGGTGATGGGGACCCCCAATCTGGAAAATCTTCCTTTTTCTGAGAAGAGCGTGATGGTTTTTTCCGTCTCGATCCGTCCCCAGTTCTTAAACCATTTCTTCAAGGAAGATTGGATATCCTCCTCCTTCTTTGTTGGATCCTGAATCCGAACCTTCTCCACATAAGGAAGTGCCTTGACTGTCTTATCTTCCAACTCTCCCGATCCACGAGAGATCTGGCTCAGGATCCCGGGGAGTCGATGCATGGAGCAGGTGATCAAATTGATCACGAGGAGCAAGAGAATGGCGCTGAACCACCAGGAGTGGTACATATCGAAGAGGTTGAAAAAGTTCAACACCTCATACAGACCGATCCCGTATCGCTGAATATATTCCGGACGGGTGGCATTCTGTGTGATCACCGTGCCGATGATGGAAAAGATGGCAAGCAGAATGAGGAGAGAAATGGTAAGTTTGAGGGACCGAAAAAGGTCATAGAGGATGGAAAGGAAATCACTTTCTTTCACTTTAGCTGCGTCTTTCGATTCTTTCATAGTATCCTTTGATCAATGTTAATATAGACAAATTTTAATCCGGCCCGAAGCGCAACAGAACTGGCAGGGAAGTACTTGAAATACCTAACATATCCTTTTATCTGCTGTCAAGCAAAAAGGGGTAGCTCCTTTTTCGGAACTACCCCTTTCCCATTTGCCTTCGCCTTCCTGCAGGCAAGCGGATAGTCTCAGTCTACTTTTTTGCCTTTACATGACACTGAGTGCATCCTGTTGGACCTGCGGGTTTGCTGGCTTTCTTCGCTTCCTCATGGCAGCCTTTGCAGTCCTTATGGGCGGCATCTTTCATCGAAAGAGTCTTTCCTTCTGCCTTGGCCTTATGACAATCAACACACAATTTGCCGGTGGTCTCGCCCTTCTTCCAGGTATGGTGACATTTCACACAGTCGATCTTCAATGTCTCGGCATGCTGCTTGTGATTGAATGTCACTTTCCCATAGGGAACATCAAACGTGACCACGTCTTTAGCAGCAAAGACGCCACTCACCATCAGGATGGAGAGCAGGAAACCTGTGAGGATCCCAACACTAATCAACCCTTTTTTCATTATTGTCTCACCCCCTTTCTCCCACGATCTATTCACGTCTTCTTAATTCTTTAGACAAAAAAGTTTAACAAATATTCATTTTTTGTCAAGAAAAAAAACAGGGGCAACGTCAAAGGATTTCGATTTGTTCTAGGATTCGTTCTCTTGTTCTTACCGGAGTATTGTTCTCCCTGGCCTTTTCCACTATCTCTTTTCCCAGCAGAGCCGCACCCAGGGCTCCGGTAATCAAGGGCTCTTCGGGTACCAGAATCTCATGGCCCAATTGTTCGGAAAGGGCTCTCAGGAGACCCTTATTCTTGGCCCCTCCCCCTGTCAGAATAATCGCCTCCTCCACCCTTAACCGGTTGACCATTCTGCCTATCCTGTCTGCGAGTGAACGATGGACCCCCGCAAGCAGATCAGACACGGGTTTCCCTTGTGCCAAACTGGCTGCCACCTCTTGCTGCGCCCAGATGGTGCAGATGTTGCTTATCTTTGCAGGATTCTTGCTTTGCAGAGATAAATCGCCAACCTCATCCAGAGGGACCCCGAGGGTATCGGCAATCACTTCTATAAATCGACCACTACCGGCTGCGCACTTGTCATTCATCACAAAATCAACGGTCTTGCCATGAGCGTCTATCCTGATTGCCTTAACATCCTGACCTCCGATATCAATGACGGTCCTGGCTTCAGGGAAAAGATGGATGATGCCCTTGGCATGACACGTAATCTCCGTGAACTGCTTATCGGCAAACGGAACGTTGATCCTGCCGTAACCCGTGGCGACAATGTAGCGAATGGCTTGGAACGGTAGAGCCGCCTTCCTCAGTGCCGCTTCCATGACCTTGTTCGCGAGCCGGCGCTGCTCTGGACCTGTCGGGCCAATGATCGAAGCGATGATCCCATGATTCAGAATCACCGCCTTCGTCATCGTCGAACCGACATCGATGCCCGCAAAGTACGGCTTCAATTCAACCTCGGATTCAGAGGGGGGACCTTCCTGTTTATCCGTCGCTTTCAAGTCAACCTGTGAAGCACCCAATACCAAGCACCTGCCTCCGTCCCGCAGGGCGGGACTTCGCGCAGGCAGGCCAAATTACAAATAAGCTCTAATGACCAAAATGGAAGATCTCAGATAAGATCATTCGGTCACCTGAAATTGGAAATTGGAATTTATTTGGGATTTGGGATTTGTCATTTTGGAATTTGTGATCGCAGATCCTGTTTGGTTCTCGGCGATCCAGGGTTAGGCTGCCTTGCTTAATCGATTGGATTCCAAGGTTTCGATGAAGGCATCAATCTTATTCCTGGTATCCTCTTCCGAATAGGAGCTGATATCAATGATATCACTTTCCAAAATCAACGAGGGTAATTCTCTGTAAACCTTTTCCTTCTTTCCATCCTTTCCGATTACAAAGACAGGGATGGGTTTGTATATTTTCGCCAGTTGATGCAACTGCCAAATGAGGCCCACATGCCAGGTTCGACACGAAAAAGCTTCATGCATGACGATTCCATCAATCTTGTATTCTTCGATCCAGTGGATGAGCCGTTCCACATCGGGCTCTGATCCCGGCCGTCTCTTGGCCCGATCGTACCAGAACGTCCAGTATCCGAGCCATCTCCATGCGAGGTGTTCAATGGGGTCCTTTGTCTCGGGGAGTTCCATCGCGTCGAGGGGAGCAACCATTCGATAGGTCGTTTCCGCAGGGAACGAAGCTCCTTTGCTGTTGAAGTAATTGAAATCGGTCAAGGCAAACCAGGAAGGCAATCCACCTCCCCACATGAGTCTGTATTTTTCCTCCTGAACCTCCCCCTCTCCCTTGGCAATTTTTTCCTCTAATTCCTTTTTGAGGTCTACAAAGAAATCGTAAGCCTTCTGAGTGGCCATCATGAAGTTTATGGGCACCATGGTATTCATCGCATCGCCGGTCCCCATCGGACAAGGGACAGCCTTTCGGAGGCTGTAGGTTTCTTCGATCAGGTTCCAGGTTCGATCGCTTAGGTCAACGAGCTCTCCGAGGCGATCATAATCCATCTTCTTTCCGGTCTGTTCTTCAAGAAAGGCCACCAGCCCGCGCAATTGCTTGACGATATACTTGTGGTAGTAGTCCCAGACGTCCCGGTGATCTCGATCCCTCTGAAACAGCGGATAGGGAAGGTCGATATTGTAGATCGGCACATCGGGCATGAATTGCTGGGAGGCCTGATACCATTTGGATCTCGGATCACAGAGGATCTGCCCGCTGGATATCATGAAGTCAGGCCTTGCCTGTCCCCCCCACGGAGCATCCGGAGGCATTTGGCCCAATTCTTCTCTCCATTGATCAAAACCGATCCCGCAAAGGGCATAGGTGCACAAAGAGCGGGATAGACCCAGTGACTCTGCTCTCTGGAGGAATCTTTCCGCGTCTCTCTTTGCCCCGCAGATACCCGCAAAATTCTCTGTCCACAAAGGGATGACATCCATGGCCCGGAAGATCTCTTCATGATGGCAGACGATAAAGGTATAGGCTAATTTCTGTTTTCCCTCTGCCCGTGCCCGAAGGGTGCCCGTAATAAACTCTTTGACCATGGGACCGATGGAAGCAGCCGCCTGGGTTGCCGTCATCCTCTTTTTTGACTTTGCCTCTTTTTGTTCCTCAGCCATTACTTAATCCTCCTTTACCCTTTTCAGCTGATCATCTCCAAAAAGGCCTGAATCCTCGTCCGGAGTTGACTCATCGTCCCCGCAGAATAGATGTCCTCCAGGGAAAGAAGGGGGACATGGATGGATTGGTAGTAAGCTTTTCGTGCAGGGACTTCAAAACCAAAGGGATCACAATATTTGTAGACGTAAAGAATAGCGCCATCCACCTTGAATTCCTTGGTATAAGCTCCGATATCACTAAATCGAGAGGCAACATCACCTTCAAACGTACCCGTCTTGTTCTCCCTGTAAGTCTTGGGGCAATTGATTTTCTCTAAATACCGCCGGCTGAGCGCATCGATGGGATCTCCTCCCACATCCGTCTTCGGAAAGTGATCCCTGGCCCCGTTGCATATGGTATCCGCCACCACATTGCCTCCGAGTTCTTCCACAAGCTTAATGAGTTCAATATTATCGAGACAGGCGCCGTCAATAAATATACGAGGACCTTTCTTAAGATGGGATTTCCCTCTCTTCCCGATTTCCGCCAGGACCTGATCAAACAATCGATTGGCTTCGGCAAGAGGCAGACTTGATCCAACCGTCAGCACCATGGTTAATTCTGTTCCGGAGATGAGGGGGGGATCTGCCTTCCTAAATTCATAAAGAGCTCTCACCTTGTCCCTGCTTTCGTTGTGGATTCGGATGGCTTCTTTGAGATCCACATCCGTGATCGCTTTTCCGGCAAACCTCTCCAGGCTTTTTCTGAAGGTGTCTATCTCTGCATTGAAGAATTCAAAGGACGACTCGACACAGGCCGTTGGAATGTTGACAAAGTGAAAATAGGAATAAGGCAGAGAATGACTCCAGGTGCTGAAACTCCGCACCATGCTGTCGCATCCATGAGGGATCACCAAGCCGGAGAGAAAATCATATTTCCCCTTTACCGAAAGGTCGAAGATGCTTCGGTAATAAGGACAGACAATGGTTTCGAGGAGGGTATCTCCTTTTGTGATGGGCTCATGGACATTCCCTCTCACTCGAAAAGGGATACAGCCGGAAGCGGAGATGATTTCCAAAGGAACAAAGGAACAGATATAGCCGATAATTTTTTTCCCCTCATTTTTCAGCTCCCTCGCCCTGAGCCCGTAATCCTTATAATATGTTTCCACCGTGTCAAAAATGTTGCCCTTGATGCCATTCATCGACTCTCTCCTTTTGCAGCCCTTTCGACATCAAATATACCTGATTTAACCCTTTGTCACAAATTCATTCTCTTAAGCCTTCCAGGGCGATGATTGCCGCCCCCAATGCAGCGGTCATATGAGGCTCGGGCGGGATAAGGATATTATGGCCTCTCACCTCCTCTAATGCCTGAACAAGACCGATATCTCTTGCCCCACCACCCACCATGGCCATCTCCCGTTCGACCCCTATTCTCTCCGCCAAGCTGTTGATCTGGGCCGCAAGGGCTCTGTGAATGCCTGCCAGAAGATCTTCTTTGGTGACTTCCTGGGAGAGCCGGGAGATTGCCTCTGACTCGGCGAAGACGGCACAGCCCGTGTTAAACTCAACTCTCTTCTTTGATTTTAAAGACAACTCACCGATCTCTTCCACCTTGAGCTGGAGAACTTTGGCCATGACCTGAAGAATTCTGCCGCTCCCGCCAGCACACTTTCCGCTCAATAGAAAATGATGCACATTTCCCATACCATCGATGCGGAGAACCTTCGTGTAAAGATCCCCCACATCGATGACGGTCCTCGAAGAGGGGAGAAGGGAAGCAACTCCCTTGGCCTGGCAGACGATATCCGGCTTGACTTCATCTGCAAAGGTCACCCGTTTTGAACCATATCCGGTGCCGATCGTCCGGGAAATATCACTTGCCGATATTCCAGTCTGATAAAGTAACTCTTTTCTTATCCTCTCGGCGGTTCGCTTAAAATCTCCGCCGGAGGGACACTCAAAAGAGCCACGGGGTCCCCGGTCACCGAGAACGATTCCCTTTGATGAAGCTGACCCGATATCAATACCCAATACAAAAACCATCTTTCCTCTAGGCGAATAAACCGTGAGAATCATTCGTTTGTTATGAAGCAGATGTACCCAATGATAACATAAGTCCCGGATCTCCTCAAAACCGGGGTCATCATTTGACAGGTTCTAACAAAAGGTATAAATTTTTGCCAGGCATAACGTATCCACAAATTGTTGCAGGAATACAAGAAGGAATGTTAGAGGCAGTCCCGATATGAAAAGTCTCCTGGATGCCTTGTTTCTCCGTGGCAGGCATACTTGCCCTTGGTGGCTTTGCTTTACTTTTGACAATTTTTTAAGAAGACTCTTTCAAAACCCGGATCAAATCCTTCGACCCTACGTCGCTGAAGGCATCACTGTTTTGGACATCGGGCCAGGGATGGGGTATTTCTCCATCCCTCTCGCCAGAATGGTCGGCCCGATGGGAAGGGTCATTGCCGTTGACATCCAACCCGAAATGCTCAGTGCCCTTCAGAAGCGTGCAAAGAGGGCCTCCGTTGACCAACGAATAGCTATTCATCTCTGTAGGGCGGATTCCCTCGGACTTGACGTAAGGGCCGATTTTGCCCTTGCATTCTGGATGCTTCACGAGGTACCTAACCCACTCGGCTTCTTCAAAGAAATGAGATCTGTACTAAAGGTTTCGGGTAAGCTGCTGGTATCTGAACCCGTCATTCATGTCACCGCCAAAACGTTTGCCAAAAGCATTGAGATGGCAAGATCCAATGGCTTTAAAGTAACAGCCGAGCCAAAGATATTCCTAAGCAGGTCTGCATTGTTGACGGTGAGTTGATCACCTGTCTTTCTCTGCAATAGCGATACGAGGCGGTGATGGTATTTGAGGTGGGACCCCAGGATCAAAACTTCAAATTTTTTTTTGTGAACCGGAAAAGTTGTTCTCTGGGACGGGTTCGCCAATACCGCTAAGCGAATGAACCGGATGAAGGAGAAGGAGTCAAATATTCATAAATTTTTTCCCGCATGAAAATTTCCAGAATTCTTGGGTCGAATTGTATTCCCCTGTTTTGTTCCATTTCCAAAAGGATGTCCCCTAGAGATCGGATCCTCTGGTGGGGTCTCAGGCTCGCCATGGCATCGAAAGCATCGGGAACGGCGATGATCCTCGCCTCAAGGGGAATGGCTTCTCCCGCCAAACCATCTGGATATCCTTTTCCGTCAAATTGTTCATGGTGATGACGAATCATGGGGATCTTATCCTCGAAAAACTCAATCCCTTCCACGATCTTTACGCCGATCAACGGATGTTCCCGAATCGTCTGAAACTCTTCGGCGCTGAGAGCTTCCGGTTTCCGGAGAATCTCATCTTTAATGCCAATCTTGCCGATATCATGGAGGAGGGCTCCGTATTCCAAAACCTCCATTTTTTCCTCAGCAAATCTCAGGGCCGTGGCAATCTGCAAACTCATCTGCCTCACTCGGTCGGAGTGGCCTCGTGTGTAGGGGTCTTTGGCGTCGATCGCCCCCGCCAGAACCTTAACCGAATCCAAATGGGCTTTCTTCAAAGTACGGTAAGCCTCTTGGAGCTTCACCGTCCTCTCTGCCACCAGATTCTTCAGATTTTTGTGATAAGACTCGAGTTCCTCCTCCATCTTCTTCTGCTCAAAGGCTTTTTTCACGCTGAAGACGGCAAGTTCCAATTCGAAGGGCTTGATGAGGAGGTCATTCGCTCCCAGGTGCATTGCCTCAACGGCGACATCGATCTCCGCATAAGCGGTCATAATGATGAACTTCATGTTCGGTCGCACCGCCTTCACAAGCCTCAGGAGTTCTAAACCATCCTTCTCGGGCATTCGGATATCCGAAATGACCAAAGAAAAATTTCCCTTGCAAAAATATTCGAAGGCCTCCTTCCCGTCATGGGCGGTTACGCACGAATATCCCTCTCGGGTCAACCGTTGAGCGATCACGCTACAGATTATCTTTTCGTCATCCACGATGAGAATTTGGTCTTCCACGGATGCCCCCTTCCCTTGATTCCCTCGGTTCTCACAACGACATATTTATATTTAATAAGAAATTGACCAACAGTCA
>CAVQFR010000040.1:0-79047 GCA_963711845.1 uncultured delta proteobacterium
CATGTAACTGGGATCGAAGGATTCGATCACGAAATCCGCAGTCTTCGCTAACCGCTTGAATATCTCTTGCCCCTCATGGGTTTGAATATTCAGCGTGATGCTCCTCTTATTCGTATTATAGGCGAAGAAAAAAAGGCTCTTCTCTCTATCCTGCTGACCATGATAAAAAGGGCCGATATTCCTTCCAGGGTCGCCTTCGGGCGGCTCTATTTTTATAACGTCGGCGCCCAAGTCAGCCAGAATCTTGCCACAAAAATAGCCCTTCTCATTGGTCAGATCCAGGACTCGATAAGGGCTCATTGGTAAATCACGTGTCTCTTTGTTCATACCATGACTTAAAGCTCAGCCTCCGAAAAAGGTTTGGAGGACTCTCCGCCTGTTTCTTCAGGCACCCTTGTAGTTAGTTCAGGATGCTTCCGTCGCTTCTTATGACGAAGGCCTTTACTCCATCCAACTTCCCAATCAACTCTAGGCTCTCTTCTGCTTCTAATATAAACATACAAGTGGCTAATATGTCGGCATCCATTGCCTTCTTGGCAATGACAGTTGAGCTTAACACTCCTTGAGCGGGTCCTCCCACCTTGGGATTGATGATGTCGCTGAAAGACCTCCGGTAGGTTCCACTGGTTGCTATCGCTTGGTCGTAAAGTTCAACGGCAGTGACGATTCTGGTTTTATTCCAGGGATCCCGTATGGCAATTCTCCAAGGGATGGTCTCGTCCTTTCCTCCGATAGCCCTTATATCCCCTCCGGCATTTACCAGCGCATGCCTAATGTTACACCGAACGAGAGCTTCAATCGCTTTATCGACAGCATATCCCTTGGCGACTCCCGCCAAGGTGATGCCCATCCCGCGTTTCCTAAAACTGATGTTCTTGTCCTCGATAAGAATATTCCTGTAATTAACAAGCTCCAATCTTTCACTGATTTCTGCATCCGTGGGAATCTTGCTTTTGGAAACGTTTTCTTCCCACAATTCCAAAAGGGGCAATACAGTGATGTCGAAGGCACCTTCCATCCGTTCAGAGAACGAGTTTGCTCTTTGAATCACGCGCCTTGTATCCTCGCTCACACCTTCATAATAACCTTCTCTGTTAAGAACGCCCACTTCGCTGCTTTGCTGATGGGGATTCATCAAGTGATGGATTCGATGGATCTCATCAAAGCCGGCGCGTAATGCGCTGGTTGCTTCGTTTACATCACGATGCACGATAGTGATGGTAACGAACGTACCCAACACGTCCCTTACATCCTTTATGACGTGGATCATTTCCCCTAATAAACCTTCGAATTCAGTTCATCTAACGTTTAGATTTTGCCTTCTTGATTATTTCTTCTACTTTTCCCCGTATCCCGTCGGTAATCCAGGTTGAGGAGAGAGTGGCATCGGTAATGGCATCAATCTTACCGTCAGGGGACAAGTTGACTTCTTCTACCATCAGGCCGATAAATTGTTTCTCGAAGCCAGGTTCGGTAACATCCATGGTCCATGGTTCCTTGACCATGTCTGGATGGATCGCTATGTCAAGGTTGATAATCCTGTATTCTTTCGGATCAATGATGCCGAAAACCTGATACTTATCCATATCCTCTGCACCTGGAATATCAGCTACTGCCTCAGGGATATCTTTGGCAAAAGCATAACCGATGAGCTCGCCTGACTCGTCATAGGCCTCCCAGCAGACGATTTCACCGTCGCCGACAAGTTGCTTCATCTGTGCTATCTGCGGCAATAATCTTTTAAAATCTTCCATCCTGAACTTCCCTCAAAATAATCTACCACGAGGATTCTTTGACTGCATTTTTCGCTGCGAGGCGACCGAACGTCATGGACACGGTCACCATGGTACAGGGTAAATAGGTTGAATCATTGCCCCAGAGACCTCCGGTCAACTCGCCGGCAGCGTAGAGACCCGGGATCACCTCGCCGTACTGATTGACCACTTGCATCTTGGGATTAATCTTGATGCCCCCCTTAAAGGAAGAAGTTGCTCCCGTGCACTTATAGCCGTAGTAGGGAGGCTTATCGAGTTTGATCGGTTTTCCTTCACAACCTTCTTGGGTCCTCCTGTCGAATTCTGAGTCATACCCAAGTGTATCAAGATCGTGGTTATATTTTTCCACTGTCGCCTTTAGCCCCGCCGGGTCAATTCCCATCTTTTTCGCCAGTTCTTCGATCGTGTCTGCTTGAACCGGCTTCGCCTTATGCATCATTTCAGGTCGTAAGGTACTGTTTTTCATTTTGTCGTCAACGATTGCGAACCAGACATGCCCTGGCTGCTTCATCCCTTCTTCAGAAACCATGCCGTAAAACTTGAGTCGCATTCCCTCATCTGAAAATCTCTTGCCATCAACGTTCACGAATAGGCCCCCGGCATATCCCACAAAATCCATGATGCCGGATTTTGATTCCACGTCGACTGCAAAAGATCCTGAGACAGCGCGGCCGATGTGGGCCGTGGCTGCACCTTGTTCCAAGGCCATTTTCAGTCCATCGCCCAGATGCCCGTGCGCCATGGTAGGAAGCCAATTGATGAAAGTAGGTCCAAATTCTGCTACCAGTTCGGGATTCCGCCCGAAACCGCCGGTGCCGAGAATCACTGCCTTCTTTGCCTTAAAGCTCTGTTCTTCCTTCTCCTTTCACTTTGACTTTCAGTCCAAGAATTCTGCCTGTCTGCGGGTCGACAATCAATCTCAGTGCTCTATGCGAGAATTTTATGTCCACTCCCTTGTCCTTAGCGGCCTTTTCAAGGGTCCGGGTCATCTCAGGTCCTTTCTTCCATATCCCTCTCTTTATTCTATGCCCGGGTGGGGAGAAAAGTTGTTTTCCGAACCCCATGCCGATTTGCTGGCACCAATAATAGGTCTCAAGCTGATTGTCAACAAAAACTCTCCACAGTGCAGGATCACCTTTAGCGAGTTCGATACCATCTTTATAGTATTCCTCCGGTGAGTCGTTGATCCCCAATTCTTTCTGTACGTCGGTGCCCGCAAAGGCTGGCCCCACGTTAATCAGCGAAAGACTCGGGGCGGTATACGGCAACAACTCGAGAACACAGACTTTCGCCCCTGCCTCTGCTGCCACCCATGCGGCGGGTAAACCCGCTGTGCCTGCTCCCACAACAACAATATCCGCTTCATAATCCCATTTCTTAGGTATTGATACTGGTACCATTTTCACCCTCCTTCGCTCGTTATTCTATTTTTAACGTCACAGAAGTCAATACAAGATCCATGTCTTGCCGTTGGGAAAGAAAAGATGAGGTTTTTCTCTTGCCTACATCTTTGCATTGGCCACAAGAACAAGGCAGTTTTTGAAAAACCAATTAAAATGGCCAGGCATAGCGCCATGGCAAGCACAGAATTAAATCTTAGCAGCCTAAATTTTATCTACTGACCGGTTGGTAAAAAAACTATCATAAAAAAAAAGAGAATGTCAAGCTTTTTTTAGAATGCTTGGATATCTACATAACATACTGATTTTACAATTTATTATATGATTGCATCTCATGAGACATTTAAGAGACGTTTCTTCTGCGTGCTTCTTTGCATCGGGTTGGAACAGGCTGGTTTGTGGAAAAAGTACCACCGTAACGACCCGCACCCCCACCCCATCTAAAAGGACAATGGCTCTCGGAATCTCTGAAGACACAGCAGAATATCTTCCGCAATATCCGTCAAGACCTACCCTTTTGATTAAAGAACCCCTGTCTCGAAGGCGAGGGGTTCTTTAATCTATTGTCGATTCGAGTTCGACCTCCCCTTTCTTTTAATACCGTTGACAACTCATTGAGTTGATGCTAATTTTTAAACCATCCTAGTCACGAATTATTGTTTTTCAGAATGGAGGAGAATCATGGCCATTTTAGAAATCAGTGTCGTGCCCATTGGCACCGGCGATACAAGCCTCAGTGCTTATGTGGCAGATTGCCTTCGTATGTTGAAGAAAGAAAAAGTCCGCTACGAACTTTCATCCATGGGAACAAACATTGAGGGAAATCTTAAAGACTTATTCAAAATCGCCCTCACCATGCATCAGGTCCCCTTTAAGAGAGGGGCGAAGCGAGTCGTAACCACTATGAAGATTGATGACCGTCGGGATAAGAAAGGCACTTTAGAAGGGAAAAAGAAGGCGGTTCAAAGTAAGTTGAGAAAAATGGGTAATTAATTTTGAGGTACGAGTTATGAGTTATCGAATTGCGCTGACTTTCCTATTCGCCTCGTTATGCTGGAGTAAACCTTAAATTTAGGAGGTTTTCATGAAGATCAAGTGGTACGGGCATGCAGCTTTTCTCATCACATCCGATGAGGGGACTAAAATCATCATAGATCCTTACGAACCCGGGGCTTTTGGCGGCCAACTTTCTTACGGGAAAATTAAGGACCAGGCCGATATCGTTTTAACCAGTCATGACCACGCCGATCACAATTACACTCAGGATCTGCCTGGGACTCCTCAGGTCGTTAAAGGAAGCGGTTCCAAAACAATAAAAGGAGTTTTGATAAAGGGCGTTTCGACCTATCACGACCCTTCTAAGGGGAGTGAACGAGGCGCCAACACCATCTTCACATTCAAGGTCAATCAAATTCAACTCTGTCATCTCGGAGATCTGGGACATTTGCTGAGCGATAAGGAATTGGCTGAGATCGGTCCGGTAGACATTCTCCTCATCCCTGTAGGCGGTTTCTTTACCATCGACCCAAAAGAAGCCACCCGTGTCGCGGAACAGATAAAGCCGAAAATCCTTATCCCCATGCATTTCAAGACGGAGAAATGTGGTTTTTCGATCGCACCCGTTGAAGACTTCTTGAAAGACAAAACAAGCATAAAACGACCCAGGGCGAGTGAAACCACCTTCGACAAGACGACCCTTCCTCAGCAGATGGAGATTGTTGTCTTAGAACACGCCCTGTGAAGCATAGAGCCTATGGAAGGATATCGTCTCAACCCACTGCTCTCGCAGAAGCAGATTGCCTCCATCGTTCAACACCTGGCCGATCAAATCTCGAAGGATTATGGGGGAAGAGAACTGGTGTTGGTCTGCATTCTTAAAGGCGCCTTCATGTTCCTCTCCGATCTGGTGCGACATCTCCGGATACCCGTCCAGATTGATTTTGTCCGCCTCGCCAGCTATGGAGCCGGGATGAAAACCTCCGGGACCATTGAAATAACCAAGGATATCGAGATCCCCATCGAAGGAAAGGATGTTCTTATTGTCGAAGACATCATCGATAGCGGCCGGACCCTCCAATTCTTGAAGGATCGTCTCTCCCTTGCAAACCCTCATTCTGTAAAGATATGCGCCCTTTTAGATAAAAAAGCTCGTAGAGAAGTTGAGATGGAGGCGGATTATCTTGGAACCGAAGTAGACGACGTCTTTATCGTAGGCTACGGGATTGACTTCAATGAGGACTATCGCCATTTACCTGAGGTTTATTATGTTACTTCCATCGATCACCCAAAACAATAGAGGATGGAAATTTATCCTCACCCTGCTAATCCTGCTCTTCCTGGAAAGCCCTTCCTTCGCCCAACCCCAACCCGACGATTCAGTTCTCTTCAGAGAAGGAGAGATCCTTCTTTCAAAAGGCGACACAGAAAAGGCACTTTGGCGTTTTAAGAGCTTGACTACCGAGTTTCCTCAGAGTCCTCTCTTCAATGAAGCCAAATTCAGGATGGGGATCTGTTATACCCGACTCAAAAGACCACAAGATGCCATTCGCATTCTCAATGAACTTCTCTCTACCTTCCTTTCCTCATCCAGAATGGTCCAAATCTTCGCTCTGTTGGGAGACAACTACCTTGAATTAAAGGAGCGGCTCACGGCCCTCCATTGGTATGGCAAGGGCCTTCTCGTTCCCGGTCCACCCAACGAGGAACTGAGGAAGAAGGTGAAATCCATCCTCGATGCCTCTAATACAGAAGAAGAATTAAAGTCCATCGAATCCCTCTACCGCGGAGCCTATGCAGGAGGATATGCCAAATTAAGGTTGGCCCAGATAGCCAAGGGGCAAGGAAACGATCCGGTCGCAAAAAGATATTTAGCAGAATTGGAAATAGAATATCGAGGCATGGACTATATGGCCCAAGCGAGATCGGTCTTTGGAACAGCCTCTCCTGCTCAGAGATCCAAATATACCGTAGGGGTCATTCTCCCTTTAACCGGAATTCATGGCCCCTTTGGAGAAAAAGCCCTGCAGGGAATCCAATCGGCCATAAAAGAAACGGATTCCCCTCTGATCTCATTGGCCATCCGCGATTCCAAAGGGGAACCAGAAGAGGCAGGGAAGGCAGTCGAGGAGTTGGTGAACGTGGAAAAAGTAATTGCGATCATCGGACCCCTCCTCAGTATCGATGTGGATAGTGCAGCCCAAAAAGCCCGGCAGTTAAGAGTCCCCCTTCTCACCCTGTCACAAAAGGACCTCCCTTCCGCAAAGGGGGATGTCATTTTCCAAAATTCCCTTACCCCTTCTGAGCAGATCCAGACTCTTGTCCACTTTGCCGTTAAAGAATTGGAACTTCGCACCTTCGCTGTCTTTTATCCCAACTCCCCTTATGGACTTTATTTCAAAAACCTCTTCAACCAAGAAGTAACGCGAAGAGGTGGGAAAGTTTCGGGATCCGTCGCTTATCAAGAGGGTCAGACAGATTTCAGCCAGGAGATCAAAGGGTTCTTTAAGGTCCGAGTCCTTTCAAAACTGGACGCCAAGAAGAAGAAAGAGGATGAGTTCAAACCCCTTCTTTCCGTAGATGGAATTTTCATCCCGGATGCCCACGATCGGGTGGGCATGATCCTTTCCCAGATGGCGTATTTTGACGTGAAAGGAACTTTTCTTGGAACCAATTCATGGAACGGCCCGGGCTTGATTTCTGTCGGCGGGAAAGCAGCTGAAGGAGCGATCTTTGTCGATACCTTTCTTGTCGAAAAACCACTTCCCCTTCGGTCGCCCGATTCGTGGAGGAATTCCGAAAATCATTCCAGCGGGATCCCGAAACCCTCGAAGCCCTGAGTTATGATGGAGCTAAACTTATAAAAGAAATCCTTCAATCCAAATCGGTCTCCTCTCCTCTCCAGATGCAAGAAGAACTCCGACAGGTGAAAAGTTTTCAGGGAGTCACCGGCTTAAAGGGTTTCGGAGAAGATGGGAAATCAATTCGGACTCTTTCCATCCTGGCGGTCAAGAAAGGCCAAATCGAAAAGATTTCGCCATAAATTACTTAACGTTGGAGGTTGAAGGTTAGAGGTAAGAGGTCAAATCTTTCCTGGATCCCGGTAGGCAGGTACCTCAAACCTCAGACCTCAAACCTTTGCCGCTACAGCGAAATGAAACCACTCCATTCCTGGAACGTCAGTGTGGAGGAAGCCATTCAGATTCAGGAGGCTTTGAAAGATCGAATCATCCTGAAGAAAACATTTTCAGAGGTAAGAACCATTGGAGGAGGAGATGTGGCCTATTCAAAAAATGGGAATCTTCTCTTCGGTGCGATTGTCGTTCTCTCATTCCCCAAAATGGAAATCCTCGATACGGCCACCGCCGATGGAAAAATCTCCTTCCCCTACATCCCTGGCCTTTTAAGCTTTCGAGAAGGCCCGATTCTGATCAACACCTTTGAGAAACTAAGATTAAAACCCGATATGATGATTTATGATGGTCAAGGTATTGCCCATCCCAGAGGAATGGGGCTTGCCTCACACATGGGCTTATGGCTCGACCTTCCGTCGATGGGTTGTGCTAAGACCCCTTTGCTACATGAATTTATCTCTCCAGGCCCCTCAAGAGGAAGTTTTGAATGGATTCGAAGAGAAGGGAAAACAGTGGGGGCTGTTCTGAGAACCAAAGAAAACGTAAAACCTCTTTTTGTCTCACCCGGTCATCGCATCGATTTTTCGACGAGCAACCAACTCATCCTTGGAAGCTGTCGAGGCTTTCGTTTCCCGGAACCCCTGCGAAAAGCCCACCCACTTGCAGAGCGCGAAGACCATGGAGCATAACGCAAACCAAAATCATCAAATTAGAAAGTAGAAACGGAGACATCCATAGATTTATAACTTTTTTGTTGCCTGCAACGGCAGATAAGAAAAGATTGGCGTCGAAAACTCTTCGGGCAATCCCGGCTTTGTCGGAACTTCGTCAATGCAAAACGTCATCTGCACATTATAGACTTTCGGGAAGGAAGGAAAGGGGAAAGGAGAATTGTAAAATGAGCGGAAAGACCGAGATGGGTCGGCGGAGCTTCTTAACCTTGGTCGGTGGAGCCATCAGTGCATTGACGCTGCCTTACGATAAGGTGATTGCGCTGGAAACCCGGCAGGTGGCAGTAGAATTCAATAAACCGAGTTATGAAAAGGATAGGAAGATGAAGAACAGATTATTAATAGCTTATGGTAGCCGGTGCGGGTCTACGGGTGGAGTGGCTGAGGCCATTGGGCAGGTATTGTCTATGGCAGGAGCAGCCGTGGATGTACGCCTTGTGAAGGATGTGACTGATCTCAGTCCTTATCAGGGTGTGATTGTAGGGAGTGCCATTCGTATGGGCAAGTGGTTGCCCGAGGTTGTAGAGTTTGTAAAGACACACCAGGACACACTGAGTCGGGTACCTGTGGCCTACTTTGCCGTGTGTCTGACCATGAAGGATGATACAGTGGAGAACCGGCACAAGGCATTGGGCTATCTGGATCCGGTGCGCAAGCAATTCCCACAGGTAAAGCCAGCGGACATCGGGCTCTTTGCAGGGGCGGTAGACTATAAAAAGCTGTCCTTTGCTTATAGCTTGATATTGAAGGTGAAGGGGGCTCCTGAAGGGGATTTCCGCAATTGGGAGGCTATCCGAACCTGGGCTGCTGGCATACGCCCGGCGCTGGACCGCGGCAAATGGTGTCGGACCAAGGCAAGTAATTGAATGTTTAAGTCAATGTTGAAAAAATACGGTTTATCTCATCCTTAGAATGGCAATTTGGATTTGAGATTCGACTGAAAAAGAATTCTGTGGATCGTTCGGGAAGTAGTGTGCGGGGTTCGAGAACCTGAAATCCCTTATGACATCAATTTTCTCGGTCAAAATACCACAAGCCCTTGCCACTGCCGTTGTTTAAGTATACCATACAGATATGGCACCTATGACGAAAAGAACTCTCATCATCGCCTTCGGCATTCTGGTAATCCCTTTAACAATCATGATAGGTTCTTCTCTGGCTGAGGTGGCGGTGATAAAGGTCAACTACCGGAGCGCGTCCGACATCCTTCCCCTGGTGCAAACCCTCCTCTCTCCCGGAGGAAAGGCCGCCTTCGATAGAGGGACGAATGCTATCATCGTCAACGATACAAGCGAATCCGTGGCTAAGATCCGGGAACTTGTGGCAAACATGGACAAGCCTTCAGAACAGGTGAGGATACGGCTCCGATTTCAGGAAACAGGTCTTTCCAAGGACAGGGACCTCTCCGCATCGGGGAAGGTCTCAGGGGATAGGTGGTCCGTGGCTACCGACAGGAGCAGGCGAGAGGGAGTGCATGTCCGCGCCAGAGAAACCAGGGTGAACAGACAGGGGACTACGGAATCTTTTATCTCGATCATGTCAGGGAGCTTTGCCTATATCTGGGTGGGAAGAGATATCCCCTTCTCTGAGCGATGGGTTTACCTGTCCCGGCGATACGCCCGCGTGGTGGAGAAGGTGAGCTTTCAGCGGGTCGAGACAGGATTTGAGGTGAGGCCCGTCATCACAGGAAATAGCGTACAAATAGAGATCGTTCCCAGGATATCTTCCCTTGAGGAAGGAGACCGAGGGGTGGTGCGTCTCACCGAGGCCTCGACAACAATGACCGTGCCCAAGGGGCAGTGGGTGACCATAGCAGGGACCAGCGAACAGAGCAGCGAGGTGATCCGCGACATCCTCTCCACCGGCAGCTCCTCCGCTAACTCCACGCTTTCCCTGTCTTTGAAAGTGGAATAGTGTGGAATTTGGAAAACCGAAATTAATTACTTATGACGTTTCAGATACCGTTCCAACCTGTTCATGCCCTTCCTCAATATTCTCCAGAGAATTGGCGTAGCAAAATCGCAGATATCCTTCTGCATTCGTCCCAAAATCGATGCCGGGCGCCACGGCAACCTTTGCCTCTTTGAGGATGTCGAAGGCAAAGCGATAAGAATCTTTAGAAAACCTTTTTGCATTGGCCAGGATGTAAAAAGCTCCCGTGGGCTCCACCGTGATTCCAAACCCTAACGCTCTCAGCTTTGGAATCAGAAAACGCCTTCGCTGATCATAGGTTTCTCTCATTTTTTGAATATCCTTTTCGGTCTCCTTCAGGCCGGCCACGGCGCCCCATTGGGCAAAAGAACTGGCAGAGATGAAGAGATTCTGCTGGATTTTTTGCATGGGCCGCATGAATTCTTTCGGCGCAATCACGTATCCCAGCCTCCATCCGGTCATCGCATAGAGTTTTGAAAACCCGTTGATGACAAAAGCGCGATCCGTGAATTCGAGGATGGTATGAACTTCTCCCTCATAGACCAGCCCATGATAGATTTCATCAGAAATGATGAAAGGAGAAAATTTTGCAATCTCTTCCATCCTCTCCGCAGGCATCACATTTCCGGTGGGGTTGGAAGGTGAATTGATCATGATCCCCTTCACTCTTGGGCTCAGTTTTTCCATGATCATCTCAGGAAGATACTGAAAGCCCTCTTCTTCCAACACCTGGACAAATACAGGAGAACCATCCACAAACCGAATGATATTGGGATAACATGGATAGTAAGGATTGGAGAGGATGACTTCGTCGCCGGGTTCCAACAGGGCAGAAAAAAGAAGAAGCATGGCCGGGGAGGTTCCTGAGGCAACAAGAATTTGTTCGGGTGAAACCTTCACCCGATATTTCTTCCAGTAATCCTCAGCAATCGCCTCCCTCAATTCGATCAAACCCAGGCTGTGCGTGTAATGAGTCTTCCCGTCACAGATCGCACGGTAACCGGCCTCGCTGATACATTCCGGAGTGTCGAAATCCGGTTCCCCCACTTCCAGATGGATGATATGCTCCCCGCTTCTCTCCAGTTCTTGAGCCTTCTCCAGAACATCCATCACAATGAAGGGCGGAATCTCCTGAGCCTTCTTGGAAATCATAATGCACTCCTCAAAATGGCCTATGGCTGATGGCTTATAGCGAATAGCTTACAACTTATGGCTGATAGCTAATGGTGTATGGCACATAGCGAATCGCTTATGGCTAATCGCTTATGGCATATAGTAGGTAGCATCTGGTCTTGTGCCATTGGCTATGGGCTATACGCTATTGGCTATTGGGCTATTGGCTATCAGCCATCAGCTATTCGTCTATTGTGATTTGAATCGAGTCTCCTCTCTTTACTTTCAGGACCTTCTGGGCGTTACCCTCTCTCACACAAATCTCCAGAAAACCACCACTTCCGAAAAGAGCAATCGGCTCGCCCTTCTCCCCCTCCCAGTATCCCTTCTTCAAGCCATGGATGGTCTTTCTTCCTGCCCGGATGACAAAAGGACGCCCTCGAATAAACCGAAAAAGGCTTCCTTCTTCGATGTTGCTGACAAGGTTTCCGAAGGTATCAACGTGGAGAATCTCTCCCAATAATTTCCCTTCTCTGATAAAGGGTCCTTCAAACCCTAACCATCCCAATAAGTCGATCTTATGCCCGAGGGCACTCGGCTTGACACCCAACGAGAGATGCGCAGCCACCGGAGCAAAAATGTCTCTTCCATGAAATGTCGTGCTGACTTTTAAAAGATGATATTTCTGCTTGTCAAGCGCAATGATCTGTTTCACGCATTCCTTCTGGGTAATCATTGTGAAAAGGCCATTGTCAGGACCGACGAAACAGTAATTTTGCGTTACGAGAAGAAGAGGCTTCCTTGCCCCCCCTACCCCCGGATCCACCACGGAGAGATGGATTGTTCCTTTTGGAAAATAGGAATAGGCATTCGCCAGGATAAAGGCTCCTTCCCGAATATCGTGCGGGCTTACCTGGTGGGTAATATCGATGAGGAGACACCGGGGGTTGATACTCAAAATCACGCCCTTCATCGACGCCACATAATGGTCTTTTGTGCCAAAATCGGTGAGCAGAGTGATGACAGGCTTCCTCATCAGCCCTCTTTGGAGTTCCGAGTTCGAAGTTTGCCTGCCTTCCTCGCCCTCGGTCGGGACCGGGGCCGGACAGGCAAGGAGTTCGGAGTTGCAAACAACGTTTTCAAATGCTTCCGAAAAGGCTTCCGAATAATCCCTTTCTCGGTGATGATGCCATGGATGAGGGAGTGGGGAGTCACATCAAAAGCGGGATTAAAGGCTTTCACGCCTTTTGGAGCGATGGGGTACCCACGAAAATGGGTCACTTCTGCAATATTTCTTTCCTCAATCGGTATCTCTTCTCCGGAAACTAACGAGAGGTCGAGTGTGGAGGTCGGGGCAGCCACATAAAAAGGAATACCATGAGATTTTGAAAGAACTGCAAGTCCGTAGGTCCCAATTTTATTGGCCGTATCTCCATTTCCTGCAATTCGGTCCGCACCCACCACGACAAGATTCACCAAGCCCTTTTTCATTAAAACACCTGCCATGCTATCGGTAATGAGCGTCGCCGGGATCTTTTCCTGAACCAGTTCCCAGGCCGTCAGTCTGCACCCCTGGAGCATGGGTCTTGTCTCATCCACAAAGACCTGAAACTGCTTTCCTTCGTCCCGCGCAGCATAAATGACTCCCAGCGCCGTCCCGAATCCCCCTGTGGCCAACGCTCCTGCATTACAATGGGTCAGCACTCCATCTCCCTCTTTGATCAGTTTCTTCCCGTACTTTCCTATTTTGCGGTTCACTTCAATATCGCTTTCAAGGATTTGAAGAGCCTCTCGCACCAACCTCTTTTTGGTCTCCTCGACTCCGTCGCTTTCAACGCGTTCCAATACCTTTTCCATACGATCCACGGCCCAAAAGAGATTCACTGCCGTAGGCCGGGTCCCTCTCATCTCCTTGCAAACCTTTTTAACGGCTTCAGTAAAAACCCGGGGATTACTCGACCGGGTCTTCTTGGCCCCGAGAGCAATCCCCATGGCAGCCGCGACTCCGATAGCAGGCGCTCCGCGGATGGCCATGGTTCGAATCGCTTCCGCCACAGAAGAAGAATTCCGGCAATCCAGATACTGGACTTCTTGAGGAAGCCTCCTTTGATCGAGCATTCTTACCCGGTCACCTTTCCATTCAATGGTTCTAAATTTCATCTTTTTTATCCAGGATTAGTCTTTAATGATTTAGATTGCTTCGTCGTTAAGACTCCTCGCAATGACTTCAAGCGATTATCATAAATTAGGTTGTTATTGCGAGGGCGTTGCCCGCGGGAATCTCTATCCTTTGAGTTTTTTCTTCAGCAATTCATTGACCAATTTGGGATTGGCCTTCCCTCTGGTCTGTTTCATCACCTCTCCTACGAAAAAGCCGAAGAGCTTTTCTTTGCCTTTTCGATAATCCTCCACCTGCTTTGGATTGGCCTCTATTGCTTTTTCTATGGCTTTCTCGATTTCTCCCTCATCCAGAATTTGAACCCAACCTTTATCCCGAACGATCTTTTCCGGCCGTTCGCCCGACCGATACATTTCTTCAAAAACATCTTTAGCGATCTTTCCGCTGATCGTCCCCTCTTTCATCATCGAAAGCATTTCCGCCAGATGTTGAGGAGTGACGGGGCATTGGTCGATTTCCCTCTCATCATGTTTCAACTCCCTGAGAAGTTCCCCCATCATCCAGTTGCTGACGGTCTTGGGTTCCGGAAAAAGGCGGACACATTCCTCATAGTAAACCCCCATGGCTTTTGTAGACGTGAGGATGTCAGCGTCATATTCAGGAATCGGATATTGCCGTACAAACCGTTCCTTTTTTTCATCAGGAAGCTCAGGAAGGCTCTTACGAATCTCCTCGACCCATTTTTCTTCAACCCTTAATGGAACAAGATCTGGGTCGGGAAAATAACGATAATCATGGGCCTCTTCTTTTCCCCTCATTGAAATCGTGATCCCCTGATCGACATCCCAGAGCCGGGTTTCTTGAACGACTTCCTCTCCGTCCTCCAACAAAGCTATCTGACGTTTGATCTCATACTCTAAGGCCTTCTCCACATGCCGGAAAGAGTTCATGTTCTTCAATTCTGCTCTTATCCCGAATTCCTTCTGGCCCCTTGGCCGGACCGAAACATTGGCATCGCACCGAAATGTCCCCTTCTCCATATCTCCTGTGCAGATCTCCAGATATTGAAGGATCGCTCGAAGTTTTCTTAAATAATCACCCGCCTCCTGAGGAGACCGAATATCCGGTCCGCTCACAATCTCAACCAAAGGGACGCCTGTTCGGTTAAAATCCACGTAGCTAAACGAAGCTGTCTCCGGCGTTTCGCCATGCTTCAGCTTCCCGGCATCCTCTTCCATGTGAATCCGGATGATATGAATTCGTTTTCTTTGGCCTTCTAACATGATTTCGACAAAACCATGTTCTGCGAGTGGATATTCATACATGGAAATCTGATAGCCTTTGGGGAGATCAGGATAAAAATAGTTTTTTCTGGCGAAAAGACTGGAAGGGCTAATCCGGCAAGAAGTGGCCAACCCCAATTTGATGGCAAACTCCACAGCTTTCCGGTTCACAACAGGGAGAGACCCCGGTTGACCGGTACAGACGGGGCAAGTTTGCGTATTCGGCTGCTCCCCAAATGCGGTGGAGCACCCACAGAATATTTTCGACCGGGTCAGGAGCTGGGCATGGACTTCCAAGCCAATAACGGGTTCATATTCCACAAGATTCCCCTTTCTCGAACAAATATTGGTTAAAAATATAATAAACTCCTTGACTTGTCAATTGATAGAGAGATCTTCCCTCGAGACCAATCCCTTGATCGAGTCAGTTGACAAACCCGGCCGGTTCCATTACTTTAGTCATAAATGTTTAAGAATTTCCTAATCCCTGCCCGATTTTCTCTGATTGAAAAAGGAAGGGTTTCTCTTCTGCTTAAGGAAGAATACAAGAACCTCCTCCTTGCCCAAGGAATTGACGATTTAAAGACCTTTCTCAAGAAAAGCAGCCAAGGTGCTCACTATCTGAAGGGTCGAACCCTCCATCCCTCCATCCCTTTTGAAAATGGGAAGAGGATGGTTCTTCGCCAATATTCACACGGCGGGCTTTTGCGAGCCATTACAGGGAATCTCTACTTCTTCGGGGTGAGATCTTTCCAGGAACTGGCCTTGACAGAGGAAATCCGATCCTGTGGAATTTCTACGATCCCCTCCGTCGGCGCCATCCACCATCGAATTTTCTTTCCCTTCTACCAGGCTTACTTTCTTTCCCTGGAAGTCCCCCATGCGATGGATTTGATGGGATATTTTAACGGAATTGAAGCACATCCCTCCCGTGAAAACACTTCCTCGAAGCGAAAAACGATTCGATCCGCCGGCCTTCTTATTCGACAATTTCACCAAGCTGGTTTTTTCCATGGAGACCTTCAGCTCAAGAACATTCTGGTCGCAGGAGACGAACTTCTCCTGATCGATTTTGATCGCTCCTATCGAAAGCCAACCCTTTCTGCCAAAGAGAGGATGAAGAATCTCCTTCGCCTCAACCGTTCTGTAGAAAAGTGGCGACGCCTTGGGCTGCCGATCACGCGAACAGACCGTTGGCGTTTCTTTTTGGCCTATGCAGGAGACGACAGGAAGATCAGGGAGACAATGGTAAAGACGCTTCGAACTTATTCGCTTCGGTTTCTATTCTATCGATTGGGCTGGACTCTCGAAAAGATAGCTGGGAGTTCTGTGTTCGGGGTTCGGAGAAATCAGGTTTAGAGTTCGGGATTTAGGCTTTCTATCTACGAACTCCGAACGCATCACTGCGACCTTATTTTTTTGAAGAATTCCCTCAGGGGCTGGATGAGGAAACGAATGTGGGAAAAAAAGAAGTGATCCGCCCCCGGAATAAAAGCTAAAGACTTCGGTTCCTCAAGTTGCTGATACCACCCTTCCAACAGAGAGGCTGGACAGAAAGAATCACGATCTCCTGCGATGAAGAGTTTTTTCTTTTTGCATCCCTTCAGAAACCCAAAATCATAGATCTCAAGAGGTGGGGCGATAGCCACCATCCCTTCAAATCTTTTGTCCTCGACGGCAACGGGAAAGCCTGCCCAAGCACCGAAAGAGTATCCCACCAAAATAAGCAGCGGAGGGTCGCCCTTCAGTCTTGAATCGAAATAGTCTGCAACGGCCTTTACATCCTGCCTCTCCCCGACCCCTTCATCGTAAGATCCTCCGCTTTCACCCACTCCTCTAAAGTTAAAACGAAGTGTGGAGAACCCCTCTTGAAAAGCGGCCTCCAAAGCCGTCGTAATAACAGGGTGGTTCATATCTCCGCCATACTGTGGATGAGGATGGCAGCACATGACTCCGCCTCTAAAAGAAGGAGCCTCTTGAATACTCAAGAGGCCTTCCAATTGAATCCCGCCAGACGGAATAAATACCTTTGCTTCCTTCATCCCATTTTAGAGAATCGCAGACCTTCTTGACGAGTCTCCCGAAAAATTCCTTTCTTCTCATTTTTTATCGGTTTTTCCTTCTCATAAGACTCAATCTTGGCATCCACCTTTTCCTTTACCCACTCCAAGATGTTTCTAATAATCTCTAAGAAACGAACCCCAAAGCGGGTGACGTCCTCGCTTTCAATCCTATCGTTCAGTTTTTTTAGCCATTCGTCCAACTTTTTTTGTATTTCCTTCAAAATCTGAAGCATGTGAGGATCTGCGTCTCCCTTATCCTTCTCATCCTGGATGAGGATAAAGGGGGATCCATCTGTTTTTGTTTTCCCGGGCGATGTCTGTTTTAGATTGGAGAAAGAACCGAAAACGAAACCTATTCCAAGGATAAGAATCAATAATAAGGATATGAGAGGGCCGATCCATTTTTTCATTTCCGATAGTCCCTCGATACTAAAAAGAAGTGGCGGGCGATGCGGGAGTTGAACCCACGGCCTTTGGTTCCGGAGACCAACGCTCTATCCAACTGAGCTAATCGCCCATTCTAACGATTCCCAATGCTTACAACTTTATGTGAATCCGGCTTTCTGACCGCTTTTGGTTAAAACGTTGTGACTCCATCCAGCACTTTGACGGCATTCTTCTCGTGTTCAGGTGTTGGATGTGAATATCTCATGGTCATCTTAATGTCTTTATGCCCCATCAACTCTTGAATCGTTCTAATGTCAACCCCCGCCATCCCTAACCGTGACCCAAAGGCGTGACGGAGGTTGTGAAATCTAAACCCTTCAATCTTACCCTTTTTGAGTGCTGACCACCATCCCGTTTTGACATCTCCGTATGGGTTCCCGTTTTCAGAGAAGACATATTCACTTTTTGATACTTCTTTACCATTTTCAAGAGTGAGTGTCAATTTCTGGCTCATAGGGATTTTACGGGTTTCCCCGTTCTTGAGGTCCACATTTGACCCTTTGTGGCTCAATATCTTCCCTTCAAATCACCTCCCTGCCAACGTTTGGCCTTGACGATCTAACCTCACCTGATTTCAGGTCCTTGAGCAAATAAAGCAAACATTTCGTGAAAATCGGTTTCACTTAGTCCTAGAAAAGTGTCTACGCTCGTTTTTGATCTTGCAATGACGGTAACCTTGGATTGGACTTTATCGATCGGTTCTATCCAGACCCCCATCAGATTTACTTTATAAAACCAGGTCGCACCACTTTTAACTACCATATATCCCTCTGACCGATTTTCTCTTATGTCATCTATTCCTTCCCACTGAAAAACTTTTTTGGCAATTTCCCATGCCCGGTCAACATTTACTTTATAAACTCTACTCTTTCCCTTTCCCTCTTCTTTAGACCTAACTAAATCGCTAAATGTATTTGCGCATCCTATAAGAATTAATAACGACAATGCAACAAGGACAACTTCCAACTTCCCCGATAACAATTTCACTCATCTCACCTCCTTCTTTTTGCCTCTTGGCCGCCTCCACACTCGATCCCGCTTTGCATTTAAATCATCCTCCAAGGCTCCCCAAAAAGTTCTTTAGATTCCTGAGATCGTCGATAGAGATATCAACATACCTTAAACCAGTCGGGCAATCTGCCCGACCCTTTCTCGAATGGACGTCCATCCAAACAACCTGGGTTACCATTTCGATGACGTTAAGCACGGAGCAGGAAGGAAAGAAGAGTTTTATTCTCAGATATTGACCCACCTCCATCGGCTCAGAGAAATCGGCTAACAACCCGCCTTCGCTGGCATTGGTCGCTCGATCCTGTTTCACAACTAAATCTTTTCGAGTATACTCTATCGGCAGATCAATACCAAGCCTTGAATGTCTTCTCTTTTCCAGATTCCCAGTCCTATGACTGAATTTCGGTTCTCTCTCTCCGTTTTTCATTGATTCTTCCTTAAGAAAAATTGCAGAAAACGAAAAAAGGGACAGCCGGTTCCTCTTGCTGCCGCTACCCTAATAGTTCCTGCAATTCTTCCATTTTTCTAAAAAGTTCTCTCGCAATTTCTAACGATGCAAAAATAAGATAGAATGTATACGCAATGACGACGATCGTCAGTATTATTTTTGACGCCTTACTGAATTCAGGGCTCTTATAAAGCAGGGGTAGACCAAAAGGTCCCAACACGAAAAATAAGAGCAAAACCACACCGATGGGTCTCAAATACCATTTCGTTTTTCTGTCTTCTTTGAACATTTTACATTCCAAATCTTTTGATAAGTCCTGAGATGAATGCTGCTCTCGCTTGGATAAACGTTCACCCACGGGTTTCAGCCTTTTTCTCCAAAGAGACAATATTTGTTTGATTCGTAATTTTGGAAGTCTTGAATATCCGATAACCGAGCTTTTGATAAAGACGGAGATTTCTCTCACTTTTATCTCCCGTGAAAAGCTCAAATCTCTTGCAGCCGTTGAAGATCCTTTCGATGTCATTCATCAGCCTTGTTCCAATCCCTCGGTTCTGAAAATCGGGATGAACAATCAGTCTTCCGATATAACAAGTCCCCTCTTTTGAATACGCCCTGACAGACCCTATGATTCTCCCACCCAGGACGGCTTTCAGAAAAAGCTGATTCTTGAAATCCTCCTCCAAGCTTTCCAAAGTCTGAATCAAAGGGGGGATACCAAAATCATTATAAATTTCCGCCTCACTTCGGTAGGCCAACTTTTGAAGGGCAAGTAATTCTTCAGCATCAGAAACCGTCGCTTTTTCAATGATCACGCCTCATCCTCCATTCTTTTCCTGGTAATTTTCAGATGCCTTTTCGGGGACGACCTTGACTGTTCTGGCTTTTAAGAATCATCGTGTCTTCTCTTTTATAGCCATTTCTTTTTCTTAAAATAAATCAACATCGAGAGGCCGATGATAACGACCACGAGCCAAATGGCCGGATAACCCCAGCGCCACTCCAGCTCGGGCATATATTTAAAATTCATCCCGTAAATTCCAGCGATGAAGGTGAGGGGCATGAATATCGTAGCGATGATCGTAAGCACTTTCATCACCGAATTCAGCCGGTTGCTGACGCTCGAAAGATAGATATCCAGCATCCCCGAAAGCATCTCTCGATAGACCTCTATGGTATCCATCACTTGGACAATATGATCATAGACATCTCTGAGATAGATCTCCGTGGTCTCCTTAACCAGGGGTGATTCCTTCCTTCCCAGACCACTGAGGACCTCTCTCAAAGGCCATACCACTCTCCTCACAAAGATCATCTCATTCTTAAATTTTTGAATTTCCTGGAGTGTCGGGGTGGTGGGATGGGCCACCAGTTGCTCTTCGAGAAGCTCTATTTTCTCCCCCAGTCTTTCAAGGATTAAGAAATAATTGTCTACGATTGTATCAATCAGGGAATAGGCGAGAAAATCTGATCCCATTTTTCTGATAAACCCTTTCCCACTCCTGATCCTCTCCCTCACCGGATTAAAAACGTCTCCTTCTTTTCCCTCTTGAAAGGAGATCACAAAATTCGAGCCGAGTATCAGACTCACCTGTTCCGATTCTACCAACCGGTTCGGGTCGCCCCCGGAGAGCATCTTTAGAACGATGTAGATATAGTCCCCGTAGATTTCTATCTTGGGGCGCTGGTCCGTATTTAAGATGTCTTCAAGCACAAGGGGATGGAGTCCAAAACAGTTCCCAAGCTTCTCAACCACCTCCACCCGATGGACTCCTTCCACATTGATCCAGGTGACGGTGGGCCTTTCTCGAAAAGAAAAGCATTCCTCTACCATTTTAACTTCGCTCTCTTGAAAATTAGCCTCATCGTAATCGATCAGCGCAATTTTAACTTCTCCGGCCCTTTTCTCCCCGATGTGAACAAGCGTCCCGGGAGGAAGACCGGCTTTTCTTGATCTTTTTTTAATCAGTTTTGCCATACGAAATCACCACCCCTTCATCCCGATCGCTCTCCTCACGGCTTCACCCAATGCGCGAAGTCGATCCGTGTCGTTTCTGAGCAAATCGCGAACCTTTCGGCTGATCTCCAATTGCACGCCCTGTCTTAATTTGCCTCGATTGCAGATATTCTGGGGATCGGTTCCCATCAGTCCTTCTGCCGGAAGTCGAGTCAGAAAACCGGATGTCTCTAATTGGCGTTCTATTTCTGAACGTAAGTGGGTATCAAGACCCCCCACCATAATAAATCCATCTTTCCGGTCAATCTGCCCGTGTACGGCTATTACCACATCGGCCTTTTCGACGGCCTTAAGTGCACGAGGTTCATCAAAAAGATGGCTTTCAATATGAAGGACATTATTTCCGTCCCTCTTTAGTCCCTCAAAGGCATAGAATGAGTAATTCGTTCCCGCAATCGCCTCAGCAATTTCGACTGTGGCGGGCTCAATCCTCCCCCCGTGGGGCGCCAGGATCAGGACACGCGGATCCCTCGATTCGATCCTGATTCGATAGTCCTGCCCTTCCACTTCGCAATCTGCAAGTTCTTTAAAACTCGAATAGGAAGTCATCTCATCCGGTCTGAAAATGTGGCTTGCCCGAAAACCCATCCCGTACTCAGGATAATATTCAGACGAGTGAACTGCTCAGAAACTGCCGTACCCCATGGGCGGGTAGCTTCACTATAGCAAAAAGATTGAGGTTGTCAAACAAATCCTCCAATTTAAACGGTTCTCTGGGGAGCCTCGGGGATCTCCCAAGGCAGGCATGCTGACTCTGACTTCAAGGGTAGAAGATGACTTCGTGGATTGGCGGATAGAAGAACTTCAAGGCATGAATTTTGGACGATATCTTCTCGCCTTCGTCTTTTCCGGGGCAATACTTTCCCTTGGAGAGAAATAGTTCTTATTGGGTAAGAATCTTGACTTATCCTTATAGAGACTTTCTAATTTTTCTTCCTGCTGTTCCGTAAGCATATTCTTTTGATTGAAATTATACTCTGCTGACTTGACAAATTGATCTTCCTTTTCGGTTAATTTATATCGGTTTAATCCTGATATAATCCACTCGAGTCTTTCATGGTTCATAATAGGCCCCCCCTTTGCCTGCCGGCAATCCAGGTTGTTCTCATCTGCCTTAACGATAAACCCTTCAGAACGAGTTAACCCTAGCAGCTGTCCTCTTGGGATTACCAATTGTCTCGAAACCCTCGGCTGACTCTGGCCTCCTTTACCAGAAGATCCTTTCCCATGAAGTTTTTTCGATTCAACATGGAGACAGCCCTTCGGGCCTCCCATTGGGTAGACATCTCCACAAAGGCAAATCCTCTTGGTTGGCTGGTCTGTCTGTCCTTTACGATCTTGACAGACATCACATCCCCGGCACTGGAGAAAAGGGCTCTCAGTTCGGGTTCACTGGTCTGTAAAGGAAGGTTAGCGACGTAAATTTTCTTGCTTATTTTCGGTTTCCGATTCATTTCTTCCTCCGCCTTAAATTGGCCTCACGCGTAAGTCGATCCTGTCGCAATGAACTCACGACGGTAACCCTCAACGGATTTGATGCCGCCATAAAAAAAGCCCGTAGAGAAGTTGTTTAGAGTTCTTTGCGGGCTTAACTTTCGTAGCCTAAAGAGGCTCCAGGCAACTAATTTTCGTTCAATTATATGTTTTTATTAGCATCAAAGCAAGAAAAATCGTCAAACTTTAAAGGGGTGCACAGGTTGCACTTCACTTTCTCTCTCCCGGGAGACCGTCGGGCAGCATAAGAAAGAGGTATTGACTCCTGAGTTGGATCCGATTAATTTAATAGCAGGGACGTCTGAGCTTCGATCTCACACAGAAATAGACAATGAGTAAACCAAGCAATGACCACCTTTCGCTACGGCATGAAGTAACCTCTGATCCTGGTCTGACGAAGCGGGAGTTTCTGAAGTTCTGCGGTGCGAGCTTTTGCGTCCTCTCGTCTGCATCTCTCATCGGCTATCCGGAAACCTCACGCGCACAAGCAGCCAAGAAGGGGCTCATAAAAACAAAACTATCTCCCTTTTTCTCTTCGCTCGAGGGAGGAGAAATCCAGTGTGAACTGTGCCCTCACCGTTGTCGTGTCGCCAAGGGAAAAAGGGGAATTTGCAGGGTGCGGGAAAACCGGGATGGGAGATATTACAGCCTGGTCTATGGGAATCCTTGTGCAATTCATCCAGACCCAATCGAAAAGAAACCCTTCTTCCACGTCCTTCCTGGCACGATTTCTTACTCCCTCGCAACAGTGGGATGCAATTTCCAGTGTAAGTTTTGTCAGAATTGGGAAATCTCACAGGCATCTCCGGAGGATGTTTACAGCAAGGAATTTTCACCCGAGATGGTGGTGAAGGAGGCCAAAGAGATAAGAGCCCGTTCCGTCGCCTATACTTACGTGGAACCCACCATCTTTTATGAATACATGTTAGACATCGGTACTCTCGTTAAGAAGTCAGGACTTCTAAATGTCTACCACTCCAATGGCTTCATCAATCCGGATCCTCTCAAAAATTTATGTAAAGTGCTCGATGCGGCCAACGTCGATTTAAAGGGATTTACAGAAAAGTTTTATCATGAATTGTGCGGCGGCGAACTCACCCCTGTTCTTGAAACATTGAAGACGCTGAAAAAGGAAAAAGTCCATCTCGAGATCACAAACCTCATCATCCCCACAAAAAATGATGACCCGTCTGTGCTAAGAGAGATGTGCCTCTGGATAAAAAGAGAGTTGGGAGGAGATACTCCGATCCATTTCTCTCGATTCTACCCTCTTTATAAACTCAAGAGCCTTCCTCCAACACCGGTTTCAACACTTGAAAAAGCTCGGGAGGCAGCTTTATCTGCAGGTCTCGAATATGTTTATATCGGGAATATCCCGGGCCACCCAAGCGAAAATACTTTTTGTCCAAAATGCAAGAAGAGGATCATCCAGCGGACAGGATATATGGTTGGAGAGGTCAACTTGAAGGATGGAAAGTGCAGGTACTGCGGAAAACCTATCCCTGGCATATGGACATGAGACAAGAATCTCAAATGGAAAATAAATTACCCTTTTCCTGCCCGGTCTGTGGACGAAAAAAGGAATACCTTGTAACGGAGTTGGTAGAAGGGGCTGTCCTCACCTGCCCTTTCTGTAAGCTCACTATCACCCTCCACGGCCACATGTGGCAAGACGTCCAAAAAGAAATCCAGAAATTAGGTAAAAAGGGCTGAAGTTCTTTCCCAAATTTCCCGCTAGAAAAATAATGATAGAAATTTACGCGCGAATTTCACCACTCTTCACTCCAGGTGATTCTGAATATTGACGATCACGAAATATGGCTTAAGGGAATAGATACAAAAATATCGACTTCACGAGGAATAAACAAAGCTAACACCCCCCTATTCTTTCTCTTCACCTCTTTTGTAGTACTCAGATATTTGGGGGATCAAACTCTTAGCTCTCGAACTTAATGCGATCTTTCCCTCTCTTTGCAGGTATCCGGCAATCGATTCGAGGAAAACCTGAACAGTGGCAGGCGGACAATGGAGTTTTATCGGAGGGATCTCTCCCAATTCGTTCTCAATTAAGCTCATTAGCCGTTGGACGACTTCTTGATCAGCCCCCAAAAAGAGTTTGGAAATTTCCTTCCCTTTTATCTTCTCAGTAAATACGGAGGCCGAGGCAATCGTCACGGCACAGCCAAAGGACAAAAATTTGGCATCTTCAACGACTCCATCTTTTATCCTCAGGTAAAGTTTTGTTGTATCCCCACAAACCGGGTTATTAATGGCTCCCATTCCTTCCGGGCTCTCAATTTCACCTACATTTTGGGGGTTACGGAAATGCTCTTTGATCTTCTCACTAAGTTCTAGCATCTTTCAGCACCTCGCTTCTTTGCCATCCATTGCAGAAAACCAAGATAAAGAAGTGAGGGGCAAAAACTTCTGGTCTCCTGCAGGCCATCCGTCTCTGAGTGACCTTTTCTCTCCTATTAATTGACTTTCTTAACAATAGGGGCCTGGGTCCCTGAAACCCCATTTTTTTCTCTCAGGGTGGCGTTATATTTAAGAAGATTTGAATCATGGTCATTGGCGAACTTGTGAAGCGCCTCCAGTTGAAGGGGATGGGATGAACAATCGAGGGGATTCTTCTCATCTGGATCAAGTTTTAGGTCAAAGGCCCAGCATCGATTTTTCTTTAAAGAATACTGGACCTTTATAAGATGGCTGTCCAGCGATGAGATGGATCCCTCATATCCATAAAAGAAAATAGGGTTTTCTCTCGATCGATTGTTAAAAAGAGACGCTCCATCAAAGGCCGCCGGGAGATACGGGATCCTCATAGCGTCAAGGAGGGTTGGCAATAGGTCCACATGGCTTGTGGGAAACCCAAATGTCTTTGGCTTAAAAAGGGCTGGTTGATAAAAGATCGCCGGAGTTTCCAGGTTCTCATTATAGCTGTATCGGTAGTGCATAAAGTTATTGGGGTGATGTTGACCAAAAGCCTGACCATGGTCCCCCACAACGACCAGAATCGTACGTTCCAATAACCCTTGATTTTGAAGTTGATCATAAATACGCTTAATCATATGGTCCAGAAGGTCTAAATTGTTGTAATAGCGGCTGATCAAACGCCCATCGTCCTTCATAATGCGATAGTCTTCACCATAGTCAAAATAAGGAAAATGGGCTGCAAAGCTAATGTAGATGCCCAAGAAAGGCTCTTTCGCCCTAGTCAATCTTTGAATGAAAAAATCCACGGTCTGAATTTCGTCTCTTGCAATATAATGGCCAAGCGAGTGAAATTCCTCCTTTATCTTAAACTTCAGATTTTCATAGCTATGAATTTCTGACAACCCGCTATTTTTTACAAACTTCGTCGGGAAATACCAGGATAGGGAAGAAGGGGTCACTAAAAAGCTATCATAGCCTCTACCCAGCCAACTCTGGACCGCAGGAACTTCAGCATCCGGACGTGTACCGAATGTCTCCCTGTTAAAAAAATCATAAAATCCACTCAATAACGAGAAAACCGCCTTGGTACTGACATTCGATGTGGTATAGTGCTTTTTCAGAAACCAGCCCTCTTTGGAAATCTTATGAAGAAACGGCATGGGCATTGGATTGCCGTCGCTTGTATCAAAGATGTACCGAGTCCCCACCGACTCCATGATAAAAAAGATAACATTCCACGGATGAGTCCTTTTTGCCGGAAGAAATTTTTCTGGCTCTTTAGGATGGGGTCCCATGGATCGAACGGGCTGGATGCCTGAACTACTCTTCTTGGATATGTCTATATTTCGATCTTTGACAGAATCTGCAAAAAACACATTTTCAGCCAAATCCGATAGGAGAAAAAGTGTTGGATTTAAGCGTATCTCGTCAGGAGCATTCTTCGTTTTGTTGTTGGTTATCAATAAAGAAAGCGACAACAGAAGGATCACCCAACCAATAGAAGCCCGGCCCATCCAAATCCTGAAACCGACCGGAGACAGCAGAATGAGCCAAAACAAGTCCAAAGGGAAGAAGAAGAAATAGATAATCTCTTATTTCAATGAGCTTAAGGGTTTCGACGAACGAAATTCCGGAAAACATCTCCTTGATTACGGAAGTGTCAAACCCCGTCTGAACATTGAAGAGCAGGCGACCATGAACCCCATGAATGAGAAGCAGAATCATTAAAGCAATATGTAAAAAAACAAGTCCTGAAATTTTTAAGATCGGAACTGTTCTGATTTGTCTGTTGAAAGATGCCATTCGAGACAGGAGCCAAGACACCAAGAAGCAAACAAAGACAAAGGCAAGATCGTAGGGCAAAAAGGCAAGCGTAAACCACACCGGATGCTGTGTCAGACTGAAATCAAAGGGTCTCACTCTATTCGTAAGAAGCCCGATCGTGAGTTGAATCCGGTAGACCAGCATAAGTGCCAATAGGCATATGAAAAAAGCAAAGGATGATTCGTTGGAGGACACGATTTCTGTCAGCAAACCGGAGCATTTCTCTAAGAAGCGTTTCACTCTTATTCTATCCATGACGAGAATTTGGTACCTAATTTTTTATTTATTGGGCGGATGAGGAACTGCCCTCAAGTTCGTTGACAACAACCCTGTGCCATCAAATCAGATCTTGAAGTTCCCTTCGGTCCATTTTCACATCTCCACTTCATCCCCCGCCTTCCGGTTCAATTGCCGTATTATCCGTCTTAATGCTTCACTCTTTCCTGGCATAGGAACCGCTGATCCATCTCCTCTCTCCAAAGAGAGAGGGCTGGCTCAGGAGGACTTGTTGATCATGATAAACAAAATAGGGCCAAAGTTCAATCCCGGTTTGAAAAGGGCCGCCCAAGCATATCTATTGAAATCCAGGTTAAAATAATCTATGTTGATAGCATTCGAGCCGTCTTCATTCCATCTCGAAATCCCATGCCAAAAACCCGCTTTGATGAGATGAAATATCGGTTGGGGGACTTCTGCGGCGATCTTCTATTGCTCTCCTCCATCCAGGTATTGCGTGTACTCCCTCAAAAAACAATCGTCTTGACAGCAAGAGTCGTCGGGACTGCAGCTTTTTATTTGATCAAAAAGTACAGAAATAGAGTGCTGCGTAACCTCTCCTTGGTTTTCGACGGAGAAAAAGACCCGAAGGAGATCGAAAAACTCGCCAAGGATGTTTTCTTTAACCTCGTCTTAACCCCCTTGGAAATGGTTTATGCCTATATTCATCCTTTTGAGAAGCTTCTTCTTAAGATTGAGGTCCGGGGAAAGGAATACCTCGAATCTGCTCTGGCCCAAAGAAAGGGGGTCATCGCCCTGGGGTCTCATCTGGGGCCTTTTACCCTCGTCGGGGCAAGACTTTCCTTGGAGGGTTATCCATTCAATCTTATTATTAATGAGGGGAATTTCCCAAAAGTGTGGAAGAGGTTAGGAGACTATCAGCGAAGGCTGGGGCAAAACCCTTTTCCCCTTAAACCGGTCAGCTCATCCATTAAGAAATCTCTGAGCTGCCTTCGTCGGAATGAGATTCTCTACATTATCGCCGATGAGCGGCAACGGCGGGGAGGAATTCCGGTCCCGTTCTTCGGTCAAACAGCTTATACCGCTCCCGGGCCTGCGGTCTTCTCTCTTAAGACGGGGGCCCCTATCTTACCGGTGTTTGTTGTGAGGGAAAAGGGGGTTCCCCGTACCCTGTTCATCGGAAGCCCCATCGAAATCGAGCGCACGGGTGACGAAAACAAGGATGCAGAGCTACTGACGGCTAAATTTACAAAAGCCATTGAGGACATCGTCAAACAATACCCCGGTCAATGGCCATGGCTAAACCGGCGCTGGGAGTTACCCAGCCGAAAAGGTTTCCTTGACATGGCAAAATAGGAAGGATAATATTTTCTTCAATGGAAAATATCATTCAGAAGCGATTTAAGGAAAGCTCGGAAGTCAAAACACGCTTCCTCAAAGAGAACCTTCCCAAACTTCTCGATGTCATCAAATTGATCTCTCACACCTTCGAAGGAGGAAACAAGCTCTTTTTCTTCGGGAATGGCGGGAGCGCTGCCGACGCCCAACACATGGCTGCGGAATTTGTCAATCGATATATCATGAACCGTCCGCCTCTGCCTGCGATTGCCCTGACCACAGATACTTCCATTCTAACCAGTGTTTCCAATGACTTTGCTTTTAGCGAAGTCTTTGCAAAACAACTCAGGGCCCTGGGTAAAGAAAGAGATGTCGCCATCGGGATCACCACGACCGGGAACTCCCCCAACATCATCAAGGCTTTCGAGGTAGCTAAAGAGATGGGGATGAAAACGGTTGCCTTCACCGGAAATGACGGAGGTGCCATTGGAAAGATGGTTGATTTTCCCCTAGTCGTTCCTTCCACGAGCACGCCCCGCATTCAAGAAGCCCACATTCTCATCGGCCATATTCTTTGTGAAATGGTAGAACACTCTCTTTTCTTTAAGGTAAACCCGTGAAAGAGAGCGATTCGTCAGGAGTCCGGAGATTTTGGTTTTAAGACTCCGGACTTTTCACTCTGAACTGACATCCAACATCATCCCAGAGGAACTCTGCCGTGAAATCCAACCCTTCTTCGGTTAAGAGGGTGGCCTCCATCGACATCGGGACGAATACGATCCTCCTCCTCATCGCAGAGGTGGATCAAGGGAGAATAAACCCTCTTTTTGAAATGGAGACCGTTGTAAGACTGGGTGAGAATCTTCAAAAGACCGGGGTCATTTCACCTCAAGCCATGGATAGGGGCCTGCAAACGCTGACTCAATATTTAAAACAGTGTCAAGTATGGGAGGTTCAAAAACTTTTTGCCGTGGGGACAAGTGCCCTCAGGGAAGCTAAGAACTCAGAGGTCTTTCTAAGACTTGCTAAGGAAAAGCTCAACCTTTCCATTGAGGTCATCTCGGGAGAAGAAGAAGCTCAACTCTCCTTCTTAGCCGTGGCAAAAGATCGCCAGGAAAGGGAAAAATCTATCCTTGTGGTAGATGTAGGAGGAGGAAGCACAGAATTCATCCTGGGCAGAGGTGATCAAATCAGTCGATGGATAAGCCTTCCCCTTGGGTCAGTTCGTTTTACAGAAGAGTTTCTCCATTCGGATCCTGTACAGGAAGAAGAATGGAATAGGATGCAGAAAAAGATCCAAGAATCGCTTGTCAATATCCCTTATTCACGAGGACAACTGACTATGGTTGCGGTAGGAGGGACAGCTACAACCCTAGCCTCTGTCGAACAAGGTTTGGAGGATTTCATTGCCGAGAGGATACACCATTTTGTCCTGGAAAAAGAAGCCCTTAAGAATCAACTTTCCCTTTTCCGATCCAAAACTTTCGAGGAGCGAAAGAAAATACCCGGCCTCCCCGTTGCTAGGGCAGATGTGATCTTGGCCGGAGCAGCCATTCTTTATCTGACCATGGAAGAGGTTAAATGTCCCTCTGTCTTAATCAGTTGCCACGGGGTGAGGTACGGTCTTATCTATAAAATGCTCACCCTTTAGAAACCAACTGTTTTAAAACAAGAATGACCAGAACCATAAACCTTCCCGGGCCCGTGTTCTTGGGACCGACGGGAACTTCCCCTTTGCAGAAGACGAGGTCTCCTTTTTTAAAGGGTTTCTCCTCGTCCCCAATCGCCAAAATCCCCTCCCCTTCAACTCCGTAGAGGATCACTTCTAAAGCACCCGGATGAGGGTGAATGGGCATGGTCTGGCCCGGTTCGAAGCAGATGAGTACCGCCGCCCCTGCATCCCCGATATGGAGCTGCTTGGGTATGAAATTCTCCTTAGAAAACTCCGCCTTTTCAAAAAGATGAATGGGCTCCATAATGCTCCTTATTCTAATTCATTTAACTCCTTGACAATGATTTCTGGGTCGATGTTGTGCATCATGGCCCCAAAAGAGACGGATTCCATCTTCATCCCGGGACAAGTGAAGCAACCCTGCCCAAAATATTTCTCGATGACCTTAATCGCAGCGGGGTTCGTCTTCAAAACATCTCCAATCACCATATCCTTATTGAACTTCTTCTCAGCCATCTTAGACCTCCCTGTTTGTTGATCGCTTCGCTTAAGGACCGCTGCCGCTTGAGGTTTGAGGCAAAATTCCTTAGCCTGAAACCTCAAGTCTCGCCTTGCGAGACGCTCCTCTAACCTTTATCGTTTGTTTGCGGTACCATGCTCATCCACAGATTAATGATAAACAGAAAAACCGAGATGACCTGCCCCATTCCGAATAGAATGGCCAAAGAGTGCCAAGTCCCGCCCTGAGAAGCCTCCAAAATCCAAGAAGTAGAAAGACCGAAGAGTGTGATATTGGCAAGCCATACCTGAATATTGCCGAGACGATGACTGTACACAGGTCTTCCCATAAATCGGGGAAGAATATGATATCCCACACCGTAAATCATCATGGCCATAAATCCTAGAAGGAGAATGTGTACATGAACCCGTGTCAGGGCAAATCGAAAATCCGGAGATAAAATCATCCACCCTCCCATAAGGGTTCCGATTCCGAGATAGATCAGGCTCGCTCGAACAAAAGCCTTTGCATATTTATCCATATTGAATGCTTCCTCCTTTATTAGCCACCGTGAATGAGCCTAGGGAGACATCGGGTGCACACCCAAAGATCCTGTCCCCCCTTCCGACATGGAAGTAAAACAGCCTCGTGTTCTGTTTTATTGCAGATGAAACAGGTGATCTCTCTTTTCTCGGCCATGCCTCGCCTCCTTCTGAATTAAGTTTAATGAACCCTAAATCATACTGCCTTGACATAGATCAAACTCAGTAATCAGTATGCAGAATGCAGTAGGCAGTTATTTCCCGCTGCTTTCTGCACGCTGCCGACTGCCTTCTTTTTCAACGGAGATAGTGATACAACATATCCACCCGACCCTTTTTTACCATGTACATTCCAGAAAATTTCATGACCTCTCGAATCTTTGATTTATAATCACCGTGGTAACATTGGCTCTCACATTTCTTGCACATGGGTTTCGGATCATGGGGACACTTCAGCCTCATGGTCAGGCCATAAGTGAGGAGCCGCGTACAATCCTGGCACAAAGACATCTCTTTCTCTTCGATCTCTCTGATATCGAAAAGTTTGAATGAAAAAGGGGCCTTCTCTCCATGGTGATTCTCTCTGCAGTAGATTCCTGCAAACTTCATCAATGTCCGAATATCATCCTTCTCCTTCCTTGAGAAACCGTTCTTTCTTAAACTCATCCTGCTCTCCTCCATTCATCATTCCTATTTCTAATTATAATTCCAGAATGAAATAATGCCTTGACCTAAGTCAACAAAATGGAAAAATAGGGAACCATCCCTTTTTTATAGACACCCCACAATAAATGGGATGTGTCTCTATTTTTCTGATAACCATTCTCTATTGAAATATCTTTTAGACATGACAAAGGCCTGAACGAATTGCGAGATATTCATGGACCACCAGACCGAAACTGCTCCAAACCCTAAGAGAACGACAAAAATGTAGGCCAAAGGAATTCTGATCAGCCACACACTCAGGGCCACCCTTATCAACACACTTCGGGTATCTCCTGCACCGATTAGCCCCCCACCCAGAATAATTCCCCATGCCATAAAGGGCTCGCTGATCATGCTGATATAAATATATTTAACACTTTCCCGGATCACGATGGGATCACTTGATAGAAAGGAAGCGATCCATCGGGCATTTAAAATCACGATGACGACCATCAACGTAACAATGCAGACGCCCAGCGCCATTGTCATGATTCCGCTCTGGAAAGCATCTTCCTTTTTCTTTTCGCCCAATAGATTCCCCACAATTACGGCATTGGCCATGTTGAATCCGAAAACAGGGAGATAAATGATCGATTCAATCCGAAGGCCGGCGGTCAGGGCTGCCAAGGTTTCGATTCGATGTTCAGGCAAAGCGCTTAAAATCAAATAAAGGACCATCGAGCCAAGCTGCCACAATACCTGAAGCAGACCTATCGGCCAGCCGATATGGATCATCTTTTTCACCAGATTTAGGGAAAAATACTTCATACCGGCCATGATATTTCGGACATAGACCAGGTTGATCATACTTCCAATGAAGACGCTTGAAGCCGTGGCTGCGGCAATTCCCCTAAATCCCAGTGGTGTATGAAAGACTAAGAAGAAATTGAGTGCAATGTTGAACCCACACACAAGAGCCATCGTTTTTAAAGATCTTTTGACCATCTGACAGGATCTCAAAATCCCATTACAATTGATGAGAAGATAGTGAAAGAGCAAACCCATTGCATAGATTTTGGTGAAGGGCACCGCAAAATGTTTGAGTTCCTCAGGGATATTGAGATACTTAATGATCGTTGGACTGAAAAAGATGCCTGCAATGGCAAGGACGATTCCAGCTCCTGCGGATGCCATAACGGAAGAAAAAACAGCTTTATTTAATTCGGTTTTATCTCCGGAAGTGTATAACCTGGAAACCACTGAAACGGTGCCGACCGTGAGGGCATTGGCAATCACAATAAGAACAAAATAGAGTTGAATGACAAAACCATAGGTGGCCTGAATCTCCTTGCTTACTTTGCCTGCGATATAGACATCTGTAAGACCGATCAAGAATTCAAAAACCATGATCAGCGTCATTGGCCAGCTCACTGACCAGCTACGGGAAATAAAGGATCCTATCTCTTCTCTTTTAAATAACGTGAGTAATCTCACAACTTCCTGCTTTGCTGAAAATTCGGAATGAGACCAATTTATCAACAATTTCTTGATTTATCAATTTTATCTTTCCTTTTGGTCTTCAATAAGTTAATAATTAGCCTCAGTTATTACGTTTGTAGGCCTTTCAAGAGGAGGAAGCCCATTGATAGATTTTTTCTTCGAACCGAAAGGGATTGCCGTGGTCGGCGCCACCGTAGAACCCTATCATGGCGGACAACATTTGGTAACCAATCTAACCCTTGGCTACAAGGGCCCCATCTATCCTGTCAATCCCAAGTATTCTGATGTTTCAGGCTTGAAATGTTATCCCAAAATCTCGGATATTGAAGGCCCTTTAGATCTCGCATTGATCTTTGTCCCGGCCAAAGCTGTTCCGCAGGTTTTAGAAGACTGCATCACAAAGGGCGTACGCGGGGCCATTGTGCAATCGGGCGGCTTCGCGGAAGTAGGACCAGAAGGTAGGGCCCTGCAGGATCAGTGCCTCGACATCGCTCGGAAAGGGCGACTGCGAATATGGGGACCGAATTGTATGGGGCTTATTGATATAGCGAGGCGATATGTCTTTTCATTTATCATTCCGGAGGCCTGGGAAGGGGCGATGAATCAGGGCCATGTCTCTCTCATCGTTCAGAGCGGCCTACTTTCCGCAGGCTTTATTACGACCCTTATGGCCAATAAAACTCTCGGGCTGGCCAAGGTTTGCTCTATAGGGAATAAAAGTGATGTCGAAGAAACCGAACTCTTGGAATACCTCCTTAGAGACTCTGCTACCAAAGTCATTGCTCTCTACCTTGAATCTTTTATTCATGGACGCCGTTTTTTTGAACTTGTCACCTCATCGGATAAACCGATTGTTGTACTGAAAGGAGGGAAAAGCCCTCAGGGTGCTGTTGCTTCAGCCAGCCACACCGCTTCTCTGGCAGGGAACTACGATCTTATCCGGGGAGTTTTGAAACAGGGCGGTGTCCATCAAGCAGATGATTTTTTTGAGATGGTGGATATTGCCCGGGCACTCGAAAAGGATTTTCACTTGCAACCTCCACTTGATGGAAAACCCAGAATTGCCGTTTTTAGCTATAGTGGGGCTTCAGCAATTGTCACCGCAGATCACATGGAAAAATATGGGCTGACCTTAGCTCGCTTATCTTCCCAGACCCAAAAGAGACTCGAACAGCTGACGCCCGCCTGGATGCCTGTAAAGAATCCGGTGGATTACTACCCCGCCATGGAAAAACACGGGCCTGTCCTGGCGTACAAGCATGCGATTGAGGCTCTCCATGATGACCCGGAAGTGGACGGCATGATCGTCCATCTTTTTGCTGGATTTGGAATCTGGTCCTTGAACATGAAAGAAATCTTGTCCAGTATTAGGAAGCCTTGCAAACCCATCTTGTTCTGGCTGATAGGACCTGAAAAAGGGAGGGAGTCAACTCGATTGACCTTGGAAGAGGAAGGTTGGCCGACTTTTCTCGAGATCCACCGCACAGTCAAAGTGATGGCGAGTCTCTTCGAAAAGCATGGAACGAGAAGAGAACCCCTGGAGATTTCATCACCCGAATTTCAAATCCCCCGCACATTCATGAAGCGTGTCCAGCCATCTGATGAAAAAGGGAAAAAGGTATTAGATGAATTTGAGGCAAAGAAGTGGCTTAAGGCTTTGAACCTGAGAGTGGTTAAGGAAGTGGCTACAAAAAGTCTCGAAGAGACCCTTAAGGCCGCTAAAAAGGTGGGTTATCCAATTGTTCTCAAGGGAATCGCTGAGGGACAGATTCACAAAACCGAGGCGGGCCTGGTGAAGCCAAATCTCCAAAATTCTGATCAGGTCAAATCAGCCTACAGTAAAATGCTCCGCCTCAAAACTAAACCTAAATCCTTCTTGATACAGCCAATGCTAAGAGGCGATCTGGAACTCATCGTAGGAATCGTGCGGGACCCTCAATTTGGACCCGCAGCCATGCTCGGACTGGGTGGAGTTTGGGCAGAAATTTACAAGGATGTGGTATTTCGATTAATTCCACTCAATCAGGTTGAGATATTTGAAATGGCCTCAGATTTGAAGGGACAGGTCTTACTGAAAGGATATCGGGGTTCAAAGCCGGTGAATATGGAGAGCCTTGCCGATTGGTTAATCAAATTAGGATGGCTTGCAACAACCTTTGACCAGATTCAGGAGATCGATGTCAACCCGCTCATGGTTGTAAATGGAGAACCTGTGGCCGTGGACGCTACAATTATTTTGAAATCAGATTTTCATTCCTGAAGCCATCTCCTCCAGAAGCTCTCGATTGAGGATAAGGATTCTATTTTTCTTAACATCGATGACCTCTTTGGCTTTCATCTTCGTCAAAGTTCTTGAAAGGGTCTCGCTGATCGTCCCCAATTTTGAAGCCAGCTGAGATTTACTTAAATCCAGCTCCACCTCTCTGGGATTCTTCCCGCCCTTCGACAATTTTAAAGAGAGATCGATGAGATACTTTGCCACTCTTGATGAGACCTCTTTGAGGGAAAGTTCTTCGATCAGGGATGCAAATCTTCTTAAGAAATGAGAAAGCGAGACAATCATGTTGATGCTAAGTTGGGGATTCGTCTCGATCAATTGGATAAAATTTCTCTTCGGAAAAAAGAGAAGTTGACTATCTGCTAAAGCTTCCGCGAAAGCCGGATAACTCCCTTCGAGAAAAAGGGCTGCTTCAGCAAAGGCATCCGGTGCGGAGACGACGTGGAGAATTTGTTCCTTGCCCTCCGGTGAAATCTTATAGAGTTTGACCTTGCCGGAGAGGATCACATAAAACCCCTTTGCCTCTTCCCCTTCGCCAAAAAGGATCTCTCTTTTCCCAACCTGCCTGGGTGAGGCAACGGCCCTGATCCTCTTCAGATCTTCTTCTTTTAACCCTGCAAAAAGAGGACACCGCTTTAATAGTTCAGTCGACATTGAATTTCCTTTTGAGATTTGAAATCTAAGTATTGATAACCCTACAGTTTTTTTGCCCCTTTTTCAAGAAAAAAGAAACACTTTTTCTGTCATTAATGACTTTTCTGTAATAATTTCAATATGTTAAGTACAATTTGGTGGTTCCACCCTCTCTGACTCCCTACTTCCTACAGGAATACATGACATTGAAATAAAAGAAATATTGTGTTAACCTGAGTTGAAATTTAAAAAAATTGGAGGAAAATTTTTGAGTTCCCTTTATAAAAATCTGGTCTTCTGGGCAATTATTATCATCATCATGGTCCTTCTCTTCCATCTTTTCAGCAGACCCCGTCAAACAGCTTCGGAAAAAAATTATTCTGAATTTATCTCTGCTGTGGAGAACAATCGGGTTGAGGAAGTGGAAACCCTGGGTAGAAATTTAAGTTGGAAAAACAAAGAGGGAAAACGTTTTAAAACCTATGCCCCTGAAGATCCCGAGATGATTAAAATTCTCAGGGAAAAGGGAGTGGTCATCAATGCACAGAAAGAAAGCGACACCTCTCTTTTGCAAATCATCATCAATTGGGCTCCGATGCTCATCCTGGTGGGTGTCTGGCTCTTTTTCATGCGGCAAATGCAGATTGGGGGTGGAAAGGCTCTCTCCTTCGGAAAGAGCAAGGCTAAAATTCTGACAAAAGAAGTCCATCAGGTAACCTTTGAGAATGTCGCTGGAATTGAAGAAGCGAAAAACGAACTGGAGGAGATCATCGCCTTTCTCAGGGATCCTAAGAAATTTACAAAGCTGGGCGGAAGGATTCCAAAAGGAGTTCTTCTCATCGGTGCCCCTGGAACCGGGAAAACACTTCTGGCCCGTGCGATTGCGGGCGAAGCCGATGTCCCTTTCTTCAGTATCAGTGGCTCTGATTTCGTGGAGATGTTTGTGGGGGTCGGGGCCTCTCGGGTACGTGATCTCTTTCTTCAGGGAAAGCGTAATGCTCCCTGTATCATCTTCATCGACGAAATCGATGCCGTTGGAAGGCACCGAGGAGCAGGCTTAGGTGGCGGACATGATGAGCGAGAACAAACCCTAAACCAATTGTTGGTTGAAATGGATGGTTTTGAATCGAACGAAGGTGTCATCTTGATTGCGGCAACAAACCGGCCGGATGTTTTGGACCCTGCCCTGCTCAGGCCAGGTCGTTTTGACCGTCAAGTGGTTGTGCCTATCCCCGATGTAAAGGGAAGAGAGGAAATTTTAAAGGTCCACTCCCAAAAGACGCCGTTGGCTGAGGACGTCCATCTCGCGCTCTTGGCTAGAGGAACTCCTGGATTTACGGGAGCGGATCTTGAGAATCTCGTGAACGAAGCGGCTTTACTGGCTGCTCGATTGGAAAAAGACCACGTCGAAATGGCTGACTTTGAACAGGCCAAAGATAAAGTCCTCATGGGTGTCGAACGAAAATCCATGATCATTTCCTTGGAAGAGCGAAGAATTACCGCTTTTCATGAGGCGGGCCACACCTTGGTGGCCAGGATGATTCCTGGAACAGACCCCATCCATAAAGTGACGATCATCCCCAGGGGCCGAGCTCTCGGAATCACACAACAGCTTCCTATAGATGAAAAACATACCTATCCGAAAGACTACTTGCTGAACAATATTTCGGTCATGATGGGAGGAAGGGCAGCAGAGGAATTGGTGTTGAACAGCCAAACCACCGGTGCGGGAAACGATATCGAACGTTCTACGGACATCGCCAGAAAAATGGTTTGCGAATGGGGGATGAGCGAAAAGCTCGGTCCTCTGAGTTTTGGTAAAAAAGAGGAAGAGATTTTCTTAGGAAGGGAATTTGCCCAGCACCGAGATTACAGTGAAGAGACAGCGCGTGTGATCGATGATGAGGTGAGGACCATCGTCAGCCAAGGTTACGAAAAGGCGAAAGGGATTATCAATGCAAACATAGCCATCCTCCATAAATTGGCAAATACACTTCTTGAAAAAGAGGTCCTGGACGGAAATCAGATCGAAACCATTATAAAGGGCGGGAATGTTTAGGCGAGATGAATCTGATTCGATGCCTTCACATTACAAATGCCAACGAAGCCATCCATCAAATAAAAGAAGTGGGGGGGGACCCCACTGGCGTTAAGCTCATGGAAGGGAAAACCCTTCATTTCAACTTGAAGATGGAAGGCATCGACCCGAGAACAGCCAATGTCCTCAAACAAGAAATGCTCTCCTTGGGCGGGGATGTGGCCGTCGACAGGAGGGGTCTTGATTGCAGTATCAAACAGACAGATGCTCTCCTGATGGGGACTCAAAAACATTTCGAAAAACTGATTCTCAAATTAGAACAATACCCAGACCTCGGCACTCTTGGTCAATCCATAAAAGAAGCACTTAAGAATATTTCCAGAACCCAATACTCCATACGCTGCCGAAAACAGAAATTGAACCTGGGAAAACAAACTCTCCTGATGGGAGTTCTCAACGTAACTCCAGACTCCTTTTCAGACGGAGGAGTTTTTTTTGATAAAAAAGAGGCTATTTCTCATGGTCTTGAGATGGTTGAAGAGGGGGCAGATATCATCGATATCGGGGGGGAGTCTACCAGACCGGGTTCAAAACCCGTTACATTGGAAGAAGAACTTCGCCGGGTAATTCCTGTGATCGAATCTCTTGAAAAGGAAGTCGCCGTACCCATCTCGATAGATACCTACAAAGCAGCTGTCGCGCAGAGGGCCATTGAAGCGGGAGCTCAGATAATAAATGATATCAGTGGGTTACGTTTTGACCCAAGCCTTGCACAAGTAGCTGCTCGAGAGGATATCCCTCTTGTCCTCATGCACATTCGAGGAACCCCTGAAACGATGCAGAAAGATGTCCATTACAGTTCCCTTTTCCCTGAGATCATCCAATACTTAAAGGATTCCATTCTGATGGCTGAATCTGCTGGATTAGACCCCGGGCAGATCATCATTGACCCTGGAATCGGCTTCGGGAAAACTGTTGAAGATAACCTCCTCATTCTAAAACATCTCTATGAATTCCGAATTCTTGGGAAACCCATCCTATTGGGAACATCACGCAAGAGCTTCATCGGAAAGATTCTAAATACCGAGGTCGAAAACCGGCTGGAAGGGACGCTTTCAAGCATCGCTATCGGCGTCCTAAACGGGGCCCATATCATCCGTAGTCACGATGTAGTCCATGCCAAAAGGGCCATTGCTGTGGCTGATGCAGTTCGTCTGGCGGGGAATTAAAAGTTCGGCTTAATCAGGACCTTGCCGAATTGGGCGAGGATGATATTGGAACAGATAATCGTTAGACGTTCATCGTTCATCGTTTATTGTTTATTGTAAATCGGAGATTTCTTATGCCGAGATTGGGTGTCAATATTGACCATATCGCTACCGTGAGACAAGCCCGAGGGGTGATGTATCCAGATCCTGTCACAGCAGCAGGAGTGGTGGAATTGGCGGGGGCGAATGGCATTGTCTGTCACCTGAGGGAGGATCGACGTCACATTCAGGATCGAGACCTCCGAATCCTCAGGGAAGTGGTACAGACTCGATTAAATCTTGAGATGGCGGCTACGGAGGAGATGATCCGCATTGCTCTGGCCACCAAACCTAACATCGTTACGCTCGTTCCGGAAAAAAGAGAAGAATTGACGACAGAAGGGGGCCTCGATGTCATCAAATTCTTCTCGTCTCTGAAGAAGGCCATTCAACGATTCCACCGAGGGGGAATCCCGGTCAGTCTTTTTGTGGATCCCCAAAGAGATCAAATCAAAGCATCAGAAGAAGTGGGCGCCAATGTTATCGAAATCCATACGGGTCACTACTGCGATGCGAAGACTCCTTCGGAGGAAGATGAAGAACTAAAAAAGATTCTCGACGCAGTCGCCGAGGCCTCTCACCGAAATCTCCAGATCGCAGCGGGACATGGTCTGAATTATGTCAATGTCCGACGAATTGCAGAAATCAAGGCAGTCGAAGAACTCAACATCGGTCACAGCATTATTGCCCGGGCGGTTTTGGTAGGTTTGGATCGAGCCGTCCGGGAAATGATTGCGCTCATTCAATAAGAGTTTTGAGTTCGGAGTTCAGAGTTCGGAGTCAAAAACCAAAAAACTCTGAAACCCATAGCCATTTAAAAAGCTAGTTCTCCGAACTCCGAACGAATGAGTCCGAACTTCATTTATGATCATCGGAACGGGTATTGATATCGTGAATATTGACCGGATCGAGCGTCTGATGACTCGCTGGGGAAGCCTCTTTTTAAGTCGGGTGTTTACAGAGAAAGAGATCGGCTGGTGCCAACAGAAGGCTCGGCCTCCAGAATGTTTTGCCATCCGGTTCGCGGCAAAAGAGGCTTTCCTGAAGGCGATCGGATGGGGGCTTCGAAACGGTATCCAATGGACAGATATCGAAGTGAAGAACGATTCCATGGGAAAACCCCTGTTCTCCTTCCATCGAAAAGCAAAGGAGGTTTGCGAGACCCTCCGAATTCAGAACATTCTTCTCACCCTTTCCCACGACCGACCCTACGCCGTGGCCCATGTGTTATTAGAGGAAGGAAATGATGAAAGTAGCCAATGCTGAAGAGATGCAGGAGTTGGATCGAAAGGCCATCGAGACCTATCGGATCCCCGGAATGATTCTCATGGAAAATGCAGGAAAGGGAGCGGCAGAAGTGATCTCCAATACCTTCCCTGATATTCACAAGAAGAAGATAGCAATCATTGCTGGAAAAGGAAACAATGGGGGAGACGGGTTAGTGATCGCTCGATACCTTCTGAACCAAGGGGTTTCCGTGAGGGTCTACCTCCTCACCGATCCGAAGGGCCTCCGAGGAGATGCCGAAACCAATTTCAACATCTTCCAGCGCATGAAAGGGGAAGTCATCTCTGTTCCCTCTTCCAAAGATTACGTCAAACTAAAAAAGGATTTGGAAAGGTTTGACATCTTGGTTGACGGCATTTTTGGAACAGGACTCGATGCTGAGGTCAGAGGTTATTACCGAGAAGTGATCGATCATCTGAATACGCTCCAAAGACCCATCGTCGCCATTGACATTCCCTCCGGATTGGATGCCGATACGGGGAAACCTCTCGGCACGGCAATCCGGGCCTTTCTCACCATCACCTTCGGTTTGCCCAAAGTGGGCCATCTCATTCCGCCGGGAATCGATTATGTGGGAGAAGTAAAAGTCATCGATATCGGTATCCCCAAGAGATTGGTGGAGGAGGAAAAAATTTCGACCCATCTTCTAGAAGAAAAAGAGATCAAGAAATGGTTGTCCATCCCTCGGAATCCGGATACCCACAAAGGAGATTATGGGCACCTGTTGGTCATCGCGGGGTCGGTGGGCAAGACAGGGGCCGCAGCGATGGCATGCCAGGCGGCTCTCAGAATGGGAGCAGGCTTGGTCACCCTGGCTATCCCAAAGAGCCTGAATGGCATCATGGAGATGAAATTGACAGAGGTGATGACAGAACCTCTTCCAGAAACCCCCAAACAAACGCTTAGTCTCCGTGCTTTTAGTGCCATCCTTCGTCTCTGCGAGAATAAAAAGGCTGTCATCATTGGTCCGGGCCTTGGAACGTTTAAGGAAACCCAATCACTCGTCCTCAAATTGATCAAGGCATTGGGTCTTCCGATCATCTTGGATGCCGATGGACTGACTGCTTTGGCGACACAACCTAAAACCCTTCCCGTCACGAATCGCTCGCTCATTCTGACCCCCCATCCGGGAGAGATGGCAAGACTGATGCGATCCCAGGTCAAGGAAGTCCTAGAAGATCGGATTGGAGTTAGCAGAAATTTTTCTCAGTCCCACCATGTTCATCTCGTCCTGAAGGGGCATCCTACCCTCATCAGCACCCCCAAAGGAGAGGTCTTTATTAACCCAACGGGGAATCCAGGGATGGCTTCAGGAGGAACAGGGGATGTGCTCACCGGAATGATCGGTGGATTGGTCTGCCAGGGGTTCGACATCCTCCCTTCTCTTCAGATGGCTGTCTATCTTCATGGAATGGCTGGTGATGAGGGGGCTCAAGAGTGGGGAGAGAAATCTCTCATTGCAACGGATATCATTAAAAAAATCCCTACCCTTCTCAAGGGATGGATTTGATTTTGCCTTCCTCTTCATTTAAGATAAGTTAAAATAAGTTATCTTATCTGATTCACCCGGCAGGGAATTTACCGATCCTCTCTCCAATCTGCGAAGGCAGAGACCGCGAACCCGGGAGAAAGGTGATGCAGGCAGTTCTCTGCCAGGAGACGGGAGTGAAGCGGGTCAAGGAGAATGCTGTGTCACAAGAACACGATGGCGTATGTGCTTTTTTTAAGATTTCGCTTGACCGGATAGAAGAACGAAAGGAGAGACAGGATGTATGTTGAGATGAAAGTCAAGTTTTTGACGTTTGATTCCACCTCAAACGGATTTGTCGTCCTCCTCATGGATCTATCGAATAAAACAGGACTTCCCATTTGGATTGGCCCTTTCGAGGCCAATGCCATCGCGATGAAACTGAAGAAGATGAGTTCTCATCGACCGGCGACTCATGATTTGATCCATAGCCTTCTGAACACGCTTCAATCTCACGTCGTGAAAATTGTGGTCAACGACCTGAAGGAAAACACTTACTATGCCTTGATCTACCTCAATCGAGGAGGAGAAGAGATCATCATCGACTCTCGTCCCAGTGATGCCATGGCCATCGCCCTGGCTTCGGACGCCCCAATTTTTGTATCCGAGCAAGTCATCGAGAAAGCGCGCACGATCGATATGGAGAAAGAAGGGGATCAGCTGAAAGATTGGCTGGAAAGTCTCAATCCCGATGACTTTAAATTTAAAGCATAAAATAGTCGTTCACACCAGAAGCGCATCAGAAACCGTCCGAATCGGAAAGACGATCGGAAACCGCCTTCTGCCCGGGGACATTGTGGCCTTGGTGGGCGAATTGGGAGCAGGAAAAACCCAATTCATCAAGGGACTCGCCGTGGGAATGGGAAACCCTGCTCATATCTCAAGCCCTTCCTTTACACTGATCAATGAATACCCAGGGGAAATACCCTTTTACCATATTGATCTTTTTCGACTGGGAAAAGAAAAGGAGGCTGAAGAATTAGGTCTGGACGATTATTTCTGTGGGAAAGGCATCACGGTAATCGAATGGGCAGACAAAATTCCATCCCTCCTCCCTGAAGAAATACTCTTCGTCTTTATTGCTTATATTGATAAGAACATAAGATCTCTAGAAATTGCCGGAAAAGGAAAACGCTACGAAGACTTGGTCAAAGAACTTTCCGAATGGGGAATGCGGAATTCGGAATGCGGAATTTCTTGATTTCATTTTTTTATTCCGCAATCTGCAATCCACAATCTGCAATTATGAGGGGGAGGTGAGCAGATGGCACTGGTGGTTCAAAAATATGGCGGTACTTCGGTCGGAGATGTTGAACGGATCAGAAATGTAGCCCGAAGGGTCCTCAACACCAAGAACCAAGGCCATCAGCTGGTCGTCGTCGTCTCTGCAATGGCTGGAGAGACAGACAAACTGATCCGTTTGGCCCAGCAAGTCACCCCGGTTCCTGACGAGAGGGAACTCGATGTTCTCGTTTCAACCGGAGAGCAAGTGTCCATTGCTCTCCTCGCCATGGCCCTGAAGTCCATGGACTGCGATTCGAAATCTTATTTAGGTTTCCAGATCAAGATTGCCACAGATAGTGTCTTTGGCAAAGCCCGGATCGCAAGCATTGATTCGGAGAAAATGCGTCAAGATTTGAAAGAGGGACGGGTGGTTGTCGTGGCAGGTTTTCAGGGTGTGGATGATTCAGGCAATATCACGACCCTCGGTCGGGGAGGATCGGACACGTCTGCTGTGGCCGTCGCTGCGGCGTTGGAAGCGGATGTGTGTGAAATTTATACCGATGTCGATGGGGTTTACACGACGGACCCTAATGTTTACCCCAAGGCAAGAAAGTTGTCAAAGATCTCTTATGATGAGATGCTTGAGATGGCCAGCCTCGGGGCGAAGGTGCTGCAGATCCGTTCTGTAGAGTTTGCTAAAAAATATGATGTCCCTATCCATGTCAGATCATCCTTTAATGACAATCCTGGGACAATCGTTTGCAAGGAGGATAAAGAGATGGAAAAGGTTGTCGTTTCCGGCGTAACTTACAACAAGAACGAGGCGAAGATCGAGGTCATGCGTCTTCCGGACATCCCAGGAGTGGCCGCCAAATTATTTAAACCCATTGCCGACGCGAATATCGTTGTGGACATGATCATCCAGACTTCCAGTACTGAGAAAGGCTGTGCCGATGTGGCCTTCACCGTTCCCAAATCCGATTTTGCGAAAACCCTTCAGATCGTCAAAGAAACGAATAAGGAGTTCGGCGCGAAAGAAGTCAAATTCAATGAAGATATTGCAAAAATATCCATTGTGGGAGTGGGGATGAGGAGCCATTCGAGTGTTGCCACTCAGATGTTTTCTGCGTTGGCAAAGGAAGGGATCAATATCCACATGATTTCCACTTCGGAGATCAAAATCTCCTGTATCATTGACTCCAAATATACCGAATTGGCAGTCCGAGCCCTCCATGATGCCTTTCAACTGGACCAGCCTGCTATCACAGAGGAACGATGAGCCATAAACTATGAACGATAAACCTTAAATCATAACCAATAGCCTTGTTCATCGTTTATCGTACATTGTTCATCGTTTCATTAAGGAGTTTTTACTTTGATTCATTCCGTTTCTATCAAACTTTACGACACCACACTCCGCGATGGTTCTCAAGCAGAAGACATCTCTTTTTCTCTGGAGGACAAAGTCCGGATTGCGCAAAAACTGGATGGATTAGGGATTCACTATATTGAAGGGGGATGGCCTGGCTCCAATCCAAAGGATCTCCAGTTTTTTCAAGAGATAAAATCCTCTCCCCTTTCCCAGGCGAAGATTGTTGCCTTTGGAAGCACCTGCCGGGCTGGGACTCCGCCCCGAAAGGATCCCAACATCCAGGCTTTGATCGAGGCCGGCACGGAAGTGGTGACCATTTTCGGAAAGTCCTGGGATAGACATCCCATCGAAGCATTAAATATCACGCTCGACCAGAATCTCGAGATCATCCATCGATCGATTCGATTCCTCAAGGATCATCTCGATGAAGTGATTTTTGATGCAGAACACTTCTTCGACGGATACAAAAGCAATCCCCAGTACGCGCTCTCTACTCTGAAGGCGGCCCAGGAAGCTAAGGCGGACTGGATTGTTTTATGCGATACCAACGGAGGAACTTTTCCCGATGAAGTTCAATCCGTCGTCAAAGAAGTAAAAAAGAAAATCGCTATTCCCCTGGGCATTCATGTCCATAACGATTCCGAGATGGCGGTGGCCAATACCATTCTAGCAGTCAAAGAGGGCGTCGCCATGGTCCACGGCACGATTAATGGGTATGGAGAACGGTGCGGAAATGCAAACCTTTGTTCCATCATTCCCAATCTCAAGTTGAAGATGGGAATCGATTGCATCACGGATCATCAGTTGAAAAAGATCACGGAGGTTTCCCGCTTCGTCTCAGAGCTGGCCAACCTCCCCCATAATAAATATCTCCCCTATGTAGGGGATAGCGCATTTGCCCACAAAGGCGGGGTTCATGTCAGTGCCATCCGAAAGAGTGATGCCACTTACGAGCATGTTGCTCCGGAGAGGGTTGGAAATCATCAGAGAGTGCTTATCTCTGACCTCTCCGGTGAATCAAACATCCTCTATAAGGCGGCTGAGTTTAAAATCGATTTCGAAAGTAAAGATCCTAAAATCAGGCACATCCTTGACGATCTAAAACGCCTTGAAAACCAAGGGTTTCAGTTTGAGGGAGCCGAGGGTTCCTTTGAGATCCTCATCAAAAAGGCTCTCGGGCAGCATAAAAGGTTCTTTGAACTGATGGGATTTCGTGTCATTGTGGAAAAGAAGACGGAGGAGGAAACGCTCCTATCAGAAGCAACCATTATGGTTCGTGTGGGCGATCGGGTGGAGCATACCGCTGCCGTGGGAAATGGTCCGGTCAATGCCCTAGATCATGCCATACGAAAGGCCCTGGAGAAATTCTATCCTGAATTGAAGCAGGTCAAACTGCTCGACTACAAAGTCAGAATCCTTTCCACAAAGGATGGGACCGGAGCCCTAACAAGGGTTCTCATCGAATCGGGGGATGGACAATCGAAGTGGGGAACAGTCGGAGTCTCTGAAAACATCATTGAAGCAAGCTGGCAGGCCCTGGTAGACTCGATTGACTACAAACTCCTAAAAGAAGAAACAGAAATTTAGGATCATAAATTTAGGAATTGCGAATTTAGAAATTGTGAATAGTTCAATACCTTAATACCTTTATTCCTCAATCCCTAAATTGATTTCATGAAACACTTGTCACTCCACCAGCAGTGGATTCTCTTTATTTTGGCTCTTTTTCTTCTCGGGAGCCTCACCTTCAGATTCTACTATCACCCTCGTCCCAATTCTTCCGGAGAGCCCGTAAAAGAGATCGTTGTTGAGGTTTTAGGAGAAGTTCGTCAGCCTGGAATCTATCTTTTCCAAAATCCACCCAATTTAAAAGAGGCGATCGAAAGGGCAGGAGGTTTAAAAGAAACCGCCCAATTTGATGCAGCCTTTTCCTCGACGATCTTGGAAACAGGAACCCTCCTCACCGTCGCAAAAGAATCTTCTCGGATCTATCTCTCTCCCCCTCACCCCTCCCCTCTCCCACCAGGGGAGAGGGAGAAAAGGGATGGACCTTTACTAAAGGAACAATATAAGCCGATTCAGGAGGATGAGATAAAGATAAGAATCGGCAGGATGGCTGCCAATAAGTTGCTCGTCTTTTCCATTCCTCTCGACCTCAATCATGTGTCCGTTGAGGACCTTTGTTTGATTCCTGGGATCGGTGAGTCCTTGGCCCAAGAAATGATAGCCCATCGGGAAAGACGAAAAGGATTTCGATCAGTTGAAGAATTAAAAAATGTAAGAGGCATCGGAGGAAAGAAATACGAAACATTCAAGAAGTTCTTCGCAGTAAAAAGATGACAGCCATTAATCAATGATCAATACCCAATGGCCAATGACCGTTGCTGATTGATAATTGTTCATTGATGTTTTCACTTGTTAAATTCGATGGGCTGCGAGCAAGCATTTCCGCCTGCATTGTAATCGTACACCATCCGCGCACCATAATCAGCACCCACGGTCATGATTCCCAACAACACCAGGAGCAAGAAGAGAAAGAGCAATCTCGTCTTTTTTGGGAAAAGGCCTCGCAATCAATGCCCAGGCGGTTAAAACAATGCTTAGTCCAAGGGTAACAAGCATCAGTTCTTCATGGACCTCCAGAAGATGCTCCCGGACCGAGCGCGAAACCATCACCCCCTCCTCTCCGTAAAGCCCGGTTCCCACTGCGGCCCCTGCGGCAAGGGTTCCGAGGATGAGCAACAGGAAAGCAGTCGCTGCAAAAGTCTGGTTTCGGAAAATCCAAGACAGAAAATAAAAGAGTGCAGCACCCACTAAGAATGCAATGGGGAAATGAACCACCAACGGGTGGATATTTTGAAGGTGCTGCACTCCGGGAAGAAGGGTTTCAAACATAGGCTCACTTGATCGACTCAACAGTCAAGAAGTTGCTCCCACCACTCGTATAAGCTTTACCGGTGATAGACGCCATCCGCCCCATCTTGTCAATGACTCCTCTGGGCAAACCGGTTTTGTCTTTACTGGGCAATAAGACATAAACCTTCCCGGTTCCTTCCTCAAGAAGGCCTGCAGGAATACCCGCTTTAACACAGTCGATGGCGCACTGCCGATGACTCTCGCCTTTGGCTCCCATCAAGGCATAGCAGTAAGTGTCAATGACCTCTCCTTTGACCGTCACAGTTTGCGCATAAACAACCGTGAAAATGTTCATAACCATTAGTAAACTGAGCACCGCACCCAGAATCATTATTTTTTTCATTGTAGTTTCCTCCTTTCTTCCTACATCATCTCGACTATCCACTTTTGCCAGAAACCTCCTTCTTTCCCACAAGAATAATCACAAGCGAGTTCGAAATAAATAAGGCAAATTGAGTATTTTATCGCAAAAGGTGCTGTATTTGTACAATCACCCCTCTCTTGCCAGCTCATTCACCTTCGCAAAAGCTCTGTCCATATCAGGCAAATGACTCATTTCAGGAACTACCTGGATATATCGAACAATCCCTTGTTTGTCTACGACGATCACCGACCTCGCAAAGAGCATGAGTCCATCTGTTAAGAGCCCTGTCGAACGGGCAAAATCCCCTTGCTTATAATCGGACAAATATTGAAGATTCGTCAGTTTTGCTTCTTTGGCAAAGCGTTTTTGAGCGAAAGGGGTATCCCGGCTGATGACAATCCGTTTTACACTTTCCGGAACCCCATTCCCCTTTTCTCCCAAATAATGGGTCTGCTCTTCACAAACCGGGGTGTCAAGAGAAGGCACGATACTGAGGAGGAGAACTGAGCCTCTCTCCTTGGACAAATCGACATTGCTCATACTCATTGCGTCTACCAATTCGACCGATGGCAACGGCTTTCCAACCGTTATGGGTGAACCCAGAAGATTAACCGGTTTCCCTTTAAAGGTCACCTGTGTGCCAGGCTGTACCGACGCCATGTCGATAGGGATCTTGCGTTGAGTAGCTGCACACCCAAAGGCCAGAAACATCAGAAAACACAACACCGTAGGCAGATTCTTGTTAAACCCCATCTTTATCCCTCCTTTTAATAGATAATCATCCTCGACACGAAATTCAATAAAATTGTTCGCTTCGATAATTCTTATGATATAATCTCTCTTGAGTCTTCCATCCAACCTGGTTGGGCAATGTCTACTGAATTAGGAATTTGAAACCTCTTTTCCTCCAAAGGTGAGGGAAAGGTTCTTAGTTAGGTCAACAATCCTACTGTTCATCGGTAGAAAAATACAGGTTTTTTCATCCTAAAATACGTCATATGCCGTATAGCCTTATTTGCCCTTTTACCATAGTTTCATAGGAAATTTGCTAAACTCTGTTCTATTTGTATTCTTCAGGGAACTCATAATATGAGCTTTGGAATTGTTTATGATTCATGGGGGAATCCTGTAGACAAAGATGGGAAGCCCTTTTCCAAGGAGGAGCAGGAAGAGGTGCGAAAACAGATGGTCAAAGGGGTTTGCTTCCAGTGCCATATTAAATCCTTAACCCTGGAACGTTTCGAATTGGCCGATGCCGTAAAACAGAGAGCAAAAGCTCTTCTAAACGAAGCGGAAAAAGTCATCCGGGAGCCGGAACAAGAAGGAATTCTCTCCCGAGGTGCGGTTCTCGGCAAGAATCAACTTTATCAGGAAACCTCCCGCATTGAAGCCCTCTATTATCGAATGGATCATTTCCAAAATGTCTATACCTGGAAGGGAGCATACCACTTTAGTGCCGATTTTGCCCACTGGTATGGATGGGCACACCTCCAGATGTCCCTCATCGAGATTAAAGAGGAAGCCAGAAAACTGAGAGAAATGAGGAAAATAGGAAAATAAAAACTCATCGAGGAGGTTTTATGGACTTAGTTGATCTTAAGGAAAAAGAAGTTTTCAAAAAAGAGGATCGAGGTTTTGCTAATTTGATAGACGAAAAGTATCTACAAATTAACCAGGTCTGTCTTGAACCGGGTCAACAGGTTCCCCATCATAACGCGAATTCTAATGTCACACTCACGGTAGTCCACGGCGAGGGAACTTTTCATATCGGGAATGAGGTAACCCAAATGGGACCGGGAAAACTTCTTCGCGTTCCTTTCCAATCACTCATGAGTATCAAAAATGAGTCAAAGGAGAGGCTCGCCTTTTTGGTTATCAAGGCTCCCCATCCGAATCAAATGGAATAACGAAAGGAGGTAGGAATAACTTTATTGGCAGGTAAGATAGATTTCACCATTCGATCGAAAAAGGATTTTACCGCGGAGAGGAGGAAAATATGGAAAAGAAGGCATTTCAAACAGTTCTATTTATCTCCTTCAGCTTGATGATTGTATCTGCGGCTTTCGCCCAGGAATGTGTGGAATGCCATAAAAAGATTACGCCTAATATTGTCTCGGACTGGGAACTGAGCAAACACAGCCGAAACAGGATTGACTGTATAAACTGCCATGGTGATAAACATAAGAATATGGTGGATGTCCCACAGGCTCAGATCCCAACTCCGGATACGTGCGCTGGCTGTCACCCGGATAGGGTGAAGCAATTCAAAGGCGGAAAGCATGCGGTGGCATGGGCAGCGATGAAAGCCATGCCCACTGCACACTGGCAACCCATGGCCTTGATGGAAGGGATGAAGGGTTGTGGGGGTTGCCACAAGGTCGGGCTCAAGTCCGAAGCAGAAATAAAGGAATTAAAGAAGAGTGGCCCGGGATTTGGGATCGCTTCGTGTGATGCATGTCATACCCGGCATATCTTCTCCGTTCAGGAAGCAACGCAGCCTCAGGCATGTCAAACTTGCCACATGGGCTTCGACCACCCACAATGGGAGATGTATTCCGGTTCCAAACATGGGGTTCGGTATTTATTGAAACAAAACAAGACACTTCCTCAGACGGTTGCTGCACCAACCTGTCAGACCTGCCACATGCAAGGAGGGAACCATGAAGTACGAACCGCATGGGGATTTCTTGCTGTACGACTTCCAATGCCTGATGATAAGCAATGGGCAGCTGACCGTGCAACTGTCCTTCAGGGCCTGGGTGTACTCGATCCGGACGGAAAACCCACTGGACGACTGGAAGTGGTGAAGGCTGCTGATGTGGCCCGATTGACCCAGGAAAGTTGGCAAAAAGAACGGGATAAAATGGTCAAAACTTGTAACCGCTGCCATTCTGTCAATTTTGCCAAGGGAGAGTTGGCAAAAGGCGACCAGATGATCAAAGAGATTGATCGCCTTATGGCTGATGCCATTCTCACAATAGCAGGTCTATATAAGGATGGCATCCTTCCCAAACCGAAAAATTATGCTTATCCGTTTCCAGATTTGCTCACTTTCCATGACGCTCCTACTGTGATTGAGCAGAAACTCTTTGTTATGTTTCTCGAACATCGGATGAGGGCTTTCCAGGGAACATTTCATGCCAACCCGGATTATTCACTCTGGTACGGCTGGAGCGAGATGCAGAGGGATTTGACAGAGATCAAGGAAATGGCAGCAGAAATGCGTGAAAAAACCAAGAAGAAGTAATTATCCCCCTTCGCCCCTCTGTATAAAAGGGGGGCGAGGGGATTTAAAGGAGGCTTAGAAATGTCTGCTCAACAATACCCGGAGCGTCTAAAAAGATGCAGTCAGTTGATGAAAGAGGCTGGCCTCAGCGTCCTCTTGCTCACCAAGCCTTCCAATATGTTCTATCTTACAGGAGACGGGCGTTTATGCGCTTATGCCATGATCACTCAGGATGGAAAAGTGGCCATGGGTGTTCCTCAAACAGATGTCGAGGATGTAAAAAACCTTGCACACTTTGACCACATCGTTGGTTTCGATGACGAAGTGGGTATGATTCACTCCATTGCCCACAACTTTGAACATTTTGGAATCAAAGAAGGGATACTAGGCCTGGAGTACACTTTTCTTACTCAATCCATGATGGGCATGCTTACCCATCCCCATGCAAAACCAACTACTCTAACCGTTAAAGATTGTACCCATCTCCTCTCTGAGCTTCGTATCGTCAAGCACAAGGAGGAGATCAAGCGCATTAAAGCCGCAGCAAAAGTGGCTGTAAAGGGAATGAAAGCTGCCGTTGCGGCTTTGAAACCAGGTATGACGGAAAGCCAGGTGGCAGCCAAAGCAGAGTATGCTATGCGACGCGCCGGCGCCGAAGAGTTCTGGCGCACATATGTCTCCTCTGGCCCTCGCACGAATATTGCCCATGGTTTGCCCACATTACGTAAATTACAAGCCGGCGATTTGGTGATGATTGACATCCACCCCATCGTCAACGGCTACAGTGCGGATATATGTCGAACGGTATGTGTAGGCAAACCGACAACTGAACAGCAAGCTGGCTATGATCTATATTTGAAAGCTCAGCAAACCACCATCGCCAAGGTTAAGGCAGGGGTGGAAATGGTCGAGTTGGAACAGACGCTCCAGGAGGTGATTAAAGGAGGTGGACATGGCGGCCACATCTTTGGACCTCCCATTCACGGGGTGGGCATCGACTTCGAAGAATCTCCTTTGCCCCCAGGCCATGCTTTTTTCCATGGAGAGAAGGAACCCCCCCCTTTGGAGACGAACATGGTAATCGCCGTAGGGAATTGCGGGTTATACACGGGTCCATGGGGTGTTCGGGTTGAAGACACTGTCGTGGTGGGCCCAAACGGACCGATTCTTCTCACCGAGTATCCCCGGCAACTGGAAAAATAGACGCCGATAAAGGAGAACACAATGGCAGATAAAAATACCTCTTCCGAAAAACTCTCCCCTTGGTGGAGAAGGTCTGTCATTATCGTCTTGGTGATTGGGTTTGCCGTCTTGATCTGGATGGCCGTCAGGGCCCACAAGGACGCCCCTCCCATCCCAGAAAAGGTTATGGGTCCGTCAGGAGAAACGATCTTTACCCGAGATGAGATTCTTGACGGCCAAGAAGTCTTCCTGAAATACGGTTTGATGGAGAATGGGACAATCTGGGGACACGGAGCCTATCTCGGGCCTGATTTCTCTGCGGAGTATCTGCACACGCTTGCCATCGACGCAAGGGACCACCTTGCGAAACAGTATTACCAGCGTGAGTGGCCAAACCTCTCATCGGCTGAACGAGCTGCCATCGGTGGTGAAGTCCAGCAGCTATTCAAACAGAATCGCTATAACCAGCAGACTCACACGCTGATCTTCACGCCTCCTGAAGTAATGTCTTATCGAAGTCAAATAGGAAAGTGGACGGAATACTTTTCCCAACCGCTATTAAATCGAGGCTTGTTGACCAACCATATCAAAGACCCAAAAGAACTCGAGCTATTGACCGCTTTCTTTGCCTGGACCGCCTGGGCTTCCGCGGCGAATCGTCCTGGAAAAACGTTTTCTTACACCAATAATTTTCCTTACGACCCCATGGTTGGAAATACGCCAACCGGTGACGCGATTCTCTGGAGCGCATTGAGCCTTGTCACCCTTCTCGGTGGAATAGCCATTGTGCTCTTTTCCTTCGGCAAATTCAATTTTCTTGGCTGGAAAGGTGGGGGAGAACATATTCATCCTCAAATGACTCCTGGGGTGGCCTTCGAGAGCCAGAAGGCAACAATAAAGTATTTTGTTGTCGTCGCCTTGTTGTTTTTAGCCCAAGCCCTCGTCGGAGGAGCAACGGCCCACTATCGTGCCGATCCAGGAAGTTTTTATGGCATTGATTTATCTTCATTCTTTCCGGGCAATATCTTTCGCACCTGGCATCTCCAGTTAGCCATCTTTTGGATCGCCACTGGCTATATTGCAGGAGGGTTGTTTCTGGCCGCCTTATTGGGGGGAAGAGAACCCAAAAGCCAAATCAAATGGATCAACTTCCTCTTCGTTGCACTGGTCGTCGTTGTCTTCGGCAGTCTGTTGGGTGAGATGTTCGGTGTCTATCAACTCCTTGGGAAACTTTGGTTCTGGTTTGGGCATCAGGGGTGGGAATATCTTGACCTGGGTCGCGCCTGGCAGATTTTGCTGGCGATCGGCCTGATCCTCTGGCTTATCCTGATATTCAGAGGAACCAGTCCTGCAAGAAGAAATCCGGAAGAGCGCGAAATTTCTACCCTCTTCCTGTTAGCCGCTCTTGCGATTCCTCTATTTTATCTGCCTGCCATGTTCTTCACCGGTAGAACCCATTACACAGTGGTGGATAACTGGCGCTTTTGGATTATCCATCTGTGGGTGGAAGGATTCTTTGAACTCTTCGTCACCACGATGGTGGCTGTCCTCTTCTACAAACTGGGAATGGTAACCCGGCAAACAGCCACACGGGTCATTTACTTAGATGCCATTCTCTTCCTCGGGGGTGGAATTATCGGTACGGCGCATCACTGGTATTGGACAGGACAGTCAAATGTGACCATGGCCTTTGCCGCCACGTTTTCCGCCATGGAGGTTGTCCCGCTGACCCTACTCACACTGGATGCTTGGGACTTCGTTAAGCTGTCCAAGGGGAAATGTGACATCTGCGGCAAAGAAATCTCTATTCCACACAAGTGGACGTTTTACTTTATGATGGCTGTCGGATTCTGGAACTTTGTCGGTGCGGGAATATTTGGATTTCTCATCAACCTGCCCATTGTCAGCTACTTTGAAGTCGGCACCCTACTCACCCCCAATCACGGCCATGCTGCCATGATGGGCGTGTTCGGAATGTTTTCTATCGCTTTTATGGTGTTCGCCATCCGGCAGGTACTGCCCGATAAGGAATGGGGACACGTGGAGAAATATATCCGGGTCTCCTTCTGGGGGCTGAATATCGGCCTGGCAGGAATGGTCGTCTTGAATCTATTCCCTGGCGGAGTGCTCCAGTTTTTCGATGTTTTAAAGAACGGTTACTGGCATGCGAGAGGCCCTGAGTTTTTGAATGATCGGATCACAACCCTGGTCGAATGGATTCGTTTGCCAGCCGATGCAATTTTCATTTTGTTCGGCGTGGTTCCCTTGTTGATTTCAGCAGGGTTCACCTATCGATGGGTAAGAAAATCAAATCGAGGATCTTAAAAGGTTGGCCGCTCATTGGGAACGTGCTTCGGAGATCGATCCTGTCTGCCAGGCGGGATGAGAACGGAGGGACCTCAAATTCGGACAATGCGAAGAGATCGATCGCAGAGACCGTCAGATCTTTTCCTTCAATTCCATGGCTTCAGAGACCAAATCAATCACTTGATCAAAATTGAAAGGTTTGGAGATGATGAGATCGATCCCGCTTTCGTTCAACTTCTCTCTATCCAATTCCACCCCCCATCCAGTAATCATGGCAATCGGGGTTTTCGGATTGATCCCCTTGATGGTCTTTCCAACATCCCATCCCGACAATTTTGGCATTCCCAGATCGGTGAAGACGAGATCGAATGGTTCAGACCTGAATCGCTCAATCCCTTCTTCGCCGTTGGGGGCAACCACCACCTTATGGCCTTTGGTCTTTAGCATCCGGGAGAGAATATCTCGAACAGAATCCTCATCGTCGATCACTAAAATCCGTGCTCGCCGTGACTCTTTGAAGACGGCGACCTCGTTCACAACGGTTTCCTCTTCCCCATATCCCGTGGGCAGATGAATGATAAAAGTCGTCCCCTTTTGAGGTTCACTTTCGATCAAGATTTCTCCTCCATGACGTTTGATAATCCCATAGGAAACGCTCATCCCCAACCCAGAATTCGTCACACCCTTTGTGGTAAAAAATGGGTCAAAAACCCTCTTCTTCACATCCTCCGTCATTCCGATGCCTGTATCCGCAATCCTCACTTCCACCCAATCCTCTGCTTGGGGTTGCGTGGTGACAGTCAGCTTGCCTCCTTTGGACATCGCATCCACTGCGTTAAAAATAATATTCGTCAGCACTTCCCTCACCTCGGAAGGATTCCCCATGATCAAAGGGATCTCTCCGAGTTGGGTCGTCAATTCGATCTGTATCCCCTTCTTTTGCGTCTGATCCCTCCAACGAGGTTGAGTGATGTTCACCACCTCTGTGACGATTTCGTTGAGAGAGAGGGAAATGAATTCCCTATCCCTTCTCACACCCGTAAATTCCTGTATCCGGCGAATGGTCTCTGCCCCATCCTTTGAAGAGCGCTCGATGACCTTCAGGCCTTCACGAATTTCTTCAGGACCAAGGTGATCCAGTTGATGGAGGAGGAGTTGAGTGTTTCCCAGGACAACCGCCAAGACGTTATTGAAGTCGTGAGCCACTCCACTGGCCAATTCTCCCATGGCTCTCAGTTTCTCAGCCTGGACGACCTGGTCCTGTGCTTGTCTCAATTCTTGTAACGTCTGTTTTAGATCGGAGAAGAGCTGGGCGTTCTCAATGGAAATGCTCATCTGGCTTGCAAAGGAGGAAAGCGTCTTCAAATCTTCTTCATCGAACCCGTAGAGTTCATCACTCTCTATGTTCAAAACTCCGAAAAACTGGTCTCTCACCTTGAGGGGAAACGCCGCCTCCGATTTTATGGAAGGGTTTGCGGGAATATATCGGGAATCCTTCGAGACATCCGGGACATAAACGAGTTCTCCGGCTTTGGCCACCCATCCCACAATACCGTCGATTCCGACTCTGAATCTAAGTTTTTTGGCCTCCTCTAAATTCCTGCCGCTGACTTGTTTGATATAGAGTTCATCCCTTCCTTTATCCAGGAGAAGAATGCTACAGGCGGCGTAGCCGAAACGATCTTTGAGAAGCTCCAACGCCTTTTTGAACAAATCGTCAACGTCCAAGGTAGAGGAGAGGGCCTTTCCAATCTCGTAGAGGGTAGTTAATTGCTTGATCTTTGCCAAAGAATCCTCGTACAGTTTGGCATTCCCGATGGCAATGGCCGCCTGGTGGGCAAAGTTGTAGAGGAGATCAATCTCGTTTTTTTGAAAATGCACCTCCGGGTCAGAAGAGCTGATGGCCATCGTACCAATGATCATCTCTCTGACGATTAAGGGGACGCCCACCACTTCCTTAAGATGATAGGAATCCAATTCTTCTAATCGGTTGGGATGGTGCTCATAATCCTTCCAGAGGACGGGGGATTTCCTGGCAATCACTTCTCCTATCACACCGCTCCAGGGTGGTGAAAATTCTTTTCCGATTAATGAATCGGGCAATCGATGGACAATCGCAATTCCATAACTCTGCTTTCGATTGTCCCACAGGGCGATGTTCCCCGAATCCGCACCCAAGAGCGCGATCGCGCTCTCCATGATTTTCTGAAGGATCACTCTTAATTCCAGCTTCGAGGCAATCTCCTGGCTGATCGAATAAAGAGTCTTAAGCTCTTCCAGACGCTTGACGTTCTCCGTATAGAAAAAAGTCCTATCCATAGCACCGCTGATGATCTGCCCGATCGAGTCGAAGAGGTTCTTTTCAAACGCCGTGATCTCCGACACTTCCTTCCTTGCGATGTTTAACGTCCCATAGATCTTGTCTCTCGATTTGAGAGGAATGACGGCCAGAGATTTCAGTCCCTCTTGAATCGCCAAGGAAAGGGCCTCCGGATGGTTGGGATAATTCTCAACGAAGATCGAATCACCAGAATGGGCAGCCCTTCCCGTTATCCCTTCCCCCAATTTCATCCGCTTCATCCCTTTTAGAAAATCCTTTGAAAATCCCCGATGGGCGAAAAATACCAAGTCGTTATCCCTTTCATCCAGAAGGTAGATGCCGGCTGAGCGAACATCGGTCATCTCCATCATTTTATCCAAACTTTTATTCAGGATATCATCCAGATCAATGGATTGATTGACGGTCTGGCTGATCGCATTGAGGATCGAAAGCTCTTGATTGAGCTTCATCATTCCTTCTCTTGATTTTTTCGCCTCTCCGTTCATCCGATCCTCTTTCCCATGGACCCCACCCGGAAGGTCCTGGATCGTTCGTCCTATCTCATCGAAAATGACGGCACGATCACTCCACCAATATCAATCCAAAGATATTTCTTTCTTCTTCACGGGTTCTTACGACTTCAATAGGAAACCCGTTGTCCCTGGCGGTCTTGAAGACATCAATGCCACAGGCTTCCATCGAAGGCCTCGCTTCAAGTCCATGTTTACAGGGAGTGGTCAGGTCGCACTCTTTACAAAGACGACAAGGACCCGATCCCATGCTCCAAGCCTTGTAGTAACCATCAAGAAAAATTTTAATTTCGAGCTTCACTATGGTCTCGTTGAAAGCCTTTGTCTTTTCTCCCTTCGGCAATCTTCGATGCACTAAAATCGCCTTTTGGTAAGAATCGACCACCTTTCGTGTGAGATCCGGAGCAGGGGTATGGGGAGGGCAACAACGACTCGTCCCGAATCCAGGACATCCAAATTGACATTTCATCCTAACCCATTCGGCAGTGATCACAGAACGAGGATCTACCCCCTTTGCTCCGTCCGCTCCCAGCTCTAAAAATTCTCTGCAATAAACTTCAACCGCCTTCATCCTATCTTCCTCTCTCTTTACCCGAGCATCGTCTCGAGTTTCTGATAGGCCTTCACCTTTCTTTAAAATGCAGCCACCCTCTGCTTTTTGCCCTTGCCTCAAGATTCCGTCATTGGGGAGACGTAAGTTCTTTCATCTCTCTTTGGGCTTCTTCCCTCTCCGGACTTCCTCTCTCCAACCCATCAATGGCTGTTCTAAAATGAAGGAGGGCGTTGTTTTTCTCCCGCCTTAATTTGAAATGTTTTCCAAAATAGAAATGGGAAAGCCCCTTTTTCCCTGTTCTTCCGTAAACAGATCCAAGGTGGTAATAGATATCGGCGAATTCAGGCTTCTCCTTTTGAACTTTCAGAAGGAGTGGGAGAGCCTGAGCAAAGTCCCCCTTCTCTTGATATCCCCTTCCGAGGTAATAGAGAATCATTAAATCACTGTTTCGACCTTCTTCGGGAGTGGACCGTATGGCTTCGAGGCTTTCAATGGCCTGATCCATCTTCCCCAAAAAAAAGTATGTTATGCCGAGTTCTCTCGATATGTCAAGATCTTTAGGGGCCAACGAGTGAGCGCGTTGAAGGACTTCCATCGACTTGTCGAATCTTCCCATCTTCCGATAGGCCAGGCCTAAACCATAGTATCCCTCCCAATAATCCGAGTTCGCGTCGATCAAAGACTGAAAATGGGTGATGGCGACATGTGGTTCTCTCTCTTCTACAAAGGCCATTGCACGAATCTTCTTAAAATTCCAAACGGTTTTGAAAGGCCCGGTGGGCTTCGGTCCCATCTGGAGAAGGTTATCCATCAGGGAAATTCGGCTTTCATTCGCTGGATGGGTGAGAAGATAAGGAGGGATGTTGGGTGCGATGGCCAAACTAATCCTTTGGATTCTGTTGAGAAAGTTAATCAGTCCGTTGGGATCGTAGCCCGCTTTGATCAAATAGTGCAAGCCATTTTGATCCGCATCGGTCTCCATTTCTCGAGTATATTTCAATTGAAGAGCCCCTGCTGTGGCCGTCGCCATGGCTGCACCAGCTTGAGACGCTGTCCCACCTCTCCCTGCGAGCATGGCTGCGAGTATCGCCGCCATAGAAGCAATATTGAGCCGTTTCGATCTCTCAATCATCTGGGCTACATGCCTCTGGGTGACATGGGCAATTTCATGACTCAGCACCCCCGCAACCTCCTGTTCATTCTCCGCCAAAACAAGGAGTCCGGTGGTGACGAAAATATAACCGCCCGGAATGGCAAAGGCATTTGGATCTAAGCCATTGATCACGTAAAACTTGAACTCGAAGGGGGTTGGACCCACCTGGTCCACTATGGAATAACCCAACTTTTCGATAAAAGTTTGAATGGTTAGGTCTCTCATGAAATCGGCCTCTTTCTCAATCTCGAGAAGGACCTTCTTGCCCATCTTCTTCTCTTCTTCCGCCGTCAGGGCATAGGCATCTCTTATGAAAGTCCCAAGGAGGAAGGAAGAAATGAGAAGCGCGACCATATAACCCAGAACCTTTCTCTGAGGTCTTCTTGTCAACATTTCGCAATCCTCATTTTCAGCTGCCGGCGGTAGGCAAGCTTGCCCCTGCCCGTGGGGGATGGATAAAACCCACTGTCAAGAATTCGTGATGACGTCTTTCTGCTTTAAACGGTTAAAATATTAACACTTTCTCAAAGTCTCTACAAGAAGGGAAATAAATCGCTTCTCCTGACGAGGAAACTCTTAAAGTAAAAAAAGCCCTATATATCCTCTCCGTTTGGGTGGGGTTTGGATGGTGGGAGTCAGAGGATATATAGGGCTGCAAAAACTTGAAAAATGAATACGCTGAAAATGAATGGCGATCGTTAGGAAATTAATGGTCTAAACAGGGATGGTGAAATGAGACACCCCCGCTGTCAGCGATCTTCCATTTCAACCAATCATAAGTTCTTTTCAAAAATCGTCCCTCCTTGACACGGATATGCTTTTTCTCTTTCTTCTTCGGATAGGGGCCATATCGTTCCTTAATCCCATCGGACATAACCCATCACCCCCTCTTAAGTTCCTTTCCAATTCTTAATGGTTTCATTGAATCCTTGAACGATCCCATAAAAGCGCCGGACGGGTGAGCCTTTTTCCCCTAGTTTCTCCACCTTTTCCCGATGGATGGCATAAACCCTTCCTCCCCCCACGGCTGCTGCCTCGCCAAACTCCTTCAATTCTCCCCCCTGCTGAGCCTTGATCTTTTCCAGTTCCATCCCATGTTCCTCCTCCATTTCATGTTCGGTGAGATCCCCTGTGATCCAGGCCCAACTCATTGGGTAGATATCAGGATTAAAGACGACCGAATAAAAATGCCAAACAATAATGGTAAGGGTCGCCAAAATCGCCTCATAAAAATGGATCGCCCGGGCCACATCCCAAGTCCACATGGGAAAGGATTGCAGCCATTCTGTCTTAAACCAGAGGATGAAACCTGTGACCGTCATCACGATCGTTCCCCAGATCAGGCCTAGGTATTCCAGCTTTTCACGGAAATTGAAGCGAGGCATCTTGAGCAATTTGGCCGGCCGGTTGAGGTAGAGGTTGTTCTTTAGCGTCTCCCAGAGATCTTTAGCGTCTTTTAACCCCGGGATCATATCCTTGACAATTCCCCTCCCCCTCTCTGTAAAAGCAAGGTATAAAATGTGATAGCCTGACAAGAAAAGCAGGGCGACACCGCAGAGCCGATGGAGAAACCCTCGAAAGGTCATTCCCATAGGAACATCGGTAATGGAAGAGGCCCAGAAGGCTGTTGGAAAGCTTAAGGTAAAACCCGTGATGACCAGGAGTGTAAAATTGACGGCAAGGTTGAGATGTTGAATTCTCTCATTCAATGTCATTCTGAGGTATTTCTTCGTCATGGCAACCCGCTCCTTGTCCCTAATGTTGCATCCTTTCGATCGTCTTTCTCAGCCAATCGGTGAAGTTGTAAAAGGTCAGTCCTCCGATGACCATGACAATGAGAATAATGTAAACAACTCTCACCCATCCGACGACTTTCTCCCCAAACTCTTCTCCGCTGATCGATGCGATCGCATGCATTTTTCCTTTGGCAAAGTTCTCTGAAGCTCCCGGATGGCAGTTTCCGCAGGTTTTTTGCAAGTTATCTTTGTGAATCATTGATTTCGGATCTGAAGAGGGTCGGATATCGTGGACCCCATGACAACTGGCACAATTTGCGGAAAAAGTATCCCCACCCTGATAGGAAAGACCGTGGAAAGTATCATAATACGATTTTACGGGGCTGGTGGTTAGTTTGTATTCTTTCGAAATGCGTTCCGCAGCATGACATTGAGGACAGGTTGTAAGAGCGATTCTTCGCTCATTCACAGGAGAATCCGGGTCCACTTTTGCCTTGATCCCATGAATGCCATGGCAGGTGGTACAGGTGGGAGAATCCATTCTCCCTCTGGCAGCGAGCACTCCATGCGCGCTCTCAGTAAATTGTTTGGTGATATCAGGGTGACATGAACCACAAGTTTGGGGGATGTTCGATCGGAAGATCATTGATTTGGGATCGATCAGAGATCTCAAGTTATGGCTTCCATGGCAACTGGTGCAGGTCACCTCTCCAGTCTTGCCATGGACACTTCTCCTAAACTCATCTCCGGGAATGGCCGCTCCGAGGGCATGCTGTTTGACAAATACCGCATCCGAATGGCAGCGGTTGCATGTCCGATCGATGTTGGAAACATGTGTCATGGATTTGTTATTCTTACTCGGGAGAATGTTATGTTTTCCGTGACAATCATAACAATTGGCTGCCCTCTCCGTCCCCTTCATGATCATCTTGGAATGGAGGCCCTGCAGATATTCCTTCTCCGCCTTCTCGTGGCAAGTTGCACAGTTCACCCTTTTGTCCGCCGCCTTCTGCCCGCCCTCGGCATGTTTATCATCTTTAATCCGGGTATGGCAATCTGAACAGGATAGTTTTCCATGGGCCGAATTCTTAAAACCCGCCTCGGCCACAAAGAGGGAAAGACTTTTACCCCGCGCATCTTGTTTTTTCAGTGACTCGTCCTGATGACAGCCAAGGCAGAGGGAATTGTCGCTCCAGGCAACCCTCGTCATCCCCCCCAAGATCAGCCCCAACATCAGGAAAACAGGAAGGCCCTCCCCGAGGATTCTCCAAGACCTACTTCCATCTTCTCTCCATTTCATGCCGGAACCCTCCCGGGAATGAGGAAAGGGAAAAACCCTTCTTTTAAATTCTCTCTCTCAATCTTTTCAAAAGCGCACTTCACTGCCGACTTGATCTCTTCCAGGTCAACCGGTTTCATGGCCTGATAAAAGATCCCCGCCCCTCGAAGACGCTTGACCAGCCCGAGAGAGGCCTCTGATGAGATGACGATAACCTGGATCTTATCATCCATCTTCTTAAACAAGGGAACTAAATCACAGGCCTTCACACCTTCAATCTCATCGTCGAGGAGAACGACATGGGTGTTCCCCTTTCGGACTTTCCGAATCATCTCGCTCACTATCTTCGCCGTCTCCACCCTGTAGCCCGTGCCGTGAAAAAAAGTGGAGAGCGATCTGGCCCAAAGATCATCCTGATATGCAATGAGGATCGTTCTCGGCTTCATATCAAACTCCTCTTCAGTTAGGACTCCTTCTTCTTTCCGTTACCTACTCCCCCCCCGTGAACCAGACAAGGTTTACGGCCCCCTCCCGCCAGGAAATAAGTCTTCGGAGGTAAAATTTATTTTCTATCCTACGTCGCCCGGATTGGCATCTCTCCTTTTCGAAAAGAAGTGAACGCCGTTCCAATGAAAGAGGAAAAAAGGATGCCGGCAGGAACCAATTGAGCTAAGACCACGACGACCCCACCGGTGAAGAAAAAACAGACTCCTAATAGCCCAATTCCTCTGACCCCTCCTGCATAACCAATCCCAAAAGAGAATAATGCAATCGCCATGACCAGGACTGAAGCCAAAAGCACTAAAATTTTTTTCATTTTCCCTGACATTTTTTTCTCCAAACCTTATTTTTTCACCGGTGCCGGTTCAATTCGAGTCAGGACTGCCTTCTCTCCGGCGGCCGCTTTCTCATCTTCTTTCTTACGTTTGAAGACCATGTTTGAGGAAGTCCCGACAAAAGAGAAAAAGAGAATGGCTGCTGGAATCAATTGAAGAAGGACGATCACAGTCCCTATAATGATGAAAACCCAAAGAGCAACCCCGGCATCCTTGAGAGAGGGTGATTTTGCAAGTGCGGGTGTAGCCATCATGATGATCAGCCCGATCATTAACCCGGCTACCCAAGGTTTTCTTTCTCTTAACATGCCATATCCCTCCTTTCCTTTGAGTACAGTCTTGGCTAATGCATTCCATATGCCAACGTTAAATCAAAATATAAATTTGATCTAATCAATTGAAATTATTAATTTTTTAAAGATTTTAAGTGGATGGCTTCGAGACAAAATGTATAATTTTTATATACATTTTTTATGGAAAAAATGAACAAAAATTCACTAATGAACTAAAATAATTGATTTACTTGAAGAATAAAACAAATATACAGCTTGATCTCTAATTAAAATCCTAATGTGCGGGCCAGGATTGTGAAGGCAATGATTGGAATCAACCAGCAGAAAAAGGCGATGATGAAACAAAGACTTACGTCGTCTGTCTCAATCTTTTTCACTTCTCCATATCTGACGATTAGTACCATTCCAAGGGCGGCAATCCCTACCACAACAATTGACCAACCCACAATTAGCCATTTGAAAAAATCTGACAAAAAAGACTCCTATGATCTTCTGATGAGCAATGAGCCATGGCCAATCGACAATGATCCGTCTGAAATTCTTAATCCAGGGTTACAGATCTTTCTTGATAATTGAAAATTGATCATTGAGATAATTTTTAATCTCCCCTAGCTCGAAGGTTATACTTTCTCATCAACGCCTGAAAATTTGGCCGAAGCATTCCCACCTCTTCAGCCGCTCTGGTGACATTCCATTGATGGCGCTCCAAGGCACTTAGGACAAAGGCCTTTTCAATCTCCTCAACCGCCTTTTCCCTCATCTGTTTCTTAATCTCTTTTAGCCCTTCACTCGTCAGGGGGATTTGATTCTCCAAGATTTCTTTTTCTTGTTGACCCGGGAGAATGAGATGTTCCACTCTCACCATTTCATCTTCGATCATCACCACAGTCCGTTCGACTACATTTTCCAGTTCTCGAATGTTTCCCGGCCACGGATACCTCATCATTTTTTCCATGGCTTCCGGGGTAAACCCTTTGATCGTCTTTCCCATCTCCTCAGCATATTTTTTCAGAAAATGGACGGCCAAGAGGGGAATGTCTTCTTGACGTTCTCTCAAAGTTGGAAGAGAGATGGGAACAATATTAAGCCGGTAATAGAGATCTTCCCTAAAGACCTCTTCTTTGATCATTTTTTCGAGATCCTTGTTGGTGGCAGCGATCAGTCGAATGTCCACCTTTTTGGCCTTGGTTCCTCCCACGGGAGTAAACTCTCTTTCTTGCAAGACCCTGAGGAGTTTCGCTTGAATAGACAAACTGATATTTCCAACTTCATCGAGGAAGACCGTTCCTCCATCCGCCACTTCAAAAAGCCCCGGTTTGGTGGTGACGGCACCGGTAAATGAACCCCTGACGTGACCGAACAACTCACTCTCCAAGAGATTCTCTGAAAGAACAGCACAGTCCACCGGCACAAATTGTTTCTCCCTTCTCGGACTGTTGAAATGAATCGCCCGAGCAATGAGTTCCTTTCCTGTCCCGCTCTGGCCATAGATTAAGACCGTACTGTCGGTCACAGCCACTTTGGCAATGATCCGGTAGATCTCCTGCATCTTCTTACTCTTTCCCACAATATTATGGAACCCATACTTTTCCTGCAACTCCTGACGCAGGTAGATATTCTCCAGCATCAGGTTCTTCTTCTCAATCGCCTTCTTCACCACAATGGCGACCTCATCTGGTGTAAAGGGCTTGGGGATGTAGTCGAAGGCTCCTAATTTCATCGCCTCGACCGCGGTTTCTACCGTGGAAAAACCGGTGATCATAATGATGATTGAATCAGGATACTCCTTACGGAAAGTCCTCAGAACTTCCATACCGTCAATCCCCGGCATTTTGAGGTCGGTGATGACGATGTCAAAAGGGCTGGCCTTCATTTTTTCAAAGGCTTCCCTCCCGCTCAGGGCGGTTTCTGCCTCATAGCCCTCCTCTTCCAGAATTCGCTTGCAGCTCTCGCAAACGATCATTTCATCATCGACGACCAATATTCTTGGCACAGCCACCCCTTCGTCCCCTCCACCCTTCTATAAGCCTATATCATCTTACCATAAAGGGAAGAATTCTTTCAATCTTCCTCTTTCTCTGATCAGCGATCATCGCTTCGTTGGTGACAATTTCAAATTTCAGATTTTAGGTTTCCCCTGCCCGCTGCACCCAGGGAATCTTCTATTTACAATCTTCAGTCCGAAATCGCCGTAAGCTTTTCTTCCAAATCTCTCAGGTCTGAGATAATAGAGGCTCCCCTTTGTTCGCCCAATCGATCCAGGTAAAAGGCGTGGACCCCCAACGAGCGGGGGACGAGATAGTCAAACTCGTAATGGTCACCCACATGGACAATTTCCTGAGGCCTGGTTTCGAGGACCTGGCAAATTCGCTGGTAAAAGTCCGCTGTCTTTTTCACCTTACCAAAATCAGTCGTCGCCGAAAAGATCCGGTAGAAATATCTCCCGAGACCTGTCGCATTCATCTCTATATCAATGAACTCTCTCCCCGCATTAGAGGTGAGAACCAACGGGAACCTCCTTCCCAGGCGCTCCAATATGTGATTGACATCGGGATAAACCTTGATCTTATCCTTATACCGTTCCATGACCCCTCTCCAACTCTCCTCGAGTTGGAAAAATCGAAACCAATACTTGATGTCATACCATTCAATCGCCCCCTCGCCAACTTTAAAGTATTCTTGCGTCACAAAGGCTTTGGCTTCCTCCAAGGAGAGTCCCGCTTTCTCGGCGTACAGTGTGGGAATGCCGTGGCCCCAGACCCAATCCGTGAATTCTGCGTCAACCAATGTCCCGTCCATATCAAAAGAAATGATTTTGGGCATCTCTCCCCTCATAACAAGTCGTTATACCGTTTCCAAGACAAGATCTTCCGAGTTTCGGATTTCCTCTTCCAAATCGGCAATGGCAACGGTGCGGATCGGCAGATAGACATGAGAAGTAAAAATGGTGATACACCTTTCGTTGAACATCCTTAAAGGGGCGTGCGGTTGATGGGATCGGACGAGAACCCGTTTTTGATATCGCTCCATCATTCGCACAAAATAAGGTTGGCCGAATTGAGGCCTTCCCCATAAATCCCCCAGAAATTCGACCTCCTTTTCCACAAAATCCCCCCAGACAACCCTGTCCCAGTTCTCATCTCCCAATTCAATCCTGCTTATTTCTTCGAGAGACTCTAAATCCGGCAAAGCGCCGTGAACGGCTAAGATTCCATTTTGAGTAGTGGCGGCTAAAGGAAATTTGGAGAAGAGGCGGCCATACCTTTCCCTCTCTTCAAAAGAAATGGAACTCCAAAAACTGGAAGGATGAAACTGTTTAGCCATAAACCCCTCATGATTCCCGGCCAAAAAAAAGATCTCTTCAGGATGTTCCAATTTCAGTCCCAGAAGGTATTGGATATTCTCTTCTGAATCATCTCCTCGATCCACATAGTCTCCCAAAAAGACGATGCGATAAGGTTTTCTGAGGTACCGCTGCATCACCTGCTGGCTGGCCTCCAGATCTCCATGAGTATCTCCTACAAATACGACTTTCCCCTGTGAGGGAAGCTGGATCAAGCGTGACTCTTTTTCAAGTATCTTACTTGCCTTATCGATGAGTTCTTCGAAATCCATTTCCATCTTCTATGATGAAACAAAGTCTTCGGTCATGTGCTGCTGGGATGCGGTGCTGCAGTTCAAACAGCAACACTGCAGCACTGCTATCCGACAACACTCTTGAAAGACCCTCTTTATCCTCTGTCAGAAATGACTTTCACATGGACTTTCCGATCCCTTGGCCCGTCAAATTCACAAAAAAAGATCCCCTGCCAGGTTCCGAGCACTAATTTCCCCGATTCGACAAAGACGATTTGAGAACATCCGAGCAGACTGGCCTTAATATGAGATGGAGAATTCCCTTCCGTATGGCGATAATGGTCTTTAAAGGGAACAATCTTATTCAATTCCATGATAATATCCTGGACAACGCTTGAATCTGCATTTTCATTGATCGTTACGGCAGCGGTGGTATGAGGAATAAAGATGATGCAGATCCCATCTTCCACTCCTGTTTGTCTCACAGCCTCTTCGACAGAACGGGTGACATCGATGAATTCGGTCCGAGCCGATGTTCGTACTTGAAAAGTTTGCATCATCTTCAACTTCACTCCTCTAAAAAAGGTTAATAATGATTCATTCTCATATCATATCCGAGTTAGAATCTCAATCTTATCTCAGTATTAAGTTCAATGGAGCCCCACGGGCAAAGCGCGCCGTCCCTATCCGACGCCCCTGGGGGGCGATATCCCGGCCACCTGAGGGCACATTCTTCCGCTTCCAAAGGCAGTGATCTCCTGCTGCCCGGATGAATCTTATTGACTCTCCCGTCTCAATTTAGTAAATTCCCATTCACTGAGGGAAAAAATGAAAGCGGCTTAGCCCCCTTACCCTTCCCCTCTTCCCCTTGCGGAGAGGGTGGGGTGAGGGTTACTATCGAACAAGAATATGGGAAAAGAGCCTGTAGATTATTTAACTCCAACATCGATTATTGACAGCGATCATCCGAGCATTAGAGATTATGCAAGAATCATCGTTGGGGAAAGTATGGAGCCTATCGAGATCGCCGTGAAGCTTTATCTTGCTGTACGCGACAACATCCTTTACGATCCTTATTCTCCTTTTTATCTTCCCGAACACTATCGCGCAAGCTACGTGCTCAAACGCGGCAAAAGTTTCTGCGTGCCCAAGGCCTCTCTCCTCTGTGCTTTGGCAAGGGCCTGCGACATTCCTTCCCGTATTGGTTTTGCCGATGTCCGGAATCATCTTGCAACAAAGCAGCTTCTTAAGTTCATGGGGAGTGACATTTTTGTCTACCACGGTTTTGTGGAGTTTTATCTGGAGGGAAAATGGGTAAAGGCCACACCTGCTTTCAACATTGACCTTTGCAGAAAGCACTATGTCCCTCCTCTTGAATTCAACGGTCGTGAAGATTCTCTTTTCCAAGCCTATAATCTGCAAAATCAAAGGTTTATGGAATATATCGATTTTCATGGACTTTATACGGATGTTCCTGTGGCCCAGATCGTCGTCGCGTGGGAAAAAGCTTACGGGAAGGATCGTGTGAGGAACTGGATAAGAATGCTCGAAGAAGGAAACGATCGCAGTCTCTCCGATTTTGCGAAGGAGGAGGTGTTGAACGAATAGGAAGATCAAAACCCTTGAATTCTTGCCTTGAATCAGGTATGGTGATGGAATCCCAGGGAGGGGAATTCAGATGTCCCAAAAAAAGATTGCGGAGATTCTGAAACTGGTTGAGTTCCTCAACGAGGAGGTAAAAGAGGTTTCAAAAAGATTAAGTCGTGTGACACCGAAAGAAGTCAGTGAAAAATTGGGGGCCTTGGCCCTCCTCAGAGAAAAGATCCTTAACCTTCATGTCGAACTCCCTCAAGAAGTAGAGAAGAAACTTTCGGAACTCTACCCCGCCATTGATAGAATTAAACAGAAACCTTCTTGATCTCGGTCAGCGCACGGCACAAACAGCATAGAGTTATGTTTTTCTTTTTATTGATTCCCTATGCGCTATGCCCTCTGCCCTTTGGGTCATTTAGTAGAAGGCAAGGCTGGCGAAGGTGACAACAGATTGGGTTTCTGGAGTAAATGCCTGGTCGTATTTGAGAAGTCTGCCCTCTTTCGCCTCGAGGATCCTGAGCATTGAATAGATAGATGGTAGACCGCAGATTCTCCTCCGATCTCTCTCTTTCGAGATCGATGAGAAGAACCCCTCCCCATCCATCCTCTCTGCATATCCCAACATCTCATGGTCTTCTTGAGATATGACCCTGAGATCATACTCATTAATGCCTTCACGATCGCCAAATTGAAGGCCCATGTGGGCGAGATCTGCACTGGCAATATAACAAACTTTTCTCCCGAGAGACGAGACTGCCTCCCCGAGGGCATTGATGAACTGGCGGATAGGTTTGAACTCCATCGGTGAAACCCCCTTGTCAATCGCTTCGTGAAAGGATCCGCTCAGGATGGGGACAATTTTCAAAGGATTGGGCTCCGGGTAAAGGTATCGCAGAAAGACACACTGAAATTCGATGGAATGCTCGCTTCGTTGAACGCCTTCATCCTTGAAGAGGTCCTCAGGGCACCGGGACTGGACCGCATCCACCAATTCCTTATCCACCTTCAGAGTGCCAAGCGGGGTGACAAAGTCTTTCCGGGTCAGGCAGAAGGGACTCTCCATGGGAGTGTGGGCTGTTCCAAAGATGATGAAACAATCGGAAGAACTTCTCTCCCGTATCTCCCGGTGGCCGAAGGCATAACAGAATCCTCCCCGCTGAAAATCAATGTGGGGAATGATCACTCCCTTTAAACCATTCTTCCCCTTCTTCTCCCCAAAAGATCCGGGACCGTCTGCCCCTGCAAGGTACCCTTCAAGTTGAACCCTTAATCTATCGGGATCTGCTTCATAACTCTTCCCGGCAAAAATCGCCTCCCGGGACGAGCCCTTCTTAAACGCTTCTTCTTTCTGTCTTAACGCCTCTTGAAACCGTTCCCCTTCGAGAAAAAGCGCAACATCTAACTGGCTGATGATCTCCTGTAATTTTTCCGTATAAAGGAACTCCCTAAACTTCCTCATATATTCCGCCTGAATATCCAGGATCGAATGCTGACCGTCAAAAAGGGAGACAATGAAATAAAGAGGGGGTGACAAGAAAAGGGGTTTTTTGCTGATGTTCTGCGGATCCTGAAGGCAGAGCATCCTCTGTCCGGAACTCTGGACTGGGAAGATATTTATGTTTCTGAGTTTGGGATAATCCACGAAACGGCTCCAGATTTAACCCATGATCCTGGGCAAGGGATAGCGGAGGGGAAGTAAAATTCTAGGTTTTCAACTAACCGGAGGGCTAACGATTTCTCGCTCTGCGCTTCGTGGCTCCGTATGTTTCAGCGCCAGTTCGATGGCCTCATCCATCCTCTGAATATATTCGAAATTCATCTGATTTCGAATATGCTCAGGAATCTCCTCCAAGTCTTTTTCGTTCTTCTTCGGAAGGATGATCGTCTTAATCCCGGCCCGCATTCCTGCCAGGACCTTCTCCTTAATCCCCCCCACCGGAAGGACCAAGCCCCTCAAAGTGATCTCTCCCGTCATGGCGACATCACTTCGAACAGGCTTGTTGGTCAAAAGGGAGGTCAGCGCCACAAACATCGTCACCCCAGCCGAAGGCCCATCCTTGGGAATGGCCCCCGCTGGCACATGGATGTGGATATCATTCTTTTCAAAGAAATCCTCTTCAATCCCGAGTTCTTTCGATTTGGATCGAACATAGGCCAATGCGGCTTGGGCGGACTCCTTCATCACATCGCCCAATTGCCCGGTCAAGGTCAACCCCTTCTCCCCCCTCATCTTCGTCGCTTCCACAAAGATGATGTCCCCTCCGGTAGGCGTCCAGGCCAGACCCGTCGCCACACCTGGAATAGAGGTCCGCTCTGCCACTTCGAGGAAGAATTTGACCGGCCCTAAAAATTTATGCAAGTTGTCTGGAACGATCACCACCTTCTCTTTTATCTCTCGTGCCACGTCCTTGGCAACCCCTCGACAGACGGTCGCTATCTCTCTCTCCAAATTTCTGACCCCTGCCTCTCGGGTATAGGAACTGATGATGGTTTGAATAGCCGCATCCTGAAATTCGATGAACTCTGAACTCAACCCGTGCTCATTGATCTGTTTTCGGATTAAAAACTCCTTAGCAATCATCATCTTCTGATCTTCGCTATAGCCCGGGAGCTCGAGCGTTTCCATTCGATCCCGGAGGGCGGGAGGAATGGTATCAAGCACATTGGCGGTGGTGATGAACATCACCTTCGAGAGATCGAAATTAACATCGATATAGTGATCGGAGAAGGAAAAGTTCTGTTCCGGATCCAATACCTCCAGAAGTGCAGAGGAGGGATCCCCACGAAAGTCCATCCCGATCTTATCGACCTCGTCCAGCATGAAGATCGGGTTATTCGATCCGGCTTTCTTGACTCCCTGGATGATCCGACCGGGCAGGGCCCCAACATAGGTTCGGCGGTGTCCCCGGATTTCGGCTTCATCTCGGACTCCACCTAAAGAGATTCGGATGAATTTACGTCCCATCGTTCGAGCGATCGACTTTCCAAGCGAGGTCTTTCCAACCCCCGGAGGGCCAACAAAGCAAAGGATCGGCCCCTTCATATCCGCCTTCAATTTCCTGACTGCCAGGTATTCCAAAATCCGTTTTTTCACCTTTTCCAAATCATAATGGTCTTCATCCAAGGTCTTTTGGGCATTGTCGATATCCAGATTGTCCTGTGTGGTTTCAGACCAGGGGAGTTCCGCCAGCCAATCTAAGTAGGTTCTGGCGACAGTATATTCGGCCGACGCAGGAGGTATCTTGGCCAGGCGATCTAACTCTTTTTCGGCAGCCGCCAAGGCCTCGGGTGGCATCTTGGCCTTTTTAATCTTCTCTTTAAGTTCTTTGATCTCTGTTGAATGTTCATCCAACTCTCCCAACTCTTTTTTGATCGCCTTTAATTGCTCCCGGAGATAATATTCCCTTTGGGTTCGATCCATATCCTCCTTGACCTGCGATTGGATCTTATTCCCTAGTTCCAATACCTGGACCTCTTTATTGAGGAAGAGATGAACTTTAGTCAACCGTTCTCGAATGTCGAATGTTTCCAGGATTCCCTGTTTCTCAGTCGTCGAAATGTTCAGGTTCGAGGCAATCAAGTCGGAAAGAATGGAAGGAGACTTGATATTAGAAACCATCGTTCCCAACTCACTCGTGAGGTACGGAGCCAATTCCACAGCCCTTTGAAAGAGGTTCTTCAAATTCATAATGAGAGCATCGATTTCCACTCCTTGTACGAGTCCATCATCAATCACTTCACTCCTCGCCCTGTAATAGGGTTCTCGCTGGATATATTCTTTAATCTTGATCCTCGAGACCCCCTGGACAATGACTCGTTGGCTTCCATCCAGCTCCCGAATCATCCTCAAAATTAACGCAGCGACGCCCACTGAATAAAGATCCGCCTCTTTCGGATCTTCAATTTCGGACCTCTTCTGAGTGATCACCCCGATAATACGATCAGAATCCATCGCATCATCGATTAATTTCACTGACTTCTTTCTGCCCACCATGATGGGCAATATTAAGTCAGGATAAAGCACCGTTCCCCTTAAAGGGAGAATCGGGAGCTCATCAGGGATAACAACCTTGTCGTCCTTTGCCTTCTCGTCTCGGTCAGCTCCCCCCCTTGGCAAAAATATCATCCTGTCCTCCTTTAAAATTAATCACTTACCTATTATTTTAAAATAATCATCCCGGTATCAATTGTCAACATGGCTTAAGCAGTCAGCCCGAGGAGAATTACATACAGAACAACATACAAAAAGGATGCCAGGTTTAACCCTCCCGCAGAAAAAAGGGAAAAAGCTTATCAAACCGCCTCTCCAATTTACGGATTTCCACAAACATTACAAACTCCCTTTTCATTGATGGTACCAATGCAGTTTCCATCACGACAGGGGATACGTTCGGAGAAATCGGTCTCCGCCTTTTCCATCTTTGTGGGCTTTCCACACCGACAGCAATAAGGGCTTCCTTCAAGCGTCTCTCCTCCGCACTCTGGGCAGAGAACGGAAGCCAGTGTCTCACCACAATGAGGACACTTCATCTATTCCTCCTCAACATGAAAACTCTTTATAAAACGATCAATATCTCGTTTGTTTCGCCTCAATTCGTAAAGGAGTTTCTTGGTTCCCTCATCGGGGAAAAGGCGATTTAGATCATAGCCCTTTTCAGGGAAGAGGATATTGAGGTCGATCTCCCGTTTCTTTTCCTCTTCCTGATCGATTTGGTCAGAATGACCATCCTTCTCTTCCATAGAACCTCCCTCCCTATATAGGACAGCCATCCTCTTTTGTCAACCCTCATCAATCTTAATTTTCGATTAAGATTGATGAGTTCGGAGTGATTCGTTCAGAGATCGGTGACATCCATAAGAATGCTCCGAACTCCCAATTCTGACCTCCGAACTGGCCGGCAAGTGCCCCGCAAGCCGCCGAAGAGGGATAGGCGGGGTCCCTGCCTGCCCCGCCCTCGGTCGGGACCGGGGCCGTCAGGCAGGAAGGGCACAATCAAAAAGATGTTTCCTTTTCCCGTCTTGACGGGGTGGCCGGGGAGCTTCAATTTATGGCGAGCCGTATTGAAGTTGATAAAGTCTGAAATAAATGCCTTTTTGGGCCATCAATTCGGTATGGGTTCCGGTTTCCCGAACCCTTCCTTTATGGAGAACGACGATTCGATCAGCATGCTGGATCGTTGAAAGCCGGTGAGCAATGACAATCGCTGTTCTTCCCTTGAGTAATCGCGCCAGTCCTTCTTGAACGAACCGTTCCGTTTCAGGATCGACATGCGAAGTCGCCTCGTCGAGGACCAGGATCTTCGGATTGATGGACAAAGCCCTTGCAAAGGCTAATAACTGCCTCTCCCCGGCAGAGAGTGCCTGCCCCCCCTCCCCTGTCTTTGTACGATACCCGTCGGGTAACCGTCGGATAAACTTCTCTGCATTCACCACCCGTGCTACTTCTCTCACTCTTTCTTTCATCGATCTTCCGGTCCCCCAATCGAATATTCTCTTCGATGTCTCCGGCAAAAAGAAAGGTATCTTGCATCACCAGCCCGATCTGAGACCGAAGTTGAGTGATATCCCTCTCTCGAATATCAATCCCATCGATCAGGATAGCCCCGTCCCCCACTTCATAGAATCGCTCGAGCAGGTGCAGCAAGGAGGTTTTCCCGGCTCCCGTGGCACCGACAATGGCCACGGTTTCACCCTCACGGACTGAGAAAGAAACATCCTTCAGGACCTTATCTTCCCCATTGTAGGAGAAGGAGACATGGTGAAACTCGACGTTCCCTCGGATCTCTTCTTTCTGAGGAGAGAGTGGTTTCAAAATCTTCTGATCTTCGTCGAGCAATGAAAAGATCCTCTCGAGGGAGGCCATCGCCGATTGCAGGATATTATATTTTTCGGAAAGGTCCCGGATGGGCTGGAAGAACATCCGGATATAGGAAAGAAACGCCACCAAAACTCCGAGCGTCATGACCTCTTGAATCACCTTTCCCCCTCCGTACCATAAGAGAAGGCCGATGGCTCCTGAACTCAGGATTTCAACCAGAGGGACAAAGAAGGCATAAATAGAGATCTGTTTCATGTTTGCCAAATAATATTTCTCGTTGATCTGCTCAAATCGCCGGCGGTTCTCTCTCTCCCTTCGAAAGAGTTGAACCACTTTGATGCCTGAGAAATTTTCATGGAAAAAAGAATTCATTTGGGCAATCCTCAAACGGATCTCCCGAAACACATCTCTGGCTCGACGGCTGAAGAAGAGGGCGGTGGCCAAGATCAAGGGGATGACAGAAAAAGAGACGAGGGCGAGTTGTCGGTTGAGGTGAAGCAGGAGGAAGATGATCCCGACCACCAGAAGAACATCTTTCAAAAGATTAATGAGGACAGAAGTAAACATCTCATGGACATTCTGGATGTCATTCGTCAATCGGGTCACCAATCTTCCGACCGGATTTCTATCGAAAAACGAGATCGGGAGGTCCTGGAGATGGGAGAAAACCTTCATCCTGAGGTCATGCATCATTTTTTGACCTGCGAGCTCCATCGCATAAACTTGAGAGAAATTCATTCCGAAATTGATGATGAAAATGAATACAACGAGGAGGGCAATGTGGAAAACACCCTTGACATCTCTCCCCCGCAGGACAAGGAGGTCCTCTCGATTCAACTCTTTCATGCGATCAAAGGAAATGAACCAGTAGGAACCGCTGTTCTCAAAAAAGGAGGGATATTTTTTTAGGAGGTCCTCCTCCTCCGGTTTTTGGGGGACGAACAGGTAGTATCGATTTTCTGTGAGGAGACCATATTTCTGAAAAAGGGTTATCTCTTTTCTATCCATGGATTGCAATGCTTCTGGCGGAAGAAGGAATTTTCCTTTTTCTTTTTCTGGAATGAACTTCTGACCATACTGATTCCAGAAGCGGCGCTCCTCCGGCGAACCATCTCCTTTTAAGACGACTTCTCTTGCGGCCACGACGATGTAGCGGTCTATCGCTTCTTTCGTGAGATAGGGAATGATGAGGTCTAAACCCGCGATGACCAAAACGAACAGGAGAGATAGAGCCATCAGTTTCCAATAAGGCCTTAGAAATCCCCCCAACCTAGCCATCAGTTTCAGATCGTAGGGTTTCCCTAATTTGCCTTCTTCCATATAGCCGAAATCAGTGTACATAAATAAGAACCTTAGGTTCGGAGTTGGGAGTTCAGAGTTGGGAGCCCCTTCATCCATTCCTTAAAGATTAAATTAAACGATTGATGACTTTTGATCATAGAGTGCCTGAATTTCTGCATCCAAAAACCTCGATGAGTGGAAGACCCTTAAGATTTCGAAATCAAACTTTAAATCATTCATCTTCAACTCTCCGGACTCCTCACTCCGAACGATTAACGTTATTTTCCTTTTCCAATTCTTCTTCCAATTGGCTCTGCCAATAGAGGTCGGTATAAATTCCACCTTTGGCAAGAAGGGTTCCGTGGTCCCCCATTTCCACCACCTGTCCCTCTTCAAGAACGATAATCCGATCTGCTCTCCGTAGGGGAGCGATTCGGTGGGTGATGAGAATGCTCGTTTTGCCCCGGAGAAACTTCTCTAATCCCTCGAGCACCCGTTCTTCTGTTTGAATGTCCACTGAGGAGAGGGCATCATCCAACAGGAGGATGGGCGGATTCATGAGAATCGCTCGGGCAATCGCAATCCTCTGCCTCTGCCCACCGGATAAGGTCATTCCTCTCTCTCCGATCACTGTATTCATCCCCTCTGGAAAATCCATCACTTCATCGTAAATCTGCGCAAGCCGTGCCGCCTCTTCAATTTCTTTATCCGTCGCGTCGATTTTTCCATAGGCGATGTTCTCGCGGATGGTATCCGAGAAGAGGAAGGTATCCTGCGGCACATACCCAATCGATTTCCTCAACGCCTCCAGAGGGATCTCATGAATTTCAACCCCATCGAAGAAGAGATAACCTTTGGGAGATTCTAAAATCCTTGCTAACAGATTGCAGAAGATTGTCTTTCCGGACCCGGTCCTTCCAACCATCACCATTCTCTCTCCCTCGTTGACAGTAAGCGTGACGTTCCTCAGGAGAGAGTTCCCTCCATTTCCAGCGGAAAAGGTGAGTCCTTTTATATCAATTCTTCCTTTCAATGGTCTTCCCTGAACGGCCTCTGGAGTGTCGAAGATTTCCGGGGTTTCTCCAAAGATTCGGTTGAGGCGGTCCATGGAAGCGCCCCCTCGTTGGATGACATTGACCCCCCAACCCAAGGCCATCATGGGCCAGGCGAGCAGTCCGAGATAACTCATGAAGGCCACGAAATCGCCCGTTGAAATCGAATCGAGGATTGTTAATTTCCCACCCCAATAGAGAACGATGGCCATGGAGACATTAGAGAGAAAAAGAATGACGGGGAAATACATCCCCCACACCTTGACCACGTTCAAATTCTTCTGAATGTAATCCTGGCTCAGTTGAGCGAGCTTCTTTTCCTCCCTCTCCTCCAAAACATAGGCTTTGATCACCCGGATACCCGCAATGGCCTCCCTCACCCCTTCGGTAAGTGAGGCAAAGGTCTTCTGAACCATTTCAAAACGGTGGTGGATCGTGCGACTCGAAAGGAGAGTGATCAGCGTGATCAAGGGCATGGGAAGAATGGCAAAAAGAGTTAACTTGGGGTGGATGTAGATCATAAAAAAGATCGTCAAAACTCCTAAGATGATCGTATCCACCAAGAATACGACCCCCATCGACATGGCCATCCGAACGGCCTCGATATCATTGGTGGCATGGGCCATCAGGTCCCCTACTTTGGTGCGGGAGAAATAGGAAAGGGAGAGGGTTTGAAGGTGAGTAAAGAGACGGTCTCTGAGCGCCTTTTCGATTCGACGCGCCGCTCCCAGCAGAAAGTACCTCCAGACATATCGAAGACTGCCAATGCCCATGGCAAGGAGGAGGACTTCTAATCCATAGACCAGAAGGCGAGAATAAGAAACGGTGCCCAGGGTAAGGTCATCGATAGCGTATTTGACGACCCTTGGGATGAAGAGTTGGAGGACGTCAACGATGAGGAGGGCGAGGAGTCCGATCGAGATCCGCCATCGGTTTTCAATAAAATCATTCTGAAGAGTTTTAAACGACTTCATTCTCTCTTACTTTCTCTTATCCTCAATTTAATAAACCAGCCTTCCTAAAGTCAACCCTTCGACCCCCCGACATGCGCTTTCGATCTGAGCTCGGGCCGAAGGCTCAGCCTGCCTGCCGCTAGGCAGAGGTTGACCCTGAGCGGCGCTTCTTGGCGCTGCCGAGCGGGTCAATGACATCCAAAGGAAATGTGAAGTTCCCCACCCCTGCCTCCCGAAGGCAGGGACCATACCTATCTCGCTTTGGCGGGACGGGGCACTTGCCCGTCACGATAGAAGAAAGAACGTTGGAACAGGTTCTTCTCTTAATATTTGAGAAAAAGAGGATTGAAAAAGTGGTGAGATCCCTTTTAGAAGAATTTGCTTAGAGATGGCTCTTTGGGAGCCGTCTTCCACGCATTAGAAAAGATCGGGACAAAGGAACCCATTCAAGTCTCAAACCCACTGGAGAAATCCCTTTAAAGGTCCTTTGATCCAAGAGTTAAAGAAGTTTCAAAAAAAAATCGAAGAACGCAGAAAATATTAAATCAGGTCGCCTTGATTACATTGGTCGCCTGAGGCCCTTTCGGGCCATTGGCAATCTCGAACTCTACCTCCTCTCCTGCACGGAGAGATTTAAACCCATCCCCCGCAATCCCTGAAAAGTGGACAAACACATCGTCTCCACCGGTTTGCTCGATGAATCCATATCCCTTCTTTGTGTCAAACCACTTCACAACCCCTTTTGCTGCCAAGATCGTTGCCCTCCTTTTCAAAACGGTCTTTACAGCGGGATTTGATATCACTAATCAATTTGGATGTCAAGATTTTTATCTCCTTGCCACCCTAGTGCGAGGGCCTGCCTCCGGCAGACAGGGATTGAGAAGACGGGGATGAGAGCCTCCTTGTAGCCAGGTAGACGCCGAGAAGGATCATCCCCCCGCCCACGAGGGTGATCCATTGAATCTCTTCGTTTAAGAGAAAGTAGGCCCCAATCAACGTGACAAAGGGCTCCAGATAGAGATACATTCCCACAATGCCTGAATCCTTTTTCGCCAGAGCAGAATACCAATAAAGATAAGCCAGTCCAGAACAGAAGATCCCCAAAAAAAGAATGCCCATCCATCCGGATAGAGATAAACGGAAGAGGATATTCCATTCCCATTTCAGCCAGGTAAAGGGGAATGTGATGAGGCACCCTACGATCATGATGGGTGTGATCGCTGCAAGCGGTGAAAAACGTGAAAGAAATCCTCTGCCTCCAATAGTGAAAGCGGTCCAGGTTATTGCGCTGATGAGGACAAGAACGTCACCAAACGTGGAGCCAAAACGAAAGAGGGAGAGGGAAAACACACCTTTTGAAATAACAAGAAAGACTCCTATAAAACCAAGTATAATCCCTCCGACCTTTCTTAGGGTTATGGGTTCTCTGAGATAGAAACGAGCCGCAACAGTGATGAAGATAGGCATGATGGCAACGATCCACCCCGTATTGACGGCAGTGGTGTAGAGGAGTCCATAGGTTTGAAGGAGTGTATGTCCGGAAGTCCCAACGATCGCCAAAAAAATAATTGAGACCCAATCTTTGGGTGAAAAGGTTTTAAGAAATCCACTATCTCTTTGAAGCTGAACAAGTAAGAGGAGAAACCCTCCGATTCCAAACCGAAGGGTTAAAAGGGTGAAAGGATGGACTTCCCTTAGAGCCACCTTTGTAGCAATGAAAGAAAATCCCCAAAAGATCACAGCCCACAACGCTGGC
>CAVQFR010000041.1:0-85344 GCA_963711845.1 uncultured delta proteobacterium
CTTCGGCGTGCAGGCACGGGCTTTGCCCGCGGGGCTCCACATCCGAGAAAGTGCTCAAAACACTGAAAGAGAAATAGAGCAATAACCTGGAGGAACATATGAGGCTACCGCCGTTTCAGTACCTTGAACCCACGAATGTGGAAGAAGCGCTGTCCATGATCGGTACCCACAAAGATACGGTAAAGATCATGGCAGGCGGGACGGATCTTCTGAACCGAATGAAGTTGAGGCTTATTGAGCCCGCCTTCGTGATGAACATCGGCAAGCTTCGGAACATGGACGGCATAGACATAGGCGACACCGAAACCGTCATCGGCGCCAATACACGGCTAAAAGAGATTGCCGGTGTGCCGCTCATCAACAAAAAATTCAGGGCGATCGCGGAGGCTGCCTTCCAGGTGGCGTCACCGACGATTACCAACATGGCGACGGTAGGCGGCAACATCCTCCAGAATACGCGATGCATGTACTATGACCAGTCCGGGATGGTGCTCAATGGGCTTGAACGCTGCCACAAGAGAGGCGGAACCGTATGTCTCGCCGTCAAAGGCAGTAAACGCTGCTTCAGTGTCTACCAGGGTGACATGGCGCCGGCGCTCATCGCGTTCGATGCGCGGTGTGTCCTTGAAAAGAAGGGCTCAACACGCACGGTCTCCATGATAGAGCTTTTTACCGGCGATGGAGTGGCGCCTTTTGCCATCGGGGCCGATGAATTGCTTACAAAGATCATCATCCCTAAGCCCGAGGGCATTTACAGCTCCGCCTACCGGAAGTTGCGACTCCGGGGAAGCGTTGACTATCCGCTGGCGTCCGCGGCGGCTTTCGTCTCTGTCACGGACGATAGGAAGGTCACCACATGCCGTGTGGTCATTGGCGCCGCTGGAGCTGCTCCGAAGGTGATTGACGGGGCGTCATGCGAAGCCGATTTGGAGGGTATTGCTCAGAAGGCATACGAACATGCTGAAGGGGTTGATAATCTCCAAATGCCCGGTGCGTACCGGAGGAAGATGGTAAGCGTCCTGGCGAAACGGGCAGTCAAGGCGGCTATTGACGGGATCAAGGAGGGGATGTGACATGAATGAGATGAAGAAAACAGCCATAACCCTGAATGTAAATAACGAAACCTATGATGTGGTGGCCTATCCGAACCGGACACTCCTCGAGGTGCTCCGTGACGATCTCCACCTTACCGGAACGAAAGAGAGCTGTGGCGAAGGGGTATGCGGCTCGTGCACGGTACTTGTTGACGGCACGCCTGTCCGCTCCTGCCTCACGCTTGCTGTCGCCGTAGAGGGCAAAGAGATCACGACCATTGAAGGCCTCAGTGCAGGTGAAAAACTCCACCCTATCCAGGAGGCCTTTGTCAACCACCACGCGATACAGTGCGGGTTCTGCAGCCCCGGTATGATACTGACCGCTTACGCGCTCCTCAAAGAAAACCCAAACCCCACGGAAGACGAGATACGCCGTGCCATTTCCGGGAACGTATGCCGCTGCACGGGCTACGCGAAAATTGTCGAAGCGGTAAAATCACTCGCTGAGGAGGGGAGGTAGGCCATGGAAAAGTTCTCCTATATCGGAAAAGATATGAAACGGATCGACACGGCCTCTAAGGCAACAGGAGAGGCCCTCTTCGCGGCAGACCTTGCACTGCCCCGGATGCTCGTCGGGAAAATATTGCGTTCGCCCTATGCTCACGCGCGGATCGTGGCGATCGATACCTCAAAGGCGGAAAAACTTCCCGGCGTCAAAGCCGTCATCACCGCGAAGGATACTTGCGGCGACAAGTGGGGTGTTTTTAAATACACCCAGGACCAGCAGTTTCTTCCCACCGAGAAGGTCCGCTACGTGGGTGAAGAGGTAGCCGCGGTGGCCGCCGTGGACGAAGACACGGCGCTGGAAGCGCTCTCGCTCATCGACGTCACCTACGAAGTGCTCCCGGCGGTCTATACCATCGAGGATGCGCTGGCGCCCGGCGCCCCCCAGCTCCACGATGTCTATCCCAACAACATCAATGTCCACGTCGTCATTGATGTGGGAGATGTTGAAAAAGGCTTCACCGACTCCTATCTCGTCAGGGAAGATACCTTTACCGCCCCGGAGGATTCTTATTTCCAGGGAGAACCCTACGCGGTGGCGGCGCAGTTCGACCACGCGGGAAACCTTGAAATATGGATGCCTAACGCCGGGCCCCATCTGAAGGCGAAACCCCTCTCGAATGTGCTCAAGATTCCTCTCAACAAGGTCAGGGTACGGAAAATCACCATCGGCGGCGCCTTCGGGGGCCGTTCTGAAATATCACCCGCCGACGTGATCTGTGCGTTCCTCGCGAAAAAGGCCCAGCGGCCGGTAAAGATCGTCTACACACGGGAAGAAAACACAGTCTGCACGCGACAGGCCCACTCGATGATCACCAAGATAAGAACCGGCGTCGACAAAGAGGGCAGGGTTGTGGCCCGTGACATTACCTGTCACATGGACGGCGGCGCATACAGCTCCACGGGCCCCATCGCGGTTTCAGTGCCGTTCCTCTGCATGGAGCAGGCCTACCGGATGGAGAACGTCCGCTATAACGGCTACCGGATCCTCACGAACAAGCCCATCCGGGGCATGTTCCGCACCCACGGCAGGGCCTTTGCCTGCGGCGTTGACGTCCAGCTCGACATGATCGGCGAAGCGATGGGAATCGACCCGCTTACGATGCGGCTTCGCAACGCCCGGCAGACCGGGGACACCACGCCGACGAAGTCCTATGTGGCCAGCTGCGGCCTTACGGAAACGATTGAGAAGACCGGTAAGATGTCGCGGTGGACAGAGAAATTCGGGAAACTGCCGCCCTACCATGGCATTGGCATTGGCTGCAATTCAGTCCAGACCGGTTTCCCCATGGGGATCAGGGGCGGCTCGCAGGCTTTTATTAAACTCAACGAAGACGGCGGCGTGACGGTGATTACCGGCATCGTCGACAACGGCCAGGGCAATGACCACATGATCGTCCAGATCGCCGCGGAAGAACTGGGACTTACCCCCGATGACGTGCAGCTCATCACTGCCGATACGGAAGTGACACCCAGCGACCCCGGCTCGTACTCGATGTGCGAGACCTTCATCGGAGGGAACGCGGTGCGCCTTGCCGCGCAGGACGTGAAGAAGAAACTTTTCAGGATCGCCGCCGCTGAGTTTGGCGTCGGCGAGGAGGAGCTGAGCGCGAGGAACCGGAAGATCTTTGTAACCAATAACCCCCAACAAACGATGAGCATCGCAAAGGCTGTCCGGATCGCGCTTTCGCGCAACGAATCGATCAGCGGAGAAGGCTCCTACTGGCCCAACGTGGACGCGAAACGCGAATGGGTCAAGAACCCCTACGGCCAGCTCTCGGAGACCTTCTCTTTCGGCACCGTCATCTGCGAGGTGAAGATTGATCCCGAGACGGGCCAGGTGGAGGTATTGGAAGTCACGGCGTCACAGGACGTGGGCTACGCGCTCAACCCGAAGGTCATCGAGGGACAGTTTGAAGGCGGCGTCGCCATGGGAGGCCAGGGCGGAATGCTCACGGAATACCTCCAGTGGCATGAGGGCAGGGTCTTGACCCCTACGCAGCTCGGCTATCTCGTGCCACTCGCCATCGATATGCCGAAGATCAATGACATCATCGTTGAGACCATCGACCCCAAAGGCCCTTACGGCGCGAAAGAGGCGGGCATGTCCGTCGCCATGAGCGCGGCGCAGGCATACTGCGGCGCAATCTCCAATGCGGTGGGCGTCTCCTTCCACGAGTACCCCATCACGCCGGATAAAATACTGAAGGCCATCGAAGAGAAAAAGAAGCGAGAACGAGAAGGGTGAACCATGAAAATAGAGAAGATCGATCATATCAGTTTCGCAGTAAAAGACCTTGAAGAAACGAAAAGGGCATACAAAGAAGATTTTGGGTTAATCCCAACCTATCAATATATTGCGGAATCAGAAAAGATCAAAGTGGCGAGGTATACTATCGGTGAGGTAGCAGTCGAGTTTATGGAATCCACTGCACCGGATGGAGAAGTTGCTAAATTCATCGATAACAGAGGAGAAGGTGCCTTCCTGATATCCTATAAAGTAGATGATCTTTCAAAGGCAATGCAGGAGCTCAAAGACAAAAATATCAAACTGATCGATCATAGACCAAGAGAGCTCTTCGGGACCCGATATGCCTTCGTACACCATCCCAATAAGCTTCACGGGGTGCTTACCGAACTTCTGGAAGGGGATTTCGATATAACCAAACAATAACACTGAAATGAAAACATGACCATCTTAAGGAGGGAGTGAGAATGAAGGCGTTAGTATTAGGCGGAACGGGGGGAATGGGCCAGGGAGTCGCCCGGGACCTCATTAAGCAGGAGCAGATCAGGAAGGTCATTCTGGGTGACATCCTTACAGACCCCGGCAGGTTGCAGGAGAAGTTGCGCGCCAGTGAAAAGGTATCGCTCAGGAGAATCGATGTAAACGATCACAACGGCTTGGTCAGCGCGATCAGGGATGCCGATGTGGTCATCAACTGCGCAGGGCCCTTCTACAAGACGGCTGTGGCAGTCGCCAGGGCAGCTGTTGAAGCGAAGGTCAATTATATCGATATTTGCGATGACTATGAGGCGACTGACATTCTTTTTGCTTCTGATATTGATAAGGCTGCCAAAGAAGCAGGAATCACCGTCCTGACAGGAATGGGATCGGATCCGGGAACAAACAACGTCATCGTCAAGTGGTACGCAAATCAACTGGATCGTGTTGACGAGATCGCCTTATTCTGGGTAGTCAGTATCGCCGAGCTCGCGGGTGCAGCCTGGGATCATAGCCTCCATATGACCCTGGGTAAAATCCCCCAGTATCTGGATGGTAAGCTGGAATATGTAGAGGGTGGTACCGGCGAGGAAACGGCTCAATTCCTTGAACCCCTTGGCACCTGCCAGGTTCGCTATGTGGGTCATCCTCAGCCACTCACCATACCCCGCTATATAAAAGGGGTAAAAAGGGTGGTGATCAAAGGCGCATTAATACCCTCGTGGGTAGACCAGCTCATTAGAGAGCAGAAAGAGACAGGCTTTCTCAGTAAGGAGCCCATAGAGGTCAAGGGGACCAAAGTAATACCCTATGATCTGACGTTGCGGCTTTGGGATGCAATTCCTAAGAATAGAGATAAGGGACCCTTCGCTTCCGGCTTGAAAGTGATCGTCAAGGGGGAGAGAAAAGGAAAACAGGTGACCTACACGGCCGACATCGTGGGCAGGATGGCGCCGGGAACAGGACTTCCCGCCTCCATCGCAGCTCTCATGCTGGATGCCGGCGATGTCACGGTAAAGGGTGTGGTCGCCCCGGAAGGCTGCATCGATCCGGAAAAATTCCTTGCAGCATTGCTACAAAGAGGCGCCAGGATACATCAAACGGAAACGATAAGATCGATGCTTGAAGTTTAGCCTGGGTCGGGCATGATCATGAGGAGGATCTCCATGAAAGATGCTAAAAAACTGAACATATCGAGAAGTCTGGAACTTTTTGAAGAAGGCACAAAATTTATTCCCGGCGGAGTCCTGGGTGCGAGAAAACCCAGCGATTTTATCCAGGGAGAATATCCGATCTTTCTTGAGTATGGCAAGGGCAGCAGAATAACCGACGTTGACGGAAATGAATATATCGACTTCCTCTGTGGCTATGGGCCCATTATCCTGGGCTATAGAGAAGAAGAAGTGGATGAAGCGGTGATCAGGCAAATAAGAGACAAAGGCTTCTGCTTCACACTCACACAGAGGTATCAGAATCAGGTCGCGAAAAAACTGAGCGAACTCGTCCCCTGTTCACAAATGAGCATTTTCTTAAAGACCGGTTCGGACGCCACCACGGCGAGCATCCGTATTGCGAGGGCATACACAAACCGCATCAAGGTTGTGCGCTGCGGCTATCACGGATGGCATGACTGGTGCGTTGAGATGAAAGGGGGCATTCCTGAAAAGTTCTACGAGGATGTGCATGAATTTCGTTACAACGATCTCACTCAGCTCGAGGACTTGATGGCAAGATATGGCGATCAGACAGCCGCCATCATTATGACGCCCTTTGGGCATCCCCTCCATCAAAAGATGGAAGAACCTAAACCCGGGTTCCTTGAAGGCGTAAGAGAAATTGCCACCCAGTATGGCGCCGTTTTGGTCTTTGATGAAGTCCGAACCTGTTTCAGGCTCAGAATGGGTGGAGCGCAGGAACTTTATGGAGTCACCCCCGACTTGACGGTCCTCGGAAAAGGAATGGCCAACGGATATGCGATCAGTGTGGTTACCGGAAAAGCTGACGTGATGATGGCCGCAGCATCGAAGCTTTTTATATCTTCTACCTTCTTCCCCAACAGTGACGGTTATGTTGCCGCTTTAAAAACCATCGAAATTCTGGAACGTGACCATGTCCTTGACAAAATATGGGAAAAAGGCGGACGTTTTCTGAAAAAAGTCCAGGGTATCATTAACAAGTATGACGTCGGAGCCGAGTTAAGCGGTGTTGCACCCATGTTTTTCATAACCTTCAAGAGGGATCAGGCGGATACCCATAGAGCCAGAGCGCGACGATTTTTACACTCAGCTTATCCGTAGAGGCATCTTTCTACACCCGCACCATCATGGATATATTTGCTACAGACACACGGAACAAGATCTGGACAGCGCCGCTAAAGCCATCGATGAAGCGCTGGCCTATGTCAGTGAAAAACATCCAACCCAATAACCTTCTAACCCAAAGGAGGCTTCGGGAACAACCGAAGGATTTTGTGAGCAAAATGTGTCCGGATACCGTTTTCGTCAATGGGACTCTCTTCAATCCTTTTACCAGAGAGTTTATCAAAGGCCAATCCATCTGGGTGAAGGATGGAATCATTGTCTATGTGGGTCCTGCCTCCGATTTTTCTAAAAGCGAAAAGACCGTATCGATAGACGCGGATGGAATGGTTCTCCTTCCCGGATTGATTGATGGCCACACCCATATATTGAGTCATCGATACAGTGTCGAGGAATTCATAAAGCACGTGATCCCATCCGGTGTCACAACAGTGATTACAGAGACCATAGAACTTGCAACCATCGCAGGGAAAAACGGCATAGAATATTTTGCTAAAGGGTTGGAAGGACAGCCGATTAGAATTTATTACACGGTTGCTCCTCTCTGCGGTCTCACCCCAGCAGAAGAAATCATTGCCCCAACCTATGAAGAATTTCTGTCCATCCTGAAAGACCCAAAATGCCTCGGCATCGGCGAGATTTATTGGGGAAACCTTTTTCTGGAGGGGAGGCAGGGAGAGCGGTTGAAGGAGCTTGTTTCCGCGGCTCTGGAGATGAAGAAGGTGGTGGAGGGACATACCGCAGGCGCAAAAGGACAGAAGCTTCAGGCCTATACCAGTTTTGGTATCTCTTCGTGCCATGAGCCCATTACGGAAAAGGAAGTATTGGAAAGGCTTCGACTGGGCTACTGGATCATGATCAGGGAAGGAGGGATCCGGAAGGAGCTGGAGGGAGTCAAGGGAATTTTCAAGAAGAAGATTGATTTTAGAAGACTAGCGCTGTCAACAGACGGGGTCGATCCTGAGGGACTTCTCGCCGAGGGCTATCTTGACGCTTCTCTGAGGAGTACCCTGAAGATGGGTGTTCCGCCAAAGCTCGCTTATCAGATGGTGACCATCAATGTTGCAGAGCATTTCCACCTTGACCCTCTCATCGGGTCTCTTTCACCCGGGAGAATGGCTGATCTTCTGATCATTCCCAGCCCCAATGAATTTTCGCCCCAACTGGTAATGTGCGACGGCAAGATTATTTACAAGGATGGGAAATCCCTGGTTGAACCACGAAATGTCTTTTTTCCGGAGGCCATGTTCAACACGGTAAGAATCAAGGACTACCGTTTTCCCCCTGTCCCCAAAAAAGGGAAGGTCAGGGTAATGGAACTGATCACAAGACTTGTCACCCAGGAAAGAATCATCGATCTCGAAGACCCAGAGGAATCGAACGATGTGATCATGATCTTCGTCATCAACAGGCTGGGAAGTGGGAAGGCCTTTATGGGTCTTCTTAAGGGATTTGGCCTTCAACGAGGAGCTTACGGGACGACGACGAGCTGGGACATGCCGGATATGATTGTCGTGGGATGTGACACTCCATCGATGGAAACAGTCATGGGAAGGCTCGAAGAAATTGGAGGCGGATGCGCCTATGCGATCGGGAAAGAGATCGTTGCAGAATTACCCGCTCCTCTCTGTGGCGTCATTTCATTAAAACCGATGGAGAGGGTTCGAGATGAGGTTAGAAAACTGGAAGAATCTCTGAGGAAGAACGGGGTAAAATGGGAAAAACCCATCCTGACGGTTGACACCTTTGGAACCCCTGCTATTCCCAGCCTAAGAATTACCAATCATGGGTACGTCAGGTTAAAAGACCGGGAAATTCTTTCTCTGGAGATTTGATGTTTTCAAGACAATGAGGAGCCATCCGTTTCAAATCATCGGCCATTCGTCTTCCACCCTCAACCCAATATATTTCATGATCCATTTCAATAGATAAAAATACCTTGACAACCCAATCAATTATTGTTATTTGGAAATTTAAGTATTAAGAGCCTGTTGAAAGATTCATTTTTTTTAGGCTGATCAAAAATGCCCAGACGCAAGGCACCCGCGAGCCTTTCACCTGCCGATCAGGCAGGCAATCCTGAGAGTGGCGTCACGACGAATAAGGAGTGACTTCTTGCCACGCCGACGAGTTGGTGAGGCGGCCGGAGAACGCCGCAGATGGGCGTTTTTCAACAGCCTGTTAAGGAGTGAAGAACCGGGCCCATAGGGTGGGGCTTTAAAACCCAAATTCTCCAAACCAAAAACCGAGATCCCGATTCAAGTTCGGGATGATAAAACACAAGAGGAAAACCCTGTTGTTATGCTGAAGTTGTTTCAGCATCTGACCAAGGCTTTTCTGCTTTTGGCAGGCACCTCTTTCGTCATCCCCGTCCCTGCTAGGCGCAGGCAAACACAGGACGGGGTTTTCAGATGCGTTCTTAATAAACCCCGTTAGAAAGTCTTCTACTTTCTAACGGAAAGGCTCACACGGGGCATTGAACCCCGTGTTCGCTGAAAAAGGAATAGTTTTCATCCCCGCTGCAAGCAGCGGGGCTTTCTAACGGGGTAAAGGTTGAGGCCAAAAAAGGCAAAAAGAAGAAAGGAGGTGACCAGGGGTGATCATGGAACAGGAGTTATTGGTGGTTTCTTTAAATTCTTTTTCCAATAGAAGGAGGAGATTATGAAGGAGTACAAAGTTTTTCTTAGAGAGGATGAGATTCCCAAGCAATGGTACAATATTCAAGCAGACTTACCCACCCCCCTGCAACCACCCCTCCACCCGGCAACAAGACAACCGATCGGTCCTCAAGACCTTGCCCCTGTCTTTCCCATGAACCTAATAGAACAGGAGGTCAACACCAAGGATCGGTGGATTGATATCCCCCAAGAGGTCATGGAGAAACTCCTCATCTGGAGACCTACTCCTCTCCGTCGGGCTCATGCATTAGAAAAAGTCCTGGGAACACCCGCCAGGATTTATTACAAGGATGAAGGGGTGAGCCCTCCAGGAAGCCATAAGCCGAACACAGCCGTTGCACAGGCTTATTACAACAAGATTTTTGGGATTAAACGGATTGCGACAGAGACCGGTGCAGGGCAATGGGGAAGCGCACTTAGTTTTGCTTGCTGTCTCTTTGGCCTGGAGTGTAAAGTCTATATGGTCCGGATCAGTTATGACCAAAAACCTTATCGCCGCTTGATGATGAATACCTGGGGAGCCAACTGTGTTCCCAGCCCGAGCAAAGACACCAATGTGGGAAAAAAGATTCTGGAGGCGCACCCGGATTCTCCTGGAAGTCTCGGAATTGCCATCAGCGAGGCTGTTGAAGATGCTGTCACGTCAAAGGACACCCGATACTCTCTTGGAAGTGTCCTGAACCATGTCCTCATGCATCAAACGATCATCGGTCTCGAGGCCAAGAAGCAGTTGGAGAAGTTTGGGGAGAAGAAAGTCGACATCGTCACCGGGTGTGCGGGTGGAGGAAGCAACTTTGCCGGCCTCGCCTTTCCTTTTGTCCTGGACAAGATCAATGGCGCCAAGATTACCATTATTCCCGCGGAACCCACTTCTTGCCCCACCATGACCCGGGCGCCGTTTGTCTATGACTTTGGGGATAACGTAGGAATGGCACCCATGGTTCCGATGCACAGTCTCGGACATTCCTTTATCCCGGCACCCATCCATGCGGGAGGACTTCGCTATCATGGGATGGCTCCCCTCGTCAGCCAATTGATCATTGACGGACTCTTAGAGCCTCGGGCTTACAATCAGCTGGAGTGCTATGCCAATGCGGTCCTCTGGGCGAGAACCGAAGGGTTCATCCCCGCACCTGAGACCAGTCATGCCATATCTGTCGTGGTTGAAGAAGCGAAGAAGGCGAAGCAAGAGGGAAAGGAAAAAGTCATCCTTCTCAACTGGAGCGGCCATGGCATCATGGATCTGGGTGGTTATGAATCTTATTTCAGCGGAAAACTCACTGACTATCCGTTACCAGAGGAAGAGATGAGGAAATCCCTGAAGGATATTGAAGGATGGCCGAAACCCAAGATTATGAAAATGGGTAAAGTCGTTGGATAAATGAGTGATCGAATCCTACGGGCCCTTCTGGGTCCGTAGGATTTTTTTATCCGCCTACGCAGAAGACCACGCCCGCGTGCCGTAACGTCTGCCTGAGCGAAACCGCTCAAGTGAAGGCAGGCACTTCGGCGTGCCGGGAGGAGTTTTGTCCGTGGATGAATGCGTAGCTCTCGGTTCAAACATTCATGTGGCCGAGTATTAATGCTTTGGCGGATTTCGCCGCTGGCGGATAACTCTCCGAAGCCTTGGCGTAGGAGGGTATTTTATGGAAGTACCACGGGCAAAGCCCGTGGGGCTTCCTTGAACAGCTTTGTACCAAATTCCTCAAGGTCTACCGAAGAACGCATGATTGAAGAACATGATGCCCTCATCATCCGCTGCCCTCAATTAGGCGGCGAAGTCCCATTCCGATATTGTCGAACCGGTAACGAAGATCTCCCATGTCGAAGAATACTGGTTTGTTGGGAATTTAGAATAGAAATATCAAAATTCCTGGGCGAACATTACTCGATGGACCAAATCCAATGTGCGTTAGCACCTCCGACCAAAACGAGGCTTGATACCATTCTCGAACTCATCGAAAAAGCAAAGAAGACAAAAGAAGAAGGGGAGTAACAGGATGCTGATCTCTGATCGATTAAGAAATATTAAACCCTCGGGGGTGAGGCGAATCTTTGACCTGGCACGCCAGATGAAAGATCCTATCAATCTGAGCATCGGCGAACCCGATTTTGATATCCCGGAACCTCTTAAAGAGGAAGGCATTGCATGGATCAAAAAGGGGTTCAACAAATATACTCCCACCCAGGGCATCCCTGAATTGAGGGAAAAGATTGCCTCCCATTTAAAGAAGAAGGGGGTCCATTTCGAGGAGGTTATGGTGACAGCGGGGGTGACCGGCGGTCTTCTCCTCGCCAGCCTTGCCCTCATCAACCCGGGTGATGAAGTCATCATCCCCGATCCGTTTTTTGTGATGTATGAGTATCAGGTTCTTCTGATGGGAGGGGTTCCTGTCTTCGTCGATACCTATCCTGATTTCCGACTGAGGGAGGAAGAATTCGTTAAGAAATTATCGAAGAAGACGAAGTTTATTGTCATCAATAGCCCGAATAATCCCACGGGTGCCATCTTTCCAAAGGAAGATCTGATGGGGGTGGTCCGGATCGCCCGGGAAAGAAATCTTTTAATTCTCTCCGATGACATCTACGATAATTTTGTTTTCGATGCCCCTTCCTGTCCCTGTATCGGTCAATTCTATGAGAACACATTAACTTTTGGCGGATTCTCAAAGGGTTGGGGAATGACCGGATGGAGACTGGGTTATGCGGCCGGCCCTAAGGAGATCCTTCAACAGATGATCACCCTTCAGCAATATACATTCTCCAGTGTTAACTCCTTCGCTCAGAAAGCAGCGACCAAGGCCTTGGACTTCAATGTGGATGATTATATTAAAGGTTATAAAAAGAAAAGAGATTTGATCTACCATGGACTCAAAGACAAGTTTAATGTCCAAAAGCCACAAGGCGCTTTTTATATCTTTCCGGAGGTCCCGGGAGGAAACGCAGAAGCCTTTGTAGAAAAAGCCATTCAACAGAATCTCTTTATTGTGCCCGGTAGCGTCTTTTCCAAAAGAAATACCCATGTCAGGATCTCATTTGCAGCATCAGATGAAACCCTTCAAAAAGGCATTGAGACCCTTATTCGAATCAGCTAAAATTAAGACAACAAATATCAAATGACACCCCTGCGTCATCCTCCTTTCTTGGGGGAGGGAAGGGGGGAGAAAAATAGATGCCGGTCGATTTGCAGGCGGTGTGCGAAATCATTGAGAGGCACGGTTATCAAAAAGCTTCCCTGATTGGTATCCTCCAGGATATTCAGGGGGAAATGAACTACCTTCCTCGAAAGGCATTGGTTCAGGTGGGGAAAAGCCTCGATCTTCCCCTGACTCACATTTACGAAGTAGCGACTTTCTATAAGGCCTTCAGTCTCGAGCCCAGGGGAAAACATACCATCCAGGTATGCCTGGGAACAGCCTGCCATGTCCGAGGAGGGTCGAGAGTTCTCGACTATCTTGAGAATCGACTGGAAGTAAAACCAGGAGGAACCACGAAAGACCTATGCTTTACGTTGGAAAGCGTTAACTGTCTGGGGGCCTGTGCTTTAGGCCCCATGATGGTGATTGATAAGAAATATTACGGAAAAATCAATACGAATAAGATTGAATCCATTCTGAAAAAATATCACTAAGGTTTGTCCTTTCATCTCCCTCTCCCCTTGCGGGAGAGGGTGGGGGTGAGGGGTCCTCCCCCGTCAAGGGGAGGATAATGAGATAGATTTTCATGGTTCGCGGGTGACGAACCCGTCATGCAAATTTTGTTTCGCCTGCCTGCGCGAATCCCCGCCTTGCGGGGGGAAGGCAGGGATTTTGATATTCGGATTTCGAGTTTCTCATTTATCCTGTTTGGTCTCGGTTATGTCAGGTTAGGAAATGAATCACCGCATCAAAAGTATCTCCGATCTTCAGAAGCTCCGCGAGTCCTTGAAAAAATTGAGAGACGGCAATAAACCGTGCGTCACCATTTGTGCCGGAACGGGCTGTCAGGCAACGGGTGCTTCGGAAGTCGTGGAAAAATTCAAACAAGAGATCATGGACCGTCATCTGAAGGAGACAATAGATGTTCGGGCAAGCGGATGCCACGGTTTTTGCGAACGAGGGCCCCTGGTGGTCCTCCGGCCTGAAATGATCTGCTACATGAATGTGGAGGCCACGGATGTGTCTCAGATTCTTACGGACACGGTTCTCGAGGGGAAGGTGATCGACCGCCTTCTCTACCAGGACCCCTTGACCAAGGAAAAGATCATTCACGAAGGGGACATCCCTTTTTACAAGTTTCAACAGAGGGTTGTTTTCGGAAGCAACGGAGAAATCGATCCCACTGAGATCGATGACTACATTGCAGTGGGCGGTTACCAGGGGCTGGAAAAAGTTTTATCCGAAAAGACTCCGGAGGAGGTTATTGAAACCATCAAACAATCCGGTCTGAGAGGCCGGGGAGGGGGAGGCTTTCCAACCGGTGCAAAATGGGAGTCTTGTCGAAAAGCAAAGGGAAAGGAAAAGTTTGTCATCTGTAACGCCGATGAAGGAGACCCCGGCGCTTATATGGATCGTTCCCTGTTAGAGGGGAACCCGCACAGTGTGATTGAAGGAATGCTCATCGGAGCTTATGCCATTGGTTCCGAGGAAGGGTACGTTTACGTGCGCAACGAGTATCCCCTCGCTGTCGCAAATCTCAGCCGTGCCATCGACCAGGCGAAGGAATACGGTCTTCTTGGAAAAAATATTCTGGGGTCAGGGTTGACCTTCACCCTCAAGATCAGCCGCGGGGGAGGGGCCTTCGTGTGCGGCGAGTCCACAGCCCTCATGGCTTCTCTGGAGGGAAAAGTCGGAGAGCCTCGAGCCAAATATATTCACACCGTCGAGCACGGCCTCTGGGATCAACCCAGCAACCTTAACAATGTTGAGACATGGGCCAATGTCCCAATGATCATCAACCGGGGCGTGGATTGGTATACCTCCATCGGGACAGAGGGGTCCAAGGGAACGAAGATTTTCTCACTGGTCGGAAAGATTAACAATACGGGCCTCGTCGAAGTCCCTATGGGAATCACTCTGCGTCAGATCGTTTATGATATCGGCGGTGGAATCCCGGGAAGCAAGCGCTTCAAGGCGATCCAGACCGGAGGGCCCTCCGGCGGCTGTATTCCAGAAACGCTTCTCGATCTTCCGATTGATTTCGATCGACTTCAGGAAGCTGGATCCATGATGGGCTCGGGCGGCATGATCGTCATGGATGAAGACAATTGTATGGTGGACATGGCCCGATATTTTGTTCGATTTCTTCAGGAGGAATCCTGCGGCAAATGCGCACCCTGCCGGGAAGGACTTCAGCAGATGGGCGAGATCCTTAACCGGATCTGTGAAGGGAACGGTAAGGAGGGAGATATTAAACTTCTGCAAGACCTCTCCCGGGTGATGGTTGACACATCGCTTTGTGGCCTGGGATTAACAGCCCCCAACCCTGTCTTGTCAACCGTTCGATATTTCAGGGATGAATATGAAGCCCATATTAAGGATAAGAAATGCCCGGCCAAATACTGTAAAGGGCTCATCTCTTTTTCAATCGACGCGGAAAAGTGCACCGGCTGCGGAGCCTGTTTCAAGGTTTGCCCTGTGGATGCGATCGCCGGGGAGAAGAAAAAACCCCATCAACTGGACGGAGATAAATGCGTGAAGTGTCGGGCCTGCTATGAGGCCTGCAAGTTTGATGCAGTCTTAATACAATAACGATAGAGGTTGGAGGAGCATCCCGCTTCGCGGGATTTGAGGATAGAGGTTAATAATGTTTAGCCTCAAGCGAAACACTCCTCGAACATCATTTGCGGTTTCCTTATGATCACTCTCACCATTAACGGCAAGAAAGTAAAGGCTAAGGAAGAGACGACCCTTTTGGAGATCTGCCGGAAGATGTCCATCTCGATTCCGACGCTCTGCTATCATCCGGATCTTGCACCTCATGGTTCGTGCAGACTCTGCACTGTGGAAGTATCCGAAAATGGAAAGGCCCGAATGGTCACATCCTGTAACTATCCTGCTCGGGAAGGGATCAAAGTAGAAACTCATTCGGCCAAAGTGATTCAGGCACGACGAATTCTGGTCGAGCTTCTTCTGGCACGATGTCCCAAGGTCCCATTCATTCAGGATTTAGCCCGAGACCTGGGCGTTGAAAAGAGTCCCTTTAAGACTGAAAACCCGGAAAGCAATTGCATCCTTTGCGGCCTTTGTGTTCGCACCTGCAATGAAATTGTGGGGGCCAATGCCATCGGGTTCTCTAACCGAGGAACCCAGAAAAAGATCGGAACGCCTTTTGAGATCGATTCCGATCAGTGTTTCGCCTGCGGGGCCTGTGAATATATCTGCCCCACAGGAGCGGTTAAAATGGAGATGGACCGGATCATGAAAATCAAGCGATCCGACACCGGGACACTGCGGTATTGTCGATATATGCGCCTCGGATTAGTTGATTTTATGGTCTGTTCAAACGGCTTCGAATGCTGGCGTTGCGAGGTTGACCAGGAGATGGAAGACCGGTTTGGGACACACCCCGCCTTTGCCATAAAACCTGCTAAGAACAAGCAACCTTTGCAGGTAAATGGATTCACTTTTTTTCCCGATCTTTTTTATAGCGAAGAACATCTCTGGGCCAGACCCATGGACCGGAATATCAAGTTAGGATTCGACGACCTGGTTTCCACCTTTGCCATGGAGGCAGATTCCATCCGCCTTCCTCCAGCGGGCGCCGTTCTGAAGAAGAGACAAGTCCTTGCGGAAATTACGGCTGCCGGGAAAAAGGCAAGAGTCCTTTCTCCTTTTACGGGAACGATCTCTGTCATCAACCACGACGTGGAAGAATCTCCGAACCTGGCCTGGAGGGATCCCTATGGTCGGGGATGGCTGCTCATCCTTCAGCCTGAGCCTCTGGATGAGATTTCCCAGCTTTATTCGGGTGAACCGGCGAAGACCTGGTTTACAAAACAGGCCATGAATTTGACCACGCTTTTTATGAAATGGGCTCCAAAATATTCTAAGAAAGAGAGTGCCCGGGATGGACAATTGATTCGAAAGATCGTCCGTGATCATTGGGATAAGCTGACAGGCATTCTGCTGAAACACTGAGGATAATACCATCCCCTTCCATTCCCTCCCCCCTTGAGGGGGAGGGTGAGCCTGCCTGCCGGTAGGCAGGGGTGGGGGGGCGAGGTTCATTTTATTATGTCAGATAAAGAAGAGAGAGTAGTTCTTGGAAACGAAGCGATTGCAAGAGGAGTGGTGGAAAGCGGGTGTCAATTTTTTGCAGCCTATCCCGGCACTCCCAGCTCGGAGATCCTTCCTGCGATTGTTCGTTTCAAAAAGGAAAACAATCTGGATATCTACGTCGAGTGGTCTACGAATGAAAAAGTAGCTTTTGAGAATGCATTGGTGGCCACTTATACAGGGAAAAGAGCTGCCGTGGCCATGAAGCAAGTGGGGTTAAATGTTGCGACCGATCCTCTGATGAGTTCCGCCTATATCGGGACGATCGGAGGCTTTGTCATCATCAGTTGTGACGATCCCGGACCCTATTCTTCCCAGACCGAACAGGACACCCGCTTTATGGCCATGTTTGCAAAGGTCCCGGTTTTTGATCCTGCCAGTCCGAAAGAGGCTCAACAGATGTTACCCATTGCCTTTGAGCTTTCCGAAAAATATCAGATTCCCGTCATTCTCCGTCCCGTCATGAGGGTCTCCCATGCCCAGCAAACCATCACGTTCAACCCCATTCACAAAGTGGAAAGGAAAGCTGATTTTCAGCGGAATCCCCAGCGATGGAGCGCCACCCCCAGATTCCGGTTTCTTCTCCATAAGCAGCTCAACGTGAAGCTTCAAAAAATTGCTGAAGAGTTCAGTTCCATGACGTCTCTCAATTTCGTCGAGCATGATCGGGAAAAGGCCCCTCTGGGAATCATCGCCGGGGGGATCGGCTATGCGATTGCCCGGGATGTGCTCACAGAATTGGGCCTCCAGGAAGCGATTCCGATTCTTAAGATCGGAACTCCTTTCCCCTTTCCCACAGCGATCGTGGAGGCCTTTATTGAGAAATGTGATCATGTGTTGATCCTCGAAGAAACGGAGCCGGTGATCGAGCTTCAAATACGGGACAAGTCAAAAATCACCGGAAGATTGGACGGAAGGATTCCCAATGAGGGAGAAATGCTTCCCGAGGTCATTACCCAGGTGATCTCTGAACTGTGTAAAAAGTTCTCCATTCCCGTAGGGGAGGTTCCTTCTTCAGGACCTCTTGAGAAGTTGGTGGCCGGGCTGGGCTTGCCCATTCGTCGACCGACCCTTTGCTCAGGATGTCCCCATCGGTCTTCTTTCTTTGCCATTAAGAAAGCTTTCCCGAATGGTGTTTTCCCGAGTGACATCGGGTGTTACACCCTGGGAATGAATATGGAGTCAGTTGATACCTGCCATGACATGGGAGCGGCCATCACCTTTGCCAGCGGTCTCTACCAGACTTTTCATCAGGATGGCAAAGATATCCCCATCATCTCCACGATCGGAGATTCGACTTTCTATCATTCCGGAGCTCCCGGACTCCTGAATGCTGTTTATAATGGGTCTCGTTTCATTCTTGTGATCCTCGACAACTCCATTACGGCCATGACAGGCATGCAACCGACCCCCGAATCCGGAACCACAGCGGATGGCCATCCTGGCAAATCCCTTTCTCTCGAGGAACTGGTAAAAGGATGTGGTGTCAAATATATTCGAGTCGTCAACCCCTACGATATCAAGGGGATGATCCGGGAGGCTAGAAAAGCATATAAATATACCAAACAGCCAGAGGGGGGAATGGCTGTTCTCATCTCCCGTTATCCCTGCATCACCTATCAGAAAGAAATCCTCAAGGTCAAACCTAGCAAAGTTGACATCCGTCATATGCCTCCTCCGGAGAAAGATCTTCCCCAGGTGAAGAGCGGGGTCATGCCGCAATCTCTTTTGCCTGTATATCAAGACAAAATCGCTCCCTGCACCGGGGCGTGTCCGATCCAGGTCGATGCCAGAGGTTATATCGAACTCATATCAAAAGGAAAGTTTGATGAAGCGCTCACTCTTGTTCGTCAACAGAACCCATTCCCTGCCATCACGGGCAGACTCTGTGCCCGGCCGTGCGAGAAGGTCTGCCGAAGAGGGGATGTGGATCAGCCCATAGCCATCGACCTTTTGAAACGGTTTGTTGCAGATATTGAAAAAAATCCCCCCTCGCCCCCCTTTGATAAAGGGGGGGTGGAGGGATTTATCACACCAGGCCCTGAAAAGGGAGCAAAGGTGGCCATTGTGGGATCTGGCCCCACAGGTTTGATGGCCGCTTATGATTTGCGACGCCATGGCTATCCGGTGACCGTCTTTGAGGCCCTTCCTCTACCCGGCGGGACCATGGCCGTAGGGACAGGGCGATTTCGATTGCCGGAGGAAGTGCTAAATCGGGAGATCGATATCGTCAAAAAACTTGGAACGAATTTCGAGCTCAATACAAAGATTGGTGGCAAGACCTCTCTCAACAGCCTCAGGGCTCAAGGGTACAAGGCCATCCTTCTGGCCACAGGAGCTCACAAAGCCAAAAAGTTGAACCTTCCGGGACATGAGGCCAAAGGGGTCGTAGATACCCTGACGTTTCTTAAAAGCGTCGCCCTGAAACAAAAACTGCCTGCCTTTTCCAGGGTGGTGGTCCTGGGCGGAAGTGACCGAGCCCTGGACGCAGCACGGACAGCGCTGAGACTTGGAGCTAAATCTGTGACGGTTCTATTTAGCCGTTCGAGAAGGGAAATGCCTGCAGAGGCTTCGGAAATTGCAGAGGCAGAGAGAGAAGGAGTGTCCTTTCAGTTTTTCTCGGTTCCGTCAAAGATTACGGCCTCGAAGGGTAGGGCAATAGGGGTCTCTTTCAGAAAGGCCATTCTCAGTGCTCCCACAAGCCTCGGGAGAACAAGGGTGCAATCTTTACAAGGCCCTGAGAAAAAATTGAAGGCTGATCTGGTCATTACTTCACCCACCTATGTCCCGGATCTTTCCCATTTGGGTGAGTCCGTTCCGCAAACTGCCTGGAATACGATCCATGTCGATCCCCTGACATTAGCTACTTCTGTGAAAGGGGTCTTTGCTGGAGGCGATGCAGTAACAGGCCCAAAGAATTTTATTGAAGGTCTGGCAGCGGGAAGAAAGGCGGCACTCTCTATCCATCGTTATTTAAGTGGAGAAGAGTTAGGAAAAAACCGTGAGGTTGAAGGAGTTTCGACAGAACTGGTCTCGGTCAATATCGACAAAGTGGAAACTCAGCCAAGAGTGGAGGAACCTGCTCTTCCCGTTGAATCCCGCAAGAAGAATTTCGATGAAGTTCATCTTCTGCCTTCCGAAGAGGCATTGATCACGGAGGCCAAGAGATGTCTCCATTGCGGGGCTTGTACTCAATGCGACACGTGTACGATCCAGTGCCCGGAGGGAGCAATTTCCAAGACGGAAGGCGGCTATGTCATAGATTACAACAAGTGTACAGGCTGTCGGGTTTGTGTCCAGGAGTGCCCTACTTCAGCGATCGATATGCCGGCCGTGGGCGCCTGTGTTGCCTGTGGGTTCTGTCTCAAACGGTTCGAATGCCCCTCGTTACTCAAAGGGGAGGACGGTCGTGTGAAGATCGATCGATTAACCTGCGTGGACTGTGGTCTGTGCGCAGAGGTTTGCTGTCAAGGTGGAATTTTCAAGGCTAGCTGATCAAGCAAGCACCAAATAACAAATAAATCCCAATTACAAAAATTTAAACTTCTTAAGAAATTGATTTGGTCATTTGAAATTGGAGTTTGGAATTTATTTTGGATTTGTAATTTGGAATTTGGGATTTCAAAGCATTCGTCATAGGCTCAGGAATTATGAAATCGGTTGGGTTCGTTGAAAGAACCGGAAGTTGGGGAGTGGCATGAACATCCAAATGATCATCTCCGGTGTGGGCGGGCAGGGCGTCCTCCTGGTGACACGGATTTTTTCGGCCTTTGCCCTTCAAGAAGGGTATCCTCTCATTGGTTCGGAAGACCACGGGATGAGCCAGCGGGGAGGGTCGGTGATGACCCACTTGAAAATTGGAAACTTCGATAGTCCCCTCGTCAAGAAGGGGAGCGCTGACATCCTTTTATCCCTTGAGAAGAATGAAGCCTATAAAACCCTTCACTATCTCAAGCCCTCTTTGAATGGTCGAGACGGCGGTCTTTGTTTTATTAATGCCTCAGATCCGAACGATATGAGCCGGGAGATCATGACGTACCTGAAGGAAAAAGGGATTGAAACTTATGTGGTCGGAGCGGATCAATTGGCGAGGGGAATGGGATCGCCTCAGTCGGCCAATATTGCCCTCATCGGTTTTGCCGCGTCCCATCCCAGGTTTCCTTTTCCCCATGACAAACTCAGAGACGCGATAGAACGGGTAACACCCCCAAAGTTTCGAGAAGCAAGTCTAAGAATATTTGAAAAGGGATTCTTAGAAGGTCAAAAATCTATAAAAACTTAATTCTGAGTTAGTGACTCAATGGCTTAATTTGTTTTTTTCCTTTAGTGCTGCTAACACCTTTTCTGGAGTGATGGGAAGATCTTTAATTCTCACACCTACCGCGTCGTAAATGGCATTGGCGATGGCGGGCGCCGTTGGGACCGACCCCGGTTCACCGATTCCCTTGGCACCGAAGGGGCCGAAGGGATCATTCGTTTCGATCACAATCGGTTCAATATTCGGAACATCCTTTGCGGTGAGCATCTTATAGTCAAGGAAGTTTGAATTCATCACTTTTCCATCTTTCAGGATGAGTCTTTCAGTCAAGGCATAACCGATTCCCATCGTTGCCCCGCCATAAACCTGACCTTCCAGAAGCATGGGATTGATCGCTCTCCCGACGTCGTGGGCAGCAATATATTTCAGGATCTTCACCTGACCGGTTTCCTTATCGACTTCAACTTCCACGCCGTGTGTTCCAAAGGCATAGGTGACCGAGAGATTTCCTTTAAATTCTCTGTCCAAATTCTCGTTGGCAGGATCGTAAAAGTAGTCTGCCATGATCATGCTTCCGCCGGCGGTATAGTGGGCAGCTCTTAGGACCTTTCCCAGAGGAGACTTCTTCTCGGGATCTTTCTTTGAGAAGATCGTTCTATCCCGGATATCTAAATCCTCAGGGCTTTCGCCCAATGACTTAGCGGCGACCTCGAGGAGTTGGTTCTTTACTTTTCTCGCTGCACCTATTGCAGAATTTCCAGCCACAAAGGTGGTTCGACTGGCATGGGCTCCAACATCCCAGGGACAGATATCCGTATCCGTATGGGTGACGACCACATCTTCAACCCTGACCCCAAGTTCTTCAGCAGTGATTTGAGCGATCACCGTATCCGAGCCCTGTCCCATATCGGTCGCGCCGGTGATCACATTGACCGTTCCGAAGTCGTCGATTTTTATGATGGTACCGCAACCATCTGATTTATAGACCCGGGCGCCTCCACCGACATGGATCATCGAAGCCATCCCGAGTCCTCTCCCATCTCTTCTTCCTCGATTCTGGCGCCAATCCAACTTTTCTGCCACAACATCAATGCACTCCCTCAGGCCGCAGGTGTTGATCTTGAAATTCTGGGGCGTCACTTCACCGGGGGTGTTGGCATTTCTCATTCTGAAATCAAGAGGGTCGATCCCGGCCATTTCGGCTAAGATATCAATCTGGGAATCGATCGCAAAGGTCGCTTGGGGATTTCCATATCCTCTCATGGCTTGAGAATAGGTATTATTGGTATAAACACATTTGGCGACATACCGGATATTGGGGACTTTATACAGAGAGGAGATGGGCATCATCATCACCGAAGGTGTGGTGGCGCCCCAAGAAGTGTAAGCCCCATTGTCGAGGATCATTCGAATATCGCGAAAGGTGAGTCTCCCATCCCTCGTGCATCCCTGAGCAATATCGATGATCGCAGGCTGTCTGGGAGAAGTGGCAAAAAACTCCTCTTCACGACCAAAAATGATTTTGACAGGTTTTCGGGTCTTGTGAGCTAATAGGATGGCGATGTACTCGAAGGCATAGGTATCGAGTTTGCTTCCAAATCCGCCACCGATCATCGTTTTGATCACCCGAACCTTCTTGTCCTTCAATCCCATCGTAGCGAGGGCGTCCGTGTAATCCCGCTGAGCGAGAGATGGAATCTGAGTGATGCTGTACATGGTGAGATTATTCTTCTGGTCGAACTGAGCCAGGCATCCACTCGTTCCCAGGCAGCAATGAGCAACCCACGTCACCTTAAAACGATCTTCAGCAACATAGGAGGAATTCTTTCTTGCCTCGTCCACGTCTCCTGCAACAAGCCTCCAGGGGAGATTGAGGACATTGGTCGGCTTTTTCTCTTTGCCGCCCACATGTTCCTCATGGATGAGGATGGCCCCTTCTTTCATGGCCTCTTCGGGGTCGAAGATGGCAGGAAGAATTTCATATTCGACCTTGATGAGACAGAGAGCCTCCTCGGCGATATCAGGATCTGTGGCAGCGACCGCAGCGATCTCATCTCGCAAAGAGCAAACTTTATTTGCCTTGAGAGGGACATTGTCTTTATAGACACCGAACTTGATGGGAGGAATGTTGTAGCCCGTTAAAACGGCCTTCACCCCGGGAAGCTTTTCTGCTTTAGAGGTATCGATACTTTTTATCTTCGCATGGGCATGGGAACTGTAGAGGATTTTCCCGTAAAGCATCCCCGGGATCTTCAGGTCGTGAATATAGACCGCCTTGCCCGTGACCTTTTCCTCTGCGTCCATCTTGGGGATTCGCTTTCCAACGTTGATAAACTCTTCCATGGCGACCTCCGTTTCAAATACCAATCTCCAATATCGAAACATCAAATAAGCTCCAATGATCAATTCCCCAATTAATAAATTTGTCAGCAATTGATGAAAAAATCTTCTTCAATTCAAAAGCCTCTATTAATAATATGTCGATCTTTTCCTTAAATTCTGGATTTGCATCTATCAAAAGTTCCAGCCAGTAATGGGTTTCTTTAGCTTCTTTTCGTGCAATTTTGATTCGGTACTTGAAATCCTTTTTGCTTAAAGCATCATTTGCTTCGCGATAGTTTGCGCCAATCGAGCCGCTTGAATCTATCAGCTGGCCGATGACTTCATTATTGATCACATTTTGGGACAACTGTTTGCAAAGCCTTATTACCTTTTTAGCAAATTCAAGAGTTCGCTCTTCGAGATCAAAGCTATGTCTGGTTGTTTGTGAATTGGTCATTGATTATTATTTGGTTATTGAAATTTGGTTATCGGGTATTAGTTTATTTCTGTCCACTGGCTGCTTTAATGGCCTGAACGATCTGGAGATAACCCGTGCAACGGCATAGGTTTCCGGCAATCCCTGTCCGAATCTCCTCCTCGGTCGGTTTTGGATTCTCATCCAGGAGGGCTTTGGCAGAGAGGACCATGCCCGGGGTACAGAAACCACACTGGATGGCTCCATATTCGATGAAAGCCTTCTGAACGGGATGGAGTTTTCCCTGGGAATCGGTCAGGCCCTCGATGGTGATCACGCTCTTCCCATCCACCTCCATGGCAGGAAAGATGCAGGAATTGACGGACTTTCCATCTAAAAGGACGGTGCAGGCGCCGCATTCCCCCATGCCACACCCTTCTTTCGTTCCTGTCAGTTCCAATTTATCCCTCAATAATTGCAGAAGGGTGAGATGAGGTTCGATCTCCACCTCCGCAGACTCTCCATTTAGCGTGAAACGCAACGTCTTCTTCATTGTTTAAGCTCCTTCCCAAGGAGAATAACTGGCACCGCTATCGCTAAAAATCCGAAATCCGAATATCGAAATCCGAATATCAAATCCACAAACTCTAATCGACCAAATTTTCAAAGAGCTTATCGGATTACTTAATAGTTTAAATTTCGAGTTTCGAGTAATTTGAATATTGTTTCGAATTGATCCCTTCGGGATGCTTCGCCCGGATTTCGTGCTTCGAATTTCAAAATTAACCCGCGGTTCATTCATAAAAGATGGTAATTACCACAGCCTTTCAGGGAAGATGGTCTCTTCAGGCTGGACCACTCTCTCTATGGATTTCATCGCCATTCGTTTTACCAGGACCCTGACCATGTCTTTACGGTACCAGGCCTCACCTCGGAGCGTGTCCCTTGGCTGCGCTTCCTGGGAGGCGATATTTGCGACCTCCTCCAAGAGCTCGTCACTCAGTTTTTTACCCCTGAGAAGGGCTTCGGCTTTCAATGCCCTCATCGGCGTCGGCGCCGCTACTCCCAAAGCAATCCTCACATCCTTACAGATGATTTCATCTTCTTCCATCTTATGAAGGATGGTTGAAATAGGGGAGGCCGTGCAAAGCAGGTCGGAACAGGTGACTTTGTCCTTATCGAGTGAAAGAAGGACAGATACTCCTAAGATGGGGAGGTCCAGGGCGAGACGCCTCTGAAGTTTATAGTAAGCAGATCCGGTATTGGGCAAAGGCTTAGGAATCGATAGCTCTTTAACCAATTCCCCTGTTTTTAATACGCTTTCCCCTGGTCCTTTAAAGAATTCCTCAACGGGAAGGGTTCTCTCTTCTTTGAGGTTCTTGATCTTGACCTGAGTCCCGAGAACCAGAAGGGGAGTGGCTGTATCTGCTGAGGGGGCAGCCGTACAGACGTTGCCGCCAATGGTCGCTACATTACGGATCTGGACCGAGCCGAGATAATCCACCGCATCGGCTAAGGCGGAGAAATTTTTTCTGATGACCTCAGACTTCTCAATCGCCCGGTGAGTGACCATCGGTCCGATGCTCAAAGATCCATTGTATTTCATCTGGTCCAGACCCGGGATCCCCTGCAAGGAGATGAGGACGTCAGGAGCCATCGCTTTCTGCTTGATCATAACGATGACATCCGTCCCCCCCGCAATCAATTTTGCTTTCTCACCATATTTCGCAAGAAGGGTGAGAGCTTCCTCGAAGGTCTTTGGTCTAAAATAATCAAACTTTTTCATAGAAGCCTCCGATATCCCCTTTCCATGAATTCCCCATAGGGGAGGATGAATGTCGGCCGATTCTTATCTCACAAGATCGGATAAAACCAAAACGGTCCAGTAAGGGGAGAGACATAGGAGAATATTAGCAATAAAGTAAGTAGGGATATAGTATACGGCACCTCTAAAGACAGTTCCGATGGGAATATCCTTAGCCATTCCGGCTACGACATAACAACAGATCCCGATGGGTGGCATGAGGGCTCCCATGGTGGTGGTGATCGTAATGATCTGTCCATACCAGATCGGGTCATAACCCATTCCCTGGACGATCGGGTAAAAGATGGGGAGGGATATTAAGAGAAAAGCCAATGCATCCATGACGCAACCGCCGATCATATAGCAGAAGAGGATGATCCAGAGCAACATCCAATTCGGCAACGCAAGCGTACTGATCCACGATGCCGCTTCGAAGGGTAATCGGGTCACGGCAAGAAAACGGCCAAAAATCGTGGCGCCCGCGACAATCATAAAAACCAGGCATGAAATACGAAGCGTGTCAACACAGGAAGCAACAAATCCCTTCCAGGTCAGTTTTTTTCTCACGATACAGATAATCAGACCCACGGCGCTGCTCGCTGCCGCAGCCTCTGTGGCAGTCACCATCCCTGTAAAAAGAGCGACCATGATGATAAGAAATAGGATGACGATATCGATCGCATCGGGAAGGGCCCTCCATCTTTCTTTCCAAGTGCTTTTAGGCCCTTTGGGACCCCAGTCCGGATGTCGATGACAGATGTAGACGACGGTGGCTGCAATTAAAAGGGTAAGGATGGCACTGGGAATCACATTTCCGAAAAAGAGTTTGCCGATGGATTGACCCGTGTAGATGGCATAAACGACGAGCACAATACTCGGGGGGATCATGACCCCGAGGGTGGAACCGGCCACGACCGACCCTGCACTGAGCATCGGGTGGTAGTGATATTTTTTCATTTCCGGGATGGCGACGGAGCTCATGGTCGCAGCCGTTGCCGTATTCGAACCGCTGATGGCTGAGAAGGCTGCACAGGCCATGATCGTGGTGATCGCTAAACCTCCTTTATAATGGCCAAACCATTTGTAGGTGGTAAAATAAAGCGTATTATTATATCCTCCGTAATGAGCAAATTCTCCGACCAGGATGAACATGGGGATGACCGTCAGGCCATAATTCGAGAAGATATTCCACATATCAGTGCCGATCATTCCAAGGGCTGCTTTGAAACCGGCCACATAACTGAATCCTAAAAATCCAACCAATGCCATCGTAAAGCCGACAGGTATCCTGAGGAGGAAGAGGACGACGAACATGAGGAGAATTCCATAGACTCCAACGATCGGACCTTCCATCTGTTGTCTAGTCCTCCTTGCTTTTTAAGTTCTTGAGAAAATCTATAATGAGTGTGAGGGAGAAGACTGCGAATCCGAATGCGACACTATAGATAAAGGGATGGAAGACAATTTTTAAGGTTTCCGAGACCTCTCCTGATTTCGATATCTTCATGCCCCAGACGAATACCTGCCAGGAGACGATCGCAAAGAAAATCGTCGTAATAAAATAATTGATCCCATCGAGAACCCGGTTGATCCGTTTAGGAAACTTTTCTGTTAAGATGTCGACAACGATATGATCTTTTCTTTTCTGGGTGTAGCCGAGCGCAAAAGCGATGACGATGGCTCCTAAAAACCCGACGGTTTCATAGGCCCCTCGCCAGGTCGATTTAATCAAGGGGATTCTCAAAAAGGCATTCGTTGTTGCAATGGCCATGAGGAGGAGTACGGCGACGCTGCCTAAAACCATCAGGATCTTGTTGAAGAAAACATTTATCTTTTCGAGATAATTCATTCTCTTCCCCCGTCCCTCTCAATAAATGGGGTGCCCGGGAATTTCCCGGGCAATCCATCGTTCATTACTTGTACTGCTTTTCGTACTTCTCCTTCAACGCGTTGACATCCTTCATGATCTGCTTGCCGTTTAACCCCGCTTTCGTCACTCTCTCAACATAGCCGTCGATCAGGGGTTTAATCAGTTTGGGTACCTCGGCTTTTTCACTGGCAGGAAGTTCAAAGATCTGAAGGTTATATTTTTCCTTTGACCACTTGAGCGACTCCAGGACATGATTATCAACATAGTTTCCCGTCCAGAGCGCCCATTCCTTTCTCATGCCGTCGATCACTTTCTTCACGTCGGCAGGCAGTGAGTCCCACTTATCTTTATTCATCACGACGCTAAAGGTGACCACCCATAGGTTTGCAATGGTCGCATTCGCCGTGTATGCAGCATAGTTAAAGTCTTTGAGGACTTCCATGGAAGACACATGGCCTTTTACCGTCCCCTTCTGGAGCGCCTCGGGTGTATCGGACTGCGGCATGGCGACCGGGATCCCGCCCAGATTTTTTATGATGTCGGCTTGAGTTCCCCCCACCCTTAATTCCAGTCCTTTTAGATCGTTAAGAGATTTCACCGGTTTAATGGTCATGATGTTCGCCGGCGGGCATGTAAACAAGGTAATAATCTTTACCTTTTCAAATTCTTTGGGTTTATATTTTTCGATGAGATCATAGAGAGTAAGGCTTGCGGCTTTTGCGCTTGCAAATCCGACAGGTTGGTCAACCGCCTCTGAGATAGGGAAACGACCCGGTTGGTAGCTCATCGCTAAGCAACCAATATCCGCCGTCCCGGAGATGACCCCTTCGAACATGTTTTTCGGATTGAGCAGAGTGCTGCCGGGAAAGGTTTGGATGGCCACCTTTCCTGCGGTCCTTTTTTCCACCTCTTTTTTCCATTCCTCCATCTGGACACACGGGAAAGTTGGAGCGGGGGGAAAGTTTGCATAAGTCAATTTAATCTGAGCCTGGGCGGGGAGGGATAATAAACTGATCCCCAATAAGAAGGCTACTAGTACCATCATGGATATACTCTTTTGTTTCATTTTCCCTTGACCTCCTTTCGAAGTTTCATAACTCATTTACGGTATACTGTATACAAAGTGTCAACCTCCTGTCAAGCTTTATTGAGCGAAATCACCTCCTTTTTCTGATTTAAAAAGCATCATATTTCTCCAATCGTTAGCCCGGTTTCCCCGTAAGGAAGAGGAACGATAAAAACCGGTTTTTTGGCTCGATCCAATACCGAGCGGGCCACACTCCCCAGAAAGGTTTGTTTTAAGAATCCTTTTCCATGGGTTCCAAGGACGATGATGCTGCAATCCTCTTCGTCCGCTGCTTTCAATATTTCCTCAACAGGATATCCCGGACGGACAAGGATGCTCGAAACCTGGGCAAGGCATTGGGGAGCCTCTTGGGTTTCTTGCTTACAAAATTCCTGTAATCGTTTTTTGATCCGTTCAATCGCTAAATCCTGCTCATATTTAATCTTTTCTTCCCATTTAGACTCATCGACATAAACTTTCATATAATGTTTTGCTATGGAGGGAATAGGTTCAATGACATGTAAAATGATCATCCCTGCATCATACTTTTCTGCCATCTTTGTGGCATATCGAAATGCGTAGACAGAGTTTTTACTCAAGTCTGTGGCATAGAGAATTTTCTTTATTTGTGGGATCATCATGTTCCTCCAAAAAAAATTAGTGAGGGTTCAAGGGTTCGAGGGTTCCAGGGGCAAAGCTTTTCGATTCCGCATTCCACAATCTGCATTCCGCATTCGAATCAAATGTCCCGATTATCAAAAACCCGTTTGCTCTTTCGCTCCGATCTCGGAAGGGTTCCGTAGTTAACGATCTCCACTTTGCCGCTGACCAGAATCTGTTTTTTAATCTCTTCCTCAATAGACCTGGCCAGGGTTAGGTCTTCTGTTGGATGACCCCCTTCCGTCCTTTCGACCTTAATCGTCATATAATCCTTGCCGTCTTCTTTTTGGTCAAGGTGAATCTGGTATTCACTGCCCACCCCCTTTGTGTTGGACAGGATATGATCAATCTGACCGGGGTAGATGTTGACCGCCCTGATGATAAACATATCGTCCGAACGACCCAACAATCGGTCATGCATCGGAAGGATAGAGCCGCAAGAGCACCGCTTTGGAATGAGTTTGGTGAGGTCCCGGGTCCGGTAGCGGACAAGAGGAGCAGCTTCTTTCCGGAGGGTTGTGATCACCATCTCGCCCGTCTCTCCGGGGGGTACAGGTTGAAGAGTTTCGGGATCCAGAAGTTCAAGAATGTAGTAGTCTGCCCAGTAATGGATGCCTTCGTGATAGAGACAATCGAGCCCTGTGCCGGGACCATAAAGTTCGGTCAACCCGGGGATATCGAAGACATGGTCCACACCCAGGAGCTCCTTCATCTTCTTTCTCTGGGCATCGCTTGAACGCTCAGAGCCCATAATCAATTTTTTGAGAGCAATTTTGTTTCTCAGGACCCTCTTTTCGATTTCCTCTGCCATGAGGATGCCCATCGAGGCGGTGCAGCATAAGACGGTTGATTGAAAGTCTTCTAAGAACTGACATTGCATATCGATATTGCCCGGACCGATGGGGATGGCCATCGCCCCCAAACGTTCGACCCCTAACTGAAAACCAACTCCAGCCGTCCAGACGCCATATCCCACGGCAATTTGGACCCGGTCCTTCGTGGTCAATCCAGCCATCTCATAACAGCGGGCAAACATATTGGCCCAATCATTAATATCCTTCTGTGTGTAGCAAAGGACCTTTCGCTTTCCGGTCGTTCCGGAGGAAGCGTGTATTCGAACAATCTTTTCAAAAGGGGTTGATCTTAGCGGAAAAGGATATCCTTCCTGAAGATCTTTAGAGGTGGTGAAGGGAAGCTTAGAGATATCCTTGAGAGATTTGATATGCTGGGGCTTCACTCCCGCCTCATCAAATCGTTTTCGATAAAATTCAGAATTCTTATAGACATGGTTTACGGTCCATTGAAGCCCTTCCGTCTGAATCCGCTTCAGCTCCCTCTCCGTCCTGATTTTCGGCATGAAGGTTCGTCCCATAGGTTATCCCCCGCTATGATACTTTAAATTTCTATTAATTCATATATTTTTTAGGATGGCGAACCTTCCCACTGAAAGTTCAGAGTTTCTAACTTGGAATCCGTAATGGTTGCTTTTGTATCTTCGAACTCAGCCGGTCAGATAGCCTTCCTTAAAGTATCCCTGAGCTTCCTGGTTGCCTCCTCGTTAAACGTCAGGGTCTTGGGATCTATGATGACCCCATAATCTTCTCTGGCTTTTTCAAGGCTCACATATCCTTCAATCACATCACGCTCCACCCTTTCAGGTTCACGGTCCAGCGGATTTCCACAACCTCCTCCGCCGGCGGCATCGATGGTCACGACATCACCTGGTTTTAACTGCGTTAACCCAAAAGGATTTCCAGAGACTCCGTTTACCAGAAACTGTGCTTTCGCTCCGGGTTTACCGCCGAAGAGTCCTTCCGGAGGATGGATATGTCTTCCTGCCTGTATTCCTAAATTCACGGGTGGAAGAGGGGCAGTCTGATCATCGGGCACTCTAAAGACTTCTCTTTGCCCACTCCCTCCCTTCATCCTGCCAGGACCGCCCGAATCGGCAAGGAGCTCCCTGTTTTCTATCAGGAGAGGGGTGTCGCTTTCGAAAATCTCAACAGGGGTATTCGCCCCATTCGCAGGGAAGATGTAGACGTAATTCCCATCGCTGACGGAACTGGCGCCCATTCCACCCCCTCTGATGATCACGGAATGCCATGGCCTTCCATCATTCCTTTTCCCATAGAACACATTCATCTGAGCAGGCGTGCCTCCACTTGCCGCAATCACCTTGCCCGGTGCGACTTCAGAGAGGGCTCTGTAGATGATCTCCGTGATGTAATGGCCGATCACGAGCCGCGCTGCCACGGCTGCAGGGAATTTACAGTGCACGACAGTCCCCTCAGGTGCTTTCAGTTTGACGGGTTTTGCGCAGCCATCATTGTTCGGTATATCCGGTCCAAACATGCTCTTGATCGCCATAAACACATAGGCATAAGTGAAGTTGTAGACCACATTGCCGCCCCAATTGACCTGGGGGGAAGACCCATCGAGGTCCACCGTGATATCGCTTCCCTTTACTTCAACGGCTGCTTTAATCACCACATCCTGTTGCCCCTTCATCTGTTCTATGATACCTTCCGCGCGGTAGATGCCGTCCGGGATCTTCTCGATCTCCTCCCTCATGCTTTTCTCTGTGCGGCTGATCACTTGATCTGCGAGATCATCCAGATTCTCTAAATCATTTTCCCTGAGCATCTGACCTATCTTCTCCGAGCAGACATGATTGGCTGCAATCTGGGACCGGATATCTCCGATCACCTCATCGGGTGTCCGGACATTCCAGCGGATCATCTCCATCACAGACGGATTGAGCACCCCTCCGTCATAGAGCTTAACGAGGGGGATGAAGAGTCCTTCCTCAAAGACATCATGGTTGTCCGAGGAGACGCGACCCCCGATATCCGAATGATGAAAAACACAGGCAGTGAAGGCCACCACCTTATTCTTATAGAAGATAGGGCTCATCACACAGACATCGTTCAGATGACCTGCCAGAGCCCAGGGGTCATTGGTGATGAAACTATCGCCAGGTTTGTAAGTTTCCAAAGGAAGTTTGGTGACAAGATTCTTGATTCCCAATGCCATCGCTCCGGATTGGCCGGGGGTTGCAAACGACCCTTGTGCAAGTTCCCGGCCTTTCTGGTCTGTGAACATGCAGGTGTAATCATGCGCATCTCTCAGCAGGCTCGAAAAGGCTGTCCGGGCCACGGAGCCATCGGATTCATCCACAATGGAAATCAATCTCCGCCAGAGTATTTCTAATGTGATTGGATCAAATGTGCGCCTTTTCCGTCCCATCTCATGCCTCCTATCAGGCTTCTGAAAAACGCCTCTCTGCGGCGTTTCTCTCATCCTCGCCCTGTTAGATAAGCAGCTATTTTTTAGAGAGAACCAGTTAAAATTTCAGCTCTCGAATGGCTGCAAAACAAATCAGGATTCTATCTAACAGGGCAAGTCGTCGCAGAATCCCTGTAGGGGCAATTCATAAATTGCCCCTACAATTTCCATATGGGCATTTTTGAGCAGCCTGAAAAGATTGTTCTCTCAATACCCTATTTTAAATTAACGCTTCGATTTTCCTAGGGCTGAGGTCTTGGGTTTGGTCTTTGTCGATACGGAGCGACGTTCTTGACCTCGCCGCGAAGGAGCAAACGCGGGTGTCTTCGAAATATCAATCCATAGAAATCCAAAGTCGTCTACGGAAACCGAAGCGTCCTCGCCGACAATGACGGTCGACTCCTTCTCCTCAATGATCGCAGGGCCTCTAAACTTTGCCTTCGGAAAAAGTTTGTATCGATCGTAGACCGTGTAGGGGATAAAATTCCTGGCCATAGGGGAGTAAGCCTTGCGCTTCCCTTTGATCGCACGATCAAGAGATTTCCCCCTTTTTTCAAGTTTTGGAAATTGAATCAGTCGTTCAGGGAGACTCGCCTTGACTTTAAAATTAATAAACTCCACTTCCGAGTCAGGATAGGTCCTTCCGTATAACTTCACGTAGACTTCATCAAAGCGTCGACGGACCTCTTCCTTCTTCATCTTTGTAAAATCTCTCTCAGAGAGTGGAACGTTCGTTTCTGCTCCTTGTCCAACAAAACGCATATCCAGGGATCTTTGTATTTTGATATCTTTTTCTGTGGCCTCTTTCTTTAAGATTCTTGTTGCGTCCGCTTCCAGTTCCGTAAAGATCTTTTCAATTTCATTAAAATTGGCGGCCCCCAGGGAAACCTTATGGCTCCTGAGAAGATCAAAGGCCCGAGGAGCAGTGAAGAAGCCGAGTGCCGAACCTACTCCCGCATTCGGCGGGACGAGCAACCGGGGCGCTCCCAATTTCTTGCACAGACCATAAGCATGGACTGGCCCCGCTCCTCCGAACGCAACCATCGTTACGATTTTGGGATTTCCTCCTTTTTCAGCAATATGTGTCTTGGCGGCTGCGGCCATGGTCTCATTAATGAGATCATGGATTCCCCATACGGCCTGTATGAATGAAACTCCCAAAGGCTTGGCAACCTTTTCCTCAACGCCTCGTCTTGCCCCCTCCTTATCGAGCTTCATTTCACCTCCAAGGAAGTAGTTCTCATCGAGATAGCCCAATAAGAGATCGGCATCGGTGACACAGGGGTCCGACCCTCCTATTGCGTAACAGATGGGTCCGGGATCCGCCCCTGAGCTCTCCGGCCCCACCTGAAGCGTTCCCATCCTGCTTACCTTTGCAATACTGCCACCTCCTGCTCCGATTTCCATCAAGTCAACAACAGGCACCTGAATGGTGAGACCGCTGCCTTTCATGAACCTCTGAACACGGCCGACCTCAAAAGTCGGTACAACACCGGCAACCCCTTTTTGAATCAGGCAGGACTTGGCGGTTGTCCCCCCCATGTCAAAGCAGAACATTTCCGAAATCTTGAAGAGTTTGCCGTAGTATTGACCCGCGATGACCGCTGCGGTCGGACCAGATTCGATGATCCTTACCGGAAATTCAGCCGCTGTTTCGACGGAGGTAACGCCCCCGCTTGAAAGCATGATGAAAAGCTTTCCCTTAGAGCCAATGGACTCCAGCCTTCCTGCGAGCCTGGAAAGATATCTTCCCGTCAGAGGCTTCACATAGGCGTTGGTCGCTGTGGTGCTGGTTCTCTCATACTCCTTAATCTGCGGTAAAACCCGGAATGAAATGGAGACCGACATCCCGGGAGCTTCCTTTTCGATGATCTCCTTGAGCATCAGCTCGTGGGTTGGATTCTCAAAAGAATTGATGAGACAGACAGCAATCGATTCTACGCCCATTTTGAGGAGAGACCGGACCCTTTGCCTCGCCTCCTCGGGGTCGAGCGACTTTAAGACGGTCCCGTCGCTCCGAATCCTTTCATCCACTTCGAGACGGAACTGTCTCGGAATCAAGGGCTTGGGGAATTCAGCAAACACATCGTAAGGCGCATACCGGATCCCCCTTCCGATTTCCAAAACATCCCTGAAGCCCTTTGTCGTGATCAGGCCTGTTTTGGCTCCCTTTCTTTCTATAATAGAATTGATGACCAGGGTTGTTCCATGGATCACTTCGTCCATTTTCACCACAAAGCCCGGTGAATTCTTCTCCATTTCTCTGATGCCGTGTTCCACGGCATCAGAGGGGTCTTTGGGAGTGGTCAGACACTTATAGATTTTTATCCCCCCTGTTCGATCGTTCAGCAGGACAAAGTCGGTGAAGGTGCCGCCAATGTCACAGCCTAATCGATAAGACTTTTCAGCCATGTTTACCCCCTCGTCTGAAATTCCAAATCCCTAAATCCCTGCTTACCGGCCCCGGTCCCGACCGAGGACGGGGCAGGCGGGTCAAACAAACTCCAAATTCCAATGTCAAATGATCTGGAAGCTTTTGTTTGTGGTTTCGAAATGGATCCATCGGAGTTTATTTTTTATTTGATGCCTGGAATTGAGCGCCTTCCATGCTTCTCTTTCAAGATGAACCTTCGAATCTTGCCGCTTGCCGTTTTGGGGGGTTCTTCAAAGATCAAAGCTTTCTTATGAGGTTGAAGAAAACTCGATTGCCGTATCCAATCACTGATGTTAATCATCTTCAAACGTTCGAGTGAATTATAAGGCGATGAAGAAAGGATTCAATCACCTTCCCCTTTGATGCCTACCGGCAGGTGAGCAGGGGGGAAGGTCCTGACATATTGGAATAGTGGAATACTGGATTGTCGGAAACCCGTTATGCCAGTACTCCAACATTCCGTTACTCCATGTCTTAGAAGATGGAGGGTTCTTTAAACTCTCCGTAGACACCCTTAAAGACCTTTGTCATCTCACCCACAGTGGCATAAGCCTTACAGCATTCGAGAAGATAGGGCATGACGTTCTTCTCAGCCCTCGCAGCACTTTCGAGATCTTTCAGCAACTGTGAAACCTTTCGATTGTCCCTTTCGCGCTTCACCTCTCGAAGCCGCTGGACCTGTTCTTCTGCGGATCCCAACCGGTATTCGTGGAGCTCAACCTCCATCTCTTCCCCTTCCGTATATTTATTTACTCCCACCTTGATCAACTCTCCCTTTTGGACCCCTTTCTCAAACTCGTAGGCCTGCCTCGCGACTTCTTTCTGAACGTAGCCCGTCTCAACGGCCTTGATCATCCCTCCCATTTCATCGACCCGCTTCATCTCCTCAATAATTTTTTCCTCCATCTGTTTGGTCAAGGTTTCGATAAAGTAGGAACCCGCCAAGGGATCGACCGTATCCCTCAACCCAATCTCTTCCATCAGAATCTGGAATGTCCTGAGAGAGAGGAGGGCTGCTCTGGGCGTTGGGATGGTGTAAGCTTCGTCAAAGGAACAGAGAGCAGTCGTCTGAGCGCCGCCTAAAGCCGCCGCCAGGGCATAGTACGCACCTCGAATGATATTGTTTTCGGGCTGGGCTTTGGTCATTCCATATCCGCCGCCGCCAAAGATTCCCCGCAAGAGGAGGGATCGATTATCCTTGGCTCCGTAGCGCTCCTTCAGGTTTTTTGCCCAGAGTTTTCTTGCCGCACGGAACTTGGCTACTTGTTCCCAGAGGTTTCCAAAGACATTGAGGTTGAAGGTGAAGCCCCTGACAAAATCGTCGATGTGATGGCCACGGCGCAAGACTTCCTCGATATAGGTATTGGCAATCTGGAAGGCGTAAGCGATTTCCTGAACAGGAGAACAACCCGATTCGCGAATGTGATAACCACAAACACTGACAGGGTTGGTTCGGGGAAGTTCCTTCATCGAATATTCGATCGTATCACCGATGAGACGTACGGCGGGTTTCACTGGAAAGATCCATGCTCCCCGTCCGATCATCTCTTTGAGAATATCGTTTTGAGGGGTAGCGCTCACTCGATCTTTTTTAAATCCATATTTTTCGGCAGTTGCCTGGAACATGGCCAGCATGATGCTTGCTACAGCATTGATGGTGAGGCCGGCGCCAATTCGGTCGAGTGGGATGCCCTGGAAGGCAACTTCGAAGTCTCTGAGAGAATCAACCGCCATACCTACCCTTCCCACCTCACCCTCCGCCAACGGGTCATCGGAATCGAGACCCATTTGGGTGGGAAGATCGAAGGCGACATTGAGACCGGTCTGGCCATGGGAGATCATCAGTTTGAAACGCTCATTGGTCTCTTTGGGCCTTCCGAAACCCGTATACTGCCGGGTGGTCCACTCCCGACTCCGGTAGCCAAGGGAATGGATTCCCCGGGTGTAAGGATATTCGCCTGGAAGACCTAAGTCCTTGTCCGGGTCAAAACCGATCGCTTCTAAATCCTTCTTCGTATAGAGAGGTTTGACGTGGATGCCAGATTGGAGGATCACATCCTGAACTTCGTCTTTCTCATTCTTGATATATTTTGCAACACCCATAGTAAACTCCCAAAATCCGAATATCGAAATCTTCACCCTGTTAAGTCATTCCGCCTGAAGTTGACGACTTTACTTTTCCTGGACGGATCGTGATACATCAAACCAAAAGCTACCCAAAACCTACTTAACAGGGCAGGCAAATCCGAAATTTAAATATCAAAATTCAAGAGGTTTCCGTTTGGGAAATTGGGTTTCTGGACATTTGTATTTGTTTCGGATTTCGTGCTTCGAATTTAAAGTTTTCCCCGATCAAGATCGGGGTTTAATATGTTCTTTGATCCATCGGATCGATTCGTCGAAAGAGGTTCCTCCGGGAAAGATGCCCTGGATCCCAATCTTTTGGAGAGGAGGGATATCCCGTTTGGGGATGACACCGCCAATGACTACCAGGATATCATCGATCTTCTTCTTTTCCATTTCCTTCATCAGTTTTTCACAGATCGGCAGGTGGGCTCCGGACATGATGGATAGGCCGATGACATCCACACCCTCCTGGATGGCGGTATGGGTGATCTGATCGATGGTCTGATGAAGGCCGGTGTAAATGACCTCCATCCCCGCATCACGGAGGGCTTGCGCCACCACTTTCGCCCCTCGATCATGACCGTCCAAACCAGGTTTTGCGACTAAGATACGAATTTTTTTCTCCACCTCATCACTCCCTTAAGGAATCATTCTCCCCTCATCAATTTCCCTTAAAACAAGTTCCTTGCCTCTCGCCAGATGCTTCCGGACAAGCCTTTCTGCCAATCTTGGGTTCTTCTTCTTCATCGCTTCCAACATCTGACGATGGTCTTTATGGGAGGAGCTTACGCCATCTTGTATATGGAGCAAGGCAGACCGATACCGATAAAAATAGTCGCGGAAGGTATTGATCATCTCGACCAGTTTTTTGCTTTTACAGGATTTGTAGAGGAGATCATGGAATTCAGTGTTTAGCTGAACGACCTTATCATGGTCTCCTTTCTCCAAGGCATCCTCCGATTCCTTCAATTTATTCTCCAAAATGGAGATTTTGTCCGGGGCCATATGAAGGGTGGCTAAATAAGCAGCATAACTCTCGAGGGCACTCCGAATTCCAAAGATTTCCTCCACGTCCTCTTTTGTGAATTCCCTGACCGCAAAACCCCCTTTGGGAAGTCGGGTGACTAATTCATCCTTTTCCAGTTTGTGGAAAGCCTCTCTGACAGGGGTACGGCTGATTCCCGCGTGATCGGCCAATTGCTCCTCAATGAGATGCTGGCCGGGTTTCAATTTTCCGTGAAGAATAGATTTTCTTAATGACTCATAGACTTCTTCCCGTAGGGATTTCTTTTTGCGGATCCGAAGGCCTCCTAATGTCGTTTCCATGGAACCCTCCTTTTTTTAGTTAGAATTTTGTATACTGTATCCAGAGTAACCTCTTTTTTATATGCCAAGGGTCTTGGCTTGTCAAGGGTTTTTTGGTGAGGAAACGGGATAGGGAAGGGGAAAAGGCTTGACACCATCAGGGTTTTGGGTATATATAATTTTTTGTATACAGTATCCAAATCGAGACCAGGAGGCGATTTTCATGGACGAAGTCCAACTTTTTGAACATATTACTGTTTTGAGTCTCGAACAGGCAACTGTTCTCCCCTATTTAACCCTCCGTTTGGCTGAGGAAGGAGCCCATGTCATTCGCCTTGAACATCCCATCTACGGTGACCCGAACCGGAGGATCGGGGACGATGTCCTGAAAGAGGACAGAATGTTTTCCTACTACCTCTCCATCAATGCGGGAAAAAAGGCTTTGACGCTGGACTTGGCAACCCCGGAGGGAGCAAAAATCTTGAAGGAACTCGTCCTCAAACTGAAGGTGGATATCTTTGCCACCAACCAACTCCCCAGAAATTATGCTAAGCTCGGGATTGAATATCAGATGCTTAAGAAGATTAAAGAGGATATTATCTGGTTGGGGATGACCGGTTTCGGTCCGCAGAGTAATGAGGCCGCCTATGATCCTGTGCTGCAAGCAAGAGGAGGATTGATGGACCTCACCGGTGAAAAAGGAGGAAGCCCTCAGGTGATGGGGATACCTCTCCCTGATATGGGAGCGAGTGAACACGGTTATGGCCTCTTAATGAAGGCCCTTTATAAAAGAGCCGTTACAGGACAAGGAAGCCGCATCGATCTCTCGATGTTCGAAAGCACGGTCTCCTGGCTCACTCAGGCCATCACCCATACGGTTTCGTTCAGGAAAAAGGTGACGCGAAGGGGAAATACTCACGAATTCTTTGCTCCGGTTTCCGTTTACGAGACAAAGAATGGCTATGCTTACATTGCCTTGGGAAATGACCGGCAATGGGAGACAATGACCAAGATTCCAGGGTTTGAATCTCTCTCCAAGAGAGAGTATGAGCGAAACGCAGGCCGGATTGCCGATGTCGATAATCTCAACCGGGCACTCAATACGATTACAGGAAACTTTACCACGGAGGAATTGATGGATACCTTTAATAAGGCCACTCTTCCCATCTCCAAGGTAAATTCAATTGAAGAAGTCGTGGAGGATCCCTTTGTCAAACCCAACTTGATTCGAAGCAAAGATCCAAAGACAGGGATTGGAAATCACCATTGCCCCCCCGTCCGTCGAATACCTCGTTCTGAAATCGATCAATCGAATGACTCGCTTTCCTCCCCGATTCGGTGAACACAACGAGGAGATTTACGGTGGGCTCTTGGGATATAGTAGCGGCCGGCTGAAGGAGTACAAGGAGAAAAATATTATTTAGTTATGAGTTTTGAATTTAGAATTTGGAGGTTGAGACTTGTTTGGGATTTGTGATTTTGGATTTAAGTGTGTCCAAATCAGAAGAATGGTCCAAAAACTGCTGGCGATCATTTGCATCATACGCCCAAAGGAGTGAGCCATGGCACTTGACTTCAGTTTTACAGAAGACCACGAGTTCTTCAGGCAGACAGTCCGGGTTGCTGTGAAGCGTTTAATCATACCCCGGGTCAAGGAACTGGACGAAAAAGAGGAATTCCCCTGGGACCTCTGGAAGGAATTTGCTGCCCTGGGGTATCTCGGTCTAAGACACGAAGAAAAATACGGGGGCATGGCAACCGATATCATTAGTCAGATGATCTTCTATGAAGAACTCGCAAGGGGATCTTGCGGATTTGCTATGTCGGTAATCATGCAGATTCTCATGGGAACCTATTTCATCGCCCGTTTTGGAAGCGAGGCCATCAAACAAAGAATCCTTGTGCCAGCGATCAAAGGCGAGAAAATCGGAGCAATCTGCTTTACGGAAGACCAGTCCGGTTCTGACCTTGCTGGAACAAGAACTGTCGCAACGAAGGTGGATGGAGGTTGGAGGATCGACGGCCGAAAACAGTGGATCACCAACGGTCCAATTGCTGAATTCGCTACAGTGATGGCAACGGTGGATCGGAAAATGGGCCTTAAGGGTCTTAATTTTTACCTCGTAGAAAGGAAGACGGAGAATCGTGATGGGTTCGTCCCCGGCCAGAAGATCCATAAATTGGGCTCTCGCTGCTCGGTGACAGGGGAATTGGTGTTCGACAATGTCTTTGTTCCTGATGAGAATTTCCTGGGAGAAGAGATTGGTAAAGGGGTTCAGTACGCAGGGGAGATATTAAATGAAGTCCGGGTGATGACTGGTATGAATGCTTTGGGGATTGCAAAAGAAGCCATGGAAGATGCGAGGCAATATGCCAATAACCGAATTGCTTTTGGAAACCCTATCAGCAAGTATCAACTCATTCGCGAAAAATTTGCCAAATTCTGGGCCTGGTATGAGGCTTCGCGAACCTTCCTCTACAAATGCGCATGGATGATTCAAAACAACATTCCTTGTACTAACGAATGCATGTTGGCCAAATATCATTCTGCAGAGATGTGTATGTACGCGGTGGAAGAGGCCATGAGGATCTACGGTGGAAACGCCTTCTGCAGTGAAATCTCTGTTCAACGATTCTGGAGAGATGCCAAATTCCTGCTCTATGGTGGTGGCACCCATGAAGTTCTGTGTGACTATCTGGGAAGGATTTACTGTAAAGATTAACATAACCCCCCTGCGCCCCCTGCCCGCCGGGAGGCAGGCTCTTGAAAAATCGATTGAGATTTAGAAAAATGTAACGCTTTCTCAACACAGAGTCACGGGGAGCCTAGGACCTCTGAGGTGAAACTGATTATGAACGAGGGTCGCCTTCGATGAAGATCACCGAAAAGCTGGCCCTCGATGCCTTTAAAAACGACAAAGAAAGCCACATCACCCTTGATCAAAAAATCTGTCACCCCTGTAAAGAACGATTCTGTATTTATGCCTGTCCGGCAAACCTTTACGCCCTCAGCGAAAAAGGAGAGATGACCGTCGAATTTGCCGGGTGTCTGGAATACGGCACCTGCATGATTGCCTGCGTCTATGGTTCCGTGAAATGGAAACATCCCAAAAGCGGATTTGGTGTCCAGTATCGGTTTGGATGATGGAAACCAAATCAATCCTCGGCAACGCTCTGGCGCTGATTTGCTATCAACCTGAAGCGAACTCCTTAGCCCGATTGTTTCCATGTTTCCAGACTTTCCTGGGATGTTAAAATCTGATGGTCACCCCCTTCTTCTTTCAGGACTACCCAATCACCGCCCATAACCACTCTTGCTACTTCATAGATTTTCCCAGTATCGGGCTTAATAAACCTGTCACCCTCCTTAGCCCTTTCCACAGTTCCCCACCCCTGCTTTAAAGCCTAAGTCAATAACCATATCTACGATGAAGAGTGTATTAAATTAGGGACGGAGTGTCAATTAAAGAATGGGAAGGATGGTTTGGGGGTTCGGTAATCGAATAGACCTCTGTTGAAGACCCCAAGCGTTGACACTCTTAATCAAACGGTGTAAATTTCTTGTTAATACAAACGATTCCCTCATAAAGGAAAACGTTTTTTGAAGAGAGCTCTGTCTTTTGAGGATTCTTAAGTATTGGTAGATAGCCACGGAGGACAGGACTCCGAAGCGTTATACAGGGAAATAGCATAGAGTAAAAAATGAATATACGAAAGGGTTTTCTTAAATTCACATTGGTATTATCTATTCTTGTTGGAGTAATCACCCCCATTTGTCATGAGCGTTTTTTTGATAAGAATGAAATCGATGTAAACCTTCCCGAGAATTGGAATCGAATGTCTACACAAGAAAAATTAGATAGCCTTGGCGGACTTTTGTCAAAAGACACTCCTTTCTTCCTGCTATCTGAAATCAAACAGTTAAATATCAGAAGGCATTTAAAGAAAATGATTGTTGACAAAGAAGACGAAGCATTGAGGGGAGGGTTTAACTATAGTTTTGGTTTTCGTTTTTTTCTTGGATGGGAAGAATTAAGTCTCTTGGGCTTGGCAGGATTTGCATCCGTCTGGATGCTCTATGTGGCTGTAAGAATGATCATTCTCTTGATTCCATCCGCGCTAATGAACCATTTCCCCTCACCTCCTTTGGGTGGGCGAATAGAATCTCTCAATTTCCATATGGGGTATAAACCTGCCTCTCTTCCCAGTGTTAAGATAACTCTCTTCAGTTTCCTTGTTCTTGAAGAAGGGCCCAAAAGGCCGGGGAAGCCAGGAGCGGTATGGATAGATTGAACGGAGGAGAGATTTGTAACTTATCGCCTGGAGCGACATGAAAGCCGGGTGGGAGATAGAAATGAGTGATTTTTCGGAGCATGCTTTATGGAACAATGAAATTGCGTTGAGGTCAGTAGAGAATTTTCCAAGTGAAGATTCCTCGTCTTGAAAATTTCATTTTCTTTCAGAACCAAGTTTCGATTACCCATCCTTGTTCCAAGTAATTCTTAAGTGATTCCCACTCATCCATTGACCGGCTGGGTCGAATTTTTCTCACTGAGGGGAGTGCACTGGCGGATATGATCCAAGGGAAAGTTTTTCACATTTTTATATAAGGAATTCAGGACTTTTGTGAAAATTCTTTCCACTTTTGGTTTTCGTTAGAAAAGTTGGAATTTCAGAAAAGATGTGAGTTATCGTGGTTTTACAGCAATTGACAAAAATTGGCACTAAAGTTGCTATATTTACCTTATTGCTTTTATTCTATCCTATAAGGACGGACTCCAAATATGGTAGCCTATGAATTTTACTGGTGCGATGAGATAGGGAAAGAGCATCTTGTTGGGATACTCCCAGAGAGAAGGAAAAATTCACTGAGAATAACCAAGGAGTCTATCTTGAATTGGGTATGGATGGTGATTGGTGATAACTTAGAAAGCAACAATATCTATTTCGTTCAAGTAGAATTGTAGGCAGAAATTATTTGAATCACGGAGCACCTCAAAAGTGAAGTAATATTCGAAGTAATATTCAATAATCAAATGCGGAAGCAGGGTCGGAGATGACTCTGCTTTTTTTATCCCTTTGGGACTAGCAACATTCTTTCTCAAGTTCAATATATCCTCAACTCTCACTTTTCATGGACACATTCTTGCGCTGGTTTTTCCTTGCTTCACCCGATATTTCTTGTTAAAATCCCACTACAAATCCGAAGATCGGGTGTTTGAATCACCCCTACCGTGTCATGGACTCCATACGGCGCATCACCCCGCTGAAGCTATCAAGGTCCATGACGCCGATCAACATGCCATTCGTTTAGCGATAGTGAGTATCGTAAATCAAAGAGGATGGATAAGGAACTTGATGAAAGGTATATGAAGATGGCTCTGGAAGAAGCAGAGAAGGGCCGAGGGAAAGGGGAAGTTCCAGTAGGAGCCATTTTATTGAAAGGACATCAGGTGCTGGCAAAAGATCACAATCGTTGTATCGAGCTCAGCGACCCCACTGCCCATGCAGAAATCCTTGTCCTTCGAAAGGGAGGGGAGATTTTAAGAAATTATCGATTGAATGGAACAGTGATGTATGTGACAGCAGAACCTTGCCCCATGTGTGTTTCCGCAATGGTTAACGGCAGGATATCGAGATTGGTCTTTGGATCATGTGAGCCGAAATTTGGGGCAGTGGAATCAAAATTTAGATTACTGAACGATAAGGGCTTGAATCACAAAGTGAAGGTTGATCGAGGTATTCTCGAAAAAGAATGTGGTGAAATCTTGAAGGCTTTTTTCAGAGAAAGAAGAGAGTAAAACTAAGGTTCTAGGTTAAGGTTGAGGCTGAGGATAAAGAAAAAATTGGGTTAAGGATAAGGTTAAGGAGAAAAGGAAAAAGGTTTGAGCTAAGGGTGAAAGTCTAAAGTATTTTGCTGAAAGGAAAATCCAGGAGAGGTTGCCGAGTTGGCTTAAGGCGCCGCTCTCGAAAAGCGGTTCTCCCGAAAGGAGACGTGGGTTCGAATCCCACCCTCTCCGCCATCCTACGCCGAGGCTCTGTCTGGCAGGCCAGTTAAAGAAATATTCAATGGGATGAGAACCTTCCCCGACGTGAGGAGGGGAATTGGTTCGGCGACCCGAAGGGGAGGCGGAAGGAGCGAAGCGGATGAGCACATCCCACCCTCTCCGCCAGAAAATTTGCAGAGCAAATTTTACTTAAAACTCATAACTCTTAACGTTAGACCACCAAGCCAAGAGTCAAAGGTTTATCGTTAAAAGTATCTCGCCTAGGGCGAGATCTACGAGGGCCCACACCTTGTAAATTAAAGTGTAAAAAGTTAAAAGTAGATCTCGTCAAAAGTATTTCGCCTAAGCGAAATCGTGGAGAGATGCCCGAGAGGCCGAAGGGGCACGATTGGAAATCGTGTATTCCGCTAATAACGGGATCGAGGGTTCGACTCCCTCTCTCTCCGCCATCCTGCGCTAAAGCTTCGGATGGCAAGCCAGAAAATTTGCAGAGCAAATTTTACTCACAACGAGTAACTCTTGACAATTAACCCAGAGCGCAAAATGTTAAAGGTTAAATGTTAAGAGTATTTGACCTTTGGTCAAATCTTGTTGATAGTCGGGTCCTGCGCAACAAAAGATTACAAACCCCGTCAGGTCCGGAAGGAAGCAGCGGTAGTGATCCCCTTTGTGTGCCGCAGGGGAGCCTGGCTATCAACAAGTTATATACGGAACGAGAGCTGACGGGCGTCGGCTGACAGTTGACCGCTGATAGCCTATATTTCATAACTTGTATCCCATGGCAAAAGAAGACACATCCTATTTAGTGCTGGCAAGAAAGTGGAGACCCCAGCTTTTTGAAGAGGTCATTGGGCAGCGGCATATCACCCAAACGTTACAGAATGCCATTTCACAAAAAAGGGTGGCTCACGCCTTTTTATTTACCGGAGCAAGAGGAGTGGGCAAGACCTCTTCGGCTCGCATTTTAGCAAAAGCTCTAAACTGCGAAAAAGGTCTTCGAACGAATCCCTGTAATGAATGTAAAAACTGTCAAGAGGTTACCCGCGGAACTTCGATGGATGTGATTGAGATCGATGGAGCCTCCAACCGCGGGATCGATGAGATTCGGGAGTTGAGGGAGAATGTCCGTTATACTCCTGCCAAGAGTCGGTATAAGGTTTACATTATCGATGAAGTTCACATGCTGACCAAAGAGGCTTTCAATGCCTTGTTGAAGACCCTGGAAGAACCTCCTCCCCACATCATCTTTATCTTTGCCACCACCGAACCCCATAAAATTCCGGCTACAATCCTTTCGCGATGCCAGCGGTACGATTTTAAGAGAATTCCGTTTAAGGAGGTCATCGGGAGCCTGAAACGGATCGTGGAAGAAGAAGAAATCCAAATCAGTCAGAGAGGACTTCTTTCGATTGCTCAAGAATCAGAGGGGAGCCTGAGGGATGCTCAAAGTCTCCTCGATCAGGTGATCGCTTATGCCGGGAAAAATATTCATGATGAAGATATTGCCGAAGTCCTTGGACTCATCGATCGTAAAATGCTGAGCGATACCATCGAAGCGATAGCCGACAGGGATGTTGAACGTTGTATGGAGGTCATCGAGCACGTCTATCACTTTGGATACGATCTCCAGCACTTCTGCCGAGAGCTTCTTCAATATCTTCGCAATTTGATCCTCATCAAAGTCAGCCAACATCCAGAAGGGTTAGTGGAATTGCCGGAAGAGGAATTAATGCTACTTAAGAAACAGGCAGAGAAATTCAAATTCGATCAATTGAATCACCTCTTCACGCTTCTTTTGAAAGGAGAACAAGAAACAGCGCAGTCCACTTTTCCTCGGACCATGCTGGAGGTGACATTGATTCGAATGGCTACTCTACGCCCCATCCTTCCCATCGATGAGATGATGAAGAAGTTGGAGGCTATGGAAAGCAGGGGACTGACCGAAGGAGAGAAGGAGAGAAAAATATCTTCTGTTTCAGGAAGAGGGATCCATTCAGAGGATCCGGGGAGAGATAAAGAAAAGGGAGAAGAACCACCCAAGAAACGGGAGCAAACCAGCGAGGAAAAGGTTTTTGAAAAAAGTGAGAATTTAGAGGATTTAAGAAAAGAGGAGGAGTCTCGTGACGTTCTTCCGCATCATTGGGAAGAGGCATGGAAAGGCCTGGTCGAGTTTACGCGGGCAAGGAATCCTATTTTGGGAGCGTTCTTAGCCTTGGGGAATCTTGTTCATCTCAGTGACGAAAAGATTGAGATTGGGTTTGAAAAAGATTCGTTTCACTATGATAGAATGCTGGAGAAGGAGAATCGGAGCCAATTGGAATCCATCTGCCTTGAATATTTCCAAAAGAAGGCAAGGGTGGTGATCTCACCGTTGAACCAGGGGATAGGAACGAAAGGACGGGGGATGTTCAGCGAAGGAAAGGCAACCCCCAAGGAGGGGGATAGACGGTTGGGTAATCGAGGAGAAGAGAACCCTCTTATTCAAGAGGCACTCCGTCTTTTTGACGGAAAGATTGTAGAAAGGTAACCCCCCTTAGAAATTCCAGTCGTTGCGACTCGAAACCGAGCGGGGCATTATTTCTAACGGGGTAAAGGAGAAGCGTATGACAAAAGGCTTTGGAAACATATTGAAACAGGCTCAGCAGATGCACGCTAAGATCGCCCAGCTCCAGGAGGAGATGGCAGGGAAAACGGTGGAGGCGAGTTCCGGCGGGGGCATGGTGAACATCGTGATGAATGGAAAGCAGGAGGTTCTGAACATCCGGATCGACCCGGAAGTGGTCAATCGAGAGGACGTTGATATGTTGCAAGATCTGATTGTAGCCGCTGTGAATGAGGCCATCCGGAAATCCCAGGAGATGATGACCGAAGAGATGAAAAAGGTCACCGGGGGGCTCAATATCCCGGGGTTGTTCTAAAGAGATCATTGTAAATTGCAAAATTACCAGTGCAAAATGCAAAATGCAGAACCCAATTGCACACGATAGAATGGAACGAAGAACGAGGATCTTTTCAACTATTTTGCATTGCTAACTTTGCAATTTCCATTTTGCATTGAGGTCTTGCCAATGGCTGCTTATGCCAAGCCCATTGATCACCTGATAGAAGCCCTGACAAGACTCCCAGGGATAGGGAAAAAGACGGCGTCCAGACTGGCCTTCCATATCTTGCGGAGCAGTCCATCCGAGGTTCAGGAGCTGGCGAGAGCGATTTTGGACGTAAAAGAAAAGATCCGGCTTTGCTCTATCTGCTTCAACCTGACGGATGAAAATCCGTGTCGAATATGTCAAGATGAACGCCGAGCGGGCGAGACCCTTTGTGTGGTCGAAGGGCCGAATGACCTGATCGCCATCGAGAACACGGGCGTTTTTAACGGAAGATACCATGTGTTGCACGGGACGATTTCTCCCTTGGAAGGTGTTGGACCAGACCACCTGAAAATGAAGGAACTGCTGGAAAGACTCCAAAAGGAAAAGATCTCTGAAGTGATTCTGGCCAACAATCCCACGGTCGAAGGGGGAGCGACTGCCCTTTATCTTATTGATCTGATAAAACCTCTGGGCATAAAAGTAACAAGAATCGCCTACGGAATTCCTATGGGAAGTGAAATTGAATACTCAGACGGGATGACTTTATCGAAAGCCCTTGAGGGTCGCCGAGAGACTTAGGAAAAATTCCTTGACAATTTAGGATAGAAGTTTTAACGTTAACGCACGAATTTTGATTCTAGATAAAATGTAGTAGTTTCATGGTGATATGTTGGAGACAGAATCTCTTGATATAATTTATCAAATGTATTATATAATCTGCGATTATTACCCGGGAGAAACAGATGATTGAGATTCGATTTCACGGAAGAGGTGGCCAAGGGGCTGTCAGTTCGGCGGAACTTTTGGCCTTGGCAGCGATTGAAGAAGGTAAGTTTGCTCAAGCCTTTCCAAGCTTTGGTCCGGAGCGAAGGGGAGCACCGGTGCTGGCTTTCTGTCGAATTAGCAATGAACCGATTAGGATCAGAGCCAATATCTACGAACCGGATCTCGTGGTCGTCCTTGACGCTTCGCTTTTGAAGATCGTTAACGTGGCCGCCGGGTTGAAACCGGATGGTATTCTGGTCACCACAAGCAATGATCTTCCTGAGAAGGTAAAAGAGAGCCTGAAGATAAGAAACCGAATCGGAGTGGTGGATGCGGTCAAGATTGCCAGGGAGGTTCTCGGACTTCCCATTACGAATACCACCATGCTTGGGTCTTTGGTAAAGGTTTCGGGATTGGTCAAGAGGGAGTCCTTTATCTCTCCTTTGAAGGAGCGGTTTGGTCGAATTGCCGAAAAGAACATTTCTGCTTTCGAAAGAGCCTATCAGGAAACCATCCTCATCCAATAATTTTTATTCCCCTTTCTTTGGGGGAAAGATCAAAAAGAGGTAGAAAGGTATGACAAAACCTGAGTCAGAATGGACATGGAAGGAATTGCCAGTCGGAAATGTTGTCTTAGAGCCCGGGAATGCCAGCCAGTATCGGACAGGAGATTGGAAGACCCTCAAACCTGTTCTGAAAAAGGAGCTCTGCATCCATTGTGGATTGTGCTATATCTTCTGTCCGGACATGGCCTATAGCCTGAATGAAGAGGGTTATTTCATTGCGGACCTTTTCTATTGCAAGGGGTGTGGCATCTGTGCAAAAGAATGTCCCACCGGAGCCATCACCATGGTGCTGGAAGAGGAGGAGAAATAAATGGGGAAAAGGGTTGGAATGGAAGTTTCAATTGCTGCGGCCGAGGCGGTGAAGCAGGCCAATGTTGATGTGATCTCTGCTTATCCCATTACGCCTCAAACGCATATCGTTGAACACCTCTCGGAACTGGTGGCGAATGGAGAGATGGATGCAGAATTCTTTTGTGTGGAGTCCGAGCACTCCGCATTGAGCGTCTGCTTGGGGGCGGCGGCGACCGGGGCGAGGGCATTCACGTGCACGAGTTCTCAGGGGTTAGCCCTGATGAGTGAGATCACCTATATCGCCTCGGGCTTGAGGCTGCCGATGCTCATGATCCTTTCGAATCGAACGCTCTCGGCTCCCTTGAGTATCTGGAACGATCATAGTGACGCGATGTCCATCCGGGACTGTGGGTGGGTTCAATTCTTCGTGGAGAACGGTCAAGAGGTCTATGACCATGTGTTTGTGTCCTATCGTTTAGCAGAGGATAAGAAGGTCCTCTTTCCGGTCATCATTAACATGGACGGATTCGTCCTCAGCCATGTGATCGAACCGATCGAACTGATTCAGCAGGAGAAGATCGATCAGTTCCTTCCTCCTTATCAACCTGTTTACCAACTGCACCCTGATCATCCGGTGACCATGGGTGCTTTTGCCCTTCCCAGCATCTTTGCGGAGGCAAAGAAAGCTCAAGAGGAGGCTCTCCGGTCATCGATCCCTAAGATCCTGGAAACCTGGAAGGCCTTCGGAGACATGACGGGGAGATATTATCATCCCGTCGAGAGCTATAAGACCGAGGATGCGGATACGTTGCTGGTCACTATGGGAAGTTGCAGCGAGACGGCCTCAGTGGCGGTGGATAAGATGCGAGAGGAGGGAAGATCTGTTGGGCTCGTCAAGATTCGACTCTGGCGACCTTTCCCCTTCGATGATTTCAAGAAGGCGACCCTCCGCGCCAAGCAGTTGGTGGTGATCGACCGTGCCATGTCCGTCGGGGCGTGTGGACCTGTTGCCTCGGAGGTGAAAGCAGCCCTCTATGGGAAGGACGACAGGCCATCCATCTATAATTTCGTTGCAGGGATTTCAGGAAGGGATGTGACTCCTTCAGACTTCGTCAAGATGGTGGACAAGGCAGAAATTGAGATTGGAGAAGGAAATAAAGAAGGCTATGAAATGTATGGGGTGAGAGGATGACTGAAAATTTAAATGTTTTTGCAGTTCGGACACTGACTCAAAAAGAATATTTTACACCCGGCCATCGGTCCTGCCAGGGATGCGCCGAGGCATTGGCAGTGAGATTGGTTGCCAAAGCGGTGGGAAGGAACGTGATCATTGCGAATGCCACAGGCTGTATGGAGATCGTTTCTTCTCCGTTGCCCTACACGGCTTGGAGGGTGCCCTGGTTCCATGTGGCTTTTGAGAATACGGCGGCTGTTGCCTCTGGCATTGAATCCGCCTTGAAGGTCTTAATGAGAAAGGGAAGAATCCCCAACAAAAAGATCGTCACCCTTGCCATGGGCGGGGATGGGGGAACAGCGGACATCGGTTTCCAGGCGCTCTCCGGTGCCCTGGAGCGGGGGCACAACTTTCTCTACGTTTGCACCGACAATGAGGCCTATATGAACACCGGGATCCAGCGGTCCTCCTCGACGCCTTTTGGGGCATCCACGACCACCTCTCCCGTCGGGAAGGTTCAAATGGGGCAGATGACGTGGAAGAAAAATATGCCTGCCATCGCAGCGGCTCATAATATTCCTTATGTGGCCACCGCCTGCCCCAGTTATCCGATCGACTTGGTGCAGAAAGTGAAGAAGGCGGCTGATATCGAGGGTCCTGCCTACGTTCATATTCTTTCTGTTTGCCCCACCGGGTGGAGATCGGCGCCGGAACTCTCGATCAAGCTGGGCCGGTTGGCCGTAGAGACGGGGGTTTTTCCCCTTTATGAGGTGGAGCGGGGGCAATATCGTCTGAATATTGATTTCCCGAAATTGAAGCCTATCAAGGAATATATCAAGCTTCAAGGAAGGTTCCGTCACCTCACGGATGAAATGATCGGGGAGATTGAAAAACGAGTTCACAGGGAATATGAGCAATTAAGAGCGAAAGCAGGAAAGGGAGCTTGAGATGGAAGTTTCAAAGATTGACGGTATCATTCGACAATACGGGGCAAGGGAATCAGCGATCCTGGCCATCCTGCAAGATATACAGGCTGAGGAAAAGTACCTTCCCAAGGAAACGTTGGAGTACGTTTCTCAGAGGATGGAGATTCCCCTGGGGCAGGTCTTTCGCATTGCCACGTTCTATAACGCATTAAGCCTGAAGCCCCGGGGTCGGCACAAGATTGATGTGTGCCTTGGGACGGCCTGCCATGTCCGAGGGGGGGAAAGAATTTTAAGTAAACTGGAGAGAGATCTGGGCGTCTCTGTGGGGGAGACCACCAAGGATAAACGGTTCACCTTGGAATCGGTTCATTGCGTTGGCTGCTGCAGTTTGGGGCCAGTGGCTGTCATTGACGGAGACGTCTTCGGCCGTCTTTCACAGGATAAGGTGCCTGGCCTGTTAAAAGATTTCAAATAATTGGTTGTGATCAAATCGTAACCCTGGCAGGCAGGATGCCGATGCTTGACGGACACGAAAAACGGAAACGCCTGCGTGCTGAAACGTCTTGTCCAAAGCGTTCTCATCCGCCACAGAACCTTTTCTGGAGCGAGGCAGGTGAAGATGGATACTACGGCGTGCAAGCACGGTCACGTTATCTAAGTTAAGATTGAGGGAAAAATGAATATTCAGACGAAGAACGATTTGGAGAAGATAAGAGAAGAAGGCTTGAAATCTCTTTATCCCGGTGCGGCGAAGATTTCTGTAGGGATGGCGACCTGCGGTCTCGCCACGGGTGCCGGTAAGGTTTACGAGGCCATTCAAAAAGCGATAGAAAAAGCCAAGGTTCCGATCCTTCTGGGACGGACAGGCTGCATCGGTTTCTGCCAGAGAGAGCCCGTCGTGGATATTTTGGAGCCGGGAAAACCCAGAGTCTTCTATCAGGAGGTGACCCCTGAGCGCTGCGGCGAGTTGGTTGAGAAATGGCTGGAGAACAGAGTGGTGGAGGATCTGTTGTTCTGCAAGATGGAAAAAGAGGACCGAATCCTTGAGGGTTCGGCAAAAGATTACTCCATCCGGAGCGTCCCCGCAGGAATGGATGGGACTCCCAGTTATCATCAGGTCCCCTTTTACAGCAAACAGTTAAAGATTGCGCTGAGGAACTGCGGGTTCATCGATCCCGATCATATCGAGGAGTACGTTGCCAGGGGAGGATATTTCTCTCTCTATCGAGCCCTCTTCGAAATGAAGCCGGAAGAAATCATTGAAGAGGTAAAGCGATCAGGTCTCCGCGGGAGAGGAGGGGCTGGGTTTCCGACAGGCAGTAAATGGGATTCATGCCGGAAGGCAAAGGGGGATCGGAAATTCATCCTCTGCAACGCCGACGAAGGGGACCCGGGAGCCTATATGGACCGAAGCATCCTGGAAGGCGATCCTCACAGCGTGATCGAGGGGATGATTATCGGGGCCTATGCCATCGGGGCCCACGAAGGATATATCTATGTCAGGGATGAATATCCGCTGGCTATCGAAAAGCTCAAGATCGCCATCCGTCAGGCCGAAGAGAGAGGGCTGTTGGGTGATCATATTATGGGGTCTGGCTTTTCGCTCAAAATCAACCTTTTCCGGGGAGGCGGGGCGTTTGTCTGCGGAGAATCCACAGCCCTGATGGCCTCCATCGAGGGGAAGGTTGGAGAGCCGAGGGCCAAACATATTCACACCACGGAAAGCGGTCTCTGGGATAAACCCAGTAACCTGAACAACGTGGAAACCTGGAATAACGTCCCCATGATCATTTCAAGGGGTGCAGACTGGTATTCGAAGATCGGAACCGAGGGGAGCAAAGGGACAAAGGTCTTCTCCATTGTGGGAAAGGTGAACAATACCGGTCTGATTGAAGTTCCCATGGGAGCCAAACTGCGAGAGATCGTTTATGATATCGGAGGAGGAATTCCAGATGGAAAGAAGTTCAAAGCGGTTCAGACCGGAGGCCCTTCGGGTGGATGTATTCCTGAATCGCTGATTGATATGCCCGTGGATTACGATCAGTTGACCGAGGTGGGCTCGATGATGGGCTCCGGCGGAATGATCGTCATGGATGAGTCCACATGCATGGTAGACGTCGCAAAATATTTCATGAACTTTCTCAAGAGCGAATCCTGTGGAAAGTGTACCTCCTGCCGGGAAGGGACGAAGCGGATGCATGAGATCCTGACGGAGATTGCCGAGGGACGAGGAACCGCGGATCACATCGACCTTTTGAAGGAATTGGGATGGGTGACCGCAGAAGCCTCTCTCTGCCAGCTGGGAGCCACGGCTCCGAATCCCGTCCTCTCCACCCTCCGGTACTTCCAGAGCGAATATGAAGAACATATTATCAATAAGCGATGTCCGGCAAAGGTCTGTCAGGCACTGCTCCGATACCGGGTTCTCTCTGATGTCTGCAAGAGGTGTGGCCAATGCATCAAGGCCTGTCCGGCCGAGGCCATCACCGGCAAGAAGAAGACGAAGAAGGAGGCCGGAGAGCCCTTTAAAATCGATACCAAAAAGTGTACCCGGTGCGGGATGTGTTTTGAGGCCTGCAAATTCGAAGCGATAGAAGTCGAATAAAATATAGAGTAAATAGGTTAATGAGTGATTACGTTAATAAGTTATCAGGGGACATAACCAGTCGACAATTCGATACTCATTCACTCATTAACTTATTACCTCATTGACTGAATACTTCAACAACCTGTGCTCACCCGGAGGAAAATCCATGATTCCTTTTGTGATTGACGGTCAACCCGTAGAAGGAAAAGAAGGCGGGAATGTTTTAGAAGTAGCGATGGATGCAGGCATCGATATTCCACACCTCTGTTTTAGCGAGGCGGTGAAGCCCTACGGCGCCTGCCGTCTCTGTCTTGTGGAAGTGGGGAGGAGAGGAAGATCGAAGATGACCACTTCTTGCACCTATCCTGTTTTGGAAGGAATTGAGGTGTTCACACAAACAGAGAAGGTGTTGCGTGCCCGCCGAATGATCATCGAACTCATCTTGGCGATGTGCCCTGGCGACAAGCTCATACAGGAGTTGGCCAGAAAGATGGGGGTGAATGGGGTCCGATTCAAGCAAGAGGACAAGGACTGCATCCTTTGTGGTCTTTGCGGCAGGGTCTGCGAAGAAGTCGTGGGGGCCAATGCCATCCAGTTCGCCTTTCGTGGAGATCGGCGGGAGATGATCCCGCCCTTTCAAGGAGAAGCGATGAGCTGTATCGCTTGCGGTGCCTGTGTGATCGCCTGTCCTGTAGATGTCATTCGGATGAAGGAAGAAAAGGATGAGCGGACGATCATCCGGTGGAAACGAACATTGAAAATGAAACAATGTAAAATCTGTGGAAATTATTTCGCCCCCTGGTTTCAGTTGGAAAAGTTCAAAGAGCAGGCCAAACTCCAAAAAGATTTTTTTGATGTCTGTTATACGTGTCGGACTTGAAATCTCTGCTCAATTCAAGTATATTTAAGAGAAGAGGCATGTTCAATAGGAGGTGACGGGTATGACCCTGGTAAAATGGGAACCCTTCCGAGATCTGATGACCATGCAAGACCGAATGACCCGACTGATTGACGAAACTCTTTCTCGTATTTGGAAAGAGGAAGTTCGTCAGGGAGTTTGGTCCCCGTCTGTGGATATTCTGGAGAAAGGAAACGAAGTGATCTTGAAAGTTGATCTTCCCGAAGTGAATCAGAATGAGATCGATATCAGAGCAGAAGAAAACACCCTGATCATTCAAGGGGAGAGAAGGTTTATCAAAGAGTCTTCCGAAGAAAACTATGTTCAGATTGAAAGACCCTACGGAACCTTTCGCCGGACGTTTAGCATCCCGAGAACGATCGATCAGGAGGGAATTAGGGCTTCTTATAAGGATGGAGTGCTTCGAGTCGTCCTTCCGAGAAAACAGGAAATTCAACCCAAGCAGATTGCGGTTGAACCTAAATAGATGAGAGGGGAAGGGGGCCCTTTGAAAGAGGGTCCCCTTTTTTTATTTCTTAGGAACCTTCTCCCAGTCTGCCGAAGACTTTTCGATACCGATATCTGTCTCACCCCAGTCCGTTCCCATCGGTGAAATATCGTCCAATCTTCCGATGAATCCTCTTCTCCCGAAAATCCCTTGATCGGCTTTAGGCCCTCTGTCGCCGCAAGCACGGGGTATAAAATCTATCTTCCCCTGACAGATCAACACGGGATGGGAGAAGACGCTATCCATGACTCCCATCTCGTACGCCTTCCGAATCCCGCAAGGACTGGTTTTACCGACAAAGAGTTTGACCCGACCGTGCTCCTGAAACAAATATAGGTGGCAGAAAAAAGTTCCTGCCACCTATACGTCCATACTTCATGGATTAATGGACCTGGTTATGGGATCACTCTAAATTCCACTCTCCGGTTTTTGGCGCGACCCTCTTTGGTCTTATTATCAGCAACAGGTTTTTGGCTTCCATAGCCCTTGGTAGTCATTCGGTCGCCCGGAATGGTGAATTTATCCATCAGATACTTCTTAGCGCTTTCCGCTCTCTTCTCTGAAATCTTCTGCCTCGCTATCTCCGATCCCACTGCATCCGTGTGGCCTCCGATTTCAACTTTGATGTTCGGATTGTCCTTCAGGATCATCGCGTCTTGGTCCAACGCCTTGGCAGCTACAGGATCGATATTCGTTTTGTTCTCGTTAAAGTAGACGTTTTCGAATATCGGCACTGGCTTCGGTGCTGGAGGCGGCGGTGCCGGTGCTGGTTTGGGTGGTTCCGGTGGTGGTGGTGCAGGTGTTGGTGGCGGCGGCGGCGGTGGAGGTGCAGGTGCCGGTGGCGCCGGTTTTTCTTCACAAGGTGTGAGCTTGAGAGCTTCTAATGACTTCTCTTTGGCAATTTTTGCATGTAAGTCCAGATCCTCCAACTCTCTCCAATAGTATTGCATTTCATGATCGGCCAACGCAAGATTGGCCTCTGCTGTCCCATATTGACAAGGTGCACATTTCTTTGCTCCAGCAATGGTGGCCTTCTGGAAGGCTTCTTTTGCCTCGTTATAGACCATTACCGTCGCTTTGGGTGCACATCCTGAGGCAATCACTGCTCCCAGGATGAGTAGTAATAAGATCATCCATTTCCTGTTCATCTTCATAATTCACCCCCTCTCTTCTTTTCTAAACTATTTTTTCTTGATTTCGGCTAATCCGGCTTGGGCGGCAGATTTGGAGCGTTCTGCAAGTCCTTTGGCTGGCCCAAAATCACCCTGGCTAAATTCAACTTTGGAAACTTCTAAAAACCCCTCGGCACTACAGTATTCATAGGGAACTTGCTTCTCCCCTCCTGCCCCCTTCAGTTCGGAAAGCAACTTCTCAGCATTCCCGATCTCCTTCTTGGCGCTGAAATAATAACACCCGGAAAGAGAGAGGGTAAAGAAAACAAAAATAAAGAAAAATATGAAATATCCTTTCTTCATACAGTCACCCCCTTTCAAGTTTTAATAAAAAACCTATCATTGTTTAGGCTATCGAACATATCCCAGTTTGTCAAAATTTTTTGAGTTTTTTTGAGTTTTGTTCCAAACAAGCAAAACTCATCCGAACCGGTCGAAGGAATAAACAAAGTCAATTCTGTATTCTGGGAGAAAAAAGACTATATTCTTATCTCAATCTCCGTGCTTGAGCTTTAGGTTTTTCTAAGATTTCTTTTCTTCAAGGAATTTTCTCAGACATTCCTTACTGCAGAAATAATAATCTCTTCCTTCTACCCTTTTTCTAACGGCAGTTCGCTTTGGGATATAGGTTTGGCAATAGGGATCTTGGACAAGTTCTTCTGGTTCAAACTCTCTGTTCAATTTTTTCCTCTGCACGAATATGTCTTTAATAAGGTAGTGAAGGATCGCATAAAGGAGGAGAAGAAGAAGGATGAATAAAATGAAACGAGCCATGATCAATTTCCTCTGATTGAAGATCGAAAATTGAAAAATCTGAAATCTTAAATCTAAAATTTGAAATTAGAGTTTTTCTACCCCCTGATCCTCCTTGAGATTGTTTAAGAGCTCTTGGATGGTTTTCTTCAAAACAGGATGGAATGAGATTTCGATCGATTTCAACCAATGGGATGAGGACAAATTGGCGATTTTGGATGAGAGGGTGGGGGATTTGGAGTTCCTCGGTGTGAATTTCAATATCATCGAAGAAGAGAATATCCAGATCAATCGTTCGGGGTCCCCATCGAAAGGTTTCTGTGCGACCCCGCTGGGATTCGATGGTCTTCAACGTGTGGAGGAGTTCAGGGGCTTCCAGATCCGTCTCGATTTTTATTACCCCGTTGACAAACCAATCCTGGCAGGTATAGCCCATGGGTTGCGTTTTAAAGAGCGAAGATTTTGCTAAGAGTCTGTGACGGTCGAGTTTTAAGATCTGTGAAATGGCTTTTTCGCAGTGGTGTAACTTATCGCCAAGGTTAGAACCAATCCCGATGTAGGCAATGTGTCCCATTCTGATCGGAGGAAAGAAGCTTGACTTTTCACCCCGCACCTTTGGGTGAGGATATCGTGCATAGAAGTCCTGCAACTCGGGAGACGGTGCGGGTTCACTTTTTTTCTGAAATCTCTTCTGGTTTCTTGGGAGTGACGTCGATCTCTTCGTCTTTGGTCGACTTCTTAAAGTTTCGGATCCCTTTTCCAAGTCCTTCACCGATCTGAGGGAGTTTCCCAGCACCGAAAATGATCAAAATGATGACCAAGATGACGATCAACTCCGGCATTCCTATTCCAAACATTTTTTTCTCCTTTTCAATGTTATTAAACAAGCTCACCTGCCCATCACAGGCAGGCCGCAATCCGTTACAATTTGGCGGAAGTGCATGGGAATCGAACCCACCACGGACATCTCTGCCCGTCACTGGATTTGAAGTCCAGGAGGCCCACCAGAACCTGTCCACTTCCAAAGTATAACCTAATGGATTCTCTTTTTAAAGTCAATCCTTTCGACAGACAAAACATGACAGACAAAACTGCTGTCTTCCTCAGGGTTGATTTCACAAATACCGTCATTTCTCAAAGAAAATACATATTTTATCCCATTATCTACTGAAGGTTTTGAAATATTCTAATAATGTTGATTTTCTCTTAATACCAATTATATCATGGAGGTGCATCCACGAAGTCATCCATTCCCACGAGAGGGAGAAAATCGCAGCGCAGAGGGTAAGAAATGAAGAGAAAATTAAAAGAGGATGCAAGCAAGACTAACGTGTCGTCCATTTTATTGACTGCCAAAGGGAGGATATTCTAGATATGAAAGAGTCAAACTACGAAACAGAGGTTCTCGTCCTTGGTGCAGGGCCCGGAGGCTATTCGGCTGCGTTCCGGGCAGCGGATCTGGGGATGGAAGTTACCCTGGTAGATATGGAGAAACGGCCGGGGGGTGAGTGCCTGTTTCGGGGATGCATTCCCTCCAAAACGCTCCTTTATCTGGCCGAGCTTTTGTTCGATGCCCAACGCTCGGGAGAGATGGGCGTAAAATTCGATAAACCCCAGATCGATCTCGATCGAATACGGGCGTGGAAAGACCAGGTGGTCGACAAACTGACCGGTGGACTACTTACCTTGAGTAAACGACGCAAGGTTCAATTGGTGCAGGGAAGAGCTATCTTCGACGGGTCGGATCGGGTACGATTGGAGAACTCGGAGGTAAGCCAGATCCGGTTTCGTCATGCCATCATCGCGACTGGATCTTACACAACTCCTTTTCCCGACATTCCCTTCGTGAAAGGAAGTCGTATCATGGATTCGGCGGGTGCACTGGAATTACCCGAGATCCCCCGGTCACTGCTCGTCCTGGGCGGCGGTTATATTGGTCTGGAGATGGGTACGGTTTACGCGGCCTTGGGAAGTCGGGTCACCGTGGCGGTCCATGGCGATAGACTGCTAAGAGGTGCAGATGAGGATCTGACGAATGTATTGCTTTTCAGACTCAAGGAGGTTTTTGAAGCCATTCATTACAATACCAGGGTCATATCCCTTAAAGAACGGAGCGAAGGAGTAGATGTCAAATTTGAGGGGGAGGTGAATAAGGCTGAACAAACCTTCGATCGAGTCCTCGTGGCGATCGGCCGAAAGCCTAATTCGGGGAAGATCGGCCTGGAGAAAACCGGAGTGAAAGTGGACGAGCAGGGTTTTGTGGTCGTGGATGAACAGCGCCGCACCACCGATGGCAACATCTTTGCCATTGGTGACGTAGCGGGAGAGCCTCTGCTCGCTCACAAAGCCTTTCGGGAAGGGAAGGTAGCAGCAGAAGTGATCAAGGGGAAGCCGTCGGCCTTTGACGTTCAGGCCATTCCGGCAGTCGTTTATACAGACCCTCAAGTTGCCTGGGCGGGTTTAAGGGAGGAGCAGGCTCGGAAAGAGAACCGGAACATAAAGGTGGAACGATATCTATGGAAATTTTCCAGTCGTGCGACAACCATGGGTGTCTCGGATGGGGTCACCAAAATGATCCTCAACCCTGAAACAGGTCGAATACTGGGAGTAGGAATTTGTGGTCGAAATGTAGAGGGGTTGATCTCAGAAGGCACCCTCGCAATCGAAATGGGAGCTGTTGCTCAAGACCTTGGGCTCACCATTCACCCTCACCCGACCCTTTCAGAAATGATGATGGAGACAGCGGAACTCTTCACAGGCACGGTCACGCATGTTTTGCCGGAAAAGCATTTGACATCGGATTGAAAGAGCGGGATGGATCTCTCCGTTTGATCAGCGGTGGAACCAGACCCTATCCGCACCCCGCTGAAGGAAAGTCCAATTTGGCCTGGGAAGGAAGACCCAATTCCAAATCCAAAGCTGCCCTCTCCATCCCTGTCTGTCCTCCGGAACCAGTCTTCTCAATGCGAGAAAATATTTTATTTTTTCTCCCTTTCGCATGGTTCGACCTCCGAATATCGAGGGTCTATCCGACATCTCTTTGAGCAGCGATCCAAGATGGTGAGAAGCGTCCGAGGGAGAAACCCCTTAGATCCTTTGGTTTCAAGAGATTTTCCTGTTGAAGTGAAGCCGTTTATCGAGAAGGGTACCCGAAATTCTTAATGTTTTTTCTCGTGAATGAAGGCCCTTGATGATTTCAATACAAGATGGGGAAGTTCCAAATTCCTTAGCCAGGAAACGAATAAGAGTCTCATTTGCTTTTCCCTCAACAGGTGGAGCAGTCACCTTCACCTTTATCCCATCCCGATAGGGACCCACCACCTCATTTTTGGACGACTTGGGTTGAAGATAGACTTTCAAGATAACGTCTTCCATTTCCTATCACCTATTCGATTTATTTCAGCACCCGGGGGAATAATGATATAGTAGAAAATTGAGAACCTGAGAAAGAATGTTGGAATTATGGAATATTGGAATAGTGGGTTCTTGGTAAAGAATGGTCTTTCATTATTCCATTACCCCGGGTTTTTCCATCATTCCATTATTCCAATAAACGAGAGTTGTCTGCCCGTCCGGCCTTCTTTTCGATACGAAAAGAAGAGATCGCCATGGCAGTGGGTACAAAGATTGATGCAGCAAATTTGCTCTTCCTCAATCCCTTCTCTCTTCATCTGACCGATATTGATCTGGGCGAGGTCCACCATCCACTTTCCAACTCCTCTTGAGGCTGAAAAAGGTTTCCATTCCTGCTGAAATACCTTTTCATCGATTTCATAACAGAAAGGCCCTATGGAGGGGCCTATGGCGATGAAGAGGTCTTTCGATAGGCAGCCGAACTCTTCCTCCATCTTTCTCAAAGCCTTTGCTGTGATGCCGAGGGCGGTCCCTTGCCTTCCGGCATGGATCGCCGCAATCACTTTCTTCTTTTGGTCGGCAACGAAGATCGGAAGGCAATCTGCGGTGAGAATGCCCAGGAAGGTATTAGGAGAATTTGTGATTAGCGCATCAAATTCTAAGGGGGAGGGGAGGGGAGTGATTGGTTTTTTCAGAAGAAGGATCCGGTCCTGGTGTATTTGATCGAGGAGAATCAAGCGGGACGAATCAAAGCCAAAGGTTTCGGCGATGTTCTTTTTATTCTTTGAGACAAATTCCTCCGGGTCGCCATTCTTGTCGCTCAGGTTGAGCGAATCATAGGGGGAAAGGCTCACGCCTCCCTGGCGGGTTAGAAAAGCATGGCGTATCCATGTGATTCTTGCGAACTCAGGATTTTCGAAATGGGGAAGGTTGTTCCTTATTTTCAGAGCAGATCGGTCAAGGGTGTTCAATTTATTCTCCGGATGGAATAATGGAATCGTGGAATGCTGGGAAATTGGATAAGGGATACTGAAGGCTCATTTTTCTTATCCATGTTTGGCCTTTGACCGCAACCACCCCAGCACTTCGTTCATATCTTCAGGGATGGGGGAAACAAATTTCACCCTTTCTCCACTTCGAGGGTGGGTGAATTCCAATCGTCGGGCGTGAAGGGCCTGGCGATTCATTCTCTTCACACACTCTTTCAAAACAGGGTCATGGATCGCCCCGGGTCTCCCTTTTCTTCCGTAGAGAGGATCTCCCAAAACGGGATGACCAATGGAGGAGAGGTGCACCCGGATCTGATGGGTTCGGCCGGTCTGAGGAAAGATCTCAAGGAGAGTGCAGCACTCAAATTCCTCCACTTTCTTCCAGCGAGTGACGGCCGCCCTTCCTTTTCTCGTCCGGGTCGACATCCGCTTTCTCTCACTTGGGTGTCTTCCGATGGCCGAATCGATTAAGCCTTCGTTAGGGCCGAATCTTCCGTAGGCAACGGCAAATAGACCTTTTCCACGGTCCGGTTTCTAAACTGTTTGGTCAAATGATGAAAAGCTTCATCCTCTTTAGCGACGACCATCACACCCGATGTGTCTTTGTCCAATCGGTGCACGATCCCTGGTCTTAAGACACCATTAATGCCGGCGAGATCTTTGCAATGGTAAAGAAGGGCATTGACCAATGTGCCGGAGGGATTTCCATAAGCAGGATGGACAACCATTCCGGGAGGCTTGTCAATGACGATGAGGAACGGGTCCTCATACAGGACGGTCAGGGGAAGGGGTTCTGGTTGGAGAGAAAACGATTCAGGCTGGGGGAGGCTTCCTGAGATCCTATCACCCGCTTTTAGATGTGTACTGGGTTTGGTCGGTTTTTGATTTAAAAGGATGTGATGTTTCTGAATCAAAGTTTTTGCATGAGAACGGGAGAGATTGAGATCGGCTTCCGAGAGAAATTGGTCGAGGCGCCTTCCGTGATCCTTTTCCATGACTTGAATGGAGAAAGATAAGTTCCCCTCCCCCCTCTTTAGCAAAGGGGGGGTGGGGGGATTTTGGAATTTATTCTTTATGGAATCTTGCATCATTGCGGCTGGAGATATTTCAATGCCTTCTCAATTCCGGCAGCCAAAAGAGGGATTTCTTCATCGAAGACGGTTCTCATATCCAGAATCAATTCCTCTTTGCTGATTCGAGAAATAATCGGGGGATCACTCTTCCGTAGATTTTCTTCAAGGCTGTTCACGGAAAAGTCGAGAGGTTTAATGGCAACGACCATGGTTGGAAGTTCTTGAAGGGGAAGGGCTCCACCGCCCACCTGAGAGACATCTTCTTTCAAAGAGAACGTCATCCTTTCATTCGTCATCCTCGACAACCTTTTCAGCAACTGTTTTCCTCTCCTTTTTAGCTTCCTCGTATCCAAACTCAACATGCTAAGAACGGGAATCTCTTCCATGGCTCTCTTCTCGTCGAGGTAGAGAAGCAAGGTTGATTCAAGAGCGGCCAGGGTGAGTTTGTCGATGCGAAGGGCTCGGGTCAAGGGATTGATCTTGAAGAGGTCCAGAATTTTTTTCTTCCCCAGAATGATTCCCGCCTGTGGCCCTCCAAGGAGCTTATCGCCGCTAATGGTGACCGCATCCACACCGGTTTTGATGGTTTCTTGAACAGTAGGTTCTTTTTCTAATCCATATTGAGAGAGGTCCACGAGGCAGCCGCTTCCTAAATCATCCACGACAGGGAGCTGATGCTCCCTCCCCAGTTGGACCAGATCCTGCAGAGAGACTTCGGAAGTGAATCCCATCACTCTGAAATTACTGGTGTGAACCTTCAGAAGCAGAGCCGTGTGAGGGCCAATCGGCCTTTTGGTAATCGTTGAAGTGAGTACGATTGGTCGTCCCGACCTCCCTGAGCAAAGCCCCGCTTCGTTTCATGACATCGGGGATTCGAAAAGCTCCCCCGATTTCGACCAGTTCTCCTCTCGAAACGATCACCTCCTTGCCCTCTGCAAGCGTATTCAAGGCAAGTAAGACAGCCCCGGCATTATTGTTCACCACCAAGGCTGATTCTGCTCCTGACAGGCGGCAGAGAATCTCTTCCACATGGGTATAACGGTCTCCGCGTTCACCCCGATCCAGGTCATATTCTAAATTGGAATAGGTTTTGGAGACCTCCATCAGATGTTTAATCGCAGAGGAATGGAGGGGAGCTCTTCCCAGATTGGTGTGGATGACCACCCCGGTCGCATTGATCACCCTGCGGAGGCGGGGCTGAATCTGAAGGTCGATCTCTTTCTGAAAAAGAGGATAGAGGTTCTCGAAAGAGAAGATGGCCTCTCCTCGTTGAGAGAGGTCTTGTTTGTGGAGGATGTCATCGCGCAGCCGTCCCAATCCCTTTCGGATGGCTTCGACCACGACATGGCGGGGATGGACCTTTAAGAGGTCAACGATCTCTGGCCTTGAGAGGAGTTCATCGACGCTGGGGATCTCACGGAGCACCTGTTGACGAAGGGATGGAGACATTGGGCTTCCTCCTCATCAGGAGTGTTTTAAAGATCTTAAAGAAGTTCATCCGAATGAATCGAGTGGGCCACTCCAGTTCTTTTTTCTCACAGATCGTGGACATGCTGTAATGACGGAGGGAGTGACGTCCACTGGCGATGGACTCCAAGATGCCTTCTCTCTCACTGGCATCCGGAAGAGCCATGATCCGGTCGATCTCCTTCATCATCCGGACGGACCCTTCAAGCCTTCCCTCGACCGATTCTGCGGTCTTCGGGTCGATCAGACCGAATTGGGCCTTCAGCCGGTTGAGTCTTTTCCCGGCCTCATAGGTGCTGTAAACGATCTCATCCCGATTCATCCATTCCGTTTCATAGTTGAGGATATATTTCCAGCTGGGAGCCAATGAGGCCTGACGGTGTTCTTCCACTGTCCGACAAAGCAGGCGGTATCCGTATTTTTCCGGCGCTTCAAAGACAGCACTCCCGGGATCCAAGAAGGGGGCCAGGGGAGAGATAAAGGGAAAAAGTTTGTTGTAAGAGCGAAATCGCTCCAAGAGGGAGTGACAATAATCGACCGTTTCCAGGACGGAGGAATAGGTTTGTTTTGGAAGGCCGGTCATGAAGAACAGATCGATCCGTTTCGAGCCAAGATCGACGGCATCCTCGATCATCCTTTCCAGCGATTCATTGTTGTAAGGTCTTCCGAAAGCCCTCCGGACTTCTTCATCGTGAGACTCAGGAGAGATTTCGATATTGAAGTTGAGAATGGAGTCAGCAATCCTTTTCAGTTGAGCCCTCGTGGGAGGAACAAAAAATTCAAAAGCGATATGGTTGCTGATCGGCCTTCTCTTCATCTCCTGAAGAAAGGTAAAGCCATATTCTTCCCCGGGTTGAAAGATATCGCCGATGATCATCACCGGGGCATGAAGGTGATCCGAGACATTGAAGATATCCTGCGCCAGTAATTTGGGGTTCCGATAGGCGGGTTTCCTCCGGTTGGCCATCGTTCGAAAGGTCTGTGCCGAGCCTCCGCAGGTTTTGCAGGAATAGGTGCATCCCCGGCAGGTGAAGACGGCTGTCACAGGATAGGTGTACCAATCCACAAAAGGCTGGTACCCTGTGGGATCAACATACCTCACCACCTTCTTCATGATGTGACTGTAATCGATCGTAATCTCGTCAAGGTTCTCCGGTACATGGGTGAGGGGATTGACCTGAATTTCATTTTCCGCCCCTCGATAGGTGAGGTTAGGAATATTTTTGAGGTCTCCGCCCTTTTTGATGGTTTGAAGGAGTTGGACCAACGGTTTCTCTGTAGAATCTCCTCTCATCACAAAATCAATAAATGGATATTGACGGAGTATCTCTTCATGATAATAAGTGGCAGAGAGCCCACCCAAGATGACAGGGATGCTGGGATGAAACCGTTTAATGATCTCTGCAAGGGCCAAAGTTCCCTGGACATGGGCCATCCAATGGAGATCGATCCCGAAGGCTACGGGCTCTATTTTTCTGGATGAGCCGCTCCACGTCAAATTTCTCATCCTTCAGCATCTTCATGGCCACATTGATGATCCTGACATTGAGACCATGGCGCTCCAAGTATTCCGAGAGGCTGGCAAACCCAATGGGATACATTTCAAAGATGGGGGTGGAGGGAACGACGTCGCTGATCGGACCATGAATCCCGGGCCGCTTTCTAAAGTCGTAAAGGGTAGGCGGATGCAAAAGGATGAGATCAATACTTGCCATCTTCATCACTTTGGAGTGGTAGGGGTTTCTGTTGTCTGGGTTTTTGCCTTATAGGCTTCGACCGACTTTTTAATCTCGGGATCGTCCTTCATCTGTTCATGTAGTGAAATGACGCGATTCATAAATTGGTTTTTACCCCGGAGCTGGTTCAGGGTTCGTTCAGCCTCTTCCTTGGCCTTTCGCAATTGTGTTCTTTCAGCCTCTGGCATCGCCTTAGAACTTAATCGTTCGTTGTAACTTTTGAGGTTGTTCTCCAAAGAGAGTCTTGTTGCCGAATTGTAAAAGACCGGCTCATTGTTATAAAAGAGGAGGTCAAGTCTTCCTCCAAACATTCCTCGAGAAGCGGTCTGCAGAATAATGATGTTTTTGATGACTGGAGGATAGGGGAGATTGATCCCGGTATGGCCCCCCGAGATGACATTGATTCCCTGGACCCTCTGAGCGATTTCGATATCCTTCGCATAGCCAAGATGGCTCAGGAGAATGATCAGATCGGTTTTGGGCTTAAGTTCTCTGACCATGGCCTGTGCGGTTTCGATGGGTGAACGAAAATTCAGTCCCTTCTTCCGGGGATCAGAAGGACTTGAAAAGAAATCGGGTGAGAGAAGGCTAAAGAGACCAACTCGAAGACCGTTGATTTCCTTAACGAGAGAAGTTTGAAAAAGAGTTTTGCCGGATGCCTCATCGAGAAGGTTGGAACAGAGGAATGGAAAGTTCGCCTTCTTCGAAATTTCCAATAGAAATTCCTTCCCTAAGGTTAAATCATCATCCCCAATTCCCATGGCATCGTAACCCATTAAATTGAAACTCTCGATGATGAGGTGGGCCTTTCCGGCCATGGCTGCGAACTCATTTTCCGGAATGGGATTAAGATATTTTTTGAAAAGGAGATCGCCCGCATCTAAAACGAGTATTTCCTTTTCACTCTCCCGTAAGTCCTTCACCCATGCTCCTCTTCTGGCCAGACCGCCAGCTCGACTCTTCTCCCCTCAGGTCGGGCAGGGGTCAATCTCACCATTGATATTATTGCTATAGACGAGGGTAAGTGTTTTAGGGGATTTTTGGGCAAGGGATGGGGATGCATTGAAGGACAAGAAAAATCCCAGAACCAAAACACCTACCCTAAACCATTTTCCATTCATCGCCGGTTTTTCCATAAAAATATTTATATCCCATCCATCCTTCGAAAACAAGTATCGGTCATTCGTCAGCGATAACCTCTGCCTCGATTCCCGCCGGACCCGGTCCTGGCCGAGGGCGGGAGGGCAGGCATGCCGGCGCCACGGATCATTTAAGATTGCTTCTCGTCCGCTGGGAGCATCGCAAGGATACCTCCGCCTGCTGAAAGGGAGGGGTGACGAATTGCGAGACCCGGGCTCGGTCACGGCATTTTCTACGTAATCCAGGGGTTGGGGACTGGTCTCTTGTAACCTTTTTGGGAGGCTAAAATATCCAGGTGGGGAGTGGCAAGATCCTCTAAAACCGGATCTGACTCCTGGAGGTTTCTGGTGTCGATGGTTTTAATATATTGCTGACACTTGTCACAGAGATCGATACGTTGGGTTTCCTCTCCCTCCCCATAAAAATAATGGAGAGATTCCTGATCTTTGCTTTCGCAGAAAGGACAGAATATTCGGTCCGTTCTCCACTGGTAACCGCAATAGGAACAGAGGAGATACCGCTTTCCCACATCCTCCTTCAACAGACTTAAAGAGGGGAGAGACCCACATATCGGGCAATAGCCTTTCAGCCAGGTTTCAGGATCCAGTTCGCTGCGAATCTGTTCCACTCCTGCTTCAATCGAAGGCCTGATGCTGCTCTGAATTAAAAATAAAAAGACATTTTTGTCCAGTCCAAGTTCTTCGGCAATCTCCTCCATCCGTTGCCCCTTTAATCCGTCCTTTAGTAATTTCTTCAACTCTATCCTTTTATCGTCGATAGCTTCTTTGATCCTTTTCAGCTGCCCAGCCAGATGGGGGTTTGCATCTTTCCCGACCTGACAAAGTGTTTCGAAGAGCTTGACGGATGATTCAAGATCCAATGGGAAATCATCTTTCTGAATCAATGAGAACCCCTCTTTGGAGAGGAGTTTCTTCCATTCCTCCGCGAGTTGCACGGAATTAATCTTCAAAGAGGCTTTTACCTTTTCTTGCGCTTCTTTGACGCTTTGGTAGAAATCAAGAATCTTTCCATAGCCGGGTCTTTTCTTTTTAATCTGCTGAATCCTCTCTCTTAACCTGCCCAATTCTTTCTCCCTTGTCCTTGTCAACACATTTTGAGATTGCTTCGTCGTGCCGCCAAAGCGGGACTCCTCGCAACGACCTGATGGTTATCCGGATACATAGCAGTCATTGCGAGCGAAGCGAAGCAATCTGATCCCCATGTCAAAAAAACGGGCCTGTTCCGTGACTCCCGCTCGAAACAAGCCCTGGTTTCCCCCCTTTGATAGGGTTTACCCGATCATGTGTCGAAGGTCGCTCAAAGGTTGAAAGAGACGCTTGAGCGCCATCTTCCTCGTCATCCCGATCGTGTTCTCCGCCACAGCGAATTTGTGATACTTTTTGGGATCGTCAACAAGCAGGTAGATCGCCCGGACATCATCGGGATTGGCAAGCGTCGCGTCTTTATAGACCTTCTTAACCTCTTCCAATCTTTTATTTGCCTTCTCGAGCATATCTTTCCGATCACCAAAATTCATCGTCCCCGTCGGGCAAGCCTTGACACAGGCAGGAAGCATCCCTTCTTTGACTCGGTCAAAACACATCGTGCATTTGGCCATGACCCCCATTCTCTCATCCCATCGAGGAATATCATAGGGACAAGATTCTCGGATGGATTTAAGATCGGCCGGCTTCACTTTTATCTTTGGATTGAAGACCACTGCACCCGTGGCCTCATTCCTGGCAATGGCCTTGGATCCCAAGGATTCGGCCGTGGACATGCAGGGCGGCTCCATACAGTGTCTGCACTGATCAGGGAAGAAGTACCATTTCGGGTCTCCCCCGGTCTCGATTTCACTGAATCTGACGAGCTTAAATGTGAAAAAGCTCAGGTCCGCAGGGTTCTGATGACTTCCGGTCTGGACGGTTTTTGTCCCTGGATTCTTATTCCACTGCTTGCAGGCGATCTGGCATCCCCGGCAGGCTGTGCATTTGGTCGTATCGATGAAAAAAGATTTATCCGCCATTTAAGTCACCTCCTTTAGCTTTTTACCGGCTTCTTCGCCGGTTGTTTGGCCAATTTGCTTACATTGACCATGAATGCCTTCGATTCGGGGATCATCGTATTGGGATCCCCGATCGTCGGGGTGAGCAGATTGGCGCTCTCCCCACCATCCTTCGGATGGAGCCAGCCGAAATGCCAGGGAATTCCTACCTGGTGGACGGTCTGGCCGGCGATGTTGAAAGGCTTAAAACGGGAAGTGACGATGGCCACTGCCTCAACTTTTCCCCGGGGCGACGCTACCATCACCCTGTCACCGTTCTTGATCTCTCTCAGTTTTGCCAGTTCCAGACTCATCTCGCAAAACATCTGAGGTTCAGCCTCGATGAGCCAAGGAAGCCAGCGGGTGAGAACTCCGGTCTGCCAGTGTTCAGTTACTCGATAGGTTGAGCAAACAAAAGGATATTTGGGATCGCAAGTAAGGAACGTATCCAGGCCCCCTTCAAAAATTCTGACGACCGGATTGATCCTCTGGTTGGACATCAAGTTCTTTTCAATGGGACACTCCAGGGGTTCATAATGTTCGGGGAATGGCCCATCTTTCAGTCCAGGTCCGAAAATCGAGGCTACACCATCCGGTTTCATGATGAACGGATAGACTCCGGTGGTTCCCATCGGAGGCACGGCATTGTCGGGAACATCCCCTATCCATTTCTTTCCGGCCGCATCCCATTTGAGCAAGGGCCGTTTGGGATCCCTTGGATTTCCATCCAGATCCACGGAAGCCCGGTTGTAGATGATCCTTCTGTTGAGTGGCCAACACCATGACCACTCAGGATAGAGGCCTAAACCCGTTGGATCGGTCTTCTTCCTCCGGGCGGCCATATTGCCAGCTTCGGTATAGCTGCCTGAATAGAGCCAGTCACCGCAGGAAGTGGTTCCATCATCGTTTAGAGGAACAAAATTGGGAAGCAATTTACCAGTCGTGAGGTCGTAGCCATTGATCTCCTTGGCTACTTTGTGAATATCAAAATGACCGTTCGTCTCATAATCCCACTTTAAGTTCAAAATCGGCTCTGGAAAATCGCCCTTATCCTTCTCGTAGAGAGCTCGAACCTTCTTAAACAACTCATACATGATATCGCCATCAGGTTTGGCCACTCCTGGAGGATTGGCCGCTTTATAGCGCCACTGCATCCAACGGCCGCTATTGCTTATACTTCCTTCCTTTTCCAAAAAGGCTGCGCAAGGGAGCTGGAACACTTCGGTTTTAATCTTCTTTGGATCCATTCCGGGGCCTTTCCAGAAAGACCCGGTCTCATTATCGAAGACATTCACATTGACCATCCAGTCAAGCTTCGTTAATGCTTGACGGGCCTTCCCCGCGTTGGCGCTTGAACAAGCCGGGTTCATACCCCACGCAAAGAAACCTGTGAAAGATCCTTTGTACATTTCGTCAAAGAGATTCAACCAGGAAGCGTCTTGACCTGTATCGAGTTTCGGCATCCAGGCATAACCGAATTCATTCTCTTTCGTGGCTTTATCCCCGAACATCGTTTTTAAGAAACTGGCCACATACTTAGGTCGGTTCTTCCACCAGTTGATACTCCGGGGATCCTTCGAGGCCGGCGTGGTTTTATTGTAATCGGCCAAGGTTGCTAAATGAGCTTGGGGATTAGGTAAATATCCTGGCCAGATATGAAAGAGAAGGCCTGCATCGGTCGAGCCCTGAACATTCGATTCGCCTCGAAGGGCATTGACGCCTCCGCCTGCAATGCCCATATTTCCAAGAATCGATTGGATGATGGACATAGCCCGGATATTCTGAACGCCCACGGTATGTTGCGTCCACCCCATGGCGTATAATACGGTTCCGGCTTTATCCGGAGCGCCGGTAGCCCCATAGGCCTTATAAACTTTTTCCAAATCTGCCATTGGAGTTCCTGTGATTTCCGAAACCTTCTGGAGCGTATAGCGGGAATAATGTTTTTTGAGAAGTTGTAAGGCACAACGAGGATCCTGCAGGCTCATATCCCTTTTGGGAATCCCCTGTTCATCCTTTTCTAATGCCCAGGTGGATGCATCATAGGCACGTTTCGTGGGATCATATCCCGAGAAGAGGCCATCATCGAATCCATATTTGGGATTCACGATGAAAGAGGCATTGGTGTAGTTCTTGACGTAGAACTCATCGTAGAGATTGTTGTCCAGAATGTACTTGATCATGCCGCCCAGGAAAGCGATATCAGTCCCTGAACGAAGTCTGACAAAAATATCAGCTTTGGTGGATGTTCGAGTGAATCTTGGGTCCACATGGATAAAGGTTGCCCCTTTGTCTTTTGCCGCCTGAATCCATTTAAATGAAACGGGGTGGTTTTCTGCAACATTGCTACCCATGTTCAAAATCACATCAGCATTTCGAAAATCGTTGTAGTGATTGGTCATTGCACCGCGTCCGAACGACTCTCCCAGAGCCGCTACAGTTGCGCTGTGTCAGATACGGGCCTGGTGTTCAATATAAACAAGGCCCAGGGACCTAAGAAACTTTTGATAGAGCCAACATTCCTCGTTATCCAGGGCCGCGCTTCCCACAGAGGCGATGCCATTGGTTCGATTCACAACCTGGCCTTTTGCATTTTTCTCCATGAAACTCTTGTCGCGGCTCTTCTTGATGTTCGCTGCAATCTTGTTCAGAGCCCATTCCCAACCTACTTCTTTCCATGCAGCGCTCGAAGGAGCGCGGTAAAGGACTTTCTGCAAACGATTGGGATTGACTGCGATTTGAAAGCTTGAACCCCCTTTCGGGCATAGGGCGCCTTCGTTGATGGGATGGTCGGGATCTCCCTCGGCATTGATCACCTTACCTTTGGCTATCGGTATGGACGATAATTCCGCAGCCGACCGAACAGTAGCAGCAGACCGTGGTGGTTGCCTTGGCCCCTTTAATGCGCAATTCCTGGGCATAGACCTCGGCCGGAGAAAGATCAAATCCCAGACCACCCATCACCGTCCCGGCGGCTGTTGCCCCCGAGATCTTCAAAAAGGTTCTTCGGTTAATCTTCATAGATATTCCTTGGCCTCCTTTCTCAAATTTGGAGATGAGAGTTGAACTCACCCCGTTGCATTGAACAAATGTGAGAGGTCGCTTAATTTTTTGATTTTTCTAAGGTTCCCCCCCCCAAACTAAACCCCCAGAACTATATGAATCAGATTGGAAAGATGGTACGGAAGATCGAGGTATTGTGAAAGATACCACAAAGGATTTTTTTGTCAAGAAAAAAATATTTGAAAAAAATATTTGAAAAAAATTTGGGTTTTCGGCTGATTTTAAAATGTTTTAAAATCCACAGTTGCGATAGAAGGTAGAAAAAGATATGATTTCCCAACGAAAACATTCTGGATTTTTTGGGGTGGAGGCATAATGAGGGCGATTTATTTGCCTATTGCAGCTGTCGGGCTGATATCCTTAATCGTCTGCGATCTAAACCGGGCCGCCAACCTCCCTCCTGTAAAGGGAGGTGTACTGCCACTGATTACGCTTCCGGTCCCAGAAGATCCAGATGAGAAAGAATACCTAGGGCTATCTGGCGAGCAGTTTTTTCCGAATACCACAGATCAAAGCCAAAGTTGTCATCATTGAAATCTTCAGTACATACTGCCCGAAATGCCAAAAAATAGCACCCGGAATGGACAAGCTTTATTACCTTATTGAATCGGATCCAGGTCTTAGGAACAAAATTAAAATGATCGGTATCGGTGCCGGAGATTCGCGTTACGAGGTTGATGTGTTTAAGAAAACTTTCAATACTCCTTTTCCCCTCTTCCCAGACAACGATTTCACCATCCATAAAGCCCTGGGAGACGTCAGGAGCCCTTACTTCATCGCAATCAAAATCAACAAAGATGGCACGTCATGAGGTCGTTCATTCGGAATTGGACAGCTTCGAAGAAGCCCGTGCATTTTTGGAGTTGATTATTACTGCCTCAGGCCTGAAGTAAAAGGGTGACGCTTATCCTTTGGGCAATTGATACAAGGACACTCCTAATAACTACGAATTTGTCACTCCCACCCCGTATCCATCCTACGGGTCAAGCTCCGGCGGGAGTCCAGTATTGCTCGGTACTGATCTGGATGTCCTGCTTTCGAGGCATAGACATTTTTAGGGGTAGCCATAAATTACTGATTTAAATTGAGGTGATTCAATAATACGTACTGACGACGATTTCTGGAGTTGCGGAGATGTCCACCGTCAAACCGTCTTTCGGTTCTTCGAGAGTATCTAACTGGCTTCTTAACAAATTCTTATCCATATAAGGATGTTGACGGTCTTCAACCCGTTTGCGCAGCAATTCATAGGAGCCTTTTAAATAGACTGTCCTCACGGTGTTCTGGTCAACGCCGAGGATATCCCGGTAAGCCTGTTTCAGGGCAGAACAAGCCAATATCGTGTTCTCTTTATTCTTTCAACCAGCGTTGTATATTCCCATACAAAATTTCCAACCAGAGTTTGCGGTCTTCATCGGTCAGGGCAATTCCAGCCCGCATCTTTTCAACATTCTTTTTTGGGTGAAAGTCATCCCCATCATAAAAAGACCAGCCGAGCCTCTCAGCGAGCATTTTCCCGATGGTTGTCTTACCACAGCCCATCGGCCCCATCAGTATGAGTACCATAACTTCCTTTTCCACAACTTATTCAGTACCGAGACCCACTGCCATCCTGACAAGTCGGGATGACTTGAGGGTTCGAGGATTCAAGGGGTCAAGGGTTCGAGTGAATCTTTTCTATTCCTTTCGGAATTTGGATTCTTATTCCAGGCGGTAAAGAATCTCACCGGCGTGGTCCACATAGAGGATGCCCTCATCCTCCTTCCCCGTGTAATCCGCGATCCTGATCTCAGCCGGGTTCATATAACCCAAGTTGATCTGCTCGCATTTCTCTTTTGGAATGGCAGTCGCCAGTACGACTTCAATCCGGGGTTTCTCAATGCCGTTTTGATAGATGCCGGTCCCGCACACATGGGTGGAATGGGCGAGAACACCTCTCGGAACATCTTTGAAATTCTCCATCTGAAACAGGAAGTAGTCCCGCACGTGGTATCCTATTTTTTCAATATAATCTCCCCAGGTACTCGAAACCCTGTCAATATGCGGAGCATAGATGATCAGTCTACCATTGTCGGCGACCACCTGTTCCAGCTTGTACATCACTTTTCCGCCTGTCCAGATCTCGTCATACATTTCGGGCGCTCGGCCCAATACGGTCCGATAGGGTTTCTCTTTGACCACAATGTGAATTTTCGAGGACAAATCCGCAGCCGCAGACCATGCCTCTCTTACATCGCCGGCAAATAAGCCGTACAGCCCGGCATCCGGCTTGACCACCATGGCCAAACAATGAATGGGTAGGTTGATTTTTTCCATGGCCTTATGGATCACCTGTCGGACCGGAGTCTCTTTTTTCCCGATGATCTCTTTGCAGGTCATCACCGCTGACAGCCAGTGAAAAAAATGTAATAACTCGCCGCCCGAAATGCCCGGGAACAAGTATTTCGCGCCTCCGGAGAATCCGACGACTTCATGCGGGAAAACGGGTCCCAGAATGAGGATCAGGTCATAATCATAGATCTTTCTGTTAATCTCGATCGGCACCTTTTCCTTCAAAAGTCCACCGGAAATTCTTTCAACCTCTTCCTCGGACAGATATCCAATTTGGAGAAAGGTTTCCGGCAAATCCCAGCGATGGCAAAAAAATTCGGATCGACCAAACTTCTCCTTCCTGTCTTGAGGGGTGATCCCATAAAGTTCCAAAATCTTCTCTTCAGACAAGGAGGGATGGGTTCCCACGGCTACCATGAAATCCAATTTGGCAGCGCGTTCTCCAATCACCTCACGGACAGCACGAGTCATCATCGGCAGAGGGCAGGTCCTTGTCGCATCCGGCGTTAGGACCAGGACACGTTTTTTTTCATACAGGGTCGCGGGTGTTCCGGCTTCGATAATCTCTTTAGCCTTTTCTTCTGAAATGGACACGGCGGAGCTCCCCTTTCCCATGGTCAGTCTTTCAAAGCACCCATGGTCAGTCCCTGAACAATTGTTCTCCGTACGAAGAATGCAAACACGGAAACCGGCAGCACGATCAGGGTCGCCGCGGCGCCGATCCCGGCCCAGTCGATCTTTCCGTAGGAGATGAAGTTATATACTGCCACCGGCACGGTTTTCGTCTTCGGGCCGGAGAGGATCAGCGAGAAGAGAAACTGGTTCCACGAGAAGATGAAGGACAGTATCGCCGAAGTGGCGATGCCGTTTCGCACCAGGGGGAGCACGATTATGAGAAAACTCTGCAGGCGGGAACACCCGTCGATCATGGCCGCGTCTTCCAGTTCCTCCGGCATCCCCTCGAAGAAGGAGACCATCACCCAGATCACCATGGGCAGGGTGATGATCAAATGGGTGATCGTAAGGGCCGTGTAGGTGTCGATGAGCTTCAGGTGACGGAAGATGATGTACCAGGGCAACAGGTAGCTCACAAACGGCGTCATCCGGGCGACGAGGATGAGGATGCCGATCTTTCCTTGCCGGTATTTGGCGATGGAATAGGCTGCCGGCAGCCCCAACACCAGTGAAACACCCGTGGCCAGGCCGGCGACGATGAGACTGTTCATCAGGTATCTGAAAAAATTGTATTGTTGAAATACCGCCCTGAAGTTCTCCAGCGTAGGCCTAAAAATGAACTCCGGAGGATAGGAGATGTTTTGCACTCCGGTCTTGAGCCCCGTCAGGATCATCCAGACGAACACGAATACCGGCGGCACACACAGGGCGACAGCCCCCGCGTAAAAAAAGGTCGATTTAATCGTTTTCGTCATTCCGGTTCCGGTTATCATCTCTTACATATTCGCGCTTCTGATTGCAGGGCCACCTCCGGTTAGATATCTTGTGCCCTGAGCCGCATTCGGTTCATGACCACATTGAACGCCAGGACGATCAAAAAGACGACCACCATGAGGGCCGAGCCGTACCCGGCCTTGAAGAAACTGAACCCGACATTGTAGGAATACAGATAGAGCGTCTCGGACGAGATGCCCGGCCCCCCCTGGGTGATGGTGTAGATCATATCAAACTCCTTGAGGTTGTCCAGAGACCGCAGCATCAATGCTGCAATCAGCACCGGCCGGATCAGGGGAAGGGTGATGTGCCAGAAGATCTGAAGCGCGTTGGCCCCGTCGATTCGCGCGGCCTCGTAGGGATCATGGGGCAGGGATTTGAGGCCCGCCAGCACGATGAGGGTGATCATGGGGGTCCACTTCCACACGTCGACCATCACCAGGGCCGGAATCACTGTCATCGGGCTGCTGACCCACAGGCTTCCCGGAAGGCCGAGGCTTTGAAGCAAATAGTTCATGACCCCGATTTCGGGGTTGAGCATGATCCGCCAGATCAACGCGACGGCCACCGGCGTGGCTGCGAACGGAAAAATATAAATCGCCTGGACGATCTCGCTGCCCTTGAATTCGCGGTTGAAATAAACTGCGATGAGAAGTCCCAGCACCAGCTCGAGGGAAAGGCTCAGGCCACTGAAATAGACCATCACCTTCATGCCGTTTAAGACGCGCTCATCCGAGAAAAGTTCGATGAAGTTGCCGAAGCCGATAAATTTCGGCTGCCCCAGTCCGATGGTCCACTTGGTAAAGGTCAGATACAGGTTATACGCGATGGGAATGATGACGATGAAGAACAGGGCGGTCACCGCAGGCGCTGGGTAGACAAGAGCCTGGTGGCGATCCATGAATCGGCTGAGTGCGCTGGGAGCGGTCTTCATGACGGTGGTTTTTGTCCCGACCATGGGGTGCCGGGATCTGTCCGCCAAGCAGAGGCAAACAGATCCCGGCCGTTTGAAAGCTATCGTTCCATCTTCCTATCCATCAATTCGGCTGCTTTCTTAGCCGAGGCGGCCACATCCTTGCCTTCGATGGCGTCCACGATCACCTGGCCGGTGATATCTCGGATCTCGGGGACGTTGATAACGGGCGGGTTCCACTGGGGCTGGCCGATCTCAAAAGACTTCATCGTGCTTGACGTCCAGTCCGGATGGTCGTCTTTGGATTTATATTCCTTGGAAGTCCACGCCGACGCCCTTCCAGCCGGCACCCCGGCCAGGAGCGCGCCCAGAGAATTATTTTTGTTGGTGGCCCACTGGATGAATAGCCAGGCTGCCTTTTGCCGCTCAGGGGTGCTGGTTTTGCTGATCGAGAGACTCCAGTTGGAAACATGGGGCAGCCTGCCTGCCGGACCGGCCGGGATAACAGCATACCCCACTTTCCCGGCAACCTTGGACTCCTTGGGGTTTTCATACAATGCCTTGAACACGTTGGCGTCGTAGATCATGGCCGCTTTGCCTTCCATGAACATGGACGTGCTTTCGGCCCAGTGGAGCATTGTGCCGCCCTGGGGACCATAGTTTCTCAGCAGGTCTCCGTAAAACTTAAAAGCTGCGATGTTCTGGGGCGAGGCGAAGTTCGACTTACCCTGGGGAGTGGTCCATGAACCACCGAAGCTGTACAGGAAGTCAACCCACTGGGACGTAGCCGCAGCTCCCTTTCCTCTCAAGGTAATGCCGACCATCTTCTTGCCATCGACCTCCTTGCCGTAGAAAAACTTGGCCGTCTGTTCAAGTTCTTTCATCGTTTGAGGGACCTTAACCTTGAACTTTGTAAACAGATCCTTGCGATAGGCCAAAAGGGATGTCTCGGCATTGATCACGATGCCAATCAGCTTGCCATCCATCGACGAGGCCTTTGCAAAACTGGGGAAGAAGTCCTTAAAATTCCAGTCTGCCTCGGTCAGGGCGGGGTCTGAGTTGTATCCATCCATGGGCTGCAGCCATCCCGCTTTCCAATAGTGGAGATCATCCTGACCCGGCATAATCATGTACCCATCCACCTTGCCTCCGGCATTAAGTTCGATCGTCCGTTTGTTCCGGTATTGATCCTCCGGAAAAGCTTCGATCGTCACTTTGATGCCGGTCAACTTTTCGAACTCGGGCACCTTTGGTTCTATAAACGTGGTAAAGGGATGCTTGTTCATCAGAAAACGGATCTCGGTGCCCTGGAGCTGCTTCCAGTTTACTGCTCCGAGGGCGATCGAAGAAAATGCCCCCACACAAATCAGAGCGACCAGCGATAAACATACCATTCTTCTTTTCATGTTCTGCCTCCTCTTTAATAAGTTTTGAGATTCCGTCGTCAGACCGATCGTCTGCCGAGATGAATCTTTCGATTTACACAATGGTTTGCGACGTCTTCTTATCGAAGATATGGGTTTTGGACATCTTGAGGTCCACCTCTAATGTTTGGCCCACGGTCCATGGCCGTTCCGGGGACTCCATTCGAGCGACGATGGCATGAGGTCCGCAGGTCAGATAAACAAAGGTTTCAGATCCAAGGGGTTCCACCACATCCGCTCGTGCCGTGAGGGTGTTTCCGTGGACGCCGGCTGCTGCAGGGGTGCGTTCCGCCACATCCTCGGGCCGAACACCGAATATGACCTGTCGGCCGGCATAGGGTTCGATTCTGGGATAGAACGCCTCAGGCAGCCTTACCTTAAAACCGACAGCGTCTATGAAATAGGCGTTCTCTTCGTGGATCAGCGTGGCTTCGATAAAGTTCATGGCGGGTGAGCCGATAAACCCTGCGACGAACCGATTGGTCGGCTGCTTATAGACCTCCAGGGGCGCCCCGGATTGCTGCAGGGTGCCATTATGCATGATGAAGATCCGATTGGCCATGGTCATGGCCTCCACCTGATCGTGGGTGACGTAGATAATCGTGGCCCCCAGTCGCCGGTGTAGTTTGCTGATCTCGGCCCGCATGGCCACCCGCAGCTTGGCGTCCAAGTTGGAGAGCGGCTCGTCAAACAGAAATACCTTTGGCTTACGCACGATCGCCCTTCCCACTGCCACGCGCTGCCGCTGCCCTCCCGAGAGCTGTTTCGGTTTTCGGTCCAGAAGTTCATGGATGCCGAGGATGTCGGCCGCCTCCTGCACACGCTCGTCGATTTCTTCCTTTGGAAACTTGCGCATTTTCAGCCCGAATCCCAGATTTTCCCCGACATTCATGTGAGGGTAGAGAGCGTAATTCTGAAAGACCATCGCGATGTCCCGATCCTTGGGCGCGACGTCGTTCACCAGGCGGTCGCCGATATAGATCTCGCCGGATGTTATAGGCTCGAGGCCGGCGATCATTCGGAGGGCTGTGGTCTTACCGCATCCGGAGGGCCCCACCAGCACTGCAAATTCGCGGTCCTGGACTTCAATGCTCAGGCTGTCAACCGCCGTCACCGACTTGAATCGTTTCGTTACGTTTCTCAGGATGACATTCGCCACGTCCTCTGCCTCTTTTCAGTTTGTCTGAAAATCGAGAATGCAGGATTTAGAATTCAGTCGCCAGAAGTAAGGGTTAGGGAAGTATCCTTTTCTCTTCCAGGATTCTGACTCGTGACTTCTGGATTCCATTTTCATCATGCCCGGCTATCGAGGATGACTATTTTCCCAATATTCCTTTACAACGAATTGCCTAAATAGAATAAGATGAAAACCCACCATCGACGGGCACGACCACGCCGGTGACGAAACTGGAAGCATCTGAAAGCAGCCAGACGAGGGTGCCAATCAGATCCTCCGGCTGGCCAAACCGTCCCATGGGCGTGTGCGCGATTGCCTTATCGCCGCGGGGCAAGAGGTCGCCCGTCTTCTGATTCACAAGCAAGAACTTATTCTGCTCGGTCATAAAAAAACCCGGCGCCAGAGCGTTGACACGGACGCCCGTGCGCGAAAAATGGACTGCCAGCCACTGCGTGAAGTTGCTCACCGCCCCCTTGGCTGCCGAATAGGCAGCCACTTTTGTGAGCGGTGTGAAGGCGCTCATGGAAGAAATGTTGACGATTGATCCCTGGCCCTTCTTGACCATCCCCTGTGAAAAGACCTGGCTCACGAGAAACGTCCCCATGAAATTGAGATCAAACACCTGGCGGAATCCGGCCGGATCCAGATCAAAAAACGATTGGGCTGCCGGATCGGGCGATCCTGCGTGACGGTGGAATTCTTCGGAAGTGGTGGCACGAGGGTGGTTGCCGCCAGCGCCGTTGATCAGAAAATCAGGCGGGCCCCATAAGCTGCAAACCGCCTCGTGGCACTCCCGGACCTGATCCTTATCGAGCACGTCGCACCGAAACGCCTTGGCGGTTCCTCCGGACTGTGTGACGGCGAACGACCGGGCTTCGGCCTTTTTCAGGTCGATATCCAGCACAGCCACCTTCACGCCCATCGCACCCAGGGCTTCAGCCATGGCGCCGCACAAATCACCCCCGCCGGCGGTGATCGCGGCAACTTTTCCGTCGAGATCAAAACTTTTCAAGATATCGCTTTTCATTCCACCTGTACTCCTTTCAATCACAATCCGCCCTGGTTTTGGACAAAGGTCATCACTTCTTCCCAGAAGGGCATGGAGATAGAGCAGCCGTGCCGGCTGGCAACCATTGCGCCGCAGGCGTTACCCAGTCGGCAGGCCTTCCGGAGGTCCCATTCCTTCACATACCCGTACAGGAACCCTGCGCCGAATGCGTCTCCGGCACCCAGGATGTTCTGAACCGTTACCGCAAATCCGGGTACGTCCTCTGCCGCCCTATCGCGCTGATGGACCCGGCAACCATGTCTGCCGCGCTTCTCCACCACCACCCGGGGTCCCCTTTCCAAAAGGGCGCGAACATGCTCGGCCGTGTTTCCGATCACCCGGGCATCGGTCACCTGGGAATGGGTCAGCCGGACAGCCTGCGGGTCGGTCAGCATGGCGGCATTAATTTCATCCTCGGTACCCATAATGATATCCACGCAAGGAAGGGCGGAACGAACTGCGGCGCCGTAAGCACGGGGGTCGTTCCACTGGTCTGGCCGGAAGTCCAGGTCGAGGACAACGGTTGTGCCAGCTTTTTTGGCAATTTCCGCTCCGTACAGAGTGGCGCCCCGGCTCGGGTCTTTGCTCAGATTCGTGCCGGCAAACTGAAACACACTGCTGTCGGTAACGGGAGCCGCCAGCACATCATCGATGTCCAGGGCGATATCGGCACAGTTATCCCGGTAAAAGACCAACGGAAACTTGTCAGGAGGCTCGATGCCCAGGACGACGAGGCTGGTGTGCCGGCCCGGTTTTCGGGGGCTGAATTGGACGTTCACTCCTTCCTTCTTCAGAAAATGGACAACGAAGTCGCCGACGGGATCTTCGCCAAAGGCGGTCAGTAAGGCCGATTTCAGTCCCAGCCTGCGGCACCCGACGCTCATGTTGGTGGGGGACCCACCCACATAGGCGGCAAAGCTTTTGATATCAACAAAGTCGGCCCCCACATCGTTGCTGTAAAGGTCCATGCAGGATCGGCCCATGTGAAACGTGTCATAAGTGCGCTGATCCTGGCGGGGGTCTTGGTGTTTCATTCTATGATTTTCAGCTTTTCTGGCTGGTTAAGTTCTCAAAACTGGATAAAAACCCGCTCATGATAACAATAAGAACTTGCTCTTAGGTGAGTTGAATATAACGAAAAATGGAGTTGTATGTCAACCTGAGAGACCACGGGGAAAATGCTTCTTGAAAACAGATTTCTCGAGAATGATGGATGTGTCTAAGAAAACATTTAATACGCCTTTCCCTTTGAGTACCGAGGCTGTGGTTTTCCCCGCTATCTTGTTTGAATCACTGGGAAAAAAAGATTGACATTCAAATGGGTCTGTGGTATTCAAGTCTCCATCAGTATGAGTGCGGGGGATGAGAATGGACCTAGAGACAAAGGAGTATTTGGAAAGAATATTACTGGGCCTGACCACCAAAGAAGATCTGGAGAAGCTGAGGCAAGAAACGAAGTCGAACTTCCGTCAATTGAAAGAGGAGAATAAAAATCAGGTTCTTGAATGGAGACAGGAAGTCAAGGCCGATTTTGAGCAGTTGAGAAAAGGTGGGACGGGGGAAACCGATCCGATCCGGAAAGAATTCAGAGATGGAATTCAGGAGCTCAAGGTCGGGACTCAGTCTGCCCTTGATCAATCCTTCCAGAAATTAGAGACTTTTCTTCAAGACATCAGAGAGGAAAGAGAAACCCCTTCGGCTGATGCCAGGGAAAGGGTCAGCATCGATGTGAGTGGATTGAAGGATGGAATGGAGAGCCTGAGAGAAGGGATCAAGGAGGTGACAGAGGAGATCCACTACATCAAAGAGAAGATGAAAGACGGTTTTGTTGAAGTCCAAACGGAATTGGGTTCGATGATCAGATTTTCTTATGCAGATCTGGAGAGGAAATTTAACGCCTTGGAATCCAGAATCAAGGCCCTGGAAAAAATGGTTTTTCCTTGATACTTCGACGGCACCCAGCCCCGACTTTTAGCACGGGGTTTAAAGCGCCGCTCAGTATCAACCCTGAGCAACCCCTGGGCTTAGACCGGGGAAAGTCGAAGGGTTGATTCTTTATAAAAGACACCTGTTGAATACCGCCCAGCTCTGCTGGGCGGATGAAAACAGGTTCGCCGAAGACGAAATGTTTTAGAGTTTTAAATTGATAATTCCATGTAGCTTGGTACAGGGTTACCTCATCTGTCATTCCCACGAAAGTGGGAATCCAGGCTTGTTCCTTGGAAAACAGGGGACCAACATAAACTGGATTCCTGCTTGCGCAGGAATGACGACATGGAAATAGGTTTTGAATCTTAATGCTCCGCAGCTCTGCTGCGGGGTAATTTACTTGCCGCTTTTCTCTTTATATCCTCCTGCAAAAGTAATGACGCAGACAGTCCTGTAAGTGGCATGATGACCGCAGGCCACTCCGATCACACGAAAATCCGGGTTGAAGATGTTTTTTCTGTGCCCCCGACTCGAGACCCCATCGTCTATCATTAGAAACATCACAATACTCCGAGCTTTGTCGCTGCCATAGGCTATATTTTCACCTATGCTTTTTTCCCAAGTCCCGTAGCGATTGACTCTATCCCGGGGCTGGCTGCCATCGCTCCCCTTGTGTTGGGTGGAACCTGATGGTCCTTGATCCGTCACATGATCCCTTGCTCCCGAGGACATACCTTTCGAAGGGTTCAGGGGAGGGAGTGGTTTGGCAGAGCGCAGAAAACGTATGGCCTCGACCACCGCTCCCACTCCTTCGTTTGTCAGTATGGGAGTCTGTCCAGGGAGTCTAAGGAGTTTCTTATCATAATACTTCTTATATTGTTCAAGGAAAGAAGAGTAGTCTTTGGGAGCCGTTCGGGCCATGTTTAACTCATGAACCACTGCATTTTCCAAAGACGAAAGAAATTTGGCTTCTCCGATGCTGCTGGATCGGGGGGATCCAACAGAGGGGCTGAACAAGAGAATCAGGAGGATAACCGATGAGATCTTGGAGGACAATCCGATCTTCCTGAATTCTCTTCGTTTCCCATTCAGGATAGAGTGAAGAGAGCGAAGGACCATAGAAAAGCCTTTACCCCGTTAGAAATAATGCCCCGCTGCTCTGCAGCGGGGTCAGGTTTTATAATAACTCCGTCAGGGTTTAATGCCCCGTTGGAATTTCTAACGGGGTTTACCTCTTGAAAAAGCTGACTTCTTTTTCTGGTTCCATGCCTTTTGAGACCAAACTTTTTTATGAAATTCTGAATCTCTTCCCACTCCCGATCTATATATTTTAATCTCTCGAAAGGAGAAAATTTAGAAAACCAGAGGAGATCCTGGTCAAGTTGGCGTTGTCGCCACAAAGGGATATCGTTAAGAGATTTGGGGTAAACAATCTTTCTTCTTGTCACTTTCTTTCCCCCAGCGCAAAATATTCTATCATGTTTTGTAGCAAGATTTTGAACCAAAAGGGAAAATAAAGGAAGCGTACCTCTACCCTCTGAGGAGCGGGAATGGTCACCTAGAGAATTTGAGACGAATGAGAATCGCCCGAAGTGATCCCAGGAGGGAAATAGGCGGTCTGTCTACCACGACGGAAGGCCAGCACGCGCTTGGGTGACTGAGTATAGAGGACCCGGGCCAGATGTTCCGGGAAGAAGAAAGACTTGGGAACGGTCAGGGTCTTACCGGCAAAACGGTGCAAGAAATCGCTCACCGCCACCGTGCAGAACAATCCGATCGTCGTCGTCGTGAACCGGCCCGCGGGGTGATTTTTATCAGTTCCGTTGAGGAGGACATCGTATAGGTCACGGGCTACCTTCAGGTTTCAGATCCCATTCAAAAACCTCCACCTCCAGGCTGCTGAAACGCCAGATATGCCGTACGTACGTTTCGAGGTCCGGCGGGTTGATGCGTATCAGGTCCTTGCTTCTCACATCCTCCGGAAGATCAACGCCATACCCACCCCCCGGGTCCCAAAACAGAACCGGCCGACCGGGACAGACCAATCGTAAAGCGGAGTGGTGATCCCATGCCGGCCCATAAACGATGATGACCTGGAGCAGGGGTTGGTCTGGGGGATCCGCAACGGATTTCATATCAATCGGAGCATTCTCCCAAAGGCTTGGGCGATAAGGAGCAGGGGCGTGGACACAACCCACCAGCAGACAAATAATTAAAAGCAAAGCCGGAATGAAATAAGCTTTGATGTGTTTCGTTTTTCTGGAGAATTCTGATCGGGTCTCCATAGGATCACCCGTCCCCATGGCTCTATGCGATCAAGGCGAAAATGAACTTTCTGCCGCAGCATAGGCCCTTCAATGCAAACTTATGACAGATGTTTGGCAGAATAAATGGGCTGGAAACGGTATTTTTTGGTAAAAAGAGATGTATTTTTAAATGGGCGAGCTCGAGTGCCTTTATCTTTGCCTATCGATTTTGTCGAGAACTCGAAAGACGAATTTCTCAAAATAAGGCCTGAACAAATTCCGAGGCGTTAAATTCCTTCAGGTCTTCGATTCCTTCTCCCACGCCGATATATCGAATTGGAATTTTCAGCTCTTCTGTGATTCCGATAATGATTCCTCCCTTGGCTGTCCCGTCGAGCTTGGTAAGGGCGATCCCCGTCACCCCGATGGCCTCATTGAAGAGTTTCGCCTGAGAGATCGCGTTCTGACCGGTTGTGGCGTCAAGGACGAGGAGGATCTCATGAGGCGCCCCGGGGCATTCTCGCCCGATAATCCGTTTCACCTTTTTTAACTCTTCCATCAGATTCACTTTGGTGTGGAGCCTTCCCGCTGTATCGATGAAGACGAGATCGATCTCTCTGGCCTTGGCGGCATGGATGGAGTCGAAGGCCACAGCGGAAGGATCCGATCCTTTTGATTGTTTGATCAGATCGGCTCCGACCCGATTGGCCCAGATCTCAAGCTGTTCAACCGCAGCCGCCCTGAAGGTATCCGCGGCGCCGACCAGGACCTTTTTCCCCTGCGACGAATATTGATGGGCAATCTTTCCGATGGTGGTCGTTTTGCCGCCGCCATTGACTCCAATCACCATCATGACAAATGGCTTCGTCTGAGAGAAGTCGATGGAGAGAGGTTTTTCCCCTAATTTTAGGATCCGAAGGATCTCTTGTTTAATAAACTCTTTTACCTTTTCAGGGTCCTGAAGTTCTCCTCTTTTGAGCCCCTGGCGAACACCTTCGATCAATTGACTGGATGTCTTCACTCCCAAATCAGCCTCAAAAAGAACGCCTTCCAACTCATCCAGGAGTTCTTGATCAATGGTCTTCTTTCCCAGGAAGAGCCGG
>CAVQFR010000042.1:0-62984 GCA_963711845.1 uncultured delta proteobacterium
GACCTTTTCAAAAAATGAAATCGTCCAACAATCGGCATTGAATTGCCAATAAACCTGGCAACCGGTGGCTTATCGTTTCTGCCTCCTCTCGGAAACCCCGCAACACATTTCTTAAAAACCGAGGGACTTTCTATGGATTGAAACTTCTTCTCCTTGAGTTTGAAGTCCGAGATAGCCTCTTGGCAATTCCTGTTTTCCGTCGATGAAGATGTCGCTGAGTTTGAAGTGCTTCTTCAGCCTTAGAATATTCTCGTTCTTCTGGCCCCTGAGATTTGAAATCTCTTTGGGATGGCAAAAGAATAGGGCTTGGCCATTTTTCTGAGAGTCTTGGAGAAGAGACATGGCCATGTCAAAAAAGATGGCGGAATCAATAAGCTGGCGGAGAGCTGGATGATAGGGGCCAGCAAGAAAATCCCTTTTTAACTCATCGGTGGGCTGAAGCCCAATCCGGGCGATTCGAATAGACGAGTTTTCCAACTTGAGAAGTCCTTGCTTCAGCCATTGAACGGCCTCATCTAATTGCAAAGGGGAATACCTCCCCTCCCTCCAGAGGCTTTCAAGGGGAGCCCCTCTGAGAACAAGTGTGGGATGGATTCTTAAGAAATTGGGCCTGAGCTCGATGACTCGATCAAGGGTCTGAAGAAAACGGTCGCAAGTGTCACCTGGTAAACCAATCATTAACTGATGCCCTACCTCGAATCTCCATTGCTTTAGCCGTAGCGTGGCAGAAACCGTATCTTCTGTGCGATGGCCCCGGCGGGCAAAGGAAAGGACTTCATCGATCATGGATTGGGCTCCAACTTCAATCGTCCTTACTCCATATTCCTTGAGCAGGGAAAGAATCTCTTCATCCAAGGCATCGGGCCGGGTGGAGATACGAATGGAATCGATCAGACCGGAAGCGAGGAAGGGCTGAACTTCTTTGAGATAGCGAACTTGATCATCCCGATGGATAGCTGTAAAACTTCCCCCGTAAAAAGCAACCTGTCTTTCCCTGGGTTTCTTATTGTAAGGAATTTGGCTCAGAGAATCTTCAATAAAGTTACGAACGGAAGAGGGAGAAGGGAGCCCTTCGCTCGAAGCCTTCTGATTGCAAAAGAGACAGCGCTCACGGCAACCCAGAGCGGGAAGAAAAATGGGTATGATCAGTGGAATCGTGTCCATATCACCTTTAAATTCAGATTGTAGATTTCAGATTTCAAATTTAGGATCTTAGATTTCAGGTTTTTCAGTTTGCAATTTGCGATCTGCTATCTGCAATTCTTCGAGGGCCTTTTTCGCTGCTTCCTGCTCTGCCTCTTTCTTGCTTTTTCCCCATCCCAGTCCTTTCACTTGATCCCCGATCGTGACAGATGCCTGGAACCTCTTATCATGATCCGGTCCGGACTCATTCATCACCCGATACTGGGGAGATACTCCATGAAACTGTTGGGAATATATTTGCAGAAGGCTCTTAAAATCATTAAATAGTGCAGAGGGCATTTTGGTTTGAAGATAAGGTTCGAAATGTCCCTGGATGATCTCTAAGGCCCGATTGAATCCTGAATCCATGAAGATGGCTCCGATCAAGGCTTCGTAGGTATTAGACAGGATGGAGGATTTCTCGGTCCCTCCGTTCAACAGTTGGCTTTTGCCGAGGAGGAGATAGCCCTCTAACTGAAGTTCCTTGGAGAGAGATGCGAGGGAGCTCCGCTTGACCAGTTGGGACCTCATCATGGAGAGTGCTCCTTCTTGGGCATCAGGAGATTTGAAAAAGAGAAGGTAACTGACCGCAAGGTTGAGAACGGAATCTCCGAGGAATTCTAAAACCTCGTTGGCCACTTTTTCAGGATGATTGGTTTCATAAATAAACGACTTATGCGTGAGCGCATGATCGAGCCATGTGATCTCTTTGAACCGATAACCCAGACGGTCCTCCAATTCTTTTAGAGATGCCAACCTCTCTTCGTCCACAGCTATTTCTCCAAAATTTTTCCGATCACACCCTTTTCAGCCAATCCGGTCACCGTGACGGTCCATTCGTGATTGACCCCATTCCGATGTCCTTCGGTTCCATTGTGATGGGGGAGCAGAACAGGGATGTAATTTCTGGAAAGCCCCTTCCATCTCCCGGTTTCTTTTTCTTTGCGGTCTTCTACCAGGACGCTCAACTCTTGATTGAGAAACTGACGATAGAAAGCCTGGCGCTTCTGCTTTCCCAACTCCCTCATTGTCTCCGCCCTTTTTTTGATCTCCTTTTCATTCACCCCCTGGGGGAATTGGAACGCAGGGGTTCCCTTTCTCTTAGAAAAGGGGAAGACGTGAAGATAGGAGAAGGGTAGAGATTCAATCAGTCCATAGGTATGTCTAAATTTCTCCTCTGTCTCTCCTGGAAATCCTACAATCACATCCGCTCCGATAGAGAGGTTTGAAATCTTCAGATGAAGCTCCCGGACGAGATCCGAAAGGAAAGAACGGTCATAGTCTCTATTCATCTTCTTCAATACGTCATCGTCTCCGCTCTGGATAGGGATGTGAAGGTGAGGACAGATCTTATACGATTGGGCGAGAACAGAGATCAGTTCCGGAGAGAAATCTCCCGGCTCAATGGAGCTGAGTCGAATTCGATCAGGAGTCTCCTCTTTCTCCAGTTGTCTGAGTAACCCTTCCAAAGGGAAGGGAGGGTTGAGGTCAAGGCCATAAACGCCCAGGTGGATGCCGGTGAGTACGACTTCTTTGAATCCTCTCTCTTTTAATACTTTCAGGTTTTGAACCACTCTTTCTGGCGCGAGGCTTCTCGATCGGCCCCTGGCATGGGGAACAATACAATAAGAACAATAAGCATTACAGCCATCCTGAATTTTTAGGAAGGCACGGGTGTGGCGATGAAAAGAATGAAGAGGGGTTTCTGAAAAGAGCTTTTCTTTCTGAATATCACCCACTTGCACCCTTGGAAATTCGCCTTCTTGCATCAAGGAAAGAAAGTCAGGAATCCGGCTCTTTTCTCCATTTCCCAACAGATAGTGGACGCCCGTCATCTTCAAAAAAGCATCTGTTTCCACCTGTGGGTAACATCCGGTGACAATGATCAAAGAGTTTGGATTGGATCGGGAGGCCCTTCGAACCATCTGCCTTGATTGGAAATCAGCCCGGTGGGTGACTGTGCACGTGTTGATAATGGTGATGTCCGCACCTTCCTCGAAGGGGACGACAGCATACTCCCTCTGTTCGAGGGCATCGATAAGAGCCTCGGACTCGAACTGGTTGACTTTACATCCGAGTGTGGCAACAGAAATAGTGGTCATTTTTGAGTTTGAGAATCCAGAATCCAGAATTCAGGATTCAGAATGAAATAGAAATCAGAGTCCATCATTCAAAAATAAAATAGTTCCCAAGGAATTTTCATATTTTGATTGTTCCATTCTGGATTCTGACTACTGACTCCTGAATTCTAATGGAGTTAGAGTCGGGTCAGCTTGATTTTCCCCCAGACTCCCATCTTTTCCTCAACGATGATGAGCGTTCCCAATACCCCGTCGATCTCTCTTGCTCTCCCAAGACCCAATGAAATATCCTTTTTCTCTTTTACGACATTCCCGACCGCCGTCGCCGCCGCATCGGCAAGGGCGGAAGATTTCGAGAGAATGCAGACAGCATTGGCCTTCCCAAAGCTGAGGGAAGGGCCCACCGTTCCCGAAGAAGTGCAGACGCCGAGAGGAGTCTCATCGGGTGAGATCACAATTCCTATTTTAAGACTGAGGGGTGAATCTCCCGCATAGATCCCAATGGTCCGTTCCTTGGAGGTAGCGAGATAGATATCCCCGCCATTTTCAACGATCACCTCTTTTGAGAGCTTGAGCAGATCTTTTGAAACCAAATCGGCCATGGCTCCAGCGACGGTAGCCATCGGACCCACACCGGCTCCTCGGGAGGTCTGGATCATCTGCTTGACTATTTCCGGGGCATAGGGGTCCTCCGCGAGGGGGACAAGGCTTTGTTGGAATCCGGGGTTCATCGCGATATACGTTTCGAGTTGGTGACGGTATGTTAGTACGGAATCTCTCGCTTCCTTGGAAAGGTCGCTCTCTGCCCGGACGAGGAGGTCGGTTTCCTTAACGATGACCTCAAATTTAACGAGATCATCCGTTTTTACCAAATTCCGGTAGGTCCGTTTTTCGTACATCTTAAGGCCTCATCCATTTTCATTTCAAAGCATTATAATACTCAAATGTATTTGATTTCAATTGAATTGAAGACATGACTTTTTGCAAAAAGGGAGGGTTTGGCCATAGGCCTTTGAAAAATCGTTATTGAAAAAGAAAGGCTCCAATGAGAAAATAGATATATTGATGAAGAAAGGAGGCGAAATAGAATGAAGGGATTGAGGATAGCTTTGTTTGTAATGGTTTTTTCCAGTCTTATGTTTACCCTGGCCTTGGCAGCAGGGGATGCGGACAGGGGGAGGGCTTTTTTTAACGATCCAAAGCTTGGTGGAGGCACCGTTGGGATGTCATGCAACTCATGCCATCAAGATGGAAAAGGGGTAGAAAAAGCTGCTGACAGGAAGGACCTTGAAAAGCAGGTGAATGCCTGTATCAAGAATGCGCTCAAAGGGAAGGGGATTGATCCCAAATCTGCTGAAATGGCAGACATCGTTGCCTACCTTAAGTCTCTGAAGGGAAAAGCTCCTGTGGCAGAACCTCCGAGAAAATAGGTTGTGATGGCGAAGGATCCTTTCGAAAATACGGGGTGCGTCGTGGTGACCATCGGACACTCCACGCGCACCCTGGAGACGTTCATCCACCTTCTTCAGGCCTATGAGGTCATGGAAGTGGTCGATGTGCGCACCGTTCCACGTTCCCGGCATAACCCCCAGTTTAATCATGAAACACTACCCGATGACCTCAAGGCCGCCTGCATCGAATACCTCCATCTGCCTGGGCTTGGAGGGCTCCGGCACCCACGGCCAAATTCAGAGAACGTGGGTTGGCGGAACGCCTCCTTCAGAGGTTTCGCTGACTATATGGGAACTCCGGACTTTGAAAATCACCTAGGTGAGCTGATGAAGCATGCACAACGCGGACGGATTGCATTGATGTGTGCCGAAGCTTTGCCCTGGCGGTGTCATCGTTCGCTGATCGCCGATGCCCTTGAAGTCAGGGGAATCAAGGTGGCTCATATCCTTAACTCAACCCATCTCCAACCTCATCGGATGACGCCGTTTGCGCAGGTGAACGGAACACGGCTCATCTATCCGCTTGAAAAAACCTTGATACCATAATTTTTATTGGGTCGGTTGCCGGGACTTTCTTCAATCAATGGAGGGTGCGAGTGGAGAATGTGTCCAAGACCCAGGCGACTCTTGTCTCCGGTGTCGCAAGAAATTCAGGAGGCGCCTTATCGATGATCTCAAGGCGCCTGAGGAGACCCGCCTGGTTGGCAATCTGGATTTGGAGTCCTGGTCGTGCATTCAGTTCAAGAAGCAGGGGCCCTCGCTCTTGATCGATCACCAGATCCACTCCCAGGTAGTGAAGGCCGGTCATATCGACCGCTTTTGCGGCGATGAGGAGCATCCTCTCCCAGTGAGGCACCCGTATTCCCGACACAGGGTTATTCGTGTCGGGATGGTGAGTTACAACGCCGGATCGATGGACGCCTGCCAGCGTTCTCCCCTCCGCCATGTCGATCCCAACACCGATCGCACCGCGATGAAGATTGGCCTTCCCGTCGGAAGCTTGGGTTGGAAGGCGAACCATACTCATCGCGGGCACGCCACGATAGACGATGATCCTGATGTCCGGCACGCCGCGATAGGTCACCGCGTCAAAGACGGCATCGGGACGAACAAGTGCTTCGATGAAAGCGCGGTCCTCGAGGCCTTCGAGAGAGTAAATTCCCGAGAGGATATCAGAAATGTGGTAACTAAGATCCTTCATCAGGATGACCTCGTCGTTTTGCTTGATAAAACCTCCTGGGGTGTGGCCTTTGACAAGGACGATACCACTCCCGCCAGCGCCCCGGGCGGGTTTGACAACGAAATTTTGGTAGTCCCCCAATGCTCTTTCAAGTGCGGGGATATCCCCGTGATGCTCGATCACATGGTATAAAGGTGGGGTTGGAATCTGATGCGCTTCTGCCAGTTGCTTTGTTTTGAGCTTGTCGTCCACAAGAGGGAAGAAGGATCGGGGATTAGAACGCATGATGTATTCGGCATTCCGCCGATTCATACCGAGGATTCCGACCTCTCGGAGCCAGCGGATGGGTCTTAAGATCGTCATGACCTCCAAAACCTCCGGAAACGGAAGAGCTCCAAAAGCCGATAACCGGTATAGCGGCCAAGAAGCACTTGAACCGCAGCGACAGCAAGCAGAAGCTCCGGATAAACGAAGAAGGTGAGCTGAAGGGGTTCTATTTCAAGAATCCCGTAGGTGACCACGGCAACCCCGGCACTCCCCGCAGCCGTCCAGAGTCCTTCTCGAACGCCCGCCTCCTCTATGATGACAAAGAAACGCTCGATCGTCATCGTGAGAATGACAAAGGGCAATAATCCAACCGCCATGAATTCCCGCAGAGTCGAACTTATTTCCGAGCAGGGCAAAGATGGTTATGCAGACAATGACAAGCGTCAGGATCACTGACAGTCGCGGGACAAGGAGGAGATGAAGCCTGTCTATCCAGCGGCGGACCACATATCCAATCAGGACAACACCCCAAAAGATCCCAAGCCCGTAAGCCAGGCCTGTATTTCGAAAAGCGAGGGCCATGAGAACGGGCAGAAAAATCCCGAATGTTGGAAAGCCAACGATATTACGCAAGAGGCAAATCATCAGGGCGCCAATTGGGACCAACATGAGAATGCGAAAAGTTCTCTGAAACTCTTCTGGGAGGCGAAACAGCGACCAGCGGTCGAGCCATCGATTTGAGCGCCTAATGCGTCTCAAACTTCATGCGCCATTGATTAATAATCTCGCGGTGCAATGTCCAACGGACCTCTGAAAGTTCTCCGTTAAGTGTCCGTACGACCGGTAATCCCCCGGTGGTTAAAGGAAGCAGTGGAACAGGTTTTTGATAAATTTCTCCTTTCTCTGGCTGGAGGATCTCCCACTCTTGGCCCGTCCATACCTCAATCCAGGTTACGGTTGAGTTTGTGATGCTCTCAGCAAGCGGCAAGCCCTCAACCACTTGAGCCGTTAGACCAGCCGCCCGCAATAAGACAAGAGAGGCTGTCACCCGGCCAAATTTATCCTGAAGAGCTGACCAGGCCTGGAGGTCCTGAGCATTCGGGAGTGGAGTTCCCCAAAATCCATTCACTGCTGCTGCTATTCTTCGAAGTCGATCCGTCGGCGGGAGGGGGTCCCATTTTCCCTCCAAACGCGTTGCCAGTTTCTGTTCCGTTTCCCCAATATTTTCTGGATAAGGCCCAAGTTTTGGCGGTATGGTCTTGAGGAGACGTTGCGGTTGAACCTGGATGGTTGAACTGTATCCAATGGCTTCGCCTCTCGGGCTGATATGCCCTGACCAGACGCCAATCTGGTTTTGTCCCTCACGAAGGAGATTGAAACTGAGTGTTCCAGGGTGGAAGTGTTCATCAACGACCAGTTGCCCTCTCCGCGTAGAGGGAAGTCCGACCAACACAGTCGTTTCCTTTTCGCCACCCTTAATGGACGCGTCCATGGAGAGCTGCCATACCCTTGCTGGAGCTGCAGGAAGGATGGGGTATTGGAGCCAGAGGATACGGTAGCTGATGAGAGCGAATGAGAGAATCAGGAGCGCCACCGCCAGTAGGATTGCAGGGCGCTTCATTGCGAAGGGACCTCCGGACAGGTTGGGGGAAGGCAATTCGAATGCATACAGTCAACCACAAATTTATCTTTTAGAACATTTCGCCCGATGATTAACGGGAAGGTGACCGTTGAACGGTTGTTCAGGGTGACCTGGGCGCGTATTAACTTCGGACCTATGCAGAAGGTGATCTCTACGACTGGCCTCCGTTCCCTGAAGTCAGCGCTTCGAATCTTCTGCCACTCAATCACCGGTAAGCGTAACTGGACGCCACCATACATTTTTGGCAACCTAAACTCGGCCATGTTGTTCTTCACGGTGAGTTCCCTTGCATCAAGGGAAGATGTGGCTGCGCCCGTGTCAATGCGCGCGGGCAGCCTCACACCCCAGGGCATAAGAATCACATCCTCCACTTCTCCAATGGTCATCTTCTCTCCGGCACTCCCTTTTCCTAAAGGGAGAACAAGGATAATCAATACGAGGAGAAACATCAGGCCCACGGAGAGCCATGCAGGACGTTTTTGGAATGGGTTCTGTTTGCTCAGCATCTTCATGAGTAGAAACGACCGAGATTTTTTACCGAGGCTTCCACGTTCAAGGATTATCCGGACAATTCGGTTTTGCAGTCCTCCGTCGCTTCACATCGACAACAAAGTCCTCCTTTAAGAAATTGCGGCCCAAAATCAAGGGGTATTTAACCATGGAGCGATCCGCAAGGTTGACCAAGGTGCGGATTCGCTTGGAACCGAGACAGATTTCTAGCTCCACGATGGGTCTCCGTTCGAGCCCATCAGGGGTTCGAACGTGTCGCCACTCGATGATCGGGAGGCGCAAGTGCAGATTACCATACTTTCGGGGCAACTTGAACTCGACCCTATCCTCGTGCACCTTAAGTTCCCGCGCATCGAGCGAGGATTTTGCCGCTCCGGTGTCAATGCGGGCCGGAAGTTTCACCTTCCAGGGCAAGAGGAAGACATCCTCTACTGTTCCGATCGTAACTTTCCCTTCAGCGCTAACCATTTCAGAGGTAAAAAGAAAAAACGAAGCTAGGACCGAGAGCGAGAGCAGGCTCAAACATCTGTCCATCATGATGAAATTCCTTCACCTTGTTTATCAGAAAAGCACATCAAATGCCCATCCCATAATGTGGATCTATGAAGGACTCTATACCCATTATACCAAATTCAAATTGAAGTAGGTAGTGAAGATTCATTCAGGCCTTCGGCCCGAGCACAATGGAAACGACTTCGGATGCCGCATCCGGTCTTGCCATTCGCTTTACAGCCTGCTGCATTCTTGAAAACCGTCCTTTATCGGCCAGCAGAGTATCGATCTTATAGGCCAAGGCTGGAAGGTTGTTACATCGAATTGCCACTCCTTCCTCCAGAAAATGGTCACTGTTTCGCTCCTCTTGCCCGGGAATGGGATTCACGATAACCAGAACGAGTCCTCGTGCCAATGCCTCAGAACTTGTCAATCCTCCGGGCTTTCCCACCAGAAGGTCTGCGGCAGCCATCCATCTGTCCATTTCACTTGTAAAGCCAATGATTTTCATCGGATGACGGAGCGGAGGAAGGTTTTTCAAGCGGCCCTCCAGCCGGGTGTTACGACCGCAGATGACGACCATCTGGACCGGGTGCTCGATCTCATGGAGGGCATGGACGAGCGATTCAACAGGTCCCACGCCAAAACCGCCCACCGAGACCAGAATCGTCGTTTTGTCCGGATCCAGGCCGAGACGAAGACGGGTCTCCCGCTTGGGTTTTTCTACTGCAAAGATCGGATCGATGGGGATCCCTGTGACAAAGATCGTTTCAGAAGGGATGCCCAGGGCAGCCAGATAGACCCGTGTCTCTTCAGAGGCCACAAAGTACCAGTCTACGTTTTTCAGTAGCCACATGGCGTGGGCATCGATATCTGTCACCACCACGCCGATTGGAATATCGAAAATTTTTTTCTTCCGCAAGTAGAGGAGTATTTCTGCGGGGAGAAAATGGGTGCACAAAACAAGGTCTGGATTCTCCTGTTTGATCATTTTGACCATCGGGCCTGTATTGAGTCGATCCAGGGCCAGGCGTCGCTTCTGAAACTGCCAGGGGCGGTCAAAGGTTTTATAGAGCCAACCGAGGAGATCTGGCCCGCGCGTCATAAGGTCGATATAGAGATCAGAATAGATCTTTCGAAAGATGGGATTCGTGTAGCGGAGGACTTCAATATGCCGTGCGGAGACGCCCTGTGCCGCAAAGGCAGCGACAAGCGCATCCGCCGCCCGGAGATGACCTGTGGCTGCCGCCGCGGATAGAACCATCACGGAATTCGTTTTCGGTGTCAAAGGCTCTTTCATCTGAATCTCCTCCTGATTTGAAGCTCCCCGGCCACCCCGTTAGGACGGGGCAGGCACGCCGGGGCTTCCCGGGAAGGAAATACCGTCTTGATTGTGCCCCTTCCTGCCTGCCGGCAGGCAGGGACCCCGCCTATCCCGCTTCGGCGGGACGGGGCACTTGCCGGTCAGTCCTCTCCTGATAGAAGAGGAGAGGACGATGATTTATCTGTCTCCTCGCCCAAACAAAGAACCTTTATCTCTCCGCTCTCCATCAATGCCGAGGCCAATCCCTCTTTGATCACACGACCATTTCTCAGGAGATATCCCCGACTGGAAATGCTGAGAGAGAGAAGGACCTCCTGCTCTACAATGAAGAGGGTAAGTCCCATCCGGTTCATTTCCCTGAAGAGCGTGAAGATTTCGTCCATCAGACGGGGAGCTAATCCTAGGGAAGGCTCATCGAGCAGCAGGAGCTTGGGACGTCCCATCATGGCCCTTCCGATGGAGAGCATCTGTTGCTCGCCTCCGCTGAGCGTCCCAGCCCTTTGGTGAGTTCTCTCTTGCAGGATAGGCAGAAGTTGATAAATCCATTCCAAGTCTTTTTCTATCTCCTTCTTTGCCTTCCGATGCCGGTAGGCACCCATCATCAGATTGTCGATGACAGAAAGGGTAGGGAAGATATGGCGTCCTTGAGGGACGTGGCCGATTCCTTTGGAGACGATCTTATGAGGGCTCAGGTTGGTGATGTCCTCCCCTTCGAAGAGGATTCTCCCTTCGGTGGTTTTCAGAATTCCGGAGAGGGTGAGTAAAAGGGTCGTCTTTCCCGCCCCATTGGGGCCTAAGAGGGAGACGGTCTCTCCGTTTTTGACCTCCAAAGAAATTTCATTTAGTGCGGGAAGAGGTCCGTATTGGACGGTCAGCTTTTTTATCTTAAGCATCGGCCTTCGTACCTAAGCCCCTCACCTCATCCCTCTCCCCTCGGGGGAGAGGGGAAGGGTGAGGGGGTTCCTGCTGCGTCGGGTGAGGTAGGCATCAATCACGCGTGGGTTCCTTCTCACTGCCTCTCCGGTGTTCCTTCGGCGATGAGCTCACCATTATGAAGGACGGCGATCTCGTCGGCGATCTCCATCACTATACCCATGTGATGCTCCACGATAAAGACCGTGACTCCCTCCTGCCTGGCCCGTAAGATTTGTTCCGAAAGCTGCTCGATTTCTGTATGGGTCAGTCCAGATGCCGGTTCATCTAAAAGGAGAAGTTCCGGCTTCATGGCAAGGGCCCGACCTAACTCCAGTAGTTTTTGTTTGCCGTAAGGAAGCTGAGAGGCCATGGATTCCCATTTGCCCAACAGGCCAAGAGAATCGAGGATCTCCTTGGCTTCCTTCAAGGCTTCTTTTTCCGACCTTCTGATCCGGGGGAGCCAAAGCCCGTAGGAAAAGAGACTCCCTTTCAGTCTTCGATTCATTCCAGCCATGATGTTCTCCACCACGGTCATGTTTCCCCAAATCTGTAACGTCTGAAAGGTTCTCCCCATTCCGAGGGCGGATCTCTCATGGGATTCCATGGAGGTAATATCTTTTTCTTTAAAGTAGATTTTCCCTGAATCAGGTTTCTCCACACCGCTGATCAGATGGAAGAGAGTGCTTTTCCCGGCTCCATTGGGTCCGATCAGTCCCTTGATACGTCCCTTCTCCACTTTCAGTGAAACCCGGTCCAGGGCCCGTATGCCATCATATTCCTTGAGGATCTCTTCTATCGAGAGCAATGACATTAGAGTTTCCCTTTGTCTCTCTTTTTCTTTTTTGCCCAATAACCGATCAGGTAAATGACCCTAACATTCAAGCGGGTTCCAATACCGTCAGGGAAAAAGATGAGTAACAGGATCAAGATGACGCTGTAAATGGGGAGGCTGTATTCCTGATATTTGCTTAGAATATCCATCAACCAGGTGAGGAGGATAGCTCCGGCGATGGGACCGTAGAGATTCCCCATTCCTCCCAGAATCACCATCATGACGACCAGAATCGTGAACCCAAGGCTAAAGGCTTCGGGACTGGCGGTTGACATGATGCAGGCAAAGAGACTCCCGGCCCATCCGGCAAAGACTGCACCCAAGACAAAAACCTCTAATTTCGTCTTGGGAACATTAATTCCCACGCTCGAGGCTGCATCTTCACTGGCTGCCACAGCCAAAAGGGCTCGGCCCACTTTAGAGCGAACCAGGTTTTTTGAGAAGATGAATAGACCTATGACCACTCCCCAGGCGAGATAGTACTGTTTAAGATAAGTATCGAAGGAGAACCCCAATACAGAAAACCAGGGAATGCCAAAGATCCCGATAACTCCGCCGGTGAGGTCAGTAGACTCCCGGACGATGACCAAGAATATTTCTCCAAACCCCAGCGTGGCCAAGGCAAGGAAATATCCCTTCAGTTTGAGGATAGGCCTACCAATAAGGTAAGCGATGAAAGCTGCTGAAAGAGCCGAAGCCAAAAAAGCCAAGAGAGTTGGAACAGCATACCGGGTGGTGAGGATGGCTGTGGTATAGGCGCCGATTCCAAAGAAGGCAGCGTGTCCTAAGGAGATCTGCCCGGCATACCCCATGAAGAGACTGAGTCCCAATGCCAGGATGGCGTAGATCCCTGCCAATACCATGAGGTGATGAAAGTGTGAATCAGACCAGATCAGGGGCGCCAAACAGATTGCGGCAAGATAAAAGATGTCTTTCTTTTTGAACTCCTTTTTATGATAGAGGTAGGGATCGGGTGCGATGAGCGAAATGAACCACAGGGGCACCAGATAAAAAAGGTCCCGTTTTTTAAACTCCGTTTGTGGCACCTTCGCTGTTTGAGAAGACATGGTCTCCCGGACGATCACGTGTAAAATTCCAATTTCCAAATCCCTGCCTTCGCCGAAGCGGCTACGCGCAGGCAGGCCAAATTCCAAATAATTTCCAAGCACCAAAATCCAATCAAATAATTATACTTCGAATTTCGGTCATTATTTGGTTATGGGTCCTTGGAATTTGGTGCTTCATAACTCATCAAGATTTTTTCGAAAAAGCTAAATAGATACCTCGTTCCTTGTCTGTTCTACCATCGGCGGCTGTCGATAAAAGGTGAACCCAAAATGCCTTTGGGCCGGAAATAGAGAATGAGTAATAAAATCACGAAGGCGACTCCATCCTTATACCCCGAAGGGATAAAGGCCAGGCTCAAGGATTCCACAATCCCGAGGATAAAGCCTCCAAGAATAGCGCCACTATTTTTCCCCCAGCCTCCCAGGACGGCGGCGATAAAACCCTTCAGGCCTAAAAGCGTCCCAGAACTAAAGCTGGTGAAGAATAGGGGGGTGATCAGGATTCCTGCAAACGCCCCAACTCCCGCACTCACTCCGAAAGCTAAGAAGACCATGAGGTTTCTCGAGATTCCCAGGAGATCGGCCCCTAAGGGATCCGTTGAACTTGCCTCCATGGCCTTTCCCAATAATGTTCGATGGGAGAGGAGATAGAGAAAGATCAGTAATAAAAAAGTGGATAACAAGACCCAGAGACTCTGAGGGGACACAGAGATTTTCCCTATTTGGAGAGGTCCCTCACCGGAGAAAGGAGGAAGGGTTTTAGGCAGCGTTCCAAAGATAAGGCCGCTCGTACTGCCGAGGAAGATAGAAGCCCCGAGCGTTGCCATGATGAGGATGAGGATGGAAGCCTTTCGCAAGGGATAGAGAATTGCGAGATGCATCGCGAAGCCGATCAAGACAACAATCAGGATGGCGATCAGTGCGGCTAAGGGGTAAGGGAGTCTAACACCATTCAGGAGGAAGAAGGTAATCACTCCTCCTAACATCACAAACTCCCCCTGGGCAAAATTGATGATTTGGGAAGCCCTGGAGATGGTCACAAATCCTAAGGCTACCAGGGCATAGATGGCCCCTATCGTAACACCGGAGAAAAGGAGTTGAGGGAGATAGCTCCAGACACTCATAGGCAATCTTCGGGTACTTACACAGAGTTGAGGTTCCTCTTGTAATATAAATAAGTTGTCGAAAGAACTGGAGTATTTCTGTCACGGAAGTTAACATATTTAATCGACGTAAATCAAGGAGAAATGGAGCAGATTGGCAAGGATCCGATTTCACAATCCCCACTCGCCATATTCACCCCTTTCTCACAGCTCTGCCAAAATGAACCCTTCATTTTCAAATGTGAGAAAGGTGATCCTGGTCCTTTTCCTCTTTCTCTTTTCTTCTGTAAAGCCTTTCAAGGAACTCCTTAGCCAATTCTCTCCCCCCCATCCGAAAGCAATGGCCAAGGCGAGGACAATTCCACCGAAGATGACGGTGAAGGCAGCAGTGATCACTTTTTCTGCGATGCCTAAATGGTATAGGGCCATGGTGAGTGAGAGAATGATAATGAACCAACGGACACTCCGACCGAGCAACCTTGCCGTTTCCATTTGGGCATTGACTGCTGCGATCAATGCGGCTTGACCTAAAAAGATGGCAATCAAGTAGCCGACGATCAGGATGAGGATCGCTGCAAAAAGGTGGGGGAGGTAATTGAAAAAGTGGGCGATGAAGTTTTGAGTGGCGGGAACATCGAGGGCATTGATCCCCATAATCAGCGTGATCAGGACGATGACCCAATAAAAGAAGCGGCTCAAAAGACTGGCGGATGAATAAGTCACCCCCCCTTTGGACAAGACCTCGGCCAAACCCCATCGTTCGCTCACCTTATCAAACTGAATCGCCTTCAGGAAATGAAAGATGATCTTTTTGACGATCCAGGCGATGAGAAACCCGATGATGAGAATCGTAATCATCGCCAAGAGATTGGGCAGGAATGTAGCGACTTTTCCCAAAAATTTATTGAAAGAATCTGAAATGGCAACCCCCCAGACTTCTCCCATACCCATCACCTCCTATTTTCCTTTTTCCCACCGTTCAATGAGGTAGGATTTCATTTCTTCAAAAACCCCACAAAGGGATTCGATCTTCGCTTCCACCTCTCTGGCAGGACTCTCTTGATTTTCCTTAACGAAGGAAGCGACCCGGCCAAGATAGAGAGGAATCATCGATTTCAACAAATGCTCCCGGTGAACCCATCCCCTGTGGAACGCTGTTGCAAAGTCATAGACAATACGAACCCAGAGGTCTTCAGGAAAAGAGAATGCCTCATCCGATAATCGGCCAATGGATTCGAGCCAGGAGAGCTGTTTCAGGGAGGATCACCTTCCTCCAGATCTCCATCAGATTTTTGGCTCCTAATCGGAAGTTTCCTATCATATGCGCGACATTGACAGAGACCGGTTCTAAACCCACCTCATAATGAAAACCAAACGTAGGGATGGGCTCCGATTCTTTAACTCCTTTCCAGAGAGGCTCGTATTCTCCCATTAACGTAGAAACCGAAGAGACGACTTGAGTGAACATCGGCCCGAGATCGCTCCCGGGGTCTTTGGCATCATGGATTTTGGCGCCTAAGTAGGATTGGCATACTTTATAACCTTCTGCGATGGCGAGGGTGGTCATCCAGATATCAATGCCGAAACGCGCGACATCGGTTTCCCAAACATCCTTCGTTAAATAAAACTTTGCAAGTTCCCCCGAAAAGCCGAAATCTCCCCCGATGGGCTGACGAACCCTTTTTCCATAGAGTGCCCGGGTTAAAGGATAGACAATACTGTTTGTAATGGTCCCATCAAATTTATGCCGAGCATAGAGTGGAGCCACATAATCAAAGTCGCCTTCATAAACAGGTCTGAGAAGAAGTTCCACCCACTCCGGGGCAATGGACCTCAAATCTGAGTCAACGACGGCACAGGCCTTTGCATTAAGCAGCTTGGCGGCTTCGAAGATGGTTCGAAAAGCACTTCCCTTTCCAGGAATGCCATGATAGGGAGTAACGATTTTAGAGAGGGGGTGAACGGGATGGGAAGTCAGGATCGTTTTGTAATCTTCAATCTGGACCCTCTTCACTTCTTCTTGAGTTCCGTCGGTTGAGCCGCCGTCGGAGTTGGCAAGGACCGCCTTGGCCTTCGGAAAATATTTGGCGACGCCCGCCATCACAGCCCTCACCACGTGACCGATGGTGCGGGCATTATTGTAGCTCGGGATTCCGATCAGGATGTCGGCCTCTTTAATCTCTTTCAGCTGAGTCTCCAGTGTTTTCTCCATAGGTATCCCAAAATTCAAACCCGGCAGCCTTCCAGAACTCCACCCATCCCATCCTTACCGAGGATGTCCATCACCTTTTCCCAATCCTCTTTGAATCTTGGGTATTTTAACCCGCCGTCCTGTTCCTCCTGAAAGAGGAGGCCGATATTGGCGATGCATTCTCGTGCCTTGTTCCACTCCCCCTTCGCCAGATAATCAAGTCCGAGAAAGAAGGAGGTGACTCCTGCCTTCGGGAAAACAGTCCATCTTAAGAAATATCCCGGATAGGGATCAAGATTTATTTGAGATCCTGCTTTTGTTTTCCTTCGCTCGTAGAGAAATCGTTCAATATCCCCTTTCAGCTCTTCCTGGAAGAAGACCCCGGTTCTTTCCGGATGGAGGTGTTTGATCCTCATCTCCTTGTCGAAGAGGAGGCAGAACCCGGCCTGGCTCGCGTTAATGAGATAGTCCGTATCTTCTCCTCTCGGGATGTACGGGTCAAAGGGAATATGCCGAAAAAGAGATTGGTGAAGCACCAGGTTTCCACCTAAGAGAATGGGAGAAGGGACAAGCCGGTCTTCAGCGGAGAGGATATTTTCCCAGGCTTGGTTCATCCATTTTGTCTTATTCCAAAGAAACCTCCACCAGAGCTGCTGGGGAGGAAGAAGGATTGTCCCGTCCCGGTTGACATAAAAGCCGCCTTTTCCGTGCACGACCTTGTCCTTCCATTTCTCATTCAGATATTCACAGGCGATCTTTAGGTATTGAGGGTTTTCTATGACCTCGTCAGAGTCTATAAAGATAGCGGCATCGATGGAAAGCCCTTGGGCGAGAAGAAGACCGGTGTTGCGAATTCTTGAAAATCCCTTCAAATCGATCAGGGAAGAGAAATATTTGAAATTCAATCGGTCCAAATAATCTCTCAATTTTCTTAGAGGGTGGGTGGAAAAGACCCATGTTTCCTCCCTCCTCAGACGTTTCACTTCATCCATGACGAACTTTGTCATTTCAGGGAGGGGGTCCTCTTTGATTTCACCCGTCAAGTCGAAACTAAGGGGAAGGATGAGCGTGAAGTCCTGGTCTTCCAATCTCTTCAAGCTTTCGATCGCCCTCTTGGCCAACCTCAGCCCCTCTAAATGGGGTAATTCCTCCGGTTGCTTGAATTTGAGATAGATAGGGATGATGATCGCTTTTTTCATGATTCTTTAGCTTCATTTCCTTCCGGTCCAAGGGAAGGGGGTTTGACAATGCTCAGGATCACTTCGTTCCAGGCCTGAGGGCCGGTGCCATGAATGATCGCACAATTTTGAATCAGTGATAAGGCCTCCGGTGAAACACTCTCCTCTCCTTTGAGGAAAATTGGACGGTCCACGACGGATAACATGGGCAGATCGTTCAGGCTATCCCCGATCCCGACAGTAAAGATGGAGAAAAATTGTTTCTCATAGAGCGCCTTCAAAATTTCAACGGCCTTGCCCTTATCGTTCTTGCCCAGGAGATGGTGAAACCTCCCACCCCAGGCGTAGGTCATCCCCTTTTCTTCGATCTTTCTCCTTACGATCTCGATTTCTTTCTCTCCACCTTCAATGATAAAAGGCTCGTCGTATTCTCTCTTCTTGGCCCATTCAGCCTTCTTTAAGTCCAAGGCACAAAGGGAGGAAATTTCTTTCTCAGTCAGATCAGAGAATCCCTTCATTGAAATGCCCGTCTCTTTCTTAATGGAATTCAAGATTTCAATAATCCGGGGGTAAAAAATGCCCAATTCCAGGACGAAAAACCAATCTGTTTCTCTATCGTAAGGAAACCGGAAAGAAAAATAGTCCTTAGGGACAAAAACGGCGCCTCCATTTTCAGAAATAAACGGGTGACCATTTTCCAATTCTTTCCGATAAAACTCAATTTCTGCCCTGGTCTTACTGCTTGATAGGACAAGGGGGATGTCCTTTTGTCTAATGAGGTCGAGGGCAGGTTGGGCTGGTTCAAAGGAATAAGTGTTCCGGTCGAGCAGGGTCCCATCGAGGTCTGTGAAGATCACAAGTTTACGTGTTGTCGTCATCGACGGCATTCTTCAGCCTTTCCAAGAAGTCAGGAATAGCAGAACTGACCCGGCTCCAATTCGGAATGAGTGGAATGCTGAGCGGATCTTCCACAAAGGCCTTGCTGGCCAGTTCAATCCCTTTGGTAAAGGTCTCCACCGCCACCCCTTCCTCATGGCGGTCAAAATCAAGTCCATTAATGTCCGCATCATCGTCATATTTTGTGATCGTCTCCTGGGCCGTTCTCAAATAGGTTGCTCTCAATGTCTTCAAAAGGCTCTCTGAAAGATCGATCCCCTCGCCGGCCAGGTTTCGGAAGAGATTCTTTGAAATATCAATCGACATTCTTAAAAGCCCTTTGCTGGGATCATCCGGAGAAAGGTCCTGGTGCTTATGCTCATAGTTTTCCGTTAAATCGACCTGGCAGACCCGTCTCAAAGAACAGTTGCGAAAGACTTCTGATAAAACCCCCACCTCCAGCCCCCAATCCCACGGAATCCGATTGATCCTGGCCAGGTCCGTAATCATAGAAAACTCTCCGGCCAAGGGATAGCGAAAACTGTCCAGATAGACCAGAATAGGGAGGTATCCTAAAAGGCGTTCCAGGGAGCGAAGCAGCGGGGTGACAAAGAGACGGGTGACCCTCCCATGCAGTTTATTCGTCACCCGACTGTAATACCCCTTGCAGAACTCATACCCCAAATTCGGGTTCACCACTGGGTACGACAAACGGGCCAAGAACTCCCGGTCGTAACTGAGGATGTCACAATCGTGGAGTACGATGACGTTGCTCTTTTCGCTTGCCAACACATAGCCAAAGGCCATCCAGGTAGAACGCCCCTTCCCATCCTCGCCGGCGGAGATATCATTCTTCTTCAGGATGTCGTAGAGAGATTGAACCTTTCTGCCGTCATTCCAGATGACGGTCGTTTGCTGTGGAAGAACAGAGAAGAACTTCTTGGCATGTTCAAAATCCTTCTCCTTCGCTCTTCCCAGGGTGACAACAACCTGGTTGATGTATTTAACTTTCTGAATTTCGGAAACAATGATCTGAAGGGCTTTCTCCTTCAGTTCGGAATAGAGGGAAGGGAGAACCAATGCGATCGGGTTGTGTTTCGCATGGAACTCCAACTCCATTTCCATCCGTTCCAAATTCCCTTTTTTAAATCGATGAAGTGTGGTGATCACCCCGGGCTGAAAGAAATCGGTCATAGATCTCCCCCTTCTTCTGTGATTATCATTTGCCCCGTTAGAAATAATGCCCCACTGCTCTGTCGCGGGGTTATATTTTGAATAATTCCTGCGGGGTTTAATGCTCCGCTCGAATTTCTAACGGGGTTGAGGCTTTTATTTATTCTACGGGTACATTTTGGGCTGAGTCAATAGGGTCAAGAAAGTATTTGTTAATAAAAATACCCCTTCTTCAAATCCACTTTCTTTCTGACCGGCGTAACGCTGCGATGATGATTCGGATGCCAAAAAAAACCGCTATCCGAAACATCCTCCGGATAGCGGCCCGACTATCTAAAATTTAGCCTCCAGAAAACACCTAGTGTAGTGCGTCCAACGCTTCTTTACATTAGTTCCGAAGCCGTCATTCCCGCGAAAGCGGGAATCCAGCTCAGAAATACTGGATTCCGGGTCAAGCCCGGAATGACAATCAAAGTAAAGGGACTTTTGACGCACTACACTAGGTATATTTTCTGGACCCAATAAAATTTTAAGATTCGTTTTTTTCAAAGGTCAAGAATTTTTTCATCTCCGTTCCGCAAGAATCATTCATATCCGGGGAATTTGATCCGTTTGAACTTACCTCCTTCGATCCGAACGAATACCATATCCTTTTTGCTTAAACCGTCATGGTCGGTAGGGCTGTAATTGTAAATTCCATGACAGGCCTTAAGGTCCTTCGTTTTTTCAAGGGCATCTCTGAATGTCTCCCGGGTCACCTTTCCACGACACCGCTTCAACGCATCGTAAACGAGGGCGATCGCGTCATGGGCATGGCCTGAAAACTGGTCAATTCCCATGTTGTAACGTTCCTTCATCCGCTTATCGAAATCAAGAATGATGGGCCGGATCGGATCTTTTTCATCAAGTTGATCGGGCACGACCGGTTTTCCGGCTCCGAACTCCACCCCTTCCATGGCTTCTCCACCCAAGGCAAGAATAAAGCCAAATCCGAAGCCATGAGTTCCGAGAATAGGAGTCTTGACCCCCAGTGTTCGCAAGTTCTTGCAGACAATAGGGCCGGGTGGACCGGCCGTGCAGGCATAGAAGGCATCCACTTTTTCTTTCTCAAGAATCGGTTTGAGCTTGATGAGCTGGGGAGTCATATCGATATCCGTCGGCTGATGTGTTTCCCCGGAAATAATGACCTTCATCCCCTTTTCCTCACCGAAGCGTTTATAAAGCTGAGCCAGGCTTTGGGCCAGGGGCCATGCGCCATGGAAAACCAGAACCTTTTTATATTTCCTGGCCAGAGAAAGATCCACCAGCTTTTGGGAAACGATCATATCACTCTGGGCGATATTGAAAGCCCATTTCTGTTTCAGGTTCCGCATCATCGGATTCGACGGGCAGATGATGAGGTTGGTGATCTTCTCTCTTTCAGCGATGGCTCTGCTTGCTCCCTGTAAATTATCTTCAAAGGGACCGATGACGGCCAGAATCTCCTTGTCCCGGGTAAATTTAGTGATATTCGTAGCCACCCTTCCGACATCGAAACCGTTGTCTTCGAAGATCAGCTCAAGAGGATGTCCGTCAACGCCACCCGCCTTGTTGATCCTCTCTACTTCAAGCATCATCGCAATCTTCAAGAGTTTGGTCACCTCGGCCCAGGGTCCGGTGAATTCAAGGTTGACTCCAATCTTATAGGGGGATTTCTCAGCGACGTAAGCAGGAGAAACCCAGGCCATGAGAATCAGAATTGAGATTGATATTAAGGAAACCATCCTTTTCATCGTCTAACCTCCTTAAATTTATGGGCTACAGATATTTCTGGATTAGGATCTCAGCGATCTGGACGGCGTTCAGCGCCGCACCCTTCCGGATGTTGTCCGCAACGATCCACATGTTGATGCCGTTAGGGATGGATTCATCCTCGCGAATCCTTCCGACAAAGGTTTCATCCTTGCCCGCTGCATGGATGGCCAGAGGATATTCAAACTTCTTGGGATCGTCGACGACCACTACCCCCGGCGCCTTCGCGAGAATTTTTCTTACCTCATCCGCTTTCAATTTCTTTTCGGTCTCAACATTGACCGATTCCGAATGGCCGTAGAAGACGGGAACCCGGACGGTCGTAGCGGTCACACGGATCGAATTATCCTCCATGATCTTCTTCGTCTCATTGACCATCTTCATCTCTTCTTTGGTGTAGCCGTTATCGAGGAAGACGTCGATGTGAGGAAGACAGTTGAAGGCGATTTGATGCGGATAGACTTCTTTCTTGACCTCCTGCTGATTGTAGATGGCAAGGACCTGGGTTTCTAATTCTTTGATGGCTCTTTTTCCCGTTCCTGAAACCGCCTGGTAGGTGGAGACCACCACCCGCTTGATCCGGGCGGCATCATGAATAGGCTTCAGCACAACCACCATCTGGATGGTTGAGCAGTTGGGGTTGGCGATAATATTCTTTTTCGGGTACTGGGCGATGGCATGGGCGTTGACCTCCGGGACCACGAGAGGAACTTCAGGGTCCATGCGAAAGGCGCTGGTATTGTCGATCACCACACAGCCCGCCTTTCCGGCAATGGGAGCGAACTTTTCACTTACCGAACCTCCTGCTGAGAAGAGACCGATATCGACGCCGGCGAAGGAGTTTTCGTTCAACACCTCCGCCGCATAAGACTTGCCCTTAAACTCCAACTGGGTACCCGCGCCCCGTGTGGAGGAAAGAAGCTTCAGCTGATCCACGGGAAAGTTTCTCCTCTCCAAAGTAGCAATCATTTCGTTTCCCACCGCGCCGGTGGCCCCTACCACAGCAACGTTATACTTCTTTTTCTTCATACGATCCTCCATCTTTACGCAAACAGGGATGTTCCCTTCGAACACCCCTGTTCTTTAGATACCCCCTCGTATCTACATTATAAATAGGAGAAAAAAGGGGACATTGTCAAGAGGGGAATTGATTTCCGGACAACTTTCCCTTACTTGTTCGGCGGTTTTTACAGGTCTTCAGGCGTGATGCCGGTATACTTGGCAATCCGCGCCAACATCTTAGGTCCAATTTCTTCACGATCATGAAATGCGAAAACGTAATCAGGCCAGCCGGGCCGAGCAAGAACACGGTGAGAAGTCCCGGACTGCCGTTTGATTATCCAACCAATGCGAAGCAGGGCAGCGAGGACTTGATGGGATCTGGTTGATGGCCATCGGCTCATGCTGAAACCGCGAACACTTCCTTAAGCTCCGGAATCTCTTCCCCATGTTCGAGCCGGTCAGCCAGAACTCGCAAGGCCAATGCTTCTGCCTTTGAAATGGCTTCGTTCCGACTGTCCCCGTACACCATGACTCCAGGAAGCTCTGGGATTTCTGCAATCCAACGACCATCCTCTTCTCTCCCGATTTCGATCTTCATACGGTCACCTTATAAAATATGATATCTCACTTGGAGGGCAGTGTCCAATCCCGTATTTTTCTTCCACAGAACACAAAAATCAGCGGTGAGCGTAGCGAGTCCGCTGTATTGATTTGTTGGGAGTATTTTTATTTCCCATGCCATCGCCATTCCCGCCGTGTAATATCTAAGAGTCTCTCATTTCCTACTATACTATCTATCCAAGAGGTATTAGTAATACTGCAAGTACCACCCAATGCTTCCTTATTAATCAATAGGGTGCCGTCTATATATAAAGAAATATCAGGAATAACTCCATCTTGACATATATGTCCGGGGCGAATCTCAATAATGAATGTGTGGTTTCCGATAGAACATTTTTTCTTTATTGGTGACTTTGAACTGGGTGAAGATAATCTATATTGCTTCTTCCAATTGACTAGCTCGCTTGGATTATAGGAGCCCTCAAACTCATGATCAAAGTAAGTACCTGGTTCGTTGTCCTTATGTTCCATCCAGAGACGAAGCACTTTCTTTTCTCTGTCACATTGATAACGTAACATATCGCTCTGATAATCAGCTTTAGCACTTTGAATATTTATAATGCATACCAAGCAGAGCAACAATGAATACAAAATAGATTTAATGATCATTAGTCCTCCCAACAATAATTGGACTGCAGGTTGTAATTTCCTAAAATCCTATACGTACTAGTTGGCTTTGTCAAACAGATTTTCTAGGACTTATGAAGCGTTACCTGGGCCTAAAATGCTGGCTATCGACGTTATTTCAGGGGGTTAGAGCCTTAAATATGGTTATAGGTGCTGTTTCGGCTTGAAACAATTTGTTCGAATATTAATGTTATATTGCATGTAATCAAACCGTCCAATTCATTATTCAGAGACAATAATGGAGAGGGAAATGGGTGGGCTTAAGGATACTGTAGATCGAAGGCATCCCGGATCAGTTCAATCTCTTCTCCTTCGGGGGCAAGGAGGATGGCAACGACATCAAACCTTGCTTTTACATTTTCAAGCTTCTTCTCTTTTAAGAAATTGAGAGCCACCTTAGAGAGTTGCCTCTGTTTAAATTTAGTGACCGCCAGTTGGGGAGGACCAAATGCCATCGATGTCCGGGTCTTCACTTCGACAAAGGCCAGGGTATCCTTCTCTTTGGCAATGATGTCCATCTCACCCATTTTGCAGACATAATTCTGTTCAATAATGCGATAGCCTCTCTTCTTCAAAAAACGAAGGGCCTTCTCCTCGCCCTTCTTGCCAAGTTCTTTCTTTTCCATTCGTGGCTCGTGTCTGTGGTTGGTGTCCGTAATAAATCCTTTCTTCTCGTGTCAGTGATCAGTTCCAGCGACTAAACAGTATGCAGTAAGCACTAAGCAGTAGGCAGAAGAACACTTCTTGTAAAAATACCAGCGTCCTGTTTCAGAAAAAGCTATATACATTTTGTCATTCCGGACCTGATCCGGAATCCAGTGTTTTCGGTCTGGATTCCCGCTGGAGTTTACCCCGTATTTGATACGGGGCGGGAATGACAACTCTTGGATCATGGTAAAGGAGCCTTAGAGACATTACACTAAGAATATTTTTTTCACTGATGAATTGTCACTCTTATTTTCAACTGCCTCCTGCCTTCTGCTTACCGATTGATCCCTGTGCTCTATGTATGCTCGGCTGAAGACGGTGCACTCTCCCCGTCACCCCTTCTCCCTATCTCCCCATCATAAGTACTCTTTCACCCCTCGAAAGGTCTTACGGTGGAGCTCACAGACACCGAATCTTTCAATCGCCCTCTGATGTTCCCTGGTGCCATAACCTTTGTGCTTGGCAAAATTATACTGAGGGTACTTCTGGTGACATTCCGACATCATTCGGTCCCGGGTCACTTTGGCTATAATGGAGGCCGCCGCAATGCAGTTGCAGAGCCGATCGCCTTTTCGGATGGGTTTTTGAGGAATGGGAAGTGTCAGGCCTTGGGAACCATCGATGAGAATAAAATCCGGAGGGTTGGGAAGGTTTCCGATGGCCAAGGCCATGGCTTTTAGCGTGGCCTGGAGAATATTGATGCGATCGATCTCCTCCTGGCCGATAATGCCAATGCCAACTCCTTCGGCCTCTGCAAAGATCGTTTTGTAAAGCTGCTCTCGCTTTTTCGATGAAATTTGTTTTGAATCAAAAAGCTTCTCTCCGATGCCCTCCTGAGGCAGGATAACCGCCGCGGCGACGACCGGCCCGGCTAAGGGCCCCCTTCCCACTTCATCCACACCGGCAATCCGATGATAGCCCCGGCGAGAATACATCTTCTCGAAATAATCCATGGGTTGGACTGGAAGGGAAGGGAAAAGCATCAAACAGTCAGAGTAGGCAGGAGGTAGTAGGCAGTAAGCAGAACAAAATTAAGGATTCGATCTTCCGCTGCCTTACTGCCATACTGCCTTCTGCATTCTGGTTCTTTAGGCGACCTGTTTCTTTTGGGTTCGAATGCGAGCTGCCTTCCCCTTCAGGCCTCGAAGGTAGAAAAGCTTAGCTCGTCTCACCTTTCCTCGGCTGATCACATCGATCCGGTCCACCCGGGGAGAGTGGGTTGGAAAAACCCTCTCAACGCCGATCCCGTAAGAGATCTTCCTCACGGTGAACGAAGATCGAATCCCTCCCCTTTTCTTGCGAATGACCACTCCCTCGAAGGGTTGTATTCTTTCTTTCTCTCCCTCCACGATCTTGACATGGACCCGTATGGTATCTCCTACTCTGAAATCCGGGAGATCTGTCCTCAACTGTTCTCTCTCAACTAACTCCATCAGGTTCATCTTCTTCTCCTTCCATATAAAATTCGGAGTTTTGAGTTAGGAGTATTTTAGATATTGTCTCCGAACCAATCACTCCGAACTATTCATTCTATCTCCTAACAACCGGTCTAAAATGATGGCCACTGCCGAGCGCACTGAAAGGTGATTATACCCTTTTCCTTCGATCGGCGCCAGGACATAATCGGAATCGCCTTTGACCTCCTGGGTCAAACCCCATCCGGTTCCAAACAGAAGGAAGAAGGGCGTGTCTTCATCTTTCAGCAACTTCTTTAAGAATCCAAAATCAATGCTTTTGGGATGGGGAGAGGCCCCTGTGGCCACCCTTTTCACCTTTTTCTGCCAGAGGTCGGAGATCGCTTGATCGGCTTCGTCAATCGTCCGTGAGACCCGGACGAGAGAAAGAGATTCCTTCCTGGTCGGGTTGTAGACCGAACCGGACCCTTCTACCCAGTGGCGAATGATCCTTTCCACCAGCTGAACCTGGCTTTCCAACGGGGTGATAATGAAGAAGCCTCCTACTCCAAATGTCTTGGCACAGCGGGCAATATCATGAATATCAAAGTTGGTGACGGCGGTGGCCACGACTTCCTTTCTTTTATCATAAACGGGATGGTGGACCAATCCGATATAGAGGTTAGAATTCATTTTTGTCCTTCATCCGCAATCTCTGCCCGTCCGGCCCCGGTCCCGACCGAGGCCGGGCAGCCCGGCGCAATCATCAATCGATTTACCCTGAAGGACTTCCTCCAGGAACCCTTTCTCCTCCTCAGTGAGATTGGCTTCAGCCAAAAGATCGGGCCGCCTCAGCGATGTCCGCCGGATGGCCTCCCTTCTCCTCCAGAGAGAAATCGCTGAATGATTTCCCGAAAGCAGCACTTCCGGAACGCGACTCCCTCTGAAATCAACAGGTCGCGTATACTGAGGATATTCTAAAAGGGAGTTGAAGAAAGAATCCTCCTCGGCTGAGCGATCGGATCCTAAAACTCCGGGAATAAACCTTGAGACAGCGTCGACGAGGACCATCGCTGCCAATTCTCCTCCTGTCAGGACATAGTCCCCGATCGAGATCTCTTCGTCGATGAAGAGGTCTCTCGCTCTTTCATCCACCCCTTCGTATCGGCCACAAAGCAGGATGAGATGGGATTGAGTGGAAAGCCTCCGGGCCATATCTTGATGGAAAGGTTTCCCCTGAGGGGTCAGATAGATGGTCCGGGCAGATCGATTTTGGGACTTGACGGACTCGATGGCCCGGGCAATGGGCTCCACTTTCATCACCATGCCCTGGCCCCCTCCATAAGGGGCATCGTCTACCACCTGATGCTTATCCAGCGCAAAATCCCGGATGTTAATGGTTTGAATTTGGATGAGCCCTTTCTCGACGGCTTTGCCTAAAATGCTTTCCCGCAGAGGGGAGGAAAACATATTGGGAAAGAGTGTAAGAATGTCAAACTTCATCCTCATCCTCCCACAGGCCCTCCATCCGGACGACCTTCATCACCCTTTTTTTCAGGTCAATACTCTGGATCACGTCCTCGATCGCCGGCAGAAAGATCTCTCCTCTTTTCCCCTCGACCACATAGACATCATGAGCACCCGTAGAAAAGATCTCCCTCACCTTTCCGATCCCTTTGCCTTCCCGGGTCTCAACCTTTATCCCCACGAGGTCGGCCCAATAATATTCTCCTTCTTCTAATTCCGGGAGGGCTTCTTTCTCGATGAGAATCCTCTTCCCGATCAGAGGCTCTGTCTGTTCAATTTTTTCAATCCCCTTTAATCGGAGGATGAGACGAGGGGGTTGGGGAATGACCTCCAGAATCTCATAGGACTCAAGTCCGCTCTTTTCGTCCTCGATAAAGATCTCACGGTAAGAAGAAAAACGGTGGAGGTCTTCTCCAAAATACACCACCTTCATCTTTCCCTTGACCCCGTGGGGTTTGACCACCCTGCCAATGGGGAAAAGATTTTTCTCCATAGACCATTATTGAGATTTCTGAAAAAGTCCAGAAATCTTTGATTATATTGATGAGGGACCGATTACACAGATATGACATTTATTGAAAAATCGGGAAAATCTGTGTAATCTTTTTTTGAAATCTGTGTTATCAAGAGGGCGGGAAATATTTTTTCAGACCTCTTTTATTCGATGATCTCTAAAACAGAACGTTTCCCCAGATTCGCCGAGACGGCTCCCAGGATGACCCGCATGGCCCTGGCCGTCCGGCCCTGTCTTCCGATCACCTTCCCCAAATCTTCCTTGGCCACGGAAAGCTCAATCACAGAAGTCTTTTCACCTTGGATTTCGGAGACCCTGACTTGATCTGGATGATCGACCAATGCCTTAGCAATATACTCCACCAGTTCTTTTGCGTTCATGACCCCACCTCCACTTTTCGCATCAGTCCTTGAAGAGATTCATGATCAGCAAGGGTTTTGGAAAAGGCGGCTTATTCGGTCTTCCCTTCTGCCAACTTCTTTGTAATTCCGGATCGTATTAATAGTTGACGAACGGTCGGCGTGGGCTGAGCTCCCTTTCTCAGCCACTGAATCGCCTTTTCTTCCTTGAACCGAACCTCCACCGGATCCTTCTTGGGATCGTATGTTCCCACCTGGTCAATAAATTTTCCACTCCTGGGAGAGCGACGATCCGAAACCACAATTCGGTAATAGGGAGTCTTCTTCCCGCCAAATCTCATCAATCTCATGGATGCAGCCATATCGTTTCTTACCACCTCCTTCTGATGAAAATCCAAAATGATTAGAATGCCGAACTTGTAGCGTCGGCATTTATTGCCGACGACTCTTACGCCCCCAATAAATGGGGACGCTACAAAATGCTATGCGCTATGCGATTAGGAGAAAAACGGTGCCCGTCCTCTTCCGAGCCCTTTCTCCCCCATTTTGGTAAATTGCTTCATCATCTTTCGAGCTTGGGCGTATTGTTTGAGAAGTCGGTTGATCTCCTGAACGCTCGTTCCACTTCCTCGGGCAATCCTCAATCTTCGACTTCCGTTGATGATCTGATAATTGGCCCGTTCTTTAGGGGTCATGGAATTGACGATGGCTTCTACCCTCACCAACTCCTTCTCATCAAAATCGAGACCCCCCATTCCCTTCATCTTTTTCGGAAGTCCCGGGATCATTCCCAAGATCGACTCCAAGGACCCCATCTTCCGAACCTGTTGGATCTGGTCCCGAAAATCTTCCAGGGTAAAGGAATCTTTTCGGATCTTCTTCTCTAACTCCTTTGCCTTTTTCTCATCGAAGGCAGCTTCTGCCTTCTCGATCAGGGTAAGGACATCTCCCATCCCCAGAATTCTTGAAGCCATTCGATCGGGATGAAAAGCCTCCAAGGCATCCAGCTTCTCTCCCACTCCGATAAATTTAATGGGTTTTTGTGTGACGGATTTGATCGAAAGAGCAGCTCCTCCCCGGGCGTCCCCGTCCATTTTGGTCAGAACGACTCCATCAATGCCCAGACGGTCATTGAAATTTTTTGCAATGTTGACTGCGTCCTGCCCGGTCATGGCGTCGGCCACCAAAAGCACCTCTTTAGGCTTGATCTGAGTTTTGATCTCCCGGAGTTCCAGCATCAATGCCTCATCGATATGAAGCCTCCCGGCGGTATCGATGAGCATCAAATCATAACCTCCCTTCAGGGCGACATCCCTTGCCTTTAAGCAGATGTCGATCGGCGTTTGGGACGCTTCGGGACGATAGAAATCAACCTTTAATTCTTCTCCTAATTTCTGCAACTGCTCGATCGCTGCGGGCCGGTAAACGTCAGCGGGAACGAGGTAAGGTCGTTTCCTCTTTTCCTGAAAATATCGGGCCAGCTTACCCGCGGTGGTCGTCTTCCCGCAGCCGTGGAGACCTACCAGCATCATTGGAACGGGAGGGCTTCCCGAAAGTTGAATTTTCTGCTCCTCGCCGCCCATCAAGGAAGTCATCTCTTCTTTTACAATCTTGATCAATTGTTGAGCGGGCGTAAGGCTGCCCATCACTTCTTGACCGACCGCCCTTCCCTGGACCTGCTGAATAAAATCCTTGACGACCTTGAAATTGACGTCGGCCTCCAGGAGGGCAATCCGAACCTCCTTCAGCGCCTCCTGGATGTTCTGCTCCGTCAACTTTCCATGGCCTTTCAGTTTCTTGAAAATCGAATCTAATTTTGTCGAAAGATTTTCAAACATCCCCAAATCCAAAAGAATTATAAATAACTTATTTTATTAGTTCTTCTTGGGGTTGTCAAATCCCCACCGCTTCAAATAATGGCACGGAGAGAGGGTGACCGCCTAAAGCGGTAAAGCTCTCCGGGTCTTCGAGTCTCCGTGCCTGCACGCCGAAGCGCTTCGCCCGCCTGGCCATAGCGCCGCCTTGCGGGGTCCCGATTGCTTTTTCAGTTACAGTCCCTTTATGATCTTCCATTCCTTCCCCTCTTTCTTCAGGAAGAGGACCTCTTTTCCGGAATAGCGATTCTTTTTCTCTCCTTTCGCTACTTCTAAATAGAATTGCTGGATGACTGTCGAGGTTTCTCCATCGATTTGGACGGATCGGTCCCAACTGGAATAGGTGATCTGATCGAAGGTTTTGAAATATCCCTCGATCCGCTTTTGAAGTCGGTCAACGTCTTCCTCCTTATCCTGATAGGCGTTGGAGATGCAAGAGAGATAAAGGGAGAGATCCCTTTTCTGGAGGGCCTCTTGTCTTCGACTCAAAGTTTGATAAATTTTCTCTTCTTCGGAAATCTGGCAGGATAGGAGGAAAAGAACGGGGAGTAGAAAAGAGAGGAAACGTTTTATCATTTCAACTTTTCAATTTCTCCGGGTTGGACCTTCACCTTTCCTCGTCCACTCGGCCCCCCTTTTACCTCGACGCGATTCTTGTCGATATCAAAGATGATTTCATCTCCTAAAACGACGTTATCCCCCTCTGAAACTTTTGGGTCGCCCGTCAAAACCAATTTTTGGGCAAGATTGTAAAAAACCGCCTTCTGACAATGGGCGACTCGAAGACCCTGTTGGATTTTCACATTTCCTCCGGCAATCACCCGCTCGATTCCCTTACTGTCTTCATTGGTCACGACCTCCAAGGAATCAGCATAGATCACCATATCTTTTTGTCGGGCAATGACATTCCCTTTGAAAATGACCAGATTCTCCTTCCAATAAGCTTCCACTTTGTCGGAGGTGACATCGATGGGTTGGCCTCTATCCACGGGGTCCGCAAGCTTGGCCTCTTTCGTTTCCGGGAGGACCTTCTTCTCGACTTTCTCCTTGGAAGGTGCCGGGGCGCCCGGCAATGCCGCGCCCCTCTTCTCCTCATCAGGTTTCACTTCTGCTTTGGAGGGTGTGTCGGCAGAAGGGAGAGGAAGAAGGACTTGAACTCGATCTTCCTTCATCGGTTCCACCGGCAGGACGGGTTCTATCTTATTGGTTTCTACGGAGGGAGGAAGGGCCTTGGCGCGATCCTCCTGAATGGGTTCAATGGCTGGTGGTGAAACTGGCATCGTGGCTTCATCTTTAGGAGAAATTGGCTTGACCGGCTCGCCCATCACGGCGCGGGAAGTCGATCTCTCGCCTTCCTTTCTCAAATCAATCTTTTTCTCCTCCTTGAGAGAAACAGGTTGTTTTCCTTCTTCTTCGAACTTGATCAGGGGAATCTGATCGGGCTCTATCGCAGCGCCCTCGTCTTTCTGGCGGACCCCTTTGGTTTTACGATGAGAGGCCTCCATTTCCGCTAGGCCTTTATCAAGAATCTCCTTGGCTTCTCCCGCGTGAGGACTCTGGGGGTACTCGGTAACGATTTTCCTGAAGGCGGGTTCGGCCTTTTTCCATTGATCGAGTTCAATATAACTCTTCCCCAAGAGGTAAAGCGTTTTATCCTCTTCAGGGACTTTAGGAAATTTCTCTAACAACCCCTCAAAACGCGGAGCCGCCGCTTCAAATCTTCCGTGCTTGTAATAGAAATTCCCAATGTAGAATTCATGATCAGCCAATCGTTTTTTGCAAACGGCGACTTTTTCCTTTGCCTTCTCGGTAAAGAGGCTGGGGGGATAACTGGCGATTAGATATTCAAAGCTGGAAAGGGCCTTCTTCGTGGGAGTCTGATCCCGGTCCAGGGAGTACATCTGATTGAAATGGGACATCCCAATTTGAAACTGAACATAGGGGATCTCTTCATGGCTGGGATGGATCTTCTTAAACTCTTCGTAAGCCGCAATCGCTTCTACATATTCCTTTTTCAAGAAATGACAATCGCCGACCTTCAGCTCTGCCCAAACGGTATACGGAGGGCTATCCGGAAAACTCGACTTCAACTCTTCGAATTTCTTCAGGGCATCAGGGTAATCTCTTTTATTGAATCGAGTCAATCCCTCTCTATAAAGGGTTTCAGGATCTCCCTCAATCTTTTTGAGATCCTTCCCTGTTCCACATCCAAAAAGCAGGGAGACGGTGATGGGCACCCAGATCAGCCACTTCAAAAATATCCTCTTTTTCATATGAAAAGTTCCCAAAAGCTCCATAATTATGATAGGAAGGGCTTAGGATGTCAACATAAAAATCCCTTTCCTGAGCGGAAGGAATAGACAAAAGATGCTTTTGGATAAACCATCTTTTGTCTTGAATTTAGAGTGGAAAGCCCTTAAGATAACATTAAAAACCCTGTCCCTGCCTACCGCGGGCAGGCGTGCTGCGTGTCCGTTGTTCAAGGAAAATTCAGAAGAAAGAGAGAAAACCCGATGAAGATCGAGACGGCCAAAAGAATTGACCAAATCCCCCCATATCTTTTTGCAGAGATAGATAAAAAGAAAGAGGAGATGCGGAAGAAGGGAATCGATCTCATTGACGTAGGGATTGGGGACCCGGACCTTCCCACCCCCAAACCGATTATTGAACGGTTAAAAAAGTCTTCGGAGGATCCTAAGAACCATCGCTATCCATCGTATGAGGGGATGATCGAGTTCAGGACAGCAGCGGCTCAATGGTTTGAGAAAAGATTTGGTGTCAAAATTAACCCTCAGACGGAGGTCCTCGCCCTGATTGGTTCAAAGGAAGGCATCGCTCATATTCCTCTTGCCTTTGTCAATCCGGGTGATTATGTACTCGTCCCAAGCCCGGGATACCCTGTGTACCGTGTTGCCACTCTTTTTGCCGGAGGAATCCCTTATTTTTTGCCCCTTCGCAAAGAGAATGGCTTTCTACCCAACCTTTCAGAAATTCCCGAATCGATCGCCAAAAAGGCAAAACTCCTTTTCATCAATTACCCCAACAACCCTACCTCTGCCATTGCCGAGAAACCTTTCTTCGAAGAGGTTCTATCTTTTGCTCGGCGCTATCAGATCATCGTTTGCCATGATGCGGCTTATTCTGAGGTGGCTTTTGACGGGTATCGCCCCCTCAGTTTTTTTGAGGTTGAAGGGGCGAAAGAGATCGGGATCGAATTTCATAGCCTCTCCAAAACCTTTAATATGACAGGGTGGAGAATTGGGTTTGCCGTGGGATGCCCTGAAATCATCTCTGTTTTGGGAAGAGTAAAGACCAATATCGACTCCGGTATTTTCCAGGCCATCCAGGAAGCCGGGACAGCAGCGTTGGATCACTTTGACACTCCACTCCCTGAGATTATTGAAGTCTATGAGAGGCGAAGGGATGTGATGATCAAGGGGTTACGAGAGATCGGGTTGGAAGTGGATACACCCAGGGCGACCTTCTATCTCTGGATTCGAGTTCCAAAGGGATATACCTCTGCCAAATTCGCCGCGCTCTTGCTTGAGCAAGGAGGGATCGTCGCGACTCCGGGAAATGGTTTTGGAGACGAAGGAGAAGGCTACATCCGGATGGCTCTTACGGTAGATGAGAAAAGATGCAAAGAGGCGATTGAAAGACTCAAACGAATCAAGTTTTAGAGAATTTCTTCTGTACCTAACTTTCCATAATGCTAGCATCCCCATGATCGAAAAGAATAATCCCCTTCCCCCTTGACGGGGGAGGGAAAGCCTGCCTGCCGGTAGGCAGGGGTGGGGGTGAATCGGTTTCGTTCCCCCTCCCCTTAATCCCCTCCCGCAAGGGGAGGGGAGATTTTGGAGGGAATGGGAGGTGTTCAACATGCAAGAACTTTTGTTCGAGGCTTTTCTCATCGCTATTCTCATTCTATTAAATGGTTATCTGGCCGGGACAGAGATTGCAGTCGTCACTGCCAGAAAAAGCAACATCAAGCAGCTGGCCGAAAGGGGGAATAAAAGTGCGAAGACATTTCTAAAGCTGAAAGAAGAACCGGACCGGTTTCTGGCTACCATCCAGATTGGAATTACAGGTGTGGGTGTCCTCGCCTCTGCAGTCGGTGGCGCGGCGGCCGTCAAGGTCATCAAACCTGCCCTTCAGGCGGTCCCTATCAATACCATTTCCCTGGCTGCCGAACCCCTTTCCATCGGGATCGTTGTGGTCATCATCACCTATTTTTCGGTCATCTTCGGAGAGCTCGTCCCCAAATCCATTGCCTTGGGGCACCCTGAAACGGTTGGCCTCTGGACGGCAAGGAGTATTGATGCCTTTGCAAAGATCAATTCCATCTTTGTCAAGGCGCTCACCTTCAGCACCTCCCTCGTGCTCAGACCCTTCGGCGGGAAACCCTTTACCGAGAGAGCCTACATTACCGAGGAAGAGGTGAAACTCTTAATAAAAGAAGGAGGAAAACACGGGGTCTTTGAGCCGGCAGAGGAAAAAATCCTTCAGAGCATCTTTGAATTTACCGACATGTCGGTCAAAGAGGTGATGGTTCCCGACACGCGAATGGTGGCGATCCAGATCGATCGGTCACCCCGGGAGATCCTTTCGATCATCGAAGAGGAACAGTTCTCCCGTTACCCGGTCTTCGGAAGAGGGCTGAATGACGTCAGGGGAATCCTCAATGCGAAAGACTTCCTGACCCTCTTTGGAAAAACAGGCCAGGTGGATATCCGAAAGATCATCCGCCCCCCTTTCTTCATCCCCGAGACCATGAAGATCAGTCTCCTCTTAAGGGAGATGCAGAGGAGAAGAATTCATATGGCCCTGGTGGTCGATGAATACGGCGGGGTCGCAGGACTGGTCACTATGGAGGACCTGGTGGAAGAGATTGTCGGAGAGATCAGAGATGAGCATGACATCGAAAGTCCTGTGATTCAGCTCTCGGATGGAACCATGCTGATCGATGCATCGATCAGCCTCAGGGATTTAAAGGAAGACTATCATGTTCCCCTTCCGGAGTCTCCTGAATATGAGACCCTGGGCGGTTTCCTAATGACGACTCTGCAAAAGATTCCCCAGGCCGGCGACATGGTTGAAATCGAAGGAAAGCGTATGAAAATCGTGGAAATGGTGGGACAGAGAATTTCAAAGGTCAAACTGGAAAAACTGCCCGAACCCACCGAAAAGACCTAAGGAGTATAGTGCAAATCGGAGATCGCGGTGAGCTCATAGGGGCCGATGTGGTACGAGGATTCATCGACTTCGCTCGAGTAGGATGAAGACAAAAAATGAGATTCGCCTGTCCCTGCAGAGGAATAGATCATTATATAAGTAGGAATTTACAATTTTATGGAGGTCTCCCCTCACCGTCCCTGTTGTGAGAAGGATCTCGTTGAAGAAATGCAGTATTACAAATTACCGGGGCATTTTGTTGAGCAGCTACCGCTCTACATCTTTGCTACAAGTTGACTAAGCGCATCATCGCTTCCGGATATCGCATACCGCTTGCTGCCCCTGGCGGCATTGCCGATTCGATATCGGACAAGTCACTTTTCGTAAGTTCCACACTAAGGGCGGCGATATTTTCTTCCAAATGATTGCGACGCGCCGTCCCGGGAATCGGCACAATATCTTTGCCTTGCGCCAATACCCAGGCAAGGGCCAATTGCCCGGCAGTTACCTTTTTTCGGCTCGCAATTTCTTCCACCCGCTCGACCAGCTCCAGATTTTTCGCGAAGTTCTCTCCCTGAAAACGCGGCGACCCACGGCGGTAATCGCCCGGCTCTAGATCCTCGTACCGTCTGACCCGCCCCGTCAAAAACCCGCGCCCCAGGGGACAGTATGGCACAAAGCCGATTCCCAATTCCCGGAGCGTCGGAATGATCTCGGCCTCAGGATCACGGTTCCAGAGAGAGTATTCCGACTGTAACGCAGTGATCGGATGGATTTGATGTGCACGCCGGATGGTTTGCGCCCCGGCTTCTGATAGGCCCAAATACCGTACTTTCCCGGCCCGCACCAGTTCCGACATCGCTCCAACCGTCTCTTCTATCGGTACGGTCGAATCCACACGATGCTGATAGTAGAGGTCGATATGATTCACCCCCAAACGGCGAAGCGAGGCATCACATGCCGTCTTCACGTATTCCGGTCGCCCATTGACCCCGCGATAGGCAGGATCGCTGCTGCGTAGAATGCCGAATTTGGTCGCCAGAACCACCTTGTCGCGCCGGTCACGAATCGTTTTGCCGACCAATTCCTCATTCTTGAACGGTCCATAAACATCCGCGGTATCGAAAAAGTTAATACCCAACTCCAGGGCACGATGAATCGTGGCAATGGACTCTTCGGAGTCGGCCTTTCCATAGACTTGGGACATTCCCATGCAGCCAAGACCGATCGCAGACACTCGCAATCCCTGGCTCCCTAATTGGCGTTGCTCCATTCTTCTCTCCGTATATTTATTTATCCCTGCGGCGGAATAAATTTCTCTGCAATTCAAACATTGGACTTTCCCGCGTTTCGCGGGATTAGGCATTTGAGTTTTCCATAGAGGAGATCAACTCTTGGAGTGTTCTCAAGCCTTCTTATGATTTCCGTATTCCGTGCCTGCACGCCGGAGTGCAGCCTGCCTGCGCGAAGCCCCGCCTTGCGGGACGATTGCAGGCGTTTCGGCACGCAGGCGTGTCCGTTATTTGTCACCTGCTTTCTGTGTGCGGCCTTCTGCCCTCTATTTCTTTCTCCTCTCCCCCCTTTCCTTAATCAGGGAGTTTCCTCTTGTCCTCCTACCACCAATTCCGGAATTCTCAGGGTGGGCTGGGCATCGGCGACCGGAACGCCCTGGCCGTCTTTTCCGCAGGTTCCGATCCCAAACCCGAGATCGTTTCCAACCATATCAATATCTTTCAACACACGAGGTCCATTGCCGATCAGTGTTGCCCCACGGACCGGCTCTCCGATACTTCCTTTTTCTATTAAATATCCCTCATTGACCTCAAAAATAAAATCCCCATTGACCGTATTGACCTGTCCGCCGCCCATCTTCTTCACGAATAATCCTTTCTCTACCGAATGAACAATCTCTTCTGGCCTCATCTTCCCGGGAAGGATCATCGTATTGCTCATCCTGGGAATGGGTTTATCTTGGTAGGACTCTCTTCTCCCATTACCGCTTGATTCCACCCCGTCTTCCAGCGCAGTGAGCCGGTCATAAAGATATCCTTTTAAAACTCCTCCTTCCACCAGGATGGTTCTTCGAGAAGCCACTCCTTCATCATCGAAGGAATAGGAGCCCCTTCGCTGAGGAAGGGTGGGATCATCTACAACGGTGATTAACGAGGAAGCCACTGTTTCTCCGACTTTCTTGGAATAGACAGAGAGCCCTTGCTGGGCAAGATCTGCCTCCAATCCATGGCCGATCGCTTCATGGATCATCGTTCCCCCGGCATCGCTCGATAAGATCACCGCCATTTTTCCCATCGGGGCCTTTCTGGCGGAGAGCATCAGGAGAGATCTCTTGGCGGCCACCCGTGCCACTTCCTCCGGGGGATGAAGATCAAAGAGTTCAAAGCCCATCGTTCCTCCCGCTGGTTCGTACCCGGTTTGAACTACATCTCCTTTTGCAGAAACGACCTGAACAGAGAAAACCGTTCCCACTCGCTCTCCCTCTACGAAGAGCCCCGCTGAATTCGAGATGGAAATCTTCTGATTCACATCCCGATAGAGGACCTTGGCCTGTTGAACATGGGGATCGAATCTCCGGGCCGCATCGTTGGCTCGTTTCACCACGGATACCCTCTCTTCCATCGAGAGTTTCTCGGGATGCCTCTGAATCGGATAAGGAGATTTGGAAATCGGAAGAGACGAAAGTGCCGGCCGTTTTGCTTGGGGAAGACCGATGGTCTTCCCTCCCCCATCTTCTTTCGCAGACCGGCTTATCCTTCTGGCTAAATTCAAGAGGGATTCCTTTGAGAGGTCTGTTGTAAAACCATAAAACGTCTTTTTGCCGAAGAGGATTCGAAGTCCCACCCCCATATCGAAACCCGAAATGACTTTCTCGATCCGATCCTCTTCACAAATGATGACCACGGCATGGGTCTGCTCAAAAAAGAGATCTGCAAACTCCCCTCCTTCTCGAAGGGCTTCACGCAGTATTTCCTGATATGGAATTTCTTCTACCATTTTCTCCCCACTTTTCTATGCCGATATGCCACTCTCCAACCACGAAAACCCAGTGAATGCCCTTTCCCTCAGACGGGGGAGGGTCAGGATGGGGGTGAAAAGATTCGGTTCCGCTCCCCTTCTTCCCCTCCCGCCAAGGGAGGGGAGTTTTTTTAAAGAAGGTTCATTTTTGAGAGGGATACGACAATAAAGGTTCGATCGCCATCTCCTTTCGGAGGCCCTCTAAAACCTCGTCTAAGTCTTTTTCCCATCCCGGAGCCACCATCAACTCCACAATCGCTTCATAGGGATCTTTCGTCCTTACAACAGCCATCCCTTCATAGGATTCGATAATGAATTTAAAATACGCGATATCTTCGCGGCGCAATCTAAGATATTTAGATTGAGTATCCATCCACTTTATTAGTATACTCCTGTTCCACATTTTCGCAACCCCTATCCCATTGCTTCTCCAAATCAGACACTGGACTTCAGACTTCAGACGCCAGACTTTCTTGTCTTGTGAGAGCGCAAGTCGTAAACCATGAGGGGTTACACCTTACACCTCAAGACTAACGCCTTCAGATATGAAATATTCGGTCTGATATCTGAGGTCTAGTGTCACACTGTCTGAATCACGGTTCTTCTCCCATCTTGACACCCTTGGCACTTTAAATGGAAAATAAATAAATATGGATGAATGGGCAAAAGGAAATGTTTCTTCCATGGGTTCATGGTTCGAGTCTGAACCATGGAGGATGCGGAAACCTCTCGGATTGACCCGTCTCGCAGGTTCTTCCAAGGCTTACTTCTTGTCTCATTGGAGAGAGAAGGTGAGGGGACCCTTACTGGTAGTCGTCCCGCACCTAAGGGATGTTGAGACGCTTCGCCAAGATCTCGGATTTTTTATGAAGGGGTCGGAAGTTCCTTTCTTTCCCTTCCCCCAGTGGGAAACTCTTCCTTATGATGAAATTCCCCCTCATCCTGAAATCATCAGAGAACGGGTGAGAGCCCTTTATTCCTTCCTAAAAGGCGAGGAGGGGATGATCGTCTCTTCTGTCAAAGCTCTGATGCAGAAGGTTCTGGCTCCGGGCGATTTGAAAGAATCTGTTTTTTCTCTCTCTGTGGGAGAAGAGACCGATCGCGACCAGTTGATCCATTTCCTTCAAGGAGGAGGATATACCTCAACAAGGATTGTCGAGGAGAGAGGGGATTTTAGCGTCCGGGGGGCCATCATCGATATCTATACGCCCTTTTATGAAGAACCCCTTCGATTGGAATTTGATGGAGACCGCATCGTATCCATCCGCCGGTTCGAGACAGAGACTCAGCGGTCCCTTCCGCAGGGGATGATGGAAAGTGCCATCCTCCTCCCGGCGAGGGATATTTCAGCCGATGCATCGATTCAACCCCTGAAGACCCTTTTTGATTACTTGAAGAGGAATGAGATCCTCTTTATTGAAGAGGGTGACGAAGTGGAGAAAGAGGCCCAGGCCTTTTCTCGTCTGATCGAGGAACATTATGAAAAGGCCTCGTCAAAAAAGGGGTCCGCGCCTCCACCGGAGACCGCTTATCTCCGCGATGAAGAGGTCTCGCTTTGTTTCGAAAGATTTCAAAGAGTTTATCTCCAAGGAGGGCCCCTTGCTCCTTCCGCGTGTCAGCAAGTTTTTTCTTTTGAGATGGAGACCAATGAAAATCTCCAGAGGGAGATGAAGGTCTTCCTCTCCGCGAAAACCGGTTCCCCGGAAACTTCTCCTTTCTCGATCCTCCTGAAGAACCTTCATGATTGGCAGGAAAAAGGAATGAGGGTGTTTATTGTCTCTCACACCCAGGGTCAGGCCGAGCGATTGAGAGACCTTCTCTCCGAGTACGGAGTGGAGCCAAGACTGGAAAAAACGAAAAGATTCAGAGAGGCCCTGGATCAATCCAAAGAAGGCCTCGTCCTCCTTGTCGGTTCCCTCTCGTCGGGGTTTCGAAACCCCGACGAGGGCTGGGTGATCCTGACGGAAGAGGAAATTTTCGGTGAGAGAAGGAGGCTTCCCGAAGTAAAGGTTCGGACTTCCGTCGCCTCCACTTCGTGGCAGAGAGGGAGTCCAGCCGTCTCTTCTTACCGTGAGCTTCGGGAAGACGATTTCATCGTCCATATCGACTATGGCGTCGGCCATTACAGAGGGCTGAGGCATTTGAAGATCTGGGGGGTTTCGAACGACTACCTTCTCCTGGAGTATCAAGACGGGGATAAACTCTATCTTCCCGTGGACCGGCTCAATTTAATTCAACGCTATATCGGGGGAGATGGGAAACCTCCGAGGCTGGATAAACTGGGAAGTCATTCATGGGAGAGGGCGAAGAAGAGGGCAGAGGCTGCCGTTTCGGAGATGGTGAAAGAACTCCTCGACCTCTATGCGGTCAGACAGGTTTTCGAGGGGTTCAAGTTTCCTCCTATGGATCAGTTCTATAAAGAGTTTGAAGCCACGTTTGAGTATGAAGAGACCCCGGATCAAATGCAAGCGATTGAAGAGGTGATGAGCGACATGGACAAGCCCAAACCCATGGATCGGCTGATCTGCGGGGACGTTGGATATGGGAAGACAGAGGTGGCCATCCGGGCTGCCTATCGTGCCGTGATGAGCGGGAAGCAGGTTGCCATTTTAGTCCCGACGACGGTTCTGGCCCAGCAGCACTCCCAGACCTTTAGCGAACGATTCAAGCTTTATCCGGCGGTGATCGAGGTATTAAGTCGGTTCAAAAGTCCCCGGGAGCAGAAGGAGATCCTTCAACGGGTGAAGGAAGGCAAGGTGGACATTGTCATCGGGACACACCGGCTTTTGCAGAAAGACGTCTCTTTCCGAGATTTGGGATTGCTGGTCATTGATGAGGAGCATCGATTTGGCGTCTCCCATAAGGAGAAATTGAAGCAGATGAGGAAACTCGTGGATGTGATCACCCTCACGGCGACTCCCATTCCGAGGACACTCCAGATGGCTGTCTCCGGAATTCGGGACCTCAGCCTCATCCAGACTCCCCCTGAAAATCGCCTCTCGATCCGGACTTTCGTGACCCGTTATGACGAGGAAGTCATCCGAGACGCTATCCAAAGGGAGTTTGAACGAGGGGGGCAAGTCTTTTTCGTCCACCATCGCGTCCAAAACATCCATACGATCGCAAGCCATCTGAAGCGGCTTGTTCCAGAGGCCTCCCTGGCCATTGCCCACGGTCAGATGGGAGAAAAGGAATTGGAGAAGGTGATGCTCCAATTCGTCAGGAAGGAAGTGAATCTTCTCGTCTGCACCAGCATCATCGAATCGGGTTTGGACATCCCGACCGCCAACACCATCCTGATCAATCATGCCGAGCGTTTCGGCCTGGCAGACCTCTATCAAATCCGCGGTCGAGTGGGCCGGGGGAGCCATCAAGCCTATGCCTACCTCATCATTCCCGGAGAGCTTGCCCTTTCCAAGGATGCCATGAGAAGGCTTCGGGCGATTCAGGAATTGAGCGAGCTGGGATCCGGATTCAAACTCGCGATTCAGGATTTGGAGATCCGGGGAGCGGGGAACCTCCTCGGACCCTCTCAATCCGGGCACATCGCAGCCCTGGGGTTTGAACTCTATACCCGATTGATGGAGAAGGCGGTCAAGGAATTAAAAGGGGAAGAAGTCATCGAAGAGATCACTCCGGAGATTCACTTTCATCTTCCTGCCTTCATTCCGGAGACCTATGTGGAGGATCCAGGAGAACGGTTGAGTCTTTATCGAAGGCTTTCCCTTTCACGGTCTGATGAGGAAGTAGAAACGATACGAGGGGAACTGATCGACCGATTTGGGAAGATTCCCCAAGAGGTGGATCATCTCGTGGAAGTGATCAAGGTAAAAATTCTCCTGACGAGATTATCGATCAAGAAACTTGAGGAGACATCTTCTCAATTCGTCCTCACCTTCGATGAAAGCACACTGGTCTCTCCTCAAAGGGTCGTGGATTTTGTGCATCAAGGAGGGGGTAAATATCGATTCACTCCAGATTCTAAACTGGTCATCGAAGAATGGCCCGGGGCAAGACAAGACCCCTTCGGCGCGGCCAAAAAGCTATTGCAAGCATTGGCCTGATATGGTAAATATCATCGTGTCCTTTTTAATAAAGAGGGAGAGATAAGTTTACGGATAGATTCATAGGGTGAAGACGATGGCGAACAGGTTGATTTTCTTAGGGATCTTACTTTCCCTGACTTTTTCGTTTTCGGGCTGTCAGAAATCAGGAGAAAAGGGGTTCGGGGAAAAAGACCTGGTGAGGATCGACGATGTTTCTATCTCCCTGGGGGAATTCCAGCAGATGTTGGAAAGACAACCCTTGGAAGGGAAGATGAAGCTGTTGAGCCAAAAGGGGACGAGAGATTTTCTTGAAAACTACGTCATCCCCCGAGAGGTACTCTATCAGGAGGCAAAGAAGAACGGCCTGGATAAGAATAAAGAAATTCTGGCCAAGATCGAGGATGCAAGAAGGGCCATTCTCATCGATGCCCTTCTCGAAGAGGTATTCAGAAAAAGAGGGGAAGTTTCAGAAGAGGAGATCCAACGATACTATAAAGAGAACCCAACCCTCTTTACGGAGCCCCAGGAAATAAAGATTCGTCACATTGTTGTCAATACGGAGCCCGCTCTAAAAGAGGTGGTGACGAAACTCTCGCAGGGTGAAAGTTTTGAGAAGTTAGCCTCCGCATACAATATCGGAAATTTCAAGGAGGATGGGGGAAATCTCGGCTACCTTCGCCGGGGGCAGTTGGCCCCGCCCTTTGCTCAGTTTGAAGAAGCGGCCTTTTCCCTTAAAAAAAGAGGGGAGATCAGCGAGGTCGTCAGCACGCCTTATGGGTATCATATCATCCGATTGGAAGATCTGCGGGGCAGCACCTTGAAGCCCTTGAATCGAGTCAAGGAAAGAATCCGCTTCTTCCTCCAGCCGAAAAAGAAGCAGGAGGCCTATCTTGAATATGTGAAAGAAATAAAATCGAAAGCCAAGGTCCTCATCAATGAGAAGCTCTGGGCTGAAGAAGAGAAAAAAGAGGCGAAGCCAGAGGAAGGGAAGAAATGAAGCAATGAAGCAATCTCCTACCCTCCTTATCTTAGGCCTCCTCTTATCCTTCTTGGGGGGATGTAACCCGTGGGGAACGGGACTGCCTGAACGCATTATCGCTCAAGTCAATGAGGAACAGATCCCCATTGAACAATTTGACCGGGAGTTTAAGGAGTTGATCTTAGAATCGGATATGGACGCAAAAGAGACCGGTCTCGGAACCCTGAGGCGGGTTTGTCTCGATCAAGTGATCGAACGCAAGATTCTCGTCCAAGAGGCCCGCCGCTCGGGGATGAAGGTTTCTCCGGAAGAGTTGAATCAGGCCATTTTCGACGTAGAAACGGATTATCCTGGAAAGGGGTTTGGAGAGAAATTGGGTCTCAAGGGAATGACCTTTGAGGAATGGAAAGTTCGGCTGGAAGAAAAATTATTGGCGGAGAAGGTCATCCGAAACTCCTTCCACTCCCCAGAGAAAATTGATGAAAAGGAAGCCCTTCAATATTATGAGGATCATCGGTCCTCCTTTCAAATTGACCAGAAGGTGAGGGCACGTCAGATCGTTGTGGCGGATGGGGAAGAAGCGATTCAGATTTTGAAACGACTGAAAAAAGGAGAGACCTTTGAGAAGGTGGCCAAGGAAAAATCCCTGGGGCCCGAAAAGGTTGAGGGAGGGGATTTGGGTTATTTCAGCCCGGGAGAAAAACCCGCTGAATTCAACCATGTCTTTAGTATGGAGGTGGGAGCGGTCAGTGAAGTGATCAAAAGTCCTTATGGGTATCATATTTTTAAAGTGGAAGAGAAAATCGAGCCCAGGCAGGTTCCGTTCGGAGAAGCCAAGTTAGGGATTCTCCAGGCGCTTGGGCAAAAGAAAGGTGAGGAGAATTATCAGAAGTGGTTTAAAGGCCTTAAAGGGAAGGCGAAGGTGAAGATCAACAAGAAATGGCTCAGATGAGAAAGGGAGTCATAAGGACGTGAAAAGGCTCTTTTACCTATTCGGATTCATTTTCTTTTTATACGGACCGGCCTCGTTAAGCGAAGCCGTCGTTGATCGCGTCGTGGCTGTGGTCAATCAAGAGATTATCACTCTCTCCGAAGTCGAAAAGCGGGCCCCCCCCCTGAAGGAAGAGATCGCGACCGAGGATCGTTTGGAGAAGCAGGAACGAATGCAGGCGCTTAGTCGGCAGGTGTTGGAGAAGCTGATTGAAGAGAAATTGATTGACCAAGAAGTGAAGAAATCCGGAGTCAAAATTTCCGGCAAAGAAATAGAGGCCACCGTCGAGGAAGTCAAGCGCCGAAATGCTGCCACCCAGGAGGATTTAGAAAAGGCGTTAGCCGTCGAGGGCCTGACGCTAGAGACTTATAAGAAACAGATCGAAAAAAGCCTCCAGCGCCAGAAGTTAATCAATTGGTCGGTAAAGATCGAAGACAAAGCCGGAGAAAAAGAGTTAAGGGAATTTTATCAAAAGAATATCAGTCGCTATCGGACCAACGAAACCTATCGACCCAGCCAGATCCTCTTCGTCATTCCAAAAGGGGCAACACCGGAGGAGATTCGGGAGATCAGGAAGAAGTGTCAGAAAGTTTTGGAAAAGATTAAAAAGGGAGAGGATTTTGGGGAAATGGCCCTTCTCTATTCGGAAGATACCTCAAACAGGGATCACGGGGATTTGGGCTATTTTAGGAAAGGGGAACTTATTCCACTCTTTGAAAGAGAGGCGTTGCGCCTCAAGGTCGGAGAGATGAGCGGAATCATTCGAACAGAATTTGGTTTCCATATTATTAAACTCCTTGATCGAAAGGGAATGGACCCTCTCCCTTTTGAGGAGGTTATAGAGAGAGTGAAGGCAGAATATTATGACGGTGAAATGGAGAAGGCATTCAAGCAATATCTCAGCACTCTGAAGGAAAAGGCCGTCATCGAAATCAAACTTTAAATTTAAAATCCCAGTTTGCAATCCCCGTGCTTTTCTTCCGATCCGATTCCTCCTTCTACCCTCTCCAATATCTCTGAATCTTGAGAACCCTTCTTTAACCCAACTCCAAACAGCCTAAAATGACCCAAAATAAAAGGAATGCGATAATGACGTTAAAGATGATGTTAAGCAAAATATCTTTAAAGATTTTTGTCTGCATCACTCTTTAATTTAATTAACTGATCTGTATGCCCAAAAAGCGTCAAAACCTCGACCCTGTCAATTTTTTAAACAGCGCGATTATTCCTGATAATCCAAATCAATTTTCTTAGAGTCCCTATTGTCATTAGAGAAGGTTCCAAGGGGAAGAGATTTTCTCAAAAGTTCCAAATTATTTCTCCAAAAAATTGAACAAGGCTTCTCACTTTCACTAATTTCCATTTGTCATCTTCGTTTCTCTCAGGCTGGACGGACTATTCCAATTTCTTTTCGTACTCGTCTTGCTTCCGATTTACCTGGACAGCATAGTCCAAATTCGGATTCGTAGCATTTTCACCGTTATTGTAATCCGTCAGGGTCTTGGCCATCCTTACCTTATAATCCGTGATGTGCGTATTTTGATCGTAGAAATCCTTGAGAATCTGGCATCCTACCATTATATTCATAAACGGATCGGTCATCGCCCTCCGGTCAACATTCAAATTAAGCTTAAGCACATACGCATCCCATTTAAAAGGCATGACCTGCATCAGGCCTTGAGCACCTTTAGATGATCTGGCGTTGGGATAGAATTCGGATTCCTGGTGAATCACGGCCATAATCAGTGACAACGGTAGATCCAATTCCTTTGATTTCTTGACAATCGCCTCTGCAATATCAAGCCCTTGGCCCAGGCTGTAACCCTTGGTTCTCAGGATTCCGTATAGCTTATCTTTGGTGCGATACTCCTCTATAATCTGTATTGCATCGGAGAAAGAAGGAATCGTTTTCTTTTTCTCAATGAGCACCACCGATAGACCGGCGATGACGATGATATAAACCAAATTTGCAAAGATGAATCGAAAAATCCACTTTCTCCGAAACTTCACAAAGGTCTCCTTCAAAACGACTCCGGAAATGAATTTGTTCGCCATAGTTTAGCGCTCCTCTTTTAGCAAGAGATCCCGTTGGTGCATACAAATACAACCTAAAAACCCAGTCTGCCCAGTGCCTTTTCTAACTCAGTAATGAAAATAAAGTTTGTTATTGATTAAGAGATTCTTCGATGAAGCTATAAGTACAAGTTCCGTGCCAATGATGCACCTTTACATGAACTCAGCCAGTTTAACTTCATTTCTATCCAAATACATAAAGGGCGCCTTATGAAAGGGAAACATTTTTCTCTTTTTTCCTGTTGCGCTTCCACATTTCTCGTTGAAGAATCGAATTGCTTCCATCTATAAAGGTGTCCCCTTAACGCGGTCCTCGTTTAGGAGGAAGGGGAATAAAATAGAAGAATTGATCAATTCTATTGGTAAGAAGTTTTGGGTCACTCGGGAGGAGATAATCGGAGGGAGTCAAAGGCAAACTGCGAGTGGAGCCCGATCTGTCTTTTGTTGTTTAGGATCGACGGAGTTGGGGATAACGGGGGGAGAGCTGTCTCGGGCACCGGGCCTTACGCCCGCTGCCATCCACTCATTATACTCTTTCCTCAATTTTTTCTTCCTGAAGTCTTACGAAGATCATCAAAAAAATCAGGAGGAATTTTGTAGCCTAACTCTTGTGCCTTTTTAATATCCTCCAAACATTTAAAGTAATAAGCAACCCCTCGATTATAGAAGACCTGAGCATCCCTTGAATTTATCTCAAGAGCTTTATTGTAATCAGAAATGGCCTTGTCATATTGACCTTTTTCGATAAAGATGTTTCCCCGGTTACAAAAGGCTCGGGCATCCTTTGGATCTATCTGAAGAACCATACCGTAGTCGGAGACGGCCTGATCATGTTGGCCTTTGTTCCTGTAGGCAATTCCCCGGTTAAGATAGGCCTCAGTATATCTTGGGTTTAACTCAAGAGCTTTGCTGTAACCCGAGATTGCTTGATCATATTCCCCCTTCTGCAAATGTTCTGTTCCTGAATTAAAGTACTCTTCAGCTTGTTTGTTCTTCACTAGGTGGTTTGATGCACATGAGAATAAAATGGGAATGGAAATCATAAGCACTGTCCCAATCCAACTGACCGTCTTGTCTTTCATGGGATGACTCCTTCCAAATTATTAATTTTCTCGCGCAAAACGATTGCATTTCTATGTTGACAAGAGCGTTTCCATATTTTCATCAGGCCATATTCCATGAACTTTATTTCAGAGAAAAATAACTATTGTCGGCGCGGGTTTCAAATATACCGCTGATTCGGCCACATAGATGAACCATTCCAGAGGTACTTGTTATCCGTTACGAGTTAGAATTTACATCCTTTGGCAGAATCTGTCAATCGCTGACTTGCCCCGTATGCTCCCGCCGCGGATAGGGAACCGGCGGGGCAGGGTTCCGGGACTGCGTTCAGAGATAGCGGAGCGATTGATAAAGAAGTTAGGAATGTCCTTGGCTGAGGCGGCGCGGTTATTGGGTGTCTCCACGTCCTCCATTTCTAAGATTTTGCATAGAATAGCCCAAGAGAGGAGTGAGTAATTCAATTCAACAAACAAGGTCCCCCCATCGTTATTTGTGTTACCTCCAATATCGGCGATAGGGATAGTGGTAAGGGTAGTAATATGGATATGGATAATAGTATGGATAGTACGGGTATGTGTAATAATATGGTTCAGGACGGGGTTGTCGACGGCATTCCGTACCGACTACTCTATCTTGAGAGAAAGTGACCAGGCAAATAGAATCGGTGTTTGAAAAATGATATTCCCAGGTTTCAACAGTCTTCCCGTTAACAGTTCTATGAGTGATAAAGCCTGTTTTCCCCCATAAAGACACCACTTCTTCTTTCGTCATGTTAGTTTTAATATCTGAAACATGACGAGGATGGCATGAAGAAAAAATAAAAATAAGAACAACAAAAAGAAATAGACAGGTGATCTTTCCTCTTTTCATCTCTTCTCATCTCCTTCTTTTCTTTAAGCTTTCTTCCTTCGGCCCTCCTAAGACAAGCACTCTGTAGGCCACATTTACCCCCATAAAGCAACAAGTGAGAAGATAAAACTTCTCTCGAATACCTCCATCTTAATAAACCCCAATTCCTAATTCAAAAATAGTCATAGCGTCTAAAGAAATCAAGGGAAAATCCTTGCGTTTTATTATGCACATTTGCCTTAAGCAGGAGCTACCGCCTTTCGGAAACGTCGTATTTGCCTAAATGGCGTTATGGCACCCTAACAGATCTGCAATTTGCTTCTAAATTCATCTGTCGCTTCATTATAGGAGAACGTGCTTTCTATAGTAATGAAGTTGATAATCCTTTCGGGGGATACGTGGGGATGTTGTTGACTGAGTTGAATAACTTTGGTATAGGAGGCGTCATTCCAGAATCCGAGAGGATCGTCAGAACTTTGTCAAGCGCCCGGGGGATCTTGCGGCAGAGACGGAGGCCAGCATCCCACGAGTGCGTTCAGAAATAGGGGAGCGATTGGTAAGGGAATCAGGAATGTCCTTGGCAGAGGCGGCGCGGTTATTGGGTGCCTCCACATCGGCCATTTCTTAGATTTTGGATAGAAGAAGCCCAAGAGAGCAGTGAGTGATTCAACCCAGTCAAAACGGTCCCCCTCCGCCAGACCCTACGTTCCCTTTGTTCCGTCCATGAAAAGATCAAGAGCTGCGGTGGGGGCTAAATAAAATGCTCCCCCGAAGAAGTTTTGATTGGTGTATAATACTCGTCAAATATGAATGAATAGGAGAATGAGATGAAAAAAATTATTCTCTTAATGGTATTGTCAGTTTTTTTAGGTGGATGTACATACGCAAGGGTTTGGCATAAAACAGATTCAGATACGCCAACCACGAAGGAAGAAGTCCAAACCGCTCTTTCTGAATGTGAACAAACAAGTGAGGTGGCTTCTAGGCACAGCCAGGCTTTAACATGGAGATATGTATGTATCGGAACGATATGGATTCCATATGTAAATATCGTAACGTGTCTCATCGTATCCGATGGCATAGCGGGTAGATATGAAACTAGTTTAATAACATGTATGCAAAGAGCCAATTTCAATTGCACATCGTATCGTACAGATCGGTTGAAATGGGATGCATTGTCAGATTTTGACATTTCGATGGAGGGATGGGAGAAACAAAAGAAGAAGTAGAAGAGAAGATATTCGCAGGCGGGATGCATGGGAGGAAAACAACGGAACGGAGGTTCTGAAGCGTTTTAAGACAATTGTTCAAATCCGCCGACTTCCTCAGAGATAGCCAGGCGATTTATTAAGTTGTTTTGGAACCTACGATCCCTCTCTTCAGAAGTTGAAGATTTTGAGTAGAAAGAGTGAATGCAGAGCGGATAAAAAGGGAATTGAGGCGCGTTCCTAATTTACACCCATTCAGGGTTTTCGGTAGCCAAAATAATCCCGGGGGATGACAGAGCTCTCAGCCTCACGAGTCCAAATAGAAGTCGCACCCAATAAAGGGATACCGATAAACCCTCTCACTTCCAGGCGATTTGGTGCAGACAGAATCATTTTGCATTTATAGGTCTTGCCATTATCGGGATCGTAGATGGTTCCTTTTTCCCAAACGTTTTTTCCGATGTAAGTAAAACCTTCTATAAGTTGTAGTCCAATCAGTGGACGGGACCGCAGATTTGGATTTGGATTTTCACGGTCAACTACTGGTCTGCCAGCCATGCCTCCATCATCGTCAGCCGGGTAAAGTGGTTCTTTCAGCCAAACAATTCTCCCGCAGTATTTGCTGCCACTTTTAAAGATCTCAATTTTGCAGTCGTTTTCTGGGGTGTTCCATAAACCGAGTATTTTATCCTCATCAGCAGCGAAGGCAAATGAAACCAATAGTAAAAGGCTTAACAATAATACTAAAGCAGTTCTTTTCACTTTATCAATCATTTCTTTGGCAGGAAAATTTTTCAACTAATTTATCAGCAATTTCAATGCCAATAGACCTTGATCGCAGTAACCACGTGATTGTTAAAAGAATTACTAACAAATGGAGCTTAAATGAGAATAAAGGAAGTGACACTTCTTGTTACAGGGAGATAGAAATTTCGTCATGATCGTCTATGAGCAGAACAACGATTGAAAATTAAAGAAATTTAGGAAGCGGAGTTTAGCTAAAGCGCTGTTGTCGACTAGGTCGAAAAACTATAGTATAGAGGTGGTAATTCTAGAACCCGGAAATTTGAAGGAGGTTCTGTGCCTTGCCGGGTAAGACTCCAGGAACCCTTCCGCACGTTATGCACCGATAAAAACAAGGAGACGTAGGGTCTAAAACGTTTTAAGATAATTGTTCAAATCCGCAAGCTTCCTCTAAAATAGCCAAGCGATTTATTAAGTGGTTTTAGAACCTACGTTCCCTTTGTATCCCCTTTGTCGACGTACTCGCGGCGTTGGGTCAGAACCGCGGCGCTCGGTTGGCGGACTCCTCATCAGGGAACGCGGTCGCGAGATCGGGCTCGGTCAAGACAAGGTTCGTCTCGGTGGTGGCCCGCTTGTGGTACTTACCGCGCACGCCGCCTTCCAGCTGCGACAGGTCCTATTCCTGGCGCAGGTCGTCATCCTTCGTGCACGCCACTGCCTTGCTCAAGACAAGGCGGAAATGCTGCGGCGTACCGCCCGGATCAAGTGCTGAGCAGTGCACCGCAGCATTTGCCTCACTTCCCGACAGCATCGACTCCGGCCTTTGCGACCTGTCCGTCCTGCTGCGAGGTCATGCCGCTCACTCCAATCGCGCCGATGATCTTGCCGTCTTGCATCAGCGGCAGGCCCCCCTCGATCGGCGTCGCGCCCGGCAACCCGAGCACCGCTACGCGGCCGCCGGCTACTGCGTCCTCAATGGCCTTGGTGGGCCGCTTGAACATCGCCGCAGTACGAGCTTTTTCAATCGCTACCTTGACGCTTGCCGTCTGCGTGTTGTCCAGGCGCTGGAACATGACCAGCAGTCCGTGGGTGTCGACAATCGCGATCACGACAGGCCAATTGTTCTTTTTCGCCTCAGCTTCGGCTGCGGCCATGGCCTTCTTAGCCATGTCGAGCGTCACTTCGTTACCGTAGGCCGGCGCCTGCGCCTGGGCAACACCGTTGAGCGCCAGCAGAGCAACCAAAGCAATCAAAATAGAAATAATTTTCGTTGTGTGTCCCATTTTCTTTCTCCTTTCTCTGTTCTTCTCTCTGTTCTTCCTTTGAAACGCTTGCAACTTCATCTTTAGCCTCACGAACGTATCATGTGATACGAGACCATTGATGTCCTCTCACCTCCCTTCGCAGTTCCGGTCGTGTCTGAACCTGTAGACGCATGCCGTGGGGCAAATCCCCCCCGGAGTGCGTTCAGAGATAGCGAGACGATTGGTAAAGGAGTTAGGAATGTTCTTGGCAGAGGGGCGCGATTATTGATTGTTTCCACGTCTGCCATTTCTAAGATATTGCATAGAATAGCCCAAGAGAGCAGAGAGTAATTCAACTCAGTCCACAACGTCCGCTCTCTATTCGGTTCTGACTAATTAGGAAGGGAGGAGCGCCGCAAGATGCCGCTCCCTTCTTCTGTCGGGTAATCTAGCTGCATGGATAATGATCAGTGACAGACTTTGCAAGACTCCGCCTCATCGCCATTCCACTGATTGGCTGGCGTGGGGTCCCATGTCTGGATCCTCATGTGTGCCCTGGCCGCATCGGAGTCATGACAGCCGGCGCAGGCCAGCCGGCTGGCTTCTGTCTTCCAGGTTCCGCTCGTGGTGCCAGCGGGGTGGCAAGTCTCGCAGTTCCGAATATCTTGCGGGAACGTGATGTTCCAGTGCCTTCCCTTCACGGGATCACCGTTTGCATACGCAACAGTCGTGAGGGGGTAGTGGAGCTTTGAACCGAAATGGACCGCGTGACTTCGCTTGGAAATAGGATGGCCGCCGGACCACTCGACGGTACCTTTTCGTGGCTGGTAGTCGTGGCAGGCGCCGCATTGGTCAACTGCGGTGTTGTCCAATATCTTGTAATGACGTGTGTAGTCGAGCACGAACCCCCTGCCGTTTGGCCCCTGGTGGCACGAAGCGCAGTTGCCAGCCACCGCAAGCTCCTCGGTCGCCGTGCCCACCTGGAATGTTTTCTTGGCAACCGACGGCGTTTGGTAATTGGACTCATCGATACGACCGCGGTCCGTGATCTCAACACTGGCCACGTATGTCCCGGGCTTCAGGTCGTCCACCGGATCCAAGGTATACATGATGGAGTCTTTCGTCCAGGTGACCTTCGGATCATTTTTGGAGGGGTCGGCATGCCTGACAAGGTCGTTACTCGGGAAAAAACCGCTGAGAAAGCCACCGACCATTTCCACGCTTGTGTTGTTACCGAACACCGCGGTGTTAACGTCGCTCGATGTGAGTTGGAGCGAAAAGACCTTACCGAGGTTCCTGCTGCGGATGGCAACCTTGCCTCCTTGGAGGTAGCCGATGGCGCGGGCCTTGAACTCGGGGTTCCCGTTGAGCCAGGTCACAATCTCCTGGCCTGTCGCTGCCGTTTTGTCCACGAATTTTCCGGCTGAGACGGGCACGTTGATCGTGCCTGAAAGAATCTTATCTCCCCCGCTCACATCGACGGTGAAAAGATCTTCTCCTCCATCTACCTTCAGAGCTAAGTCCTTCGCGGCGCCGAGGTTGAACGGACCGCTACCGGCGCTCAGGACCGCCACGCGCGCTGTCGTCGTGAGGACCGGGTTGCGCCTCGCCCGCGGCCCATGAACGAACAGATAGGCGACGGCGAACTTGCCGTCTTTCGGCGGGCAACCTTTCTTCAGGCAGCCCTCCGGACCGTCGTTGTCTTCCACGACGGTGGTGTGGTCGATCGGCTTTCCGTTCTCCTTGATAACCACTGTCACGACTGGGCTCTCGCCGGCAACAAAGTGGGTCCCATTGGCAGGCTTGGAGATCGTGAGGTCGACCGTGAATTCCGGAATGTTTCGTGGGTCCTTCTTGAACCACTCGTGCGCCTCCGTGACAGCGGCCTCCACCCCCGAGGGAGGATGACAGGTCGAACATTGGTTGTCGTCGGTCTGTCGGCCCCCCTTGTGGTTGGCACCGGTTGCGAAGTTCACGGTGTCGTGACAGGAACCGCAGGCAGCTCGCGAGGGCACCTTCTTCCAGTTGTCCACATTCGCACCCGACCCCTGGTGGCACTTGGTGCAATTCTCGAGGATGGCCGGAAATTCCCCCTTCCACCACTCATGCTTGGTGTTTTTGTCGCCCCAAATGGCGTAATGGCCGTTGTCCGCAGCCTCGTTTGCCGGAGTGGAGGGATCATCCCACACCTTTCCATCGGGTCCTGGAATGCTGGCGAGTTCCCCGCCGGCGTGGATCTTGTGGATCATGACCTTGAAGTCGAGGGTTTCACCGCTTTGAGCATCCTTGGTGTTTGGCGCATGACAGACCACGCAGTTCTCCACGATCAAACGATCGCCGTCATGGCCATGAAACTCAGTACCGTGGCAGGCCTTGCAGGTGTTCGTTTGGACGATGGTGCGGGAATCTCTGACGGCGGAACCGTCGGGGACGAAGTCGAAGTATGCGGTAGCCGTTGGGCCCTCGTGTCCTCCCATCATGAGCGTGACGCGATGGAGGCGGTTTCGCTCGTAAGGGATCGCTGTCCCCGCAACGGGAGTCTTAATTTTGGAAAGATTGGTGGCAAACACGTATCGGTACGAGCCATTTTTGTTATCGGTTAAAGTGCCCTTGCTCTCGCGATCGCCCTGGTCGGCGGCCGTCCCATCGGGATTCGGCCAGTTGCCGGCGGCCGACCCACGGACCACCTCCGACCGCCAGATATACGGAACCCATTTGTTGAAACTCTCACTCCTCCCCGCCGGAATGAGCTTGGCCACACTGAAGCTGACCCCCTTGATGCCGACGACCCCCTTCCCGGCACGATCTTTGACGGTAAAATTGACGGTGACTCTGCCTGCAGCATCCGCAGTCGCAGAAGTGATGGTGGCATTCGCAAAATACTTGCCGTGCTTCTCGAATGCCTCCGCCAACAGCTTGTCTGTGCCGTGGAAATTAGTGATTTTTACTTTGTCGCCGGCAACGGCGGATACGGCAAGCACAAGAGATAACAGAACGCCCGTGAACAAGTATACCCTTGGTTTCATCGTTAATCCTCCTGTTTTCCTACATGTTCGATCTATTGGTTTGGTTTTGCCTAGAATAAAAGGTTTCGAAGAAAAGGATGTTTTCAGATTACTGCCCTATTTTATAATTTTATTGCTTCGTTCTCGGTCACCCCAAAAAAGCTGAATCGTCGATTTCTCGTCCTTCGGCAACTCGGCCTTCTTTTGCAAATAACCACAATCCACCCCCCCCTTGAAGGATTCGGTTTTTTTTGGAAGTATCGTAAGTTAAGATATACCACAATGTGGTAGATATTTTTTAACCCAATCCCATCGGATTGTCAATAACAAGACGCATCTATGCTCTCATATTATTTCTTGAAGAATGATCCGCCATACCCATTGACACAAGGGGATGGAGGTTCTAAAGCGTTTTAAGACAATTGTTCAAATCCGCAAGCTTCCTCTGAAATAGCCAAGCGATCTATTAAGTTGTTTCAGTACCTACGTTTCTAATTTTTAAAATTTAATAGATTTGTTTGACCGTGATCTCAACCTCCCGTGTGCTGATCCTTCGAATTCTGTTTGTTTCTCAACCGGTCCTCAACCCGTCGCCAAACGTCTTCCTCTTTCTTGTCCGGATTTTTTTAAAGAAGTCCTTCCACGCCCGGTCCATTTCCCCTCTCATTTTCTGCAATGCAGACAAAAGTGCGACCTCCCCTTCTAATAAGACGTTCCTCATGGCTATCCTTACTTTTGCTTTATGGTAAACCTAAGAACTCTCCGGTAGAAGAGAAGGAAACGAAGCCACATCATTGATATTTTTATTTTGATGTTCGTCTTGAAATCCATGATGCCTCCACATCTGGAACCTTCATGGATGGAACTCTTTTGAATATAAGAAACAGAAGAAAGGCACACTTTCAGGGTGTGCCTTCCTTCTGAAGTGGATTTCCCAATTTCTTGAATTACTTTTTCACTGGAGCAGCTTCTGGGGTGACCACGTTGATCGTGACAGCAATTAACTTGTCCCCTTCCTTCTTGGCCTCGATAGCGACATTCAGTCCCGCCTTCAGGTCAGCCAATGCACCAGCGTCTTTCCCTTTGGTAATCTTTGTACTCTCGACGACCACAAAGGTCTTCTCCGCCTTCCCTTCGGTAACGACGATACTCTTTGCCTTTTCATCCAAGCTCCTAATCTTTCCGCTGAACTTTTCCAATGGAGCAGCGGGAGCGGATTTCGTGGATGCGGGTGCAGGGGTTGTTGCGGGCTTTCCCTGAGCCATGACTCCAGAGACAAAGGCTACCAAAGTAATAAGAGCCGCCAATAGAATTGTCTTTTTCATTCAGTCTCACCTCCTTCCTTGTTAAGTCTTGAAGTCATATTTAGCAAAAGAAGTGCCAAGGACAGGGCGAGAAAAATAATTTTTAATCGATTGAAATGATAATGATATTTTATTGGAAGGAGATCTTGGGAAAAGGAGCTGTTGCAAAGCTCAACACAATTCTGATACGTGGGTTGCAATATTCTGCACTCATTTTCTTCTGGGCGGATCGTCTCTCCGTTTATTTCTACGGATTCAACACAGGGGACATAGTGACTAACTTGAATAACTATGATATAGAAGCGGTTATTTCAGAATCCGAGAGGATCGTCAAAACTTTGTGAAGCGCCCGGGGGATCTTGCAGAAGAGAAGGAGACAAGGATAACGCGAGTTCGTGCAGAGATCGCGGAGCGATTGGTAAAGGAGTTAGGAATGTCATTGGCAGAGGTGGCGCGGTTATCGGGTGTGTCCACGTCTGCCATTTCTAAAATATTGCATAGGATAGCCCAAGGGAGCAGTGAGTAATTCAACTCAGTCAAACTGCACCCCCTCGATATGCCCTCTTGGAAAAGAAAATTTTGTGCGATTCATTATCAATGATTTTGACCTTCCTATCAACAGGGGTTTCAGTCTTGTGCGTATTTAAGCCTTCAATACTTTTGACATGCCTCTTGAAGAACTTTGTCCTGCCACGAAATAAGGAAGCCTTCAATAGGGAGAAAAAAAGTAGGTATCAAAGACATCGGTTAAAATCTGATTCATTAATGCTTTTACTCTTTCAGGGGTTGCCCTCAGGGCCGTTATCTCCTTTTCCATCTCTATATTTCGCGTAAAAACTTTGCCTTCACTTTTCACCCCGAGATGAAACACCAATTGAACCGCGGTCTTGATATTTGCTCTCAACAGACTTCCCGTCCCTTCCGTCCAGAATTTCCTAATTTCGATCGTCAATACAGAATCCGTATCCATATCTTTCAGAGATTCGGGCGTCCCATCCCAATTTGAAACTGAGATTACCTTTAACCCTAACCAGGAAAGAGCCTCACCCATAGACTCTTGAAGCGCTCTTTCCAGTGGCATAGGAAGGCTTTCATAATGAGTTGCGAGTCCTTGAAGAGGGAAATGAATTCCAATGTAAGATTTTTCCTGGCGCTCGTCTTTAAAGGGAGCGATGCCAGGTCTCAAACCGAACTTCTGTCGGAGGGAAGCAAATGTCTTCGTAGGTTGATAGTGGAGAGGAATGGAATAGATTTGTGCCTCAGCACAATCAATGGCAAAGATTATAAGAAAAAGAACCAACAGCGAATGAAGCCTTAATTTCATAAATTGCCTCCTCATGCAAACCTTCTCTTCATGAATGGTAATTTTTTTAAGATTTAATGTGTGTTTTGTCAAATTTTTGGGAAGGAAAGCCAAAGGGGTGCGATGGGTTCAAATCTTTATCCTTGACTTTCGCTGGCCCACACTTCTTATACAACTTCCTTTTCTTAGAGAAACGGTATGCATTGTCAAGAATAAACATTCGACCCCGAATCTCCTTCCAGGCCGGAGTGCTGGCAAGAGAAGCGGCCATCTGGTCCTGCCACACGTTGTCATTGGGACAATGGAAACACACGACTTCCTTCTGCACAAAGCCGATTAATTTATGCGCGGTGGTTCATTTGCGCAAACCGATTTTTATTGCTATGGCATTGGCTGTCTCATAGTCTTCCACACTCTGCTTTTTCATTTCTCTGAGATGTTAGGCTTGTTTTCCGTCCCACGATTACTCATGGTTCGGCTTTATCGGCAGCCTCTTTTCAGGAAAATTTTGTAAGCAATTTATCAGCAGTTCCAATGCCAATAGACCTTGATCGCAGTAACCCCGTGATTGTCAAGAGAATTACTAACAAATGGAGCTTAAATGAGAATAAAGGAAGTGACACTTCTTGTTACAGACAGATAGAAATTTCGTCATGATCGTCCATGAGCGGAACAACGGTCGTATTTCCGGGGTCGAATTTTTATTCTTGACCTAAGAAATTCACTTCTGCATTTCACGCGATAAAGTCAAGGACGGAGACTTGACCCCAGAGATCACTTATAAACTTTTGACTACAAGGACATGGACAAGCTGCTCAGAAAGGCTTCGTTCTTTGTAACCAGCGGGTTCATTCGCTGGGCCAGCGATATATGGAAAGAGAGCCGACAGAATAATGGCCCTTCAGAAACCTGCTAGAGACCACCCCCCCCGGAGCGGCTGGACGCAGAATCTCCTGGCAAGGTCCACAGGCCTAGAAGTTCCCTCGATATCGACCAAAACGGTAAGACAGGGTTCTCGCCGAGTAAATCGGTAACCCGTCCGAGGAAAACTGATTCGATTGGCACCGGGACGAATAGCTATATCCGAAGCTTCGCATACTAATTCATTTTCATCGCGGATCGCAATACTGACCCTTCTCGAGTGAGAGGAATCATTGACCATCACCATGGAGAGCTTAAACCGTTGGCCCTCCCTGACCGGATCAGGGGCCATCACCAATTCAGTTACCCGCAGGAATCCATGGTGAAAACCTGGATTAGGGGTTTGGGAGGTTGCCTCCCTAACCACGCATCCATAGATAACGACTCCACAGAAAATGACAAACCCCAGTGCTAACAGCCCATATACTCTTCTCATATTTGCTCTCCTCTCTGCTTAGGGTGATATTCATCGCCTTCTTTCGAAAGCGTTAAGACTCATATAAAAGAAATATGAAATCCTAATATATCAATTGAAATGGAGAAAAAGAATGGGCAAAAACCTTTATTTTCTTTCAAAAAAAAACTGTATTTTTTGAACCAGAATCGTCTATTTTAATGAGGGATAGTGAGTCAAATATACTAAAAGGGGGGCTGTGTGTCAAAAGAAAAACACCACCGATGATTATTGATTCAAATGACGTACGCTTGACTAAAATGGCTGTCTGCTGATTTCAGGAGGTAATGGAAGAATCCAAATCAATAAGAAATATTCTCACTGTCAATGAGTTACCGGAATATTTTGGTGTCAATCCTTAAGGGAAGGAGATGAGCCGTTCACCTTTAACTGATGAGGCCAAAAAAGCAACGAGGATTGAGTGAAATAGAAATTACTCAAGAATCTTACTCAATTTCTGAACTGATTCCTTGGTAAATTCAATAGCATTATTGCAGGTCTTCATTCTGCTATCCCATTCGGTTTGTTCTAAAGGACCGAGTCCAGAAAGATCCAGTGGGTTACAAAACCGCATGGCCTCATTGAGATGAAAAGAAATCCGCTCCAATGCAATTTTGTTTCTTTCCTTGTCAATCTCCATCGCTATGCCTCATGCCCTATAATGGGGATTTTCCATCTGCGTACTGTTTTGCTTCCCTTGAGGTATCTGGCGTCGTGAGGTATCTGGGGTTGAATCTTTGTTCTTGGCATAAGAAATTCATGTCTGCATTCCATGCAGTAAAGTCAAGGATGAAGATTTGGTAATCATATGAAGGGCGCCTCCCAGCATAGCCCACAACTCCTTCAGTTATCGACTCTGACGATTTTTCTACATCGGCAAAATAAGGGGCAGTAGGTTCTAAAGCGTTTTAAAATAGTTATCCAATCCCGCCAATTTCCTCAGAGATAGCCAAGCGATTCATTAAGTTGTTTTTGTCCCTGCATCCCCTTTGTTCATGCCTTGAAAAATGGGGAGTCAGAGTGAAGAAATAGTATGTGATGGGGAGGGGGTTGGATCTGTAAAAGAAAAACGCGGATTAGAACCCAAAACTGAGACCCACTCCGAGCCTGCTGTAGCGTAAATCAGACCCGGGCGCCTTGGGAATCGGGATCGGTGGAGTACTCAACTGTTTTTCTCCGGGTAGAGCCTGACCTGTGCCGACTGAACTCAATCTTAAATCAAGAGAGAGTGATTGGGTGAGGGAAATTATTAGTCCAGTAGCACCAGAGCTGTTCTCGGGACGGTTGTCGCTTAGATTACCGCGGGGGTAGAAATCCCTCCCGCTAATAGCAGAGGTTGTCCCGTCCTCGCCAGCCCCGGTTGGTGGGCACACCAAGATGGCTACAATCATTAATCCGACGACTAAGAACGCCTTTTTCAGTGTCGTTGATAAATTCTTCATAATGAAAACCTAATAATTTAAGAGTAAGATATGAAGTGAACATTGTCAAGAATACTCGCTCAAACCATGCCAATATCCTGTGTGGGGACGCATCCTATGGTTACGTTCGTGCGGCAAGTTCTTTGGGGGTACATAGGGGTAAATGCAAATGGTTGACAGTAAGGGGATTCGATAACTATTTTTTAAAAAAAGAAGCACATGAAAGAAAGGAGGTACCTAACATGAGAAAAATACTATATATGTTTGTCGGGCTGCTTACTTTAAGCCTTTTTTTAGTTAGTAACTCTTTTTCAGATGAGATGCGGGAGCGTGGGGAGATGACGAAGACCGCGCCATTGGATGTACGGTGGGATACATTTAAGGCTACGGACCTACTGGGACTTTCTCTTGAGACCCCGCTCCATGAATATATCGGTCGTATTGACGACCTGGTAATCAATCCGTCGACTGAACGCATCGACAGCGTTCTGGTTAAGGATATTCGTGGGCTAGGTGCGGAGGTCATTGCCATTCCGTTCAGCGACATTTCAAGGGGTAGCTACACCTTCTTCGTCTATAACTCACCTGAAGACAGGACTCCGTTCTATGGCGAAATGCCCTATTGGGTCTATCATCTTGAGCAGTTGTCCCCGATGCCCGAAGGATCCTACAGGTTGGGGGCACTCCAGGGTGCTTCTGTCGAGAGCAAGGAAGGGGATCATGTCGCCTATGTCGATGACTTTATTATCAACAAGGACGGCCATGTCGCCTATGTTGTCCTCACCGATGTGGGAGGAATGGAGAACAGAATGGTCGCCGTTCCTCTTGGAATCATATCGAGGAAGGACGAACACCTCTTTGCGCTCCATACCAGCAAAGAGACGTTGTTTGCATCCCCTGACTTCAGATGGTCGGATGGGACCGACCGGCAGTATGCGGCAGATGTTCAGCGATATTATGGTCTGCAACCTTACTGGGAAATGAGATAAGGCGCCGGACACAGACAAGGAAGGCAGGCCCGAGGGCCTGTCTTCCTTGCCTTTTCTCTAAAATGCACAGGTACGTTGTTGACTGAGTTGAATAACTCTAATAATAAGTGTGGAGAGGGTGTTGAGTGAGCCAGGGGAGCCGGCGGGGCAGGACTTCAGGAGTGCGTTCAGAGATGGCGGAGCGATCGATAAAGAAGTCAGGAGTGTTATTGGCAGAGGTGACGCGGTTATTGGGTGTCTCCCCATCGGCCATTTCTAAGATTTTGAAAAGAATAGCCCAAGAGAGCGGGAATAGTCCAACTCAGTCAAAAATATCCCCTCCTCCGTGATTTGGCAATCCCGCCCAAGAATGACAAGCCTCCGAGACAGATCAAGGGATAACCCATCTCAACGAAGCCCAGATTTATTGCACGAGACCAACACATTCTTCTCCAAGGTTGACCTTTCCTATGATTGCCGTATGGGACCCAATCTTTTGTCGATTCTGTCTTTGTCTCCACATGATCAATGTGGCAATTGTTTTAAGATCAAGGGAAAGATGAGGGTGCTACCCCCAGATGCAGAAAAATCAATGCTTTGAAGAATAGCTACCCCTGATGTGTAAATCCTGTGGAAAAAAATGCCTCAACCATCCATACCTCTATAATTCCATTATGTAATTAAATTCAGGAATGGAACGATTTAAAATAAATCCTAATATTTCAATAGGTTACAGTTTTGCGGTTTTCGGATGAAAATACACAACATCTTGTGGTTTAAGAAGCAACTTTTAAAGCCTTGATGTTCATTTCCTGTTTATATGCCGTCTTCCAGATAGCAATTTCTCTTGCCCTCTTAAAACAAAAGAGGGGAGGATTTTGCTTTTCTCCCCTCTTTATTAAAGCTTACGAAACAAGATTTAGTTTATTAGAAATTACTTAACCGCACTCTTTAACAAATTGCCTGCCTTAAATTTTGCTACTCTCATGGCAGGAATCTTAATCTCCTTTCCGGTTTGTGGATTTCTCCCCTTTCTAGCCTTCCTCTTCGCCACAGAAAAAGTCCCAAATCCTGTTAAGGTCAGCTTATCTCCCTTTTTTAATGCCTTCGTCACCGTATTGGTAAAGGCATTGATAGCTTTTTCAGCTGACGCTTTCGAGATTTTGGCTTCTTTCCCTATGCTGGCAATCAATTCCCCTTTCGTCATCTAAGTCACCCTCCTTTCTTTTGTTTTGCGGAAATATTTTCTCGGATATAATAATGTTGCCTATTCTATTAGGAATTAAACAGTGTGTCAATAAGAATCGGGGAGAAAAATTGAGAAGGGGATTTTAACCGGACGAGAGAGGTGAAGATATTTGGAGACACAGTAAATTGTGAGGCAAGAGAGGATTCTGGGGACTAAGGACTTCGTGGAGAGGGTGTTGAGTGAATCAGGGGAGCCGTCTAGAAAGGAATCCACGGGTGCGTTCAGAGACAGCGGAGCGATTGGTAAAGGAGTTAGGAATAGTCCTGGCAGAGGTGGCGCGGTTATTGGGTGTCTCCACGTCGGCCATTTCTAAGATTCTGCAAAGAATAGTGCCGGAGAGGAGTGAGTCATTCAACTCGCTCAACAATGTCCTCTTTATACTTCATTGAATTTTTACGTCAAACAGCGTGGCGTATTTCTTTTAGCTTCTTTTTGAAATGAGGAGGCTTGACATCTTCCTCTCCCGTTTTCTTTTTCAACTCTCTATGTATTTTTCTCTCCTTCTCTTTTGTCAAAGTTCCACAATCAGGGCACCTATTCACCAACTTGCAATCATTCCCAGGCACATAGTAGTCTTCGGCTTTATCCCAGGTTGCTAAGCATTCAAAGCTGCTTAACACCTGCGTAAGCATTTTCTTGCATTCCGGACAGTAACAGTACACCTTTGCCAATCTAACCACCTCCTCAATTAATAACGGCAGCCGCGCCAGTTGTAGCAACCCACTTCTTAATACAAATTTAATCATTAAGCTCAATTTATGCAACCATCTCCCATGCGGTCTGCCCAACAATGATTATGCTGCAAGATACAATTTCAAAAATCCTACTTATTCAAGTAGTTCTTGTCACCTAGGATCAGGAACCTCACTTTTTTCTCGTATAGTGAAGCCACTTGAATTCATTTGATTATCGCAATTTTTGGCTGTCTTAGGACAAAACAAAAAAACCCATTCCCTTTTCGGAGATGGGGTTCTGATTTTATCCCTAAGCCATATTCCCACCCAATGGTTAGATGATTAAGGAAGGATAGCTTCAACCTGATTGGGATATATCAAACGATGGAAGAAATGTCAATGAAAA
>CAVQFR010000043.1:0-34903 GCA_963711845.1 uncultured delta proteobacterium
GCCTTCCTCCTGAAAGATAGGAGCCGCTATTCCGGAAAAACGTGCTTGTTTTGAATCGGTAATTGAAGAAGGTTCCACAAATTTAGTTGAAATCCTTTACCTTTATGTGATATGGTTTTAAAAAGTCGTAGAGGTCGAACAAGAAAACAAGTGAGCCGGGCCTTAACTCCATACGCCTTTCCAAGGATAAGCCTCTCCATTTCCTCTTATCACGAACAGAAAAGAGTCACTTCTCCGGTAAGGGCGAGGGTGTTTTCATCATCAGTCGGCAAGGTTAATGCGATCGGTTGAACGTGACTCGTGGGCAAGACTCAACCCACAGGACTCAGGGCTTTTGGCAGAGCCGGAGGAGAGGAGAGGAATGACGGGTGTCTATCCTCCTAAACGGTTCTGGCGTTGCACAAAACAGAATTAAACAAACGGAGCAACCGCTGAAGAGTGGGTGCTACCCATCAAACGGCGTCGGACAAACCGACGCAGAAAAGGAGAGGTTAAAGATATGGCTAAGAAACTATTTGTTGGGGGGCTGAGCTGGGACACGAAGGATGAAGGTCTACGCCAGGCGTTCGCGCCTTACGGGGAAATCACCGAAGCCAAGGTCATCACAGACCGGGATACGGGGCGCTGCCGAGGTTTTGGCTTCGTAACCTTCGCTCAGAATGAGGATGCTAAATCAGCGATTTCCAAGATGGATGGAACAAGCCTTGACGGCAAGACCATTAAGGTGAATGAGGCGCAGGAAAAGAGTCCTCGCTCAGGCGGCCGATCCGGGGGTGGTTATGGGGGCGGTCGTGGCGGCGGCGGCGGCCGCGATCGCTGGTAGCCTATCTCTGAACAGGAAAATGATTTTAAGAGTACCCCGAGAAGACCGGGCGGCGAGGATGAGGAGGTCATCCGCCTGCCTGGCCTCTTCAGGGCATGAATCGGTTGCGACCCTTGGGAAATGGAAAGAGGGATCAAGCTCTCGATAGGGTTTCAAGGACAATGGCGGGCAAGCCGAAAAGAAGTGTCAGGGGGGGATGTCCATAATAAAATGATAAGAATCTTTTGTTAAAGTTTGGGGACGGTTCTCATATTCTACGTAAATAACAAATAGATACAAACTAATTATTCAAAAATTAGGCGTCATCCGTAAAAAAGTTGGCCCTGTCGAGTTAAATTGTCTTTTCCTCCCCCCTTTTTGTTCCGCCTTACTTTCCCCTTTCCCCTTCCCAAAATATTTTGGCAGATAAAATAAATTAGTTCTCCCTGAACTCTACACTTCCAAAGATTCAAGGAAAGGTGTATGTTACAAACCATCATTGATGATGGGTAACTTCCAATCCCCAAAATCGTCTGTAAGAAAGCTCTAATCTGGAGAGCGTGAAAGTGGAGACTAAATACCTTAGAATGATCCAAGGGATGAAGAGAAGGGGACGAAAGGATTGGACAGTTTATATCCTCCGCTGCGGGGATGGGTCGCTCTACACGGGGATAGCAAAAGATGTGCGGGCTCGGGTCAAGCAACATAGTGAGGGTCGGGGGGCAACCTACACCCGAACTCGCCTGCCCGTCAAGCTGTTATATCAACAAGAAGGCTTGACGCGTTCCGAAGCTCTTGTTCGAGAAGCGCAGATAAAAGCGATGCCTCGGTCCAAGAAAGAGGAAATCATCTTTAGTGAACATTGTGACTAACCCATCATTCCAGCCGTCGCAGGCCTTCGGCCCGCGTGGCTGAATTCTTGCGTTAGGGCCACAGAGGAGAGAACCTGATTTTTTGAGCGTGACCTTTCGCACTGACTAAGTCTTAGGACCACTTGATCATTAAAAAGTTGGCCCAATCCGATGAATACACTGCATGGCGCATGGCGCTTGGGGCATGGCGTCAGGAAGGATAGGGGTCAAATCTCCATTTTTCCATGGGTAAATTTCTTGGAGAAAAATAGGGGCAACTGGGGGCTTAGGGCTGCAAATTTGAGGTTAAAATAGCCCTTCATGGAAGTGGACGCATGGACGGTACAAATCGTGAAAATATAAAAGCAGGCTTACAGGTTTTAATTGTATTAAAGAAAGACCAGCATTCTGGAAAGCTAACCGAAGGTAGAGTGAAAGACATTCTGACGAAATCTCCGACTCACCCCCATGGTATTAAAGTCCGCTTAGAAAGTGGTGAAATGGGTCGGGTTAAAAAAATACTGTAAGGAAGGTGGGGTCAGGCCCGCAAAAATTAACAAGATTATTTAAATAAATGGAGGCGGGCCTCACCGGTGAGCGGTAAGACCAAAACCATGATGGAAGAAAGCGCGTAAGAGGATGGATGGAAATAAATTTTCCTCTGAATGGATCGAGGCCCTTCCACGCCTGGAGGGGGTTGCCCGGATTCTGGGTCAGGCCAAAATCATCGGGGTTGACCTGGAAGCAGACTCTTTGTACCACTACTTCGAAAAGGTATGCCTCATACAGATCGCTACGGAATCCGCCTCTTATGTCATTGATCCTTTGGCGCTAAGGGATCTTTCCGCCTTACACCCCGTTTTCTCCAATCCCCGCATCCGCAAAGTATTCCACGGGGCGGATTATGATATCCGTTCCCTGTACCGGGACTTTCGGCTCGAGGTCGAGAACCTCTTCGATACACAGTTGGCCTGTAAATTTCTGGGCCTCCGGGAGAGCGGCCTGGAAGCGTTGCTGCGAAGTCGGTTCCATGTGGAGCTGAATAAGAAATATCAGCGGGCCGATTGGTCCCAAAGACCCCTTTCCCCGGAGATGGTGGAATACGCAGCGATGGACGGCATGTACCTGATTCCCCTGGCCCGGTTGCTGGAAAAGGAACTGGAGGAGAAGAGCCGATTATCCTGGGTGGAGGAAGAATGCCTATTTCTGAGTAAGGTCCGATTCACTCTCCCCAGCCATGACCCGCTTTACCTAAAGGTGAAAGGGGCTTTTCCCCTGGATCCCAGGAGTCTTGCGGTTCTGGAGGCTTTGCTGGAATTCCGAGAAGCCCAGGCCCAGAAGTCGGATCTTCCCCCCTTCAAGGTGCTCGGCAACGAACCCCTCCTGGAATTGGCTATGAAAAAACCTTTGCGCCTTGAAGAATTGGAAACGGGAAAAGTCCTGAGCCGGAAGCAAATCGACAGATATGGGACACGCCTGCTGCAGGAAATTCACCGGGCCATGGCCATTCCCGATGAAGATCTTCCGGTGTACCCCCGGGAGGCAAAGCCGGATTTGTCACCCCTCTTACGCAAAAGGGTCAAAGCACTAAAATCCTGGCGGGATATGCGGGCAAAAAACTTAGGGATGGAGCCTGGAATCCTTTTGAACAACGCCTTGATCAATGGTCTCGCTTTGAAAAATCCCCGGTCGATTAGAGAGATGGAAGAGATTCCGGGCTTGAAAAAATGGCTGCGAGATCATTTCGGCCGGGAGATTCTAACTGCTCAAACAAGGGGACACAAAGGGGATGGGAAATGGCCCGAAACGGAGGGGACGGAGGGAAATAGAGGGAGGTAGTTGAAAATTGATACTTTTTGGGTGCGGGGTCGGACCCAGTGAACTGCTTGATCGAATAAATCATTTCTGAAAAAAAGAGGCTGATTTCAGGCTTAGACCACCAATTTGAACGTCAAAATCGCAGAGCGCATCCTCAATGGTGGCCGTCATGCAGATTCTGAAGGCTGGCGTACTCTATTTTGCACTCGTATTCGGAGCGGGCTTCGTGCTTGGACCCATTCGTATCCTGTGGGCCGCCCCGCGTTTCGGTACGAGAATGGCTGAGCTGATGGAAACGCCGATCCTATTCGCGGTCACGGGGGTCGCAGCGTGGTGGATCGTTCGGCGTCTCGCCGTGCCGTTGACACTGTCCCGCCGACTGGGTATGGGTTGTATTGCGCTCGGCCTCTTGCTGGTCGCGGAATTTACGCTTGTGCTCTGGCTTCGCGGCCTATCGATCCGTGAGTACCTTGCAAGCCAAGACCCTGTCTCGGGAACGGTCTACTACGTGATGCTTGGGGTGTTCGCCCTCATGCCGCTTCTCGTGGCTCGAAGATGAGAGGGAGGAGGGCTCCGGTTTCAGGCCTAACCTCCTGAGGCATAGGAAAGGAAAAAGGGGGAGATGGGGGGAGAGGGAGATGGGGTGACACGAAAGCAGATGAGGAGATAAGGAGACGCGAAGTTGAGGAGATTAAATCATCTAAAAAAGGCTCATCACTCAAACAAACGGACGAGGTGTCACTCACAAAAACATTGGCCCATGACAAATAGGGAATGCAGATTGGGGAATGCGGAATTTAAAACATCCGTTCTGGGAAGGCAGCAAAGAGAGAGTCGGTAAACCGTTTTAAAGTATTCCGGCGAGAAGCTGCCAGGGTCTTGGTGTGAGAGGGATATTCGCCTTATTGACGTTTAAGACACGCGACCTCTCTTTGCGTTTAAAACAGGGTATCTCTCCCAAAAAGAGACAGGATTGGGATAAGCAAGGAGGAAGCACAAAGATGGATGTTTTTACAGCCATTCGCCAAAGAAGAAGCGTGAGGGCTTACAAAGCAGTTGAGGTCGAAGAGGAAAAGCTGAAAAAAATACTGGAGGCAGCAAGGCTTTCCCCTTCTGCCAGCAACCGGCAGGAGTGGAAATTTATCGTTGTAAGGAACGAGGAGACAAAGAAGAAACTGGCCAAGGCTGCGTTCGGGCAGTCTTTTATCGGGGAAGCCCCTGTCGTCCTTGTTGCCTGCGGGACGGAATCGAAGGCAATCATGGCCTGTGGTCAACCCGCCTATACAGTGGATGTATCCATTGCCTGTGCATTTATGATCTTACTGGCTCATGAACTTGGGATTGGGACATGTTGGATCGGCGCCTTCAAAGAGGATGAGGTTAAGAAAATTCTTAAGATTCCAGACTCCGTTCGGATCGTCGCGATGATTCCATTGGGATATCCGGATGAAGATCCCTCGCAAAGGTCCAGAAAGGGTTTAGATCAAATCATTTCCTTTGAGAAGTTTGAATGAAAATCCGTGAAAAGAATCCGTACAGGAACGGGACGTTCTTGACCAGGTTGAATGACTCGCGATGGGTCGAGATGGAGGGCGGGTCGCCGATGCCTTGAAATTGCCGAAAATGTTGGAGTCAGGCTGAGGTGTAAAAAGCTGGCCAATGTTAGCAACCGATCAGAGCATCGAACATCAGATTCAAAAAGGAGAGGCTTATGGAAAACGAAGAGACTTACCGAAGAGCAACGAGGCACGTGGAGGCCAAAATTGGATTTTACATCCATCTGGCTGTTTATGTTGGGGTGAACATTCTGCTTATCATCATTAACCTCCTTACCGCTCCTCAATATCTCTGGTTTAGATGGCCTCTTATCGGCTGGGGGATTGGAATCTTCTTCCACGGGATGTCTACCTTTTTTTTCACGGGCAGGAAATTTAAAGAAATCAAAGACAGGATGATTGAAGAGGAAATCAAAAGAGAATCCCGCTGAGGAATAAACTTTCAGGACGAAACAAGCGGGACGTTCTGCAGAGCGTGCCTGGGGTTATTCAATACAAAATGAGGCTCCTCGCAGTTGGAAGCCAATGGGGACCTCCGTGGAGTCAGGCTGAATGATAAGTTTCTCTTTATATCTGGATGATACGCCAAGGTTGTCTCGGAGTTTTCGTAGTGCTTGAAGGGTCCTTCGTAACTTTTCAAAAAGGGATGGAGAATGGCTTCCAAAAGTTTAAGATTTCCGAATGTTGGGCATATCGGTGCAGTGGTTAAAAATATTGATCGGGTCATTGAATACTATTCGCCGGTTTTTGGGATCGGTCCTTTCGAAATCTATGATTTCCGGCCCCAGAAGGCCTGGGTGCGTGGTCAAGAAGTGAAACCATTTGAATTAAGGATCGCGACGGCCGACGTCGGGTCAGCAAAAATGGAACTCATTCAAGTCATCCGCGGGGAACCCCCACACCGCGACTTCTTAGAGGTCCACGGCGAAGGCCTACAACACCTTGGGTTTTATGTAGAAAACTACGATGAGTGGAAATCTTATGTAAGAGAAGAGGGGATAGAAATCCTTTGTGAAATAGAAGCGGAAGATCAGGTTCGGGGAAAGCGCAGGGCGTTTTACATGAATTCAGGCCATATTGGAGGAGTCCTGTTCGAAATAATCGAAACAGAGAAAATACCGTAGGAGCGGGACGTAGCAGGGGTTGGGGTCAAATCCTTATCCTTGAGTTTGCGGAATACCAAGTGGTTTGGAGTCGCACCCAGTGAACTGGCTTGATCGAATAAATCATTTCTGAAAAAAAGAGGCTGATTTCAGACTTAGACCGCCAATTTGAACGTCAAAATCGCAGAGCGCATAAGGTAGAGCTCGAGGCTCAAGGCAAAACAATTCCCCTCTGACTGACAGGTGATGGACGCTGGCGAGCGCACAGTACAATAAGATAATTAGGATCTCCAAAAAGAGCAGCCAGGGGATAATCATGCGCTTTCTTGCAGATGAATGCTGTGACCCATAGACGCCCCCAAGCGTACGATGACGAGAATGTGTTTTGCTTTCTATTGTTTTGGACGGGCATTTAAAGAAGGACAAAATGAGGCCGGAACGTATCACCAAAACTGACAAATCCGGGAAGCCCTTCGAAATAGGGATGAGTTGTGCTGAGGATTTTCCATCTCTTCTGGAGATGTACCGCACCTTCTCTCCGAAACCCGCTTCCCAGGGACTCCCGCCTGAAGACCCTGAAACCTGTCAGAGCTGGCTGAAGACGCTTTTCAGGATAGGTTTGAACGCCCTCGCCTGGAGAGGCGATCGCGTCGTCGGCCACGTTGCGCTGATTGCCGATGTGAAAGGGAAATCGGGCGAACTTGTGATCTTTGTGGATCAAAACCACAGAAATCTCGGGATCGGAACAGAGCTGGCGCGGTTCGTCCTGGAAAAGTTCGGAGACCTCGACATCGAATTAGTCTGGGCGACAGTCAGGGTGTTAAATTTCACAGCCATTAAGCTTTACAGGAAGGTCGGATTCGAGTTTTGTGATACGGATAGCTATGAGAGGGTGATGGCCATCAAATTGAGGTGAAACAGACGAAATGGGATTGTGGAGACCCGGCGTCAGGCTTGCGTAAGGGAGTGGGGGCAAATCTTGACGGGCTGTTTCCCAAATCGGAAAAAGGGGTGTTGATGAGAAGACGAACCACGCGTTACGGATCCTGGGCAGGCGCCGGAAATCTTTTGATCGGCTTGTGGCTCGTTCTGGTTTTGTTAGACATGGCATCAGCGGAAACGCTTTCAGAAACGTCCCAGGACATGGCTGAATGCGCAAAAATCGAGGAGGATGCCGAAAGGCTGAAATGCTACGACAACCTTGCCGGCCGGAAATCAAGCAATATTGAGCCCGCGAAGGAATCAGCGGAAAAGGCCCCGGAAGGAAAAGGGGAGAAGGCTTCCTACTTTTCACGGCTCTGGGAACTGGACGAGGAGGGCCGTCGCAGGAAATTCGCCATTAAATTCCATCGATCCAACTATTTTCTTCCTTTCACCTACAACATATCGCCGAATGTCGATGTCCGTCCGGGAAGACGATCCCGATAAGGATCTCAAGAAGGCCGAGGTCACTTTTCAGTTGAGTTTCAAGGTAAAGCTCTGGCAGGACATTCTCGGCCAAAAAATGGATCTGTGGTTCGGCTACACGCAGCGGTCTTTCTGGCAACTTTACAACTTCGACGACTCGTCTCCATTCCGGGAAACGAATTATGAGCCGGAACTTCTACTCAACTTTAGAACCGATTACCGCATCCTGGGATTGACGGGCCGCTTCATCAATTTGGGTTTTAACCACCAGTCCAACGGGCAATCCGACCCTTTATCCAGAAGCTGGAACCGCGTGGTAGCAAACTTCGGTTTTGAAAGAGGTCGGTTTTCTCTTCTCCTGAAGACATGGTACCGCATCCCTGAATCTGCTGAGCGTGACGATAATCCCAAAATCGAAAAATACCTCGGATACGGGGAGATCTGGGCATACTATTTCTTAAAAAAGCACAGGTTAGGGCTTATGCTCCGGAACAATCTTAGTTTTCATACCAATCGTGGCGCCTTACAGGCTGAATGGAGCTTTCCCATTTTCGGGTGGGTCAGCGGCTATGTTCAGTACTTTGTTGGATATGGCGAGAGCCTTCTGGATTACAACCACAGTGTGAACCGGATGGGCATCGGCTTCATATTGGCGGATTGGAATTGAACACGGGACTGACACAGGGACGTGGGATTATCTCTTCGATTTCTTGCCTCTTCTGTCCCACTCCCCTCCGTGGCTCTGATGATCCCGATTTTCCATGATCGTCTGATCCACAACCTCTCCACAAATTAAGCACCGCCAGCTAAAGAAGGGACCATTGGAACCGAAAAACTGTTCATGAATCATTATCCCGTCACATCGATCGCATTTCATATTAAGCTCCAAAAAATAGCCCCTGTGAGATCATGGGGATTGGAATAAGGTAAACGCCGTATGTTACTGAAAAGGTGTTAGATTTCAGGGCGAAGTTACAGGTGAAACATCTTTATCCACTCAAATTCGTATGTTTGTCTGTTATTATAACCTACTTTCCTTCTTAGGGCCATCTGATGTTTTCAAGAATCATTGACCAAGAGAAGGTGCCTGGGGTCAGCCCTTGACGCGAGACAAGACGATTCGCTGATGGCAAATCGTTGGAATGAGAGGCCCTTGGGGGGTATGATAAGAAAAAGTCGGGCGAGGTGAGAAAGAATGAAACCAGCAAGAAGGATAATTGATCCCGAAGATTACATTCTTTCTGCCCTTTCTCCCCTTTCTCCCGAGGGCAGATTAGGTGCTGCTCATAAAATTGCCAGAGGAGCATTTTCGGTAGTGCTGTTAAATGAGTAAGGCGAAGGGTGTACGGAGGGTTTTGCCTCCCTGAATGGAACAATAAGATGATCACCAAAAAGAATCGGGCCAGGCCGGACATTATTGTTGTGGGGGGAGGCGCTGCCGGCATGATGGCAGCGGGGCGCGCAGCGGAGCGGGGCGCGAAAGTAAACCTCGTTGAAAAGACACACCGCCTGGGGAACAAATTGCTCCTGACGGGAGGTGGCCGGTGCAACATCACCAACAAGGCTGGCCTGAAGGAATTCGTTCATGCCTTTGGGAAGAATGGCAGATTTCTCTATCGGGCATTTACCGTATTTTCGAACCGCGATTTGATCCATTTTTTCAGTTCCCGTGGACTGGAAATGAGGGTGGATCCTGACGGGAAGGTCTTTCCCGCCGATCATCGTGCTGGAAGCGTGCTTGCCGTATTGCGTCAATATGTCGAGGACCACCACGTTCGTATCCTTCACAATACCGTCGTAACAAGACTTGTTATCCAGCCCGGAGAAAGCTTACGCGCCGGCGGTGTGAGATGTGCCGACCGCGGCGTGTTGAATGCCGGAAAAGTCATTGTAGCCGCGGGCGGCATGTCGTATCCGAAGACTGGATCTTCCGGCGACGGGTACAAGCTGGCAAGACAATGCGGGCATTCCATTGTGCCGCTGACGCCAGGTCTGGTTGCGCTTGAGTCGGACGAGCCGTTTCTTCAGAAATTGCAGGGGATAACGCTCAAAGACATTTCGCTTTCCGTGTGGGTGGACGGAAGAAAGAAGGCTTCAGAGAAGGGCGACATCCTGTTCACACATTTTGGTGTATCAGGCCCAACCGTGCTTATCCTCAGCGGGATCGTTATCGATGCCCTGGCGGCTGGCAGCTCTGTTGCCCTTTCACTGCAATTAAGGCCGGCGGAACCAGGTCAAGAACTTGACCCGATCCTTCAACGGGAGTTTGAGTTCTCCGGGACAAAAACCCTTTCACGGTATTTGAAACAGGCCCTACCCGAATCGCTCGCGCTGCTCTTTGAACGCCGGTGCGCCGTCGAGCCGGGTAAGCGGTGTAGTAAAATCAGCCGGGAGGAGCGGAAAAGAATCGTCTTATGTCTTACGGATTTCAGAATAAATATAACAAAACCGAGGCCCATTGAAGAGGCGACCATCACGCGGGGGGGCGTATCGCTGGAAGAAATAAATCCCCGGACAATGGAGTCGCGGATCGTGCAGGGTTTATTTTTTTGCGGCGAGATGATGGATGTGGATGGAACGACTGGAGGGTATAACCTGCAGGCTGCATTTTCTACGGGATATCTCGCCGGAGAATCGGCGGTCAGCGATTAGAACGATAGGGACATTCGTGCGGGGCGTGCATGGAGTATGGCGCAAAGGGCACGACACAGAGGGGTTCGTTTTCGATACGATAGACAGGCTTGCCTGCCCTCGGAGGACTGTCCGCCAGAGGCAGGCGTTGACCCTTTCCCACGGAATGGGTTAAATAGGAAGGATGAAGATCCTTTTGGTCTCGCCCGAGCGGGAGCGAAAAAAGGAAGAAGCCTTCCTCTTCAGACTGAGTTTCTTGAACCTTCCCTATATCGCAGCGGTCACGCCTCCCGGTGTGGAGGTGAAAATTGTGGACGAAGCCTTTGATCAAATCAATTTCGAGGAAAAAGTGGATCTGGTGGGGATTACCGCTCAGACACCTGTCGCCCCCCGGGCCTACCAGATCGCGGATGAGTTTAAGAGGAGAGGGATCCCTGTGGTCATGGGAGGCGTCCATGCCAGCATGCTCCCTCAGGAAGCGCTTCAACATGTCGATGCCGTGGTCGTAGGAGAAGGGGAAGCGGTCTGGCCAGGTTTGATCGAGGATCTAAGAAAAGGCCAAATGAGGCGGGTTTATGAGGGGAGTGATTTTTTCAAAGCCTCCGACCTTCCCTTCCCCAGAAGAGACCTTCTCAACCAAAAGTTTTACTTTCCTTTGAAGTTGCTCGAAACCACACGGGGGTGTCCTCATCACTGCGACTTCTGCGGTGTCTCAAAGTTCTTCGGATTCCGATACCGCAATCGGCCGATCGGCGAGATTGAGCGAGAGCTGAAAACACTCTTCCATGAAGGTCCGGTGATGAACCCTCTCTTAAAGAATATCCTTTCCTTATTTAGCAAAGACCTTCCCTACTTTCTCAAAAGAAGACTTCTTTACATCATCGATTCCAACGTGGCAGGAGATAGGCGATTTTGCCTTGAACTTCTCTCCCTTCTTAAGGAATTCGATCTTCTCTGGTATGGCCATGCCCCGGTTTCCATCGCCTTTGACCAGCCCCTCCTCGAAGGATTCGCCCAAAGCGGCTGCATCGCCATCAATCTCGGCTTCGAGTCCTTCTCCGCAAAGAACCTGAAAGCTATGGGGAAGGGGTTCAACCAGCCCTCCCGGTATGCGGAGGCGGTCAATCGAATTCACGACCAGGGAGTCGGCATCATGGGAACCTTCATCGTCGGTTTGGATGACGATGACCCCGGCGTCTTCCAGAGGATTATTGATTTCTCCGTAGGTTCGAAGCTCGACTGGGCCCTCACCTTTATCATGGCCCCTTATCCTGGGACCGATTCATTTCTTCGTTTGGAAAAAGAAGGAAGGATCCTCTGCAGGGATTGGGAGAAATACGATTCCCTCCATGTCGTCTATCAGCCTCTGGGGATGTCTGTGGAGGAATTGGAGAACGGGATGAAGAAGGCCTGGAAAGGGGTTTTTTCGACTTCCTCCATTTATAATAGAGTCCTCAAAAGACCCTGGATTCATCCCCTCTTCTACTTAGCGATGAACTGGGGGTTTCACCGATTGACAAAAACATGGTAAAATAAGGGATTATGGATATCCATTTCTTTAAATTTGCCTCCTTTCTTTACCTTTTTGGGACGTTGGCCTATTTGGCCTATGTTCTCTTTCTCAAAGGGGTCCTCTCAAGAATAGCGGCCGTCATCGTATCCTTCGGCTTCGCCTCCCATACCCTGGCCATCCTGACGAGGTATTTTGAAGCGGGCTATACTCCTGTGACCAATCTCTATGAATCTCTTTCCTTCTTCGCATGGATGATCATCGGCCTCCTGTTGATGGCCAATCTGAAATACAAGATCAAGGTCCTGGGTTCCTTCCTCACCCCGATTGCGCTTATCCTGATGCTCTTCGCCCTTGCCCTTCCGAAAGAGATCTTTCCCCTGGCTCCGGTTTTGAAGAGCTTCTGGCATCCTTTCCATGTGATCTTTGCCTTCCTGGGGAACGCCATCTTCACCCTGACCTTTTGTTTTGGAGTGATGTATCTGATTCAGGAACATCAGCTTAAAGCAAAGAAGATGGGGGCGATCGCCAAAAGGCTTCCTTCATTGAGCCTCCTGGACGATCTGAGCTACCTCTCCCTCAAGTTCGGATTTCCACTGTTGACCCTGGGGATCATCACAGGCGCTGTCTGGGCAGAATATGCCTGGGGAAGATATTGGAATTGGGATCCAAAAGAAACATGGTCCCTGATCACCTGGTTTCTCTATGCGGCACTCCTTCACCAGCGACTGACCGTTGGCTGGAGGGGAAGGAAGGCGGCCATGATGGCCATTGTAGGATTCTTAGCTGTCCTCTTCACATTTTTAGGAGTGAACCTCCTTCTCCCGGGACTGCACACCTACTCCAAGTGGCAGTAAGGAATACAGGTTGAGGTTGAGGTTCTTGTTAATATGGAACTTCTCGTTATTGGATTAAATCATAATACGGCACCTATCGAGATTCGCGAATGTCTGGCCTTTCCGGAAGATAAATTGGGAGAAGCTCTCTCCAAGGTACATGCCCTTTCTTCAGTGAAAGAAGACATGATCGTCTCTACCTGCAATCGGGTAGAGGTTTATGCCGCCACACGAGAGACGGATAAAGCCGTTCACGATTTGAAGGAATTCCTCTGCCAGTATCATGGAATCTCCTTGAAGGAATTCGAAAAAAGTCTGTACACCCATATCGGGGAAGAAGCCGTAAGGCATATTTTTCGAGTCGCCTCCAGCCTCGATTCAATGGTTTTAGGGGAACCCCAAATTTTAGGCCAGATCAAAGAAGCTTACGATATCTCGCAGCAGGCCAATACCTCGGGTCTGATTCTCCATCGACTCCTCCATCGGGCCTTTCATGTGGCAAAAAGGGTAAGAACCGAGACGAAGATTGCCATTAGCGCTGTGTCGGTCAGTTCTGTAGCGGTCGCGTTAGCTGAAAAAATTTTTGGAACTCTCGAAAAGAAAACCGTTTTACTCATTGGAGCGGGAGAAATGTGTGAGCTGGCCGCCCGACACCTGGTCGCGGGAGGGGTGGAGAAAATGCTGGTGACCAACCGCACGTATGAACGGGCCGTGTCACTGGCCCAGGAATTCAGCGGCGAAGCCATCCCCTTTGAAGACATGCCACAGGGTTTGAAGAAGGCCGATATTGTGATGAGCGCAACCAATTCCCCCCAATACCTCATCGGCCATGACCAGATCACCAAGGTGATGAAGGATCGAAGACAGAAACCCATCTTCTTCATTGATATCGCTGATCCTCGAGACATCGAACCCAAAGTCGGTGATGTGGAGAATGTTTACCTCTATAATATGGATGACCTTCAAAAAGTGGCCAATGAAAACGTTAAGGATCGCGAAAAGGAGGCCCAAAAGGCGGAGACCCTCGTTCAAGACGAGGTGGTGAAATTCGTGACCTGGTATCGATCTCTGGAGGTGACCCCCACCATCGTGGCCTTAAGAAAGAAGTTTGAAGAAATCCGAAAGAAGGAACTGGAAAAAACCCTTTCCCTTCACCCCAATCTGTCTGACAAAGAGAAGAAATCTTTGGAGGCCCTCACCTCTGCCATCATTAATAAGATTCTCCACACGCCGATCACCCTCCTCAAGCAAACGAATGAGGAGGCGATTGCGGACCTTTATCTCGACGCCCTCCATGCGCTGTTTGGACTGCCGGAGAAATCTTTGGAAGCCTTCTTAGAAAAAATCGAAGAGGAGAAAGAAAAGGAGGAAACCCATCTCGAAGATGCCTTCTGAGCTCAAAATCGGGACCCGTGGAAGTCAACTCGCCCTCTTTCAGGCCAATTGGGTAAAGGATCAACTGTCCCACGCGCATCCTGGCCTCAACGTCACGCTGATCAAAATCAAAACCACAGGGGATAAAATTCAGGATGTTCCCCTGGCGAAGATCGGAGGCAAAGGCCTTTTCGTCAAAGAAATTGAGGAATCACTCCTACAAAAAAAGATCGACATCGCCGTCCACAGCATCAAGGATGTCCCCACCGAATTTCCGGAGGGTCTCCATCTTTCTGTAATCACAAAGAGGGAAGACCCCCGCGATGTCTTCATCTCAAGGGAGGGGTGGACATTAAAAGATCTTCCTCAAGGAGCAAAGATTGGCACAAGCAGCTTGAGGCGGCAGGCCCAATTGCTCCATTTCAGAAACGACCTGGAGCTGATCCCTCTGAGGGGAAATTTAGATACACGACTGAAAAAGTTAAAAACCATGAACCTCGACGGAATCGTGCTGGCTCTCGCCGGAGTAAGAAGATTGGGCCTTGAAGAAAGGGTCACAGAAATTATTCCCACGGACATTTCCCTCCCTGCGATCGGACAGGGGGCATTGGGAATCGAGACCAGAAGGGGTGACGAGAGAGTGGAGGACCAAATCCGATTCCTCAACGATCGAGACTCATCCATCGCCGTTACCGCGGAGAGAGCCTTCCTTAAGAAATTGGAAGGGGGCTGTCAAGTTCCTATCGCTGCTTATGCCCGACCCGTTGGGACCCGCCTCCAGGTGGAGGGTTTGGTGGGAGCGATAGACGGGAGGAGGCTTATCAGGCATTGTGTGGAGGGGGCCGTCGAGGATGCGGAATCGCTCGGGATTGAACTGGCTGAGATCCTCTTGGGCAAAGGAGCAAAAGAGATCCTGGACGAAGTCTACCAGAGATCAGATCCGCCCGTTGAAATCCCCTAACGCTATTATGGAATTCCCCTCCCCCTTTCCCCTTTTGGGGGAGAGGGGGGGGCAAGAAAAAAATCATGAATAAAAAATCACTCGCTGGAAAGAGAATTCTCATCACCCGAGCCCGTGAGCAGTCGGGTGAATTTGCAACGCAGCTTGAAAAACGAGGGGCAGAAGTGATCGAATTCCCGACCATCGAGATGGTCCCTCCGCTCCGCTGGGGAGAAGTCGACCGTGCCATTGACCAGTTGAAATCCTACGACTGGATCATTTTCACCAGTGCGAACGGAGTCAGCTTTTTCTGGCAAAGGATGAAGGAGAGGGGCAAGCGTATTCGTCTCCCCTCTTCTCTAAGAGTATGCGCCATCGGACCTGCTACCGCCCATCCATTAAAGGAGAAGAAAGTTCCCGTCCACTCTATTCCGGAAAAGTTTGTCGCTGAGTCTATTCTTGAGGGATTTGAGAAAATGTTTATCAAAGGGAAAAGGATCCTTCTGGCTCGGGCTAAAAAGGCACGGGATATTCTCCCAAAAGGATTGAGAAAAATGGGCGCCGAAGTGGATGTGGTGGCGGTTTATCGGACGGTCAGGCCAAGGGGGGGATCGAAGAAATTGAAGAAACTCCTGGCAGAAGGGAAAATCGATGTGATCGCCTTCACTTCTTCTTCCACGGTCAATCATTTTGCCGAACTCCTTAAAACAGAAGATCTTAAGAAACTGTTAAAGGGCGTGGCGATTGCCTGTATCGGACCGGTCACCGCCAGGACGGCAAAGGAATGGGGACTGGAAGTCCAGGTTCAGCCGAAACAATATACGATCCCTCATCTGACCCGGGCGATCGCCGAATATTTACCCCACACCCGATCCACTCTCTCGGGGGAGAGGGTGGGGGTGAGGGGACGCAATGACTCAGCCTTCCATTGAAGTCATCCTTTACGATCTGGGCAATGTCATTCTTCCGTTTAACCATTACCAGATTGCAGAAAAACTCTCCCCGTTCTGTCAAAAAAAAGAGCTTGGAGATCCCCAAGGAATATTCTCTTATCTCTTCGACCTTCAGAAAGGGGTCATCAATCGTTTTGATACGGGTCATGTTTCCCCCCGAGAATTTTTCCAATCCATAAAAGAACATCTCGGCCTCTCAATTTCCTTTGATGAGTTCATTCCCATCTGGAACGATATCTTTGTTGAAGACCAAGAGGTCTCACAGATCATTCTCTCGCAAAAAGGGAGATGGAGGCTTGGTCTTCTTTCGAATACGGACGCGCTCCACTTCAATTACATCCTTTCAAAATTCTCCATCATGAGGGCCTTTGATAAATGGATTCTGTCTTATGAGGTAGGATTTAAAAAACCAGCCGTCGAGATCTTTCAAACGGCCATCGCATGGGCCTCGGTCGAACCCCAAAAGATTCTTTTTATCGATGACATAGAAAAACATGTTGAGGTTGCCATCGCTTTGGGGATCCAGGGCATCCACTTCATCTCTGCTGAGCAATTGAAAAAAGAATTGTCCCTAAAATTGTCCCCCCGGGAGACGCCTGGAAAAATATAGACCGCATGACAGAGCGATGGAGCGGCGGAACAGCCGCTATGGTTTGGAGTGCATTTGCGGCGGAGGGGGGTTGGGCATTGCCGTCATTTTGGAAAGGCTATAAGGGTTCTAATAGCTAAGGGCTGAATCGATACGATCCCTCCATCGTCATCGTCCCTTTTCTGATCTCCTTCCCTTTGTCGGTAAGAGTTCACCCATTGCGCCATCAAACCGAACGTAACACAAGCCTCATTTCATGTTAATAAACCGGTATATGGCTTTGGCCATATCGTCTACCTTCTCCTTCACATCTGCCTCGTCATGCATGCTTGGTATTGAAGAGGCACAATCTCGCATGCACCCCTCTATGATGACCATCCCCAGTCTTCGGGCTGCGGAGGAAACGGCCGAAATCTGGACGAGAATATCGGTACAGTTACTGTCTTTTTCCACCATCCCCCGGATTCCACGTGCCTGTCCTTCGATTTTTTTAAGGCGAGAGAGTATCTCCTTTCTCATTTCTTCTGTTAAGGATGAGGCCTGCATTTTCGCTTCTCCTTTCATTGATGCTATCATCAATAGAGATTATCGCACAATTCTTATATAATTCTACCCCCTGGATAATCAAGAGCAGATTGTTCCGGGACGGACACCCAAAATTTCTGCTAACGAAGGGGAACAGCTACCCTATTTCTCTTACTAACACAAAATAATTGACATTACGATTGAGGTTTAATTATTATTTGACAAAATTGGAGCCCCGATTTAAATTGGCAAATGAAGTTTCATTGGGGAGGGAAAAAATGGGAAAAATGATCTCCGTATTATTATCTACCGCTATCTTTCTTTTGGGCAGTGCGTCTGGACTCTTCGGTCAGGAATATCCTGATAAGGCCCTCAATTTGGTCATCCCTATGGCACCCGGAGATGGATTAGATGTTTCAGGTCGATTAATGGCTGAAGAATTAGGCAAATTGCTCAAAGTTTCTATCATCCCAATGAATAAACCGGGGGCCACAGGCACCGTAGGAACAGACGCAGTGGTTAAGGCTAAGAAAGACGGGTATACGATTCTTTTTACCAATAGCGCTTCAATCATCTACACCAAGATCCTACACTCTGAGAATGTCCCTTATGACTCTTTCAAGGATCTGGCCCCATTGGGGTTGGCCACCATATCCCCTGTGTTCATTGTCGTTGGAAGTGATGCCCCTTATAAAAACTTTAAAGAACTCATAGAGTATGCAAAGAAAAACCCCGGGAAGGTTCGCTGCGGCACACCCGGGGTGGGATCTGTATCGGATTTCAACGTCGAAATCATCAAAGCCCTCACTGGAACTGAAATAACGATTGTTCCCTTCAAAGGGGCTTCCCCTGCAGTCACTGCCTTGCTGGGAGGACATGTGGAGGCTATTGCCACGGCTGCTGGCCCTTTGATCAGTCACATGAGAAGTGGAAAGATGAAGGGAATCGTTACTTCCAGCAAATTTCCTGAATTTTCGGATATTCCTACCCTTAAACAGTTGGGCTATCCACAGGATCTATTAGGCGTATGGTTTGCCTACTTTTCACCAGCCGGGATTCCCACCCCAATCACCGGGACCCTGGTTTCAGCCATCGAAAAGGTCGTTCATGATCCAACCCTTTCCTCCAAACTGGCTCAACTCGGAATGATTCAGGAATTCGAACCCCCGGAAAAGCTTTTAACGAGAATGCACGAAGAATACAGAATGGTTGAGGAGATTGCCAAGAGAACGGGAATGGTGAAGTAACGGTTCTCATTTCGGAATCTTTAAAAGCCTTTTTCCATTTTCACCCAAAATGCCTTTAATTTCTTCTTGAGGAAGAGGCAATTCTTTAATGTCTCTGACAAACCGTTCTATTTGGGCCTCATGACGGATCTCTTGAGGATAATCCGTACCAAAAACAATATTTTTGGGTTTCATCTCAACAAGCGCACATTTCACTGCATTGATGTTGCCAAAGAATCCACCTGTGTCAAAGTAAATTCTATCGAAGTAGTCCCGAAAAGGACCCTCTGGTAACTTTCCATGGCGTGGATGATCCGCTGTCCCCCAAAATAACTTATCCTGATAAGGTTCAATCCGACCCATCAGAGCGGCAATTCCACCTCCTAGATGAGAAATGATAAGGTTCAGTCCTGGAAATTCATCTAAAACACCACCATTAATCAGCCTAATGACGGTTAGGACCAACTGAAACTCCCTACCGACACTCCTGCCAAGATCGTAATCCAAGTAAGCACCCGACGAACTGAGTGCAGGATGAACGAAGATAAAAAGTCCCATCTCATTTACCTTTTTGAAAAATGGCCTGAGTTCTGGTGCATCAAGCTCTGTCTTCCCAATAACTGAAGGAATCGAGACCCCTTTGAAGCCCAATTGGAAAACCGCTCTTTCTAACTCATGGATGGAGGGTCCCCCCCCAAGGGGAGGGACATGGGCCAAACCTAAAAACCTTCCTGGAAAACGCTCTTCAATTTCCTTCAGCTTATCATTCACCATGCGACATCGATTTAAATCATCGGTCAGCCCTGCTCCAGAGGAGAGGACAGCCATATCCACCCCCGCCTGATCCATGCAAGCAATGTGCTTCTCCAAAGCAAATAGTCTGTCGTGATAGGTATAAGCAGGACTGCCATCCACAAAGACAGTTCGTGGAGAACCATCCGATCCTAGCTTGTCACGGACTAATTCTTCAGGTGAATAATGGATATGAAAATCTATAATCATAATTTCCTCCCTAACAAACATTCCTTACCAATATTTCAGGATAAATATCCTGTCCCCTCTCCTTGCCTTTTTCCCGGATGATCCCTCTCGTAGAATTTCCTTGTATTCATCGAGTGAATCATACGGCCCATGAACTCCTGTGATTTCTTTGTAAATCGCGTCATTTCCCATTTATTTGCATACTTCTTTGTGCAAACTCTCAATCATGGAGTCCGGAGCGATAAAATGCCATTCATCGTTATCCATGGGATAAAACACTTTTCCATTTTTGGAATAAAAGACAATCCGCAAATAACGAGCTGATCTTTCTACACAGTTAAGTTCAAGCGATATTAAAGTAAAGTCCAAATTCTGAAAGTCTTTTCCGCCCTCTCTCACCCAATGAGATATACTTTTCTCTGTATAAGCGGATTGCACCCAGACCTCGATAAGGTCTTTGGGGTGCCGGGTCATACTTTTTGTATCGTAGAAATATGACCCATCCTCATTTGTGCCATAATACTTCCAATTCACCCCCCATGCCTCGGCATACCCAAAGAGGACGAGTCCGATGATTCCAAGGATCACTCCAAACTTACTTAATGATGGTTTCATTTTGACCACTCCCACCCTCATCAGGCCACGGCCTCCGCTTGCTCGACTGAAACAAGGAATTCTGTATATTGGTCATATCCCTCTAAAAAAGTATCAAGTTCTTCCTTGGTAAAAAGGTAGACATTCATTACAGGATTTTCTCTCAAGGGAATAATCGTGGTTAACCGATACCTGGAGGACATATAGATATCAACTTCACCCCTTCCAATCGCTTTGGATTCGATCAGCACCCCTATCACTTCCTTTCTTTTTAATCTCCCGATCCCCTGCCCTCGCCAGCTCCCTTCCAAATGGAGCCCCACAGGCAAAGCCCGTGGTACCTCCATGAGATACCCTCCTATGCCAAGGCTCCGGAGGGTTATCCGCCAGGAGCGAAATCCGCCGGAGCATCAATCTTTCGTCACACGAAGCATTCAGCCAGAGTTACGCATTCATCCACGGGCATCGCCCGTGGTCTTCTGCGTAGGCGGATAACATTTTTGAATCAGTTTATTTTATTTCCTTCTCGCATCCCTCACAAAAATACACAGCTTCTTCTGAATCCTCCGCAGTAATGGCCTGCTCAATTTTTTTCATTATCTCACTGTCTTTATTAATGCACTCGACGCAGTAAATATTCCCATCTTCGGTAGTATAACCGACGACCTCTTTTTTCTCCGCCATTTTTCATTCTCCTTTATTGGTGAACATCCCTTTCTCCACAACCAACCGGGTAGTTGGCCTACCTGGGACACGAGGAGTTTCTCAGGGGGAACGCCTTGTTTAGGGTTAAGGGAGATTGCCATAAATCGTCCATTAAGTTCATCGTCAATTATGTCTGCAGTGATGCACCTTCATACTTTTTTAGATGGGATACATCATTCACCACTTCTGCCAGCAGCCGTCCCTCTCTCTTGTAAAGAACATTCAAGGCTGTTGCATCCTGCTGAAAGTCCCGAAATCGGTCAAGAGGAAGCCCCAGTGCGTGGCATATTATGGTGCGGTTTACGAAATTGTGACTGCAGAGCAGCAGCGTGCTCCCAAGGGGATAAGGCTTGGTAATCCGTTCCAATGTATCGATGGCCCTAATCTGGACCTCCCGGAGACTTTCCCCACCAGGCATTTTGAGACGTGAGGGCGTGGTCCGCCAGGTTTTGAAAAATTCCTGATGCTGTGAACCCCAATCGCCGGCTTGCATTCCGTCAAACTCCCCCAGATCCATCTCGGTTAAGCCTTCCTCTTCAAAAAGGAGGCTTGATGGGTGGAACGCCTTAATGGATCGTGCTGTTTCCATTGCCCTGATTAATGGGCTGGAGTATATGGCTGTTAGGGGTTCATCCTTCAATGCCAAGGCTAATGCTTGAGCCTGGTTCTTGCCCTCTTTGTTTAAGGGGTTGTCTATCCTGCCTTGGAAACGGTGTGTCAGGTTAAAATCGGTTTCGCCATGACGGACAAGGAGGATACGGGTCCCTAAGATTTCGGGATTTTTCTCTGATTCTTTTCCCATAAAACTCCTTTATCCCCAAACAAATTCCATTTGCCTCTTCCAGTATAGACCTCCGAACGCTGAGCATACGGCTCTGGAATCGAGCCATAGAGGGTAGGTTACGATACAGCTCTCAGGATGATCAAGGAGGAGAGTGAACTCAGCCCGCAGGGAGTCTTACTTGAAAGATCAAAGTAAGATTAACTCCCTATGCGAATAAGCTCCTGTGCCACTGCTTCAGGCTTGGTAAATAATGTCTCATGGCCTCCCGGAATCTCAATGAGATCAAATTTTCCCAGGGTTTGAGCCATGCCGAGAAACGCCCCGGGCGGGAGCGAGGCGTCATTCTTACAAAAAAGAACCGTCCGAGGAATGGTTAGTCTGTTAAACGCCCCGGTACTAACCTTAGTGGTAAAAAGGGCTAAGGGTTGTGGAGTCAGGCGCTTAACGAGAGCGTCCTGTACCTCTTTTGTCTCTCCCGCCATCAGGACATTTCGGACAAAATCCTCATTGACCGGAACACTGTTGTCAGGTGAAGCCTTGGCTGCCGCGATCATGGCCTGGGATATTTCGGGCGGAACCACATCGAATTGCGCCATTCCATCCGGAAGAATGAATGCATTGTGAAAGACAAGCCGCTCGATCTTATCCGACACCTTTGAGGCTGCTGACTGAAGAAGAAACCCAGCGCTTGAGTGGCCGACTAAGATAACAGGTCTGGGTTGCCTCTTTAAAACCTCGATTATCTTTTCAATATAGGAATTGAATGTAACTTTGGAACGGTCATCTCCAGGACTGTGTCCTGGCATGGTTGGAGCTTCGGCAGTATGCCCGGACTTTTTCAAGATTCGAATCGCGCCCTCCCAACACCAACCCCCGTGCCATGCGCCATGAATAAGAACAAAATGCTTCATCATCATGCCTCCTTCGCTACCAGACATCTTTTGCTCTCCATATCTGATAGGATTAGTTCTTACTTATCACAAAATGATATATCAGAAATTTATAAATTGATCAAGAGAATGAAAGAGATGTGCGTTAGCAACGTAAAAATGTCCCCTATAACTGCAGAGTTAAACTGTCCCCCCATGGAAGGAGAAAAGATCTTATTGAGTCAGAGGCAGTTACAGAGGTGGCATCTCATGAAGATGCCGGAGGTAGGAAATCGCTTTGAGGGAGGCAGAGCAGAAAATAGGTGTGTGCTACCCGCAGCGGGTTTTTACATCTCAAAAGGTATTTTGGGGATGTCCTATCCCTTTGGCTTAAACATGGCAGGGCTCTCCACCCTATTATTGAAGCCCCGGCAAGGGACGGTTAAAAAAATGGAGTGAAGACTACAAGTCCACAATAGCAGGATGATATGGGGGTTGATGATTACCGACGGAAAGGTGGAAGGGATAGAGGCAGAGCTATTTCTTACCTGCATTTTGCTGATCAAAGGCAAATAAAGAATTTATTTTTTAGGTGTCTTTTCCCTAAGTCATTTTATGGTGGAGAGAGGTTTGGGTGCCGTTTCTCCCTTTCCTCCAAAACAGTTTTAATGAAATAGATATCCTCGTCCTTGGCATTCTTGCCAAAATATGTTCTTCCCCAGTTAATAACGGATTCTTCAGTGGACTCTTTAGTAATTCTTCGTGGATTTTTTCTCCTCTCTGGTAATGCGCCAAGAAATATGTCACCCTTTATTGCATCACGTAAATAAAATTTATAAACAACCATATACCGAATACTCCTTTCGATTTTTTCCATTGTCTCCTCGTACCTGACCAAGTTCAGGCTCAATTTGCACTGTCTCCTCTTAGAAACCGATCCAATTCTGATTTAAGAACTTTCCAACCCTTTCCTGCCTTGGCTCCCTTGATTCTCCCCATGTGGAGATACTTCACGTAGGTAGGTCTTGAAATTCGAAGGTAATCGCAGGCCTCACGACTTGTTAGGACAGCACCTTCTGCTTCATTTAACATTGCTTTCTCCCTTCACACTAAGACTTTTCACCAGTATGAGATAGCATCATCTATACCAACTGGCTCAATATCGTCTAACTGACCGATGTTTAAAGTGGATTGTTTGATAATCCTCGATATACTGGGAATTAAAGGTGACATTTTTTGTCGGCTCACCGATAAAACATTTGATCCCGCTATACGCAATACATCTTGTTTTCTCTTACGATGTCGATTTTCTTAACTACCTGGCATCATTCTTGCTGCGAAAGGGTAGAAGAAACACGAGGCGAACAAAGCCAAACGACGAGTAATCGATGGGGCCCGCTGTGACGGGTGTATCTGAGCGGACCAAGTCCGAGGTAGATGGTGGAGCGAGGAAGTTTTCAAGGAATTGCGGCAGGCTTAGAACGAATCATGGACAATACCCGTTTCGACCTTAGAGAGACGATGGACCAATTTCAGGGGCTATGCTTGATGATTACCCCGGAGAGGAATGTCCCAATAGATATCATTACCGAGACCCGCCAAACCTATAAAAAAATTCAGGATCAACTCACAAAGATCAGCGGAGCCAGGCAACTCCTCGAAGGAAAATACAGGCAGTATTATCGCCGAGACTATCAGCGCGATAGAGAAATCATGGAAATTGCATTTTTGGCTAAGAATCTGTACCTGACATTCGAATATACATTGCAGGAGACAGAAGCAAAAAGCAAGCTAAAAGATAGGGGAGAACATTTTGAGCTGTACCGTCCACGTATCCCCTTCCCTTGGTTTCAATCTGCGGGAAATCAGATTGTCCTTTTAAGAAATCTAGAGACGCTAAGCGAACTAGACTATAAAACCACATTTGGATTGGGATTTGAGCGGAGACGAGAGGTAATTCGGAATGGGATGCGGAGTATCTCCCTCTTTGCCTTGTCAGGAGAGGTCACATTGGTTGATGACCTCCAATCCCGCATGCAATTGCGAGAGTACGATATCGTCGAGCGATATACGGAAGAAGAGTTCCGTGGGGCTTTAACCCACTTAAGGGAAATATCTCCTTCAGAAGTCCAGAACGTAATTAGACGCCTCGCGGACAGCAGTGAATTTCTAAAAATGAAATGCTTGCTTCTTACCATTCAATCGCAAAAGGATCTCAAAAAAGAAATCGTACGTTCAACAGAAAATATTTTAAACGTGATGGAGGTGGGAGAAGTGAGAGTACTTTCAATTTGAAAGCCTGTTGATTTCAATGTGAAATATCGTATTAAAAACAAAACACGCTAAAACTCTATTTCAGGAAGAAGTTTTCGAAACGAGAGAGTGCTAATACCCGTGGAACGGGTTAGCCAAATGCTTCAATCGCTGTGGGGAACGTCGTGGGGAATGAGCAAATTGCAATAGAGTCAGAATCGGGGGGCTGGCCGCAAGCCCCTGGTATTACTGGTAGGCGGAACAGGGATTGAACCTGCGACCTCCGGCTTGTAAGGCCGGCGCTCTCCCAACTGAGCTATCCGCCCTCTTTTGCAGAGCTATTACCTGTAATATTATAGACCAACTTTTCTGGATTCCCGCCTTCGCGGGAATGACGAAACCTCGGAAACTCTAATCGCAGCTGCCAATAATTAGGATGGAATCGTCTTTCCGCGGTCAAGTTCAGGCGACCTCGACCTCTTTCTCATACAGGAGGATCGGGCTTTCGTTATGGAGGACCACCTCTTCGCTGATGATACATTCACGAATGTTGGATTGGGAGGGAATCTCATACATCACATCCAGCATGGTGTTCTCCATGATCGCGCGAAGACCCCGGGCGCCGGATTTTCTCTTGATGGCCTCCTTGGCAATCGACATCAAAGCCCCCTCGGTGAATCGAAGCTTTACATTTTCAAGTTCGAACAGTTTTTGATATTGTTTCACCAGGGCGTTCTTCGGTTTTTTCAAAATGTCCACCAACGCATCGATGCTCAGCTCGTCCAGGGTGGCAATCACCGGAAGTCTCCCGATGAACTCGGGAATCAACCCGAACTTCAAAAGGTCCTCGGGCTGAACCTCCCTCAGTAATTCTCCCATGTCCCGTTCATGCTGGGACTTGATATCCGCCCCGAATCCGAGGGTCTTTCCCCCGACCCGTTGTTCAACGAGTTTTTCCAGCCCGACGAAAGCTCCGCCGCAGATGAAGAGGATGTTGGTGGTGTCGACCTGAATGAATTCCTGCTGAGGATGTTTCCGGCCTCCCTTCGGCGGGATACTCGCAACGGTCCCTTCGATGATTTTCAGAAGCGCCTGTTGCACCCCCTCGCCTGACACATCTCGTGTAATCGAGGGGCTGTCCGATTTTCTCGAGATCTTATCGATCTCGTCAATGTAAACGATTCCCTTCTGAGTGCGTTCGATATCGTAATCGGCCGACTGAAGAAGGCTCAGGATAATATTCTCCACATCCTCACCCACATACCCTGCTTCCGTCAGACAGGTGGCGTCAGCAATCGTGAACGGGACATCGAGGATACGGGCCAGCGTCTGGGCGAGGAGGGTCTTCCCGGACCCGGTGGGACCGATGAGGATGATATTTGATTTCTGGAGCTCTACTTCTCCTGAGGCAACTCGAGCATCAATCCGCTTATAGTGGTTGTGGACGGCCACCGATAGGATTTTCTTCGCATGCTCCTGTCCGATGACATATTCATCCAACTTGGCCTTGATCTCCATGGGCTTGGGAACGGTCAGTCTTCCCGGGACAAACCGTTCCTCGGTCTCCTCTGCGATGATCTCATTACAAAGTTCAATGCATTCGTCACAGATGTAGACCGTGGGGCCGGCGATGAGCTTTCTCACCTCATCCTGACTCTTCCCACAGAAAGAACAATGTAAGACGGTCCCATAATTCCCTCCGTTCGCCTTCATCCTCTTCTCCTTTCTGTCCCCCTTCAGCAACTACCCGAGAGACCGGACGGGACGCTGCATGACCACCTCATCGACAATACCGTAATCCTTCGCCTGATGGCCGCTCATATAAAAATCTCGATCGGTATCCGCCTCGATTCGTTCCAATGGTTGAGAAGTGTGTCTGACCATAATCCGGTTCAGCTCTTCTCGAAGCCGGAGGATCTCCCTTGCCTGGATGTCCACATCCGACGCCTGCCCCTGAAAACCTCCCATGGGCTGGTGGATGAGAATCCTCGAATGGGGAAGGGCGAATCGTTTTCCCTTCTCCCCTGCTGCGAGAAGCAAGGCCGCAATGCTGGCCCCCTGTCCCATACATAATGTGGAAACCTTGGGTCGAATATACTGCATCGTATCGTAAATGGCAAGCCCGGAGGTCACAACCCCTCCCGGGGAATTGATGTAGAGATGAACATCCTTATCCGGATCTTCCGATTCCAGAAACAGCATCTGAGCAATCACCAGATTGGCGACATCATCATCGATCGCCGTTCCGACAAATATGATTCGCTCTTTCAAAAGACGAGAATAGATATCATAGGCCCGTTCGCCTCTTCCATCCTTTTCAATCACAATCGGTATCAGTGTCATCGTTTTTTCCCTCAGACGTAGTGGATGTTTGCTTTCTCAAGCAGAAAGCTTAAAGCCTTATCCCGGAGGATCCCGGCCTTTATTTCAGGAAGAAGTCCGTTCTTTTCGTAGTATTGTTTCACCACATCGAATTTCTGATGCATCCTCTCTGACATCTCTTTCAGACGATCCTCTGCTTCTTGATCGGTCGCCGCAATCCCTTCCTGACCCGCAATCTTCTCAAGGATGAGAAAAGTCCTGACCTGCTTTTGAGCCATCGCCTTGTAATCCTCCTGGAGCTTCTCCTCTGAGACGCCCAAACCTTTGAGGGCCACCCCCTGGGCGGCCAGTTTCAACTTCGTGTCCGAGACCAGCGCCTTGGCCTGCTCCTCCACCAAACTCTCGGGAACCTCGAAAGGATTTGCCTCAAGCAATCGATCGACCACCTGATCTCTTAACTGCCGTTCCAAACCCAGTTCCTTCTCTTTTTCGATCTCCCCTTTCAATTTCGCTTTTAACTCTCCCAAAGAGGGATAATCACCCAAATCTCTCGCAAATTCATCATCCAGCGGAGGGAGGATTTTTTCTTTGATCTCTTTGATCTTAACGTGAAAGGAGAGGGTCTTCCCGGCCCATTTCTGATATCCATAGTCCTGAGGGAAAGTGACCTCAATCTCGCTCTCCTCCTCGGGCTTCAGTCCAATCAATTTCTCTTCGAAGGCAGGAATGAATTGCCCGCTTCCCACCTCCACCGTAAAATCGATCGCCTTCCCTCCCTCCACGGATTTACCACCCAAACTCGCCTCATAATTGAGGATGACATAATCTCCCGCCTGGATGGCTCTGGCCTCTGAAATGGTTTTTAGATTGGAGTGAAGGTTTTGGAGGGCCTTCAGCCGCGCCTCCACTTCTTCGTCTTTCACCTCTTCCTTCTTCCCTTCAATCTTCAACCCGGTATACCCTTCCAAGGTGATCTCGGGTTTGACTTCGATCACAGCGGAGTATTGAAACGGCTTTCCTTCCGCAAATTCTCCAGGATCGACCACAGGAGGAGAGACGGGTTCGAGATGGGTCTCCGAGAGGGCTTTCGGATAGGACTCCTCAATCAATTTGCGGACGACCTCTGTTTTGACATAATCTTTGAAATACCTCTCCAAGATGTTCCTCGGAACCTTTCCAGGCCGAAACCCCTTGATCTTGGCCGTTCTCCCCAATTCCTTATAGAAGGAATCAACCTCTTGGCCGACCTGGTCTTCTGGAATTTCTATGGATATCTTCTTCTTGATCGGACTGATTTCTTCAGCACTGGCTCTCATGAAATATCCCTTCTGATAGTGCTCCCTATTATCGTCATTGAGTCATTAAGTCACTTGTCACTGCTGACTGCCTACTGCGTTCTGCTCTCTAATATTCAGAGAGGGTGCCGAGGGCGGGACTCGAACCCGCACAGTCTCACGACCACGAGATCCTAAGTCTCGCGCGTATTCCAATTTCGCCACCCCGGCCCGTAAGGTCGCTTGCGTCTTCAGACGCAGACATAGCCGTTAGTCGCTCCTTATTCGTGCCGACGCCCTTCGTGCAACTTGCGAATAATCAAGGACTTCTTGAAATAATAAGAACTTAATTTAATAGTATAATCCATTTGATTTTTGCTGTCAATGAAAGGAAACAGTTGGATTATGTTTGATTTTGTTACAATATGTCTTATGATAGGCTGAAGGAAGGATCATGCAAAGAATATCCAATTTTTATTATTACTATTATTTTTTCGCTAGAGGCCTCCCATAGGTTCTCTCCTCGACGGATGAGAAGCCATGGGTGACGAATGGCCCCATGGCTTTTTTATTTTTTGGAAGCCATGGAGCAAGCTCTGTGGCTTTTTTTGTTCTGGCGAAAAGCAGACGACGGAGGAACGGGCATGACGGAGTTCAGGTTTTCGAATGTAGATCGGGAAATGGAAGTCTACGGCTATGACTCCATGGTGAAAAGCCATTGCCGGATGTGTCATGGGGGTTGCGGGGTCCTGGTCTATATCAAAGACGGCAAGGTGGCAAAGATTGCCGGTGATCCCGATTGCCCTATTAACCATGGAACGCTTTGCGCCAAAGGACTTGCCTCAGCGCAACTGGCTTATCATCCGGACAGGCTAATCTACCCTGTTAAAAGGGTGGGGCCGAAAGTGAGCGGCAAATGGGAACGGATCTCATGGGATGAAGCCTTGGACACCATCGCAAAGCGAATCCTCAAATATAAAGAGAAGGACGGGCCTGAATCGGTCGTATTCGGCTATGGGACCGGACGGGAAAATGAGGCTGTGATTTACCGCATCGCCAATATCCTCGGCTCTCCGAATGTGCTGACGGCAGGCCATTTCTGCTATGGCCCGCGGGTATCGACGGGTATCATCACCTGCGGCACGAACCCCATTGTCGACTATGAGAATTTCCCCAGGTGCCTCATGATGTGGGGAAATAATGTGACGATCAGTAATGCTGACGAATATAAAGGCGAACCCTTCTCCGTCGCTCTCGACCACGGCGCCAAGCTCATCGTGGTTGACCCCAGGCTCACTCGTCCGGCTGCACGGGCAAATGTCTGGCTCCAGTTGAGACCCGGCACAGATGCGGCCCTTGCCCTCGGAATGCTCCATGTGATCGTCAACGAAGAGCTTTATGACAAGGAATTCGTCGAAAAATATACCCACGGCTGGGAGCCGTTTGTCAAAAGGGTGAATGAGTATCCCCTCGATAAGGTTGAAGAGATCACCTGGGTTCCCAGAGAAAAGATCAGGGAGGCGGCTAGGCTCTTTGCCACGACCAAACCCGCTGCCATCCAGTGGGGCGTCGCCATCGAGCAGCAGATTAACTGTGCAGACAATGACCGGCTCCTCATGTTCCTCCTGGGGTTGACCGGTAACATCGATGCGCCCGGAGGTCAGGTCCTCAACCGGACGCCAAATATCATAAATGTAGGTCATTTTGGCGCCCATGGCATGCTTCCCAAGGAACAGTTCGCAAAACGACTGGGAGGTGATCGTTTCCGTCTTGCCTCACGGTTCGCCATCCTTCAGCCGAAATGTGTCTGGGATGCCATCCTCGAAGAAAAGCCCTATCCTGTGAAAATGCTCTTTCTCATCAGTTCCAACCCTGTCATCACCCGGGCCAATGCGAAAGAGGTTTACCGTGCCCTTGAGAAGGTCGAATTCATGGCGGTGGCCGACTTCTTCCTGACTCCGACCGCAGAACTTGCGGACATTGTGCTTCCTGCCGCGACCTGGCTTGAGATGGATTATATCGGCGACTTCTGGAAGCGTCACGGCTATATCCTGCCGCGGCGCAAGGTGATCCAGGTCGGTGAATGCCGCTCAGACCACGAAATGCTCAACGACCTTGCCCACCGGATCGGCCAGGGCCAATACTGGTGGGATAACTTTGAAGAGGCCCTTGATTATATCCTTCATCCGATGGGCATCGCCTGGAATGATTTCAAGAAGATGAATTATATCAGGGGAGAGGTGAAGTATTACAAGTACAAACAGGGAGGATTCTCCACCCCGACGAGGAAGTTCGAGCTCTCCTCCACAACCCTCGAAAAGATGGGATATGATCCTCTTCCCCAGCACAGGGAACCGCCTGAAAGTCCGGTGAGTGCACCGGAACTCTATAAGGAATATCCCTATATCCTGATTACGGGTGCGCGACCGCCCGGTTTTTTCCATTCGGAAAACAGACAGATCCCCCGGCTCAGAGAACTTCACAGGGATCCCATTGTTGAGATCCATCCCGATGTCGCTTTAAAGGAAGGGATTCAAGAGGGCGATTGGGTCATCATTGAATCCCTCCGAGGAAAAGTGAGACAGCGGGCGAAGCTCGCCCTTGGACGGGATCCCCGGATGGTAGCGGCCCAGCATGCCTGGTGGTTTCCGGAGAACAAAGATCCAGGTCATGGCTGGGATGAATCCAACATCAATATCCTCACCGACAATGCCCTAGAGGGCTGTGACCCCGCGATGGGTGCATCAAACATACGGACACTCCTTTGCAGGATAACTCCCGAAAAGAAGGAGGTCAGCCATGAATAAATATGCGCTGATTATCGAAGAGTATGCCTGCTGGGGATGCAAGACCTGTGAAGTCGCCTGCAAACAGGAATACAATCCAGTCGAGTCGAACAACGGGGTCAAGTATCTGTCGGTTTGGTCGGAGGGTCCGAAGCCCATGAACGGGAAGCTCGATTTCGTCTGGCGTGTGAATGTCTGCAAACACTGCGCTGAGCCCATCTGTGCCAAGGCCTGCCCTGAAGATGCCATCACGAAAGAACCAAAAACAGGCATTGTCCTCAGCGATAGAGACAAGTGTAACGGATGTCATGCAGTGGTGGGTCAGTCCGGAAATGAGAAACAGGAAACTTCTCCGTGTAAGATTGGGTGTCCGGCACACAACAATGTCCAGGGATATATCAATCTTGCTGCCAAAGGAAAATTTCAGGAGGCCCTGCAACTCATCAAGGAGACAAGTCCCTTTCCATCCATCTGCGGGAGGATCTGTCATCACCCTTGTGAAACGGATTGTAACCGGTCTCAAATCGATGAATCTGTGGCTGCGCACTCCATTGAGCGCTTTTTGGCCGATTGGGATCTGAATTCAAACAGGCGCTATCAGCCTAAGATAAAAGCCAGGAAAAAAGACAAAGTCGCCATTGTCGGATCCGGTCCTGCCGGCTTAACCTGTGCCTACTATCTTGCACAAGAAGGCTATCAGGTGACGATCTTCGAAAAAGCAAACTTGCCGGGAGGGATGCTCACCATGGCCATACCCTCCTATCGTCTTCCCCGCGAAATTGTCGAGGCTGAGATCCAGCTCATTCGCGATCTGGGCGTGACCATGAAAACCGGAGTAGAGGTGGGTAAGGATAAAACCATCGCTCAATTGCGAAAAGAGGGGTTCAAGGCCTTTTTTGTAGCCATCGGCACACAGGAATGTTTGCGACTGGGCATCGAGGGTGAGGACCTGAAGGGGGTCTATGGAGGATTGGACTATCTCCGCAGAATCAATCTCGGAGAGTCCTTGGCAATAGGGAAGAATGTTGCTGTGATTGGCGGAGGCAATGCCGCTATGGATGCCGTCAGATCAGCCCGCAGATCGGGGGCTGAAAACGCCTTTATTCTCTATCGCCGGGGTCTGGAAGAAATGCCTGCAAGACGCGAAGAGATTGAAGAATGCCGGGAAGAAGGGATCCCTATCCGACCCCTGACTCAACCTGTGCGATTCATCGGCGAAAATGGAGAGGTAAGAGCGGTCGAATGTATAAAAATGCGTTTGGCAGATCAGGACGCGAGTGGCCGGCGGAAACCCGAACCCATCCCCGGCTCGGAATTTACGATTGAAGTTGACGCCGTCATCACAGCCCTGGGGCAAGAAGCGGATTGGGCCTGCTTGACCCCGGAATGCGCCTGCACGTTAACCCCATGGGGAACGATGAAGGTTGATTCCTTGACGCTTCAAAGTGATGATCCTGATATCTTTGCAGGCGGCGACGCGATCAGAGGCCCCCAAACCGTTATCGAAGCGATTGCAGACGGGAGACAGGCAGCGATATCGATCGATAGATATTTGGAAGGCTACGACCTTCGATTGAATAGGGATATTGAATGGAAGGCAATCACGACTCCGCAGAAAGGGAAGGTTGATCCATCCGCTCGAGCTCAAATGCCCTGTCTGGAGGCTCAAGGGCGAGTGAAAAACTTCAATGAGGTTCAAACGGGATTGACAAAGGAAATGGCCGTTCAAGAGGCACAGAGGTGTATCTCCTGTGGCAGCTGCTGTATACAGGCCTGTCCCTATGATGCCATTGCCTTTGATCAGAAGATCGGGAAAATCCAGAAGTGCAACCTTTGTTATCAAAGGGTGACGAACGGGCTTTATCCTGCCTGCGCTGATAACGTCTGCCTCGCCCACTGCATCTACTTCGGCGATCCCGCCGAGATTGAACGAAAGATTCTGGAGAAGAGAAAGATCAGAGGAGGGTGGGGAGAAATCCTTCCTAAGGCTTTAATCGATTCGAGTGGGTGAGAGACGGGTGAGGATCTTGACGAAACTTCTCATAAAGGTTATCAAATCTATGAGATAAAGCTTCTCCCAAAAGGAATCTCAGAAATTTTTCTGACAAGGTTGAAAAGATTTGGCCTATGAAAAGGAAGGGCGGGGACAAGACCAAAGGAGAAAAAGTGGATGGATCATAAGGATTGTTTCGGTTCACTGCAGCAAACCACCCTCGATGATGGCCAAACCACGACCCAGTCAAGACCCGAGTGCCGAAACTGCCAAGAGATTCGCGACTGTTTGCGCTATACCAAACAGATCGCGGATGAGAAGAAAGAAAAAGAAGAGCTGAGAAAACAGAATTGGATTACTGAAATTATCGACCACTCTTTTGTCGTGTCGAATGAACTCGGCTCCTGCTTGTTGAAGTTCCTGAATCGAATTTATAGCTCATCCCTTGGGGCGATCCTTTTTAAGGATCTCTTTCTATTTTTTGACGTCCCTCAAAATTCCCTGTCTTCTAACCTGTCCATTTCGATCACCCGGACGATGATGGGCTTGCTTCGGGCAGAAAAAGAAGAATCAAATCCTCCCCCCAATCCCCAAGCCGCTCCATCAACGGCGGGGACCCGAAGAAGGATTTACTCTCCGGATCGTCCTCTTTCAGAAATCTTTTCCAAATTCTCCGGAGGCGAATATGGGAATGATCGCTTACGAAGCGGCTCGCGCGCTTGCTTCCGACGATCTCGGGGTCAAACAGATCCTTCAGGTTCTCTCCGATTCTGAAACCAACTCATTCAAAAAAATGGATCTCGAAGCCCGAATAAAATGGTTGGTTGGGAAATGGGGTTTTCTGGAGGAGTTTGAAGCCCTGAAAAAAATAGTGGCTCTGTCGAAGTAACCCCGCGTTAGCACCCTCCGAGCACTCGCTTAGCAAGTTCAGTCCCAAGCTGTGGAGTCTTTCCTCATATTGAAAATCTTGGCTCCATGCGACTTTACAGGTGGTAGCAAACGGAATAAGTACAGCATTTTGATTTGTTTTCCATATTGCAACCTTTTGGAAGGTTCGGATACTGGCTATCTGGAGGTTAGAGTTCAAAATTCTTCTTTGCCGGTGTGTTTGCTTCTTCCTGAAACTCCCATGCCGACCAGTCGGCATAAAGGACAATGAAACCTTAAGAGCGAGGATGCATAAGCTCGGAATAGTCCGGCCGGAGACCATGGAGTCAGATTAAGCTTTCTGGCTCTCCTCAAAGTATCCCTCAATATGTTGAGGTTCCACCAAATACTGAGGCCAAACCAATCGTTTCATACTCCTCTGCTGTTTTCTCCTATTAGCCTAATCCCGCGTTATTAAAAGATGATTCCAAACCTCTGATTTTTTCAGGTTGTTGGCAAACCATTTGCATTTCCTATTTTTATGATCCTTGTTATTAAGGGTCCTTAAAGTAGATTGAAATGGAAGGACGCATTCTGCCGTCAGGAAGGAGTCGAACATGCTTTGGACCATCTGTGTGATTTTCTTCATTTTGTGGTTGTTGGGATTTCTTGGTGGCTATTCGGGTGGTGGACTCATTCATATCCTGCTGGTCATTGCCATCATCGTGTTAGTGATCCAAGTTATTCAGGGACGAAGGTGATCGTAGCGATTTGGACCGTTGCCGGAGAAGGTGAGGTATTTGGAAAGGAGGTGGTTTATGGCACTGGAAAGACAATGTTCATCTCATCGAAGTTGTGAAACCCTCAACGTGGGTCGTGGAATTGGGTATTGTGATCTGGATGGTGACCAAACGACTTGTGATGGAGATATTCACTTTTGTGAAAAACCCGATCTCCTAAAAGAATAATTTTGGGTCCAAAAGAGGAGGAAGGAATGGGAGAAGAGAAGAAATGTCCGGTCTTCAGGCAACCAGAGGGTCTGAGCTTTGGAAAAGGGATCGGCTACTGCGACATAGACAGTAGCAGTACGACCTGTGACGGGGATGTCAAATTCTGCGAGAAAGCTGATGCCCTGAAACAGTACCTTCAAAGAAAACTAAGTGAATTTGAGAAGAAAGAAAACAAAGGTGAGTAGAGACTCTTGAAATCAATACCAACCTACCTACTCAAAACATTTTATTTTATCTTAACCTCCTGCTAAATCATACAAAAAACCATGCCCCTTAAGTAAAATGGAGTTTGCATTCACCGCAGACCATAAAGCCATTCTGCATTACGTTCAAATATATCGTTC
>CAVQFR010000044.1:0-27158 GCA_963711845.1 uncultured delta proteobacterium
GCGAGTCTACCTCGTCATCGTGATTCATTTTTTGGACCTACCATTGCCTTTCTTAATTTGTTTTTTTACACCGCGCTTGACGTCTCTTGGAGTTTGCCTTTCTTCGGCATTCATCTCAGTTTTTCGTATATCTAACTCTCCCCGAAGCGAGTTCCTATGATTCCATTCGCACTGGAGCATTCATTCATGAGCAGAAGAGAATCTCTTGGTAAAGCCACTGCAAGTGCTTTAACAGCGCTGGCGGTATCGCAGGGCAGGATGAGGACCGGTGAGACAGCGGGTGAGTCATCGGAAGGTGCTCCAAATGAGTACAAGATAAAGATGAAAAGAATATGTACTGAGGAGCACTGGGCGGCAAAGAGATGGGGTCTGATCGTATTGTCTCCGCAGCAGACTGTCCCGGGGTATCCCGGAGGAGGGAATGGAGTCTCTCGAAAGGACAGGCCTAAGCCAATCGGATAAAGAACAGGTCCGTCGCATCCATGCAGAGTGAGTTTTGAAATTGGGATGAATCGAAATAGAATCTTGTCTGAAGGATAGAAGGCGAAACCTCGAACAGGTTTCGTGCAAGTGACCCACGTCGTTGGGCTGAGACTTCCTTAGTTACGGATAACGCTCAGGTTTTCGGGAATTATAAATTCGGCGCAGGTTTTCCTGTGATCTTTTCAATTGCTTTTTTGAACCGCTCTATTACCTCAGGCGTATCCGGTTCAACCGCAGCTTGTACCGACGGGACATGGGTCATTTGGGCGAGCTTTACCTTCCCTGAAAACCCTTCGTTATCCTGAATATACTTGTAGTACTGCAATAGTTTTTCGGCCATACCCCCTCCCCGCGATTTCAAGTGCGGTTACAGAATGGCTGGTACGCTGTCAGATAAGGCCGGGCTTTATCCCCCCAGCCGGCGAGAGGTTGAATGAGCCATTCACAATGAGCATCTCCCTTACCCACACACAGAGGCTCGATGGCGATGACAGGCGAACCGAAAAATGCCGTACACCAACCTGAAGCATGCCCCATCAGCGACTAACACACCGGCTCCGTTGCCGGCGGATTAAAACTCAAATGTTGCTCCGCTTCATAGGAATTTGTCCGCACCCCGCTAAACCGGAACATGCCCCGGCTCCCGCTAAAGTGGGATAGGTAGGGCCGGGGAACTTCACTAACCGCTGAACGGCTCCATAGGTAGAAGCATTGGTTCTAAGGCAATTCAATTTATGGACTGGGGAGTTACTCCTCCATATTTCTTCGCGCGCTTTTGAAGAGCCTCTTTCCCCCCCTGCATGAGGGTCTTTATGAGCTCCTGCATCGAGCGGTCGTCGATAGATGCCCGGCCGATGATATGAGCACGCTCGTCTCTTAGCTCCAAAGGAATGACGAGTTCGGCATCGCCCATCACGGGAATGGTGGCGTCATTTGTCGCAAAGATGAGCTGGTGCTGCGAACTTTGGTCTTTTAATCCCTTTTGCTCCCTTAAAATCTGAAGAATCTCTTCATGCACGAATCGGTCATCGAGATAATCATCCGGTTGATCGATGACGAGAATTTGGCTCTTCAGGCCGAGCAGAAGAAGCAAAACCTCTGTTGCACCCTGGTCTGCTGACAGATGTTCAAGAGACCGGTATTGACCGTCAATCTTCATTTTCAAACGAAGGGCATCCTGAGGAATAAGTGTTTCCAGATCGAGGAGCCGAGACTGCTCCACGGTCAGCCAATGGACTAAGCGATCTGCCATTTCAGGTTTTAAACCGAAACGGGTTTGGATTTCTTTGCTTCCTGCCCGTACCGCTTCGGCGACGGTAATACCATCCGTGGCTTCCGGAAGGACGAGCTGACCGATAGCATCCTGAGATAGGTTTGATCCCTTTAAGAGGACCGAGAGTTGCTCTTTGTAATTTTCTTTTTGACCTTTAAATTCTACCTGGAGGTGGAGTCGGCCGTTCAGGGATTCTGCAATGGCATCGGCTCTTTCCCTGCGCAATCCGTTCTGCATAGATCTGCAGTCTCTGAGCTGCTGAAGGAGTCCTTGTCGTTTTTGTCTATGAATCTTCAGATGATCCTCAATCTCGTTGAGCTCTGCGATAAGAGACGACAGTGAAGTTCTTTCCTCTGTTAATCGTAAGAGTCGATCTTGACCCGGCGGGTCTTTTTTTACGTCTCGTTCAATTTTTTTGCTCTCTTCCGTTGAAGCACGAAGCTTTTCTTGGCAACGCATATCGAGGCGCGCCAGACTCGGTATGGCCTGCTCAAAAAGGGTTGTCTGGTCATCCAGTACCACCTTCAAGCTTTCCTGAAGGACCGCGAGGACTTTTGCGGCCTCTTGCAGGATCGCTGACTGTTTGTCCTGCACGTCTATCAGGTTTCGGTGAGTGGTTTCCAATAAAGCAAGAAGGTTGAGACGCCACTGGTCACAGTCCGCCGAAGCACTTCTGAGGGCATTGGTCGCACTCTTTAAGCATTCCCCCAAGGCGCGAAAATCGACCCCCTCCTTAGGCGTTTCTGGAGGATGGTTTTTGTGGGTTTCAATCTCTTGATCGATTTTTTTGAGCCGTTGGAAATATTCTTCCCGCTTCGCCAGCTTTGTCTGCAGATCTAATATCTCCACTGAGTTGGCGGTGAGCGATTTCATGGCTTTCCCCACAGTGTCTGCGGATTTGCGAGCTTGTTCACCAATCAGCTCGTCGAAGAGCGCGAGTCGATGCTCTTGGCTTCCAGATACAGCATAGATTTCTCGTTGTCCAAAGACAGTAAGCCCGCCGTCGGGCGTGAGGAGTTCGGAAGGGGTTGCTTTAAGGGGTTTTTCAGGGCTGACTTGAAAGGTGTGAGGCTCCTCGCCCCATGCCCGGACGATCCGATACTGACGGATTTTCCCCTCCCGAATGGGTCTATCCAGGATGACCTCCACCTTGCCGTCACTGCCCAGAGCACGACGAACTAGCTCCTCACGGGAAGGTTGATCTGAATAGGGAGTCATCGCAAAGGCGTAGCGGAGGGTTTCGAGAATGGCAGATTTTCCTACGCCTCTGCCCCCGATAATCACATTGAGGTCCGGGCTCCAGGAAATATTCAGATTTCCCAGGAAACCCGATCCTGAGATCGCGATATTTCGGATTCTCGGATGATTCGCCGAAGGAATCCCGCCAATGGACAGACGGGTCTGCGGGTCATGGAATGCCAGTCGCAAGGCGTCTAAATTTGTTGCACTGAGTTTCAGGTAGGTCGCCCGAAGGGTTCCGTTGGTTCGATATTGTGTCCCGATCTCTTCAATCCGTTTCGGGTTGGAGAATTCAACGGAAGCCATCTGATCCCAGAAGTTTGCCGATAGAACCCCCGTAGACTGAAGTTTATTTTTTTCCTTATCTGGGCAATATTCGATGGCGTCAGGTCCTATCTCCATGAGGAGTTTGGCGGCAACCTCGGCCGTAAGACTTTTGCAAAGACCATTGGTCTGATCGGGGTGCGGAAGGACCAAGAGGCAATTGAACTGACTCCGCAAGTCTTTGAGGGCAGCTGTCAAGCTGATTTTCAGGTCCAAGTCCCGATGAGAGCCTCGGTTGTCAAACAAAGGGGTGGCAGGGTCTTTATCGAGCGATCGAAGAAAAGTGTTCAAGCTCTTCAGGTCGGTATCACCGGAGAAGATGGCCAATATATGGAGACCATATTTGTACTGTCTGAAAGTCATCTCAACCCCGGGCAAAAGTGTGATGCCGCGGTTACTCGCCTTTGCAGCAGTCACTTCAAACCATTCTATGTTTACTCCATTGTAGTCTGTTATAGCAGCGACGGAAATTCCTTGAGTTAGGAGTTGTTCAATATAGACGTCAACGAGACCTATCCCGTCTTCACGCTTCGTCCCCTTCGGGGGCATAAAAGTCAGCACGCCAGGACTATGCAGATGAAGGTCGAGGCGGTGCCAAGTCGCTCCACCGTCTGGCAACTGCAGTAACTCAGTTGGCTTTCCCTGAAGAGGTGGACGGGTGGTTTTCAATGAGTCCATAGGCCGTTTGACCTTTCTAAGATATCTTGTTCATCCTTTGCTTGGAGGCTTCTCCCGATCCTGTACTTCATCGTGATCGTATTCTTTCATCACCCAACCTCCCGCGAAACATGAGTCGAGTGGCCCAAGCCTGAGGATAAAGCCCTCAGCGGATGCCTAGGGTCTTTCTTTCGATCGGCGACTTACAACAGAAAAAGGTCTTAGATACCCCAAAAATCTGGAATAGCGTTACCTCTGTCAAAAGCCTGTTTCCGCTCCTGGAGTTCATCGACCAGTTTAATTTTTTTGTAAAGCCACCCTAATATGCCCTAATAGATCGATGTAATTGAACGGCTTCAAGCAATAACTACTGAAGCTCCCGATCTTTTTTTGAAATTCCTCCAATTCTCCTTTGGTGACAGATATAATCATTGGTGTTTTAGTCGAGGCGAATTCCAGCTTCAGTTGATAAAAACCATCATAGTCATTCGCTTTGACGAGCGACCCATCCAGAAAGATCGCATCGGGTTTTTCCTTCTTGGCCTCATCTGAACCCTCTTTTATGCTTGATACGATGGTCACCTCGTAGCCCATTTCAACTAATTTCACGAACTCAGCAATCTCTGGTTCTTTCCCTATGACCAATATTCGCTTTTGTAATCCTCTGGGCTGTTGCGGATGTACGGATGATTCCAAAACCTTCTTGACCGTCTCCAGCAACATCTCTGGCTTATAAGGCTTCTTAACATAGTATTGCGCGCCTAAATTATATGCCCTTGCCACATCCTCCGGTCTATCTTTGGCAGTCAGGAAAATGACCGGGATAGACTGGGTTTTGGGAGACATCTTCAATCTCGTATAGACGGAATAACCTCCGCCAGCAGGCATAACGATATCCAATATGATCAGATCTGGTTTCTCCGAATACGCGTAGGTCAAGCCTTGCTGTCCATCCAGGGCAGCAATCACCTCGTATCCACTCGCTTCCAGGCGAGCTTTGACCATGGTAACGACATTTGGCATGTCATCGATCACCAGGATTTTTTTCTTAGCCATCTTTTTTTGCCGCTATTGACACATTCTCCTTATTTCAACTTCTTCTTTAACCCACCCCGTATAAGAATTGAGCGTTTTCTCTCCAAGGGCGACCAATACAAACACCCTGTTCACTTTACCTTTCAGCCGACCCCAAAGCCCTGGATCGCATGGTATTCATAAATCCTTTCTTGTCGGGGATGTCTCTACTTTCCCTTCTTTTCTAAAAGCTCCTTCATTTTTGAGAGCAGCGCTTCTGCTTCGAATGGCTTAGATACATACGTATCAGCACCCACCTCTTGACTCACCTTCCTGATTTCCTGAGGTGTTCTTCCAGAGGAGATAATGATCGGAATTGGCCTATATTTCGGATCGGCCTTAAGAAGTTGGCAGACCTTATATCCATTCATTTTAGGGAGCATGACGTCCAAGATAATCAAGCTTGGATTGTCTCTATGGGCTCTTTCCAAACCTTCCTGGCCGTCGCCTGCGCTGATGACTTCGTAATTATTTGCTTCTAATCTCAATCTAAGCATGTTAGCGATAGTGGCCTGGTCTTCTACGATCAGTATTCTCTTTTTTGCCGTTAATGTATCCTTCTTGGTTGTTGTTTCAGCAGGAACAATGGTTCTGGTTGGATGTACTATTTCATTCCAGGACTTCTCAAATATATCCTCAACAGATTGGATCAAACCATCCACGTTTTGTTGTCCAGCTGAAAGCAGTTCTTTTTGTTTGGCATTCAGTTTTCCTGGTATTTCATCCAGCATCAAGGACAGGCTTTCTTTGACCACAGCCAGCGGGGTACGAATGACATGCGATATCATCCCCATCAGGTCATCTTTGATAATTTCCAGCTCATTTCTTAGTTCATCTTTCATGATTTCCAGTTCATTTTCCGGAGGTTCCTCCTTCACACTTTTCGGTTTTTCTTGTTTTCCGGACGTGAGCGGTGCAAAGATCGCATTAAACCGAGAGGTACTGAGAAGCTCCCCGATCAGTTTATTTAATTCATCCGTGGATTCTAGCGCGGGTCTTAGGAAGGAAAAGCATTTATCGCAATTTGAGTCTCCCAGACCATCCAGAATCATGCTCGCCCCTTCGCGAACGACCATGAGTTGGCTGCGCAAGTCGTGCCTTACAGACGAAAGATAGGCTTCTAATTTGTCCTGTCCGTTCATATCATTCACCCCTCTGGGAGATCTGGACAAGAGTATTCCTACACGCCCTTAATAGAAACTCGACTGTGAAATCCTCGCAAAACCTTACCTGCTCGTCTTTCGGTCTCTTTTCTAATAGCCCAATGGCGTTCCTAAATTCTCTGGCCGCCTCCCTAAACTTTCTCTGGTATAAATACATATTTCCGAGGTTAAAATAGGCGAGAACCGAATCGGGGGTCACATAGATCACCTTCCTGAATTGTGTCTCCGCCTCTTTAAGATTACCGCTTTTATATGATAAGACACCTAAGAAATAATATGCCTCAACAGTTAGATTGTCCGCCTCGATAATCTTTCCAAGGATATCGGCCGCTTCTTTGTATTTTGCCTCATTAGCCAAGATCGTCGCCCTCGTAAGATAGGTGCGTATATGGTTTTTGCCTTGTGCGATCATGTGATTGGGGGAGGAGAGGGAGGCCTGGTCTTTCATTTCTTTTAAGCCGAGGGTCGCTTCATTGTATGCCGATTCAACTTTTCCTTTAACGTCAGGAGGTTTCTCAAACTCCTCGAAGGGTTCGGGTTTTTCCTGTAGCCCGGACCTTAGCTCCTGTTGAACAAAGCCTCTATCTGTGCCCGTTTCTTTGATGGAGGGGAACCCTTCGCCTCCCCAACCTGAAGGTGGGGGCTCGCTTAGGGTTGGCCCCGATCGGCGGTTCTTTCCCCCGGCTTCAAATGCTCCGATCGGCGCTGCCGAAAGGGTCAAGTCCCCGATTGCGATCCCCGGCACAGCTATAAATGGCTTCGTCGCATCTTCCTGAACCGAGCTCAACGTCTTCTTATAGATGAATGTCTGAGGAAACTCAACTCTCTCAAGCTTGTTAATTATCTGCCATAGGGTCTCCGTATGCCCGAGAAAAAGATAGCCATCCTGGGCAAGGCAGTTATGAAAATTTTCAATGACTCGCTGGGTTGTCTGACTATCGAAGTATATAATGACATTTCTACAAAAGATAAGATCTATATTTTGCATCCTTTCATGTATAAAGGGATCTTTGGCTAAGTTATGATATTCAAACTGTGCCAACTTTCTCACATTCGTGTTTAGTATGTAAGTTGAGCCCTGGATCTTGAAATACTTCTCCAGGTATTCCTTCTCCAAATGGCCAATGTCCTTTTGGCCATAGATGGCTTCTTCCGAGCAAGCCAGTCCGTTTCTGTTTATGTCAGTGCCCAAAATGGAGATACTCCACTCTTCGTAAGAAGGGACAACCTCCATGATAGCCATAGCGATTGAATAGGTCTCATCTCCCCGAGAACACCCCGCTGACCATACACGTATACACTTATCTTCTGAATCCACTTTTCTCTGAATGATTTCAGGTAAAACAAATCTCATGAGTACGTTAAACTGAGCCTTGTTTCTGAAGAAATATGTCTCGCCTATCGTGATCAAGTCGAGGAGCTCCCGCATCTCAAGACGTCCCTCAGGGTGGAATTTTAGAAGGTCATAATATTCCCGGTAGGAATCGTAACCTCGGTGTTGTAAACGCTGCCAAAGAGCGAGGTGCAAGGACTGGCTCCTGCTTTCTTCAAAGTGGAGGCCACTCGTTTCTATGAGGAGTCCTTGAAAAAGACGGAAATCGTCTGCGCATAGGGGTAAGATATTTTTCATTGCTCAAGCGCCGATAGTTCGGCGACTTCCTTTTTTGTTAGGATGTACTCCAAATCTAAGATGGGTATGATTCTTTCGCCAACCCTTGCTATCCCCGATATAACACCTGCCTCCATCTGCATTGACACCACCTCTGGTGTAGGAATAATATCTTCTTTGGATAAAGTGATAATCTCTCTTAAGCTGTTGACGGTCAGTCCGACGATGAACTTGTTCACCCGGCACACGATGATTCTTTTGTTAGGTTCCTCTTCTATCGGTTTTGCAATGAGTCTCTTTCTCAAATCAATTAAAGCAAGTATATATCCTCTCAAATTAATCACTCCCTCAATAAAATGGGGGGTCTTGGGAAGAGGGTAAGTCTTCTGCGGTCTTAGTACCTCATGCACGCAAGAAATATCCAACCCCAATTCCTCGTCCGCCAAAGTAAAGACTAGTATCTGTCTCTCCTCTTTTTTCTCGAAGCTTTCCTTCTGCATCTCTCGCTCAACGATCTATCCCCTTGGAGGGTATGGCCTAAGGCCCTATTTCACCGTCAAAACGATCTCTTCTGCGATGCTCTCTAAAGGGAGTACTTTATCGATCACATTCATTTCTATGGCTGCCTTGGGCATACCGAAAACGGCACAACTCTTTTCATTTTGGGCAATGGTCTTGCCATAGAATTGTTTTATAGCCTTCATTCCCATCGCTCCATCTCTGCCCATACCGGTTAGGATGGCCGCCACACTCCCTTTTCCATAGGTCCTGGCGACAGACTCCAATAATACATCTCCCGAGGGCTTATGGCCTCCATGGGCTGGCTCATTTGAAAGTCTTATCTTTCCACCGTCCTCTACCCTCATTTGAAAGTTGTCCGGAGCGATGTACGCCACTCCAGGTCGTATTTCTTCCGAATCTTCTCCAATGCTAACCTTAATCTTGCATTCCTTAGCAAGCCAACCCACCAGGCCTGCCAGAAAACCAGCGGTGACGTGTTGGACAATCACGATGCCGCAAGGGAAATCTTCAGGAAGTTTCTTGAGTATCTCAAGAAGGGCCTGCGGGCCCCCAGTTGAGGCAACAATGGCTACGATCTTATCTGAGATTTCTTTCTTGTGAGCCTTAAGATCAACGACTGACCTTTCCTCCGGGAATTTCGTCAGTGGCTGATGGATTACTCTCACACCGTTCAAGAATTTTATCTTCGCGATCAGAGCCTCCCCAGATTTTTTATCTCCGACTAACTCCAGTTCCCTTTTATCAATAACATCCAGCGCGCCGTGAGAGATGGCCTTAAATACTTTATCCATTCCTGTCTTAAAGACGGTAGAGGCAACAATCAGTATCGGAGTAGGGTGGGAGGCCATGATCTGCTTTGTCGCCTCAAATCCATCCATGACAGGCATATCCATATCCATGGTGATGATATCCGGTTTGAGGCAGGGCACGAGTTCTACTGCCTCTTTCCCGTTACTCGCAATGGCTGCCACGAGAATCTCGGGATCGCAGTTCATGATATTTGTTAGGATCTTGCACATCAACGGAGAATCGTCAACTACCAACACCCGTATCAGAGCCTTGACTCCCGGTTCCATATCACCCTACTAACCGTTCAATGGTATCCAAAAGATTCGATTGCTCAAAGCCGCTTTTAACGATGTAAGCGGCCGCACCTACCTCGATCCCCCGCCTTTTATCCTCTTCCTTCTGTAAGGCGGTCACCATCACAACGGGAATATCCTTATACCCTTCGTTATTCTTCAGGGTCCTGCAAAGCTCAAATCCATCCATCCTCGGCATCTCAATATCACTGACAATGAGGTCGTAGTGAGTGCCGGTCATTCTATCCAGTGCATCTAAGCCATCTACGGCTGTATCTACAAGGTATCCGCGGGTCTCTAATATCGTTTTCTCAAGCTCCCTTGTCGAGAAAGCATCTTCCACGATCAGTATCCTTTTCTCTTTCCGCCTCAGTTCGGGAGCGCGTTTGTTTCCTGTCACCGCGGAAAGGCTAAGAGAGCTATGAGCAATCAAATCTGCTATATCCAGGACAACGACGACCTCGCCGGTTGGCATGATGATTGCGCCACTCACATTCTTGACCTTGCCTAAATGCTTCCCTAAACTCTTTATGAATAATTCTTCCTCTCCAACAATCTCATCCACGATGAAACCCACCCGGCGGTCGAGGGACGTTGCCATTACCACCAACATTTCATTTTTCCGCTTTCTCTTTTCGTCCCCTGCGGGCGGAAGCTCAAGCACTTCATCCAATCTTACCAAAGGCACCGTGTGCTCACGAAAGTGAAACGCCATTTTTCCTTCAAGGGTAGAAACATCGTCCATATTTACTTTGACACTTTCTGTAATGGGGAGCATCGGAAGGGCGAAGATCATGCTCTGCACCTTTACCAAGAGCACTTGAATAATGGCGATGGTCAATGGCAAGACCAATGTGAATTTTGTTTCTCTATTTTCTTGAGTATCCAAGATCACCCGACCTTTAAGATTGGTGATATCCCGACGGACGATATCAAGCCCCATTCCCCTTCCAGAAACATCGGTCACGATCGGACTCGTGGAGAAGCCGTTCATGAAGATGATATTCAACACCTCTTTGTCTGTCATCCCGGCCAAGTCGTGACTTGGCACAAGCTGTTTTTTTAGGGCTGTCTCCTTGATCTGGGCAATATCCATGCCCCTTCCATCATCCTCTACTGTGATCACCACATTATCCGCTTCATGAAAGGCGGAAACCTTTATGGTTCCATCCCTTGGTTTGCCATGTAAAATCCTCACCTCCGGCTCTTCGATTCCATGGTCGATGCAGTTACGCAAGGTATGGATGAGAGAGACTTTTATCCCCTCTAGGACCTTTTTATCAAGTTCCGTTTCTCCTCCGGAAATCACCAAGTTGACCTCTTTTCCCTGTTGAGAGGCGATATCCCTTACCATGCGGGGAAACCCCTCAAGAATAGTGGACAGAGGTAGCATCTTCATCTCTTTGATTTTAGCCTGTAATTCATCAATGATTGGGTCAAGATGGAATTCTTCGGTGGAGATGTGATCGTATAACTTCAAGGTATGTTCCCTAAGCTTCTGGACTTGGGACTCACATTGACTGAGCCACTTTGACACTTCTCCATCTTGAGAAGAAAATTCCTTCCCCACCGCTTCACTTAAACCGAAAATACTTTTCTGCATCTCCTTGCTGACCTTGGAAAGCCTCTTTGCCTGAGCGCTTATGGTAGAGATCATCATCTTATTGATGACCACTTCCCCGACCAAATAGAGGAGTTTATCCACTCTGCTCAGTGGAACACGGATGTATTCCTCCGTTTGAGCGGACAGATGAGGGGCGACCGCTTCGTTCATGCGATCCGTGACTTTGTCCGCTATCTTTCCTCCCTCGCGTTCCCTTTCCTTCCCTTGTTTGCCTTTCTCCTGGGTTTCTGCTGCAACCTTTGCCTCTCTCTCATGCACTCTCTCTCGTTTCGTCTCTGTTCGGATCCCATCCTCCTGGGTTTCTACCTCCTCTTCTTCTCTCTCATTTCCTCTCTCTCGGTTCTTCTGTAATCTGATTCCTCGTGTCCCAGAAAGGCACTCCTCCAACTCCCTACATAAATCAGATGCATCGACATCGATCTCCTTCCCTTCGACGATCTCTTCTAAGATTGTCCGGATGGCATCCAGTCCTTCAAAAATACTCTTGGCAAAGAAGGAACTAAAAACGGCCCTTTTCCCGGCGACCTCTTCAAAGATATCTTCTATCCTATGGGCAATATCCTGAATTTCACAAAATCCAAAAACCCGAGCCGCGCCCTTCAAGGTATGCACTTCTCTATTGAGGTCTCTTGCCAACTCAACATTGTTGGGCTGCTTCTCCAACGCTACGAGCCCATTATCCAGTTTGGTCAGGTGCTCTTCGGTTTCTGCCTTGAAAATCGCGATCAGATCTTTCATCACATCAGGCATACTTCAAGTCCTTCTTTTTTGCCCCTTCCTCTGCTTCTAACTTAAAGTCCGCTATCGCGATCTTAAGCTCCTCCGATAATGTGCTGAGCTGTGCCGCGGATGCTGTCGCTTGTTTGGTTGAAGAGACGAACTGTTTTGTAACAGAATCTATTTCCCTCATGGCTTGGACCACCTGCTCTGACGCAAAGTTTTGCTGTTGTGTCGCTATCGAAATCTCCTTTGCGGATTTTGCTGTCTCCTCTATCATCTCCAGACCTTTTTTTACCCAGTTGGTTGAACCTTCAATACTCAGAATCGTAGAGTTCGTTTCTCCTTGGATTTCGTTTATAAGCTGACGGATTTCGTCCGTCGATTCAGAGGAACGTTCAGCAAGTTTCCTCACCTCTTGGGCCACAACAGCAAAACCCCTTCCCATCTCTCCCGCTCGAGCTGCCTCAATGGCCGCATTTAAGGCCAAGAGATTCGTCTGGTCGGCAATATCATCTATCAATTTCGTGATATTGCCGATGGATTGGGACTTCTCACCTAAAGAGAGAATTTTTCTCGCGGTATCGTTTACCTTCGCATTGATCTCCTGCATCCCTGTTAAGGTGTCTCCTGCTATTCTCGCCACATTTTCAGCATTCTTGGCGATACGAGTGGCAGTAGTGTTCAGTTCCTCAATGGTGGTTGTCACCTGGCTAATCGCGGAGGACTGTCCAGCTACGCCAGTTGCTTGCTCTTCTGAGGCCGCGCGAATTTGAGCCGAAGAGGTGCTGATTTGGAGACCTGCGTTGCGGATGTGTTCAACCATCCGGTTCGTTTCTTCATACAGCTGCGCATTGACAATGGCCCCCCCAATCTGATTGCCGATTCTCTCAGCAAGCCTCATATCCTTCTCCGTAAAAGCATTTGGGTTTTTTGATCGCAAGTGGAGAACGCCTATGACCTCATTTTTTGAGACCAAGGGGACTGCGAGGTTCGACCGAAGTCCAATCCTTAGAGAATATGAGAGACCAGGGAACCGATTTAATATCTCTTTTTCGTCCCCCTGAATAAGCTGGTTCTTTCGCGTTCTCAACACCTCTTGAGTTAATGTGCCTGCTAGGACAGTGGTGGTTCCGGCTTTACGTTCGGGCACAGAAATCCCTGCAATATATGCTACCGTTAAGGTGTTTCTTTCTAAATCGGTGAGATTGATTGCGATCCGGTCAAAAGGTATGAGTTTACCTACTTCTTCGGCAAAGCGGTCATACACCTCCTCAGTGTTGAATGATGAACTGATGATCATTCCAATATCGGCGAGTATCGCATTCTCATGAGCCAGTTGTTTTGCTGTCTCCTCACTTCTTTGAAGTGCCTCCTGGGCGCGTTTTTGCTCAGTGATATCCCGTATAATCCCTCTAAACCCTATCGGTTGATGTGATGAATCTTTTATTAACGATATGGATGCCTGGACGGATCTTTTCGTCCCATCTTTTCTTATAATCTCATAATCAAATCCTCTAACGTGTTCTCCTGTTTTATAGACTTTATTATAGGTTTCAGACGCTTTCTTTGCGTTCTCTTTATCTGTATACCGCCGGTCATTCATCTCCATCAATTCCTCTTTAGAGTACCCCAATATTCGGTACACTGAATCGTTGAAAAAGGTAAAGTTGCCGGCAATGTCCACTTCGTAATAACCATCTTCGATGTTTTCAAGAATAGTTCGATATTTCTCCTCACTCTGCCGCAGCGCCTCTTCTGCCTGCTTGCGTTCGGTGATGTCCTTGATCGTCCCCTTATAGCCAACGATATTTCCCTTACCATCCTTCATCGTGGTCACCGTAAGCAAAGCATAGATTTTTCTGCCATCTTTCTTTTTCAGGTCTAGCTCCATATCCTTGACATAGTTCTGTCTCGCCATGATCTCCTGAAACTTGCTTCGCTCTTCCGGGTTGTAGTAGGTTTGGGCAACTTTGGTTTTCATGAGCTCTTCTTTGCTATCGTAGCTGAAAAGCTGAACCATGGCTTCATTCAGGTCGACAAATTTCCCATCTGTCATGGTGATAAAGAACGGCTCTTTGGATTCATCAAACAAAGTTCGGTATTTTTCCTCCGATTCCCGCAATGCCCATCTCGCGAGAAGATAAATTGCGATCCAGGCTAAACCAATGAAGACGAAAACAGAGGTAACGATTTTGTCCCTCAAGATATGGATAGGGGTAAAGAGGTTTTTTGGATCTTCCAAGACGAGGTATGTCCAGGGAATAGGTATAATGCCTCGGAACTCCAGAGCCCTATGAAAAGCCATAAGCTTTCTGCCATTCTTTACTCTAATTTCACCCGATCCTCTCATTTTGTCCCCAAAGGGAAGATCAGAAAAGTTCATGGGCATGACTTCCTGAAGGGGTTTGCCCAGAAAAGAGGGATTGGGATGGGCAATGATGGTCTTCACGTTACCTCCCAACAACATACCGATCCTGTCGTTACCGCCTCTGATCTGCTTCCCTGTGACAAATTCTTGGATCATTGGCCAATTGATGAACAAGGTTATGATTCCCATTGGCTCTCTTTTCTCATTTTTGACCAATGAGCTGAAGCTAACCGTATAATCCCCTACCAAGCCAGAATATCTGAAATCCTGCAGATGGACCGGTTTTCCCCCTAAGGTCTCCTCCAAATATTTTCGGGTAAACTCCTTCTGTTTCTGATCCTTGAATCTGGCTATGAGTGCAGGATGGCTTGAGGCGATCAGTTTGCCTTCGCCATCGAAAAGAACGACCGCTCTGTAGAGTTTGTTGTTTCCGGTCAAATAGCTGAGAAACTTATTGGCCCTCTCCGGGTATCCACGAGTGAACGCCTCTTTTACAACGTCAAGTTCAGCCCATTGCTGCACGTCAACAAAGGAAGTATGCATCGCCTGGCCTATTTTATCGATAGTACCATGCGCCACATCTTCTAACCCAGACAGAATCTGTTTTTCCAGGGCCGCCTTGCTGGCAGTATAATTTAACGCACTCATCCCCATTACCAGCAACAGGGTAAGGATGAAAAAATAGAGCATTAATTTGTTTCTCAAGTTTGAAAAAGGCCCTAATTTAAGCATTTTCAACCTCCTTTTAGGTCTTCGGGGCAATGGAGATGAGCTGTTTGTACCCGAACAAAAGGATAAAAGCTATTCGATCGAGCATAGGAGTTCAAGCCAAGGGAAAACGTCCTATCTATTACTTTCCACGTCTTCCCTCCCCCTTTCCAATACCTTCTGTACGCTTACGAGACCAATTAACTTATTGTCTACCTTGCACTGCCCCTCGATATATTTCGCCACTTCAGAAGGTATGGTGAGGAGTGAAGGCTCTATCTTGCTTAGGGGTACCTCAATCGATTCAATCACTTCGTCCACTAAAAGCCCTGTTTCCAAGATCCCGAGTTCAACGGCTATAATCCTTGTCTTCTCGGTCGGCTCTTTATGAGGCAGACTAAAAATCCTCTTTAGATCTGTAACGGAAAGTATATTGCCTCTTAAGTTTACAATTCCCGCAATATATTCTGGGCTTGAGGGAAGATACGTTATCTTGGTCACTCTTATGACCTCTTTTACCTTTCTAATCTCTACCCCGTACCATTCTTGAGAGAGCCGAAATACGATGATCTGCAGGGTTTCCTCTTCAAGCGCTGCTCTCTCATAGAGATCTTCTTTATAATGGGCTATATTTTCTACGGTCTTTGCCATTTCCTCTGTTCTCGTGGGTAGTAATTCTTTTTTGATCTTCCAAAGATTCCTTGAATCCGTTTGATAAGACCATTTGCTTACAGCTTAGGTATTTTTAGGAACCCTGTTATCTTCTCAATGAACTTCCTCCCCTCGAAAGGTAGACCGATATAACCATCGGCCCCCACTTCCTTTGTAATTTGAGTTAGTTTGTCCTCATCCTTGGCAGACATGAACACGATTCGGGTATTTCGGGTATTATCTTCTTCCTTTAGTATCCGGCATACCTGGCTGCCATTCATCCCGGGGAGATTGTAATCTAATAAAATAAGCTGGTACTGATTCGCTTTTGCTTTCTCAATCCCTTCCTCGCCGGTTTCAACTGTCTCCACAGAGAATCCACCTGATTCAAGTCTAAACTTCAGCATTGCGTTTACTGAAGGGCTATCTTGAATAATCAGTATCCTATCCATCCGTTAACCCCTCCGTTCTTCTATCGGATTGTCTCATTTCCCCATTTGTGGACAAGAACTTGCAAGTTTCATTCCAGACCTCTATTCCTTGATCGATATTTACACCATTTGTCCGTATCAAACAGGAACTTACTTACAAATTCATCAGTTGAAACCCCATGCTTCCCCATCCTTCCCCTTCCATCCAGAAGTGGGGACTTCCGTTCACTGCAGAATGAAATCCGAGGCAACGGAAATCCAGAGATGATGAAGAGGCCTCAAAGTGACGAAAAGTGTCAATGTAGGATCGATCCGTTACGATTCTCGCCTGTCTTCTCCAGAGGCTGCTACCTGATCCTAAATAGTACCGGGCGTTCTCAAGGTAAAATAGCCTAACCCCAAGTCTTGAAAGAAAAAGAATCCAGGTTTGACCAAGAATTACTATCTAGGTAGTCTGCAAAAAGCATCCTTCTTCTAACTATCTTATGCGTTTGACTGATAAGTTTCTAGTCACTTGGAAGGCTTCTCATGGCCGTTCTTGAACGCTTGATTTGTGGCAACTTAGAGGGCCAAATTTCTCGAATGCCAAGATTCGTGATCGAAAAGTTTCAGAAAAACTTAGGCAGCTTCAAAAGAGACTTTTTTAGAGATAGGATAACAAAATTCGCAAGAATCATAGGAAACCTTATAACATCGAGAATAGGATAACACCTTATTGATAGGTTTTTCATTCCGCCCTTTTAAATGTTTCTTAAGCAATCCTCGTTTTTTTTAATTTCGGCCGCTAGACCGTCATCTCCACCGATTTTATGAGTTAAGGTGATGAGACATATTTTGAGGTTAAAGAGCGGAAGGTATAAAAAAGGGGCTGGTATAACCAGCCCCTCAGCTAAAGGCGTGATTGGAGATCACGCCACACGAAATTGTCATAAAAAACGTGTTTGTTTTTGATCGATTTGTCTTAGTGTGGTTCTGACTCTAACGCAATAGCCTGTCTTTGAGCAAGCGTGATTTTTTCGGCGGCGGCTCTCTTTTTGGCGATGCTCACCCGGTCAGCCTCCACATAGTCCACGGCTTTCATATCACAGAAACGAACACACTGCGGATCTCCGTCGCAGAGATCACACTTAAAATTCTTTCGGTCAATGACACTGAAATTCATCGCGCCGAAAGGGCAAACCGCTATGCAGGAGCGGCAGCCGATGCAAATGTTGTGATCAACCATCACCCGGCTGAGTGTCTCATCCCGGGAAATGGCCTTCACGGGGCAAACCGTCATACAGGGAGCATCCTGACACTGCTGGCAGGACATGGGGATATAGAGTCCTTCTGTCTCCCATTTCATAACCTTGATGCGACTTCGGGCCGCGTTGGAGACTCCATCATGGAAAACCGAGCAGACGACCTCACAAAGTCTACATCCGGTACACTTTTCTGGAGTGATCGAGAGTACTTTACCCATGGGTTCCATTCATATTCTCCTTTCACAGAAATCACAGCAAGTGGGATGGTTCTTTTTCCAGGCCAAGCTTCTTGAGCGTTTCAGGTTTTGGAACGCCATTCTTATCCAGACCCTTATATTCATACAATTCGTCAATCATCTTTTCGAATTTTTCGCGATCGATGACCCTCCCGACCACATCGAGGGCACCCCTTCGCGCGGGCTCATCAAAGTAGCGGTGATTGAGCATATCGCCCTTCTTGAGATCGTACCTCGTTAACCCTTCGCGAAGGTTAAACAGACGTTCCATCATGTTGGAACGCACGGCAGCGTCCCAGATTTCCCGGGGAGTAAGCTCCAGTCCAGTATTGTAGTAAAGTACCCTGGACCAATCTTCAAAGTTGGGGAGCGTCGCGCCGAGAAAGGTGGTGTGATACTTACAGATGCCAAGACAATCCACCCCCATGTAACAGTTCTCATGCCAGAAGACCTGCCACGGCTTGCCGATGTATTCCGTATGTTCTGAGCTCAAGGGCCCATCGTAAGGCACCGGGCTGCTGTAGATTTTTCTCATCACCTCCTGCGGCAAATGGTAGAGGTCGATGGCCGGACGGCTTCTCAAATGGTCCGAGCCGCGGGAAGCCGTTGCAATATTAAGCGCCAGGGCAGGGGTGGCCCGCTCATCGGAATGAAGATTGCTGACCCCCTTGACCTGGATCAGATAATCAAAAGAATTCTTACCAATCTTCTCGGAGGCAATGATTCCTCCTTCAGCCAGGACATTACCCAACCAGCCCTTTCTAAAGCAGATTCGTTCAATCATCTCCAGGAGCGCCTCACTGCTGCCAAACCGCAGTTCGAGGCCATCGGTTTCCTTGTTGGTAAGAATTCCCAGTTCATAGAGCTCCATCGCCCAGGAGATGAGGCTTCCGATTTCCAGATTATCGACACCCCACTGATCGACCAGGTGATTCGCCACCAACAGGTTTTCGAGGCTTGGGATATCTGGCTCTGAGGAAAAAGCGCCCTGAGACGTATATTCCGGACCCTCGTCATATTTTCCCGCGTAAGGCCCGGTAGGAATTTTATACTTGGCCCGGCAGTGGACCTGGCAGCCAAAGCAACCTGTCATGTGGTAGGGACCGATCGTCTCTGTACAATTGTCGTCGATCGATTCCGGCTCAACTTCATCACAGTAGAGCATTTGGTTATACTGGAAGTTTCTGGTCCGGACACCCCCCCAAGAATTGGTTGCGCCCCAGATAAAAGGGGTCCCAAGGGTTCCTTGGGTTTGATTCACCTTAGCGCTCGTGATTTGCTCAATAAAGCGCTTATTGTATTCGAGGGCTTCCTTCGGATGGGCGATTTTTATATCCATAGTTCCCCGGGCAGCAACGGCCTTCAAATTCTTCGAGCCCATGACCGCCCCCATTCCGGTTCTTCCGCCTGAATTCTTAATTCCGGTCATGACATTGGCATACCTGACGAGATTTTCACCGGCCGGACCGATCACCAAACTCTTGACGTCCTCATCCCCCAGCTCATCCCGAATCGCCCATTGAGCATCCGTGACCGTCTTCCCCCAAATATTTTTGGCATCACGGATTTCAATCTTGCCATTGTGGACCCACAGGTAGACAGGTTTTTCTGCCTTGCCCTTGATGACGAGGTGATGGAAACCTGCCCAGGCCAACTCAGGAGTGAAGAATCCTCCCATGTTGCAACTTCCGAGCATGCCTCCGAGCGGTGATTTAGCCATGACATGGCATCTTGAGGTTGCTGAAGCCAGGGTGGCACATAGAACCCCGCCACTCACCATGACTGTATTGTCAGGACCAAGAGGGTCACATCCTTGTTTTGTGTGATTATAAAGCAGATAGGCATCGAGACCCCGGCCTCCCAAGAATTTTTTCCGGACCTCAATCGGGATGGACTTGACTTCTATTTTACCTGTCGTGAGATCAATAATTGCCAGCTTCCTATTTAGGGCCATCTTTCTTAACCTCCTTCATTTTTCTTTCGAACTCCTCATCGGCTAATCTCTTATTCACATCCCACACCGGACCTCTGATGCGGGGGAAGCCCTCCTTAACCCAAGCCACGCGATATTCCATGCCACAAGTAGGACATTTTACGGTGGGCTCCCCAGATTTCGGCTGAAGTCTCCCCATGCAACTGGGATTATGGCACCTTACCTGGCCGTAGGTACGAGTCTTCCGTAAACTTTCAGCTGTTGAAAGTCCCTCTTTCTCGGTCCCCATAATGGTCTCCTTTCTTAAAGCAGAAGATGAATGATAGATAAGCTTCAGGTCTCCGTCGCACTGCGAGACGCGTTCATAATGGTGAACGGGAAAAAACATACCATAAATGTTATTAAACGAAATTTATCTCTTTGTCAAGATAAACTTTATCCACATAACCTGTTGATATCGCTCTCAGATTCTTTCATCTCCGGTGCGAGTTTTATTGAGTAATAATTATGTATAATGAGTAATATTTTGTATGAATTGGTTTGTTTTTTTTACAAATATTTGTTTACCTTGGGGGACATGTTCACCATAATGAACTCTGACAACATGGCTGGAGCCATCCTCCGATGCGTTGTCCCTTTCCTATCTGGAGGACGGGTTCCACCATTCTATCCAGGTGCCCTCCCTGCTGAACGTGAGGTCCGTCGCCGATTCAATCTGACGGATCCAGTCTCCAAGGTACGATGCGTGGTGTATGATGAGCGGGGTACTGTGTTCCGGAAGAATATCTTCAAAGAACCGGTGGAGAAATATATTTCTGTCCGTTTCCTGCATCGTTTCACTGTCATCCCAGGGTGTGGGACGAATAAAACCGTGGTTTGCCCCTTCCTCTCGTCGGTAGAGGAAGGTGCTGCCGTACCGGTCTTTCAAGCGGCGCAGCGTTTCGACACATTTCACGATATCTTCCACGGTAATCCCCTTGCAGAAATATTGAAGCAACCGATCGCAGAATGATTCAAACCCGATCGATGAAAACATGATTTTTATGTCTTGACTTCTTGCGAGGGACAGGATTTCCACGAGGTGAGGGGCATGAGTATTGATGTCGTCGACCCGACAGACTAGGTTGATCTGTGATAACTTGATCTCGTGCCGTTGAGCGTCCTCGATCAGCTTTCCGAGAGAGCGAATGGGATATTCATCTATCAGCTCAAAGGGAATCTTTCTTCCGTCACCCTCAGGAAGTCCTTTAATTTGAGCCATGAGCCTCTCACGATCTAAGGTCCCGTGGTAACCCTTATCCCGTGAGACGTCGCAGAAAATGCATCCTTCGCTCCGAACTTCTAGTTCGGGAACGCCCTTTTCGCGGAGGTCAGTCGGTGGCGGAAGAATGATTGTTTGAGGCTTGCAGGCGTACGCGCAGCCAATCGTATTCAGTACCTGTCCCATCTTCACATCAAGTTTTCTCAGGGCGTCGGAGAACGTATAAAGGTTCGACCAGTCAACCTCCAGGAAGATGTTGTTTGTCCACGGGAACTCGAGGAGTCCACCACGTATTCCTTGATGCTCTGATCGCAAACCGTCGACCGGACCCTGGACGGCGACATCAACGATCGATTTCAGCCCGCTGAACCGAAGTGGATGCGAGTCCGTATCCGGCTCGCCGACATAATCCTGACGGGACTGGGGTCCTCCCAGGAGTGTGATAAAACCCATTTGTTTCAACTCGTGAATAAGCTCGATGAGATCTTTTCTTCCACAAAGGTGCGAAAAGGCTACGATTTTTTCCCCCGGCAACAGAAAGTCAAAGCCATTGGACGGCCTGCGGGGATGTAAGGCGGAGGCGGTTGCCCCACAGGGACGTTGGGCAGATGACCCAGGCGTTGCTTTGGGGCTCCACTTTCCTGCGTAGTATTCATCTACGAAACCAAGAAGCCGTTCCTTTGAGAAGTTCCTCTCGATTCCGACCACGATGGAGGGTATCGAGAGCTTTCGCTGGAAGAACGTTGCCGCCACCTGAGCTCCGAGGACAGCGTGGGGCTCGCCGGTATGGTGTGTGAAGATGATCATATCTTTACTATGTTACATTTGCGGGACGGCTTCAATGGGAGATTGCTGCCGCAAGCGGTTGAGGGAGCATATGGAGCTATCGTGAGTTCTTGAACACCCCCGTTGCGGAGGGCAGAGGTTTGGCTACCTTGACGGATTGATCGATGCTTTAAATTTCAACGCGGCTTCTCGCTTTTTGGCCACATTCGTCTTGTCTGCGTCCATAAAAGAGATGGCCTTGATATCGCAGAAGCGAACGCACTGCGGATCTCCGTCACAAAAATCGCACTTCACGGTGACCCGATCCTGAACATCAAAGAAAGGATGGCCGAAAGGACATGCGATGATGCAGGTCCTGCACCCAATGCATAGGTTTTTGTCGATGGTCACCCGATTATTATTTTCAGGCTCCCTGTGGCAAGCCTTTGTCGGGCAAACCTCCACGCAATAGGCTTTCTCGCAGTGATTGCAGGCCATAGGAAGGTATAATCCCTCATCCTCCCATTTGACAATCTTGACCCGCGCACGACTTGGATTGCTCGTCCCCGTATGAAACACCGAGCACACCAATTCGCATAGACGGCATCCCGTGCACTTTTGCTGATCGACGACCAATACTTTTTGGTCCATTCCCTTCTCCTTTTTTTTAGTGAGATTGTGACTCGTGAACCGTGATCCTTGGATTGTGCGTTCTCCCGGCCATTATGCTATGTTGAATTTCCATGAGCCGATGCATCGGAATCTGATCTTTGATCCCCGCATGAAGGATCCCCAGACGGAGGAAAAACCCGCCGCAAAGGAGAAAGATGCCGGCAACAAAGATCAACACGAAATTTCCAGGGAAGAACGAGGCAATATTTTCGAGGGCAACGGGGAAGATGAAACCCAGCAAGACCACTCCTCCCCAGAAGATCATTTTCATCTCGCCGAATAAGAGAAGGCGGACCGAGTCTTTTCCCTGTTCCGCAGCCCTGTATCTCCGGGAAAGGAAGAAATACAGGACGATCCCTTCGATCACCACCAGGACCTGCTCCCCACCCATCAAAACTTTCAACGCTCCGGCATCATGGGCGAAAAAGCCGGTTCCCAGGGTGGAAAGGATGATAGCCATCGATCCAGTGGACAGCGCCGACACCAGGAAGAGAATAGGAAGCAGACTGGTATTCCACAATGGGACCGATTTTGTCGCCTTCAGGAGGATCCCGGTGTAAATGGCAGTCGCGAAAGCGAAAAGAAGTGCGATGGCCTCGGGGATCCGCCACAGGGTGGAATCTGCGTGGAGCCACTCAAAAGGCAGAATGGATTTGGCAAGGATCACCAGGCCGAAAATAATGAAGATGGAGAGGATGATAAACCCCCGGGCCACCCAGGAGGTTCTTGGGTTCAGGCAGGCATACATGAATCTCCATTTGATTCCTAGGTCCAGAATAAGAAACGGCGCGCCGATGGCAACCATAATCGGTCCCCAAAAAATCGGGACCTTTGAAAGGTTGAGGGTATAGCCAAAGAACTCGATGGAGGAGAGGAATGGGGGATCCAATTTGACGCCCATCCAACTGACCAGAGTACCGATGACAAAAGAACCCGCTCCCATGCCCGCCAGATAAAGGTAAATGGCGATAATTTCCTTCCATTCTTTTTGTGGCCTAAGATGCCGTAAATTTCTTACAGGAGGAATATTTTCTGTGGCCATCCCTATCTCCCCAGTTTAAGATGAGCCTCTTCCGGGCTGAATCACATGCTTGGTTCCGCGGAGACTCCGCTGCTTTAGGAAAAAAACAAAAGTTCTTTAGAGTGAACAACCTGAATTGCAGCTAATCATATCATATACAACCATTTTGTCAAGATTTTGAGAAACAGATTTTCGGAAAAGGTCGAGGGGAATCTATTGACAGGGGTGAGCAGAATCTGATATCTTTCTAAAAGTTCAAGCGGGTGAACCTATGAAAAAAATCACCTATTCGGCGCCCTCGGTCAAGAAGGCTTTTAAGATTCTTTATGCGATTTCAGACTCTCCAAACGGTCTGGGGATAAGCGATCTTTCCAAGAAGCTGAAGATCGGTAAAAGCACTGTTCATGGGATCACCACGGCCCTGGAGGAGTTGGGCGTTCTCGTTCGCGACCCGCTTTATAAGCGGTACACGGTGGGCTACAGTCTCCTGGAACTTTGCAGGGCCGCCTTAACGAAGATCGATTTGAAGGATGTCGCCCGAAAGCCAATGGAAAAATTGATGGGGAAAGTTGGCGAAACCGTTTTTCTCGGTGTTTTAAACGGAGATCATGTTACCATTGTGGATATGGTAGAATCGCGGAATGAGATGAAGATTACCTCTCCTCCCGGAACGAAGCTGCCCCTTCTCGCAGGGGCGACCGGCCGGGTTCTTCTTTCCCAGATAGAGAAGGAAAAATCAAAAGAGATGATACAGAAGAAGGGTCTGGTCCGTTTTACCTCAAAGACAGTGACCGATCAAAGACAGTTTCTCAGAGAGATTGAAAAGGCAAAGGGACAAGGATACGCCGTGGACGATGAAGAATACATCCCCGGCGTCCGAGCGGTGGCTGCCCCTCTGGTTTTTCCTTCCTCGCCTCCGGCAGCCTTATGGGTGGTCGGATTTACCTCTACGCTGGATGATCAAAAAGTGAAGACGGTGATCCGAGAAATTCAGGAGGCAGTCCGAGAGATCAAAGAGTTTCCACGCTAAGTCCCGTCCTGACCTCTACACCGTTGCGGATTTCATCGTTATCGCTTCTGGATTCTGACCCCTGGAAAGGAAAAAAACGGGTTGCTCCAACCGGAAGAAGAGAATCCGTTCCAAAACGATTCCCACGCCACTGCTCAGTGCCAGAAGCACAGCAAATAATTCTAAATGATTCGTGAAGAGGGGAGCGAAAGTAATCAGACCGGGGAGAAGAAGAACCGATGCAAGAAATGCCACCGAGACCCTCCGGTCTTTGCCTGAATCGATCCTTTTCAGAGAGATCCAGGATGTCTTGCACAGATGATTCAGATAAAGAAGGATGAGAAACCCTTCCGTACATAGAAGAGTCACGGTGATGAGACGAAAAAAGAAGTTCGGGGAGGTGATGGAATAAAGCGCAAAGCCTGTCATCAAAGCCGAAGCCAAATAATAGCCGAAGAGGATGTTCGTCTTCCAGGCGGGGTGTGTATGGAATCGATAAGCCCATCCGGTTGAAATTAAAAAGAGGATAGCCAGGGAAAAACTGGTCCAGGGTAGGATCACTCCGAAACCGGGAAGGTATCCCATATCAGATAAGACCTGTGCTCCCAGCGAAGCGGTGAGCGCCCCGGCCAGGCGGATTTCCCAGACGAGAGGCGACCTGTGATTAATGATCATGGTAAAAAAGCGAGTTGGCACCGTGAGATGAGTCACGGATGCAGCGGTTGCCAGGACCATGCAGCAGAACGCAGTGCCCAGCCAGAGAGCAGAGTGGGGAAAAAGACGGAGAGGATGGAAAGTCCGGCCGCAATCCGTGAAAAGAAAATAAACAGGAGTAAGGGTAAATCCGCAGCATAAGCGGGTAAGACCATCCTTTGTCTCTGATATTCAAGAAGCCTCAAGTAGGATGATTTAGGAAGCGGTCCGGTTAGTGATGGATACATTGCGACGTTCCTCCTTTTTCAGAATCTGACTGATCTGGCCTTTCCCCAGAGGGAGAAGGGTGGATTGATCATTCCAATGCAGTTTCTTATTCTGCAAGCGAGATTCCATTTGACGAATATTAGAAATGGTCTCCTGCAGATCTTCAATCGTCAGGGCATACCCTGTGGCTCGGTGGATCAGGTCGATAATATTTGAAACCGTCATCAGATTTAGGCGGTTGACCACGATCATACAGAATGAGACGACGTCTGCCAGGATGTCGAGGTCTTCATTTTCAGAAGTTGGAGGGACCGAGAGATGAAATTCTTTCTTCCCTCCGTTGATCATTCGACGAAGGAGCGCGAAGGCTTTTTCAACCTGATCCTCAATATCATCCGTATGCCTCCGATCTTCTTCTGAAAGAGTTCCGGCTTCAACCCCCTCCAGGATCCTGCCCAGCAAAGAAGCAGTCAAGAAAGGATCAAGGCCTTGGGCCTGACAGAAACGGTGAAGCTTCAAGGTCCACTCGCCGTTGTACACTCCGATATGAGGGCCCAAATACCATGCCTTCTCCAGATGGATTCCGCCCAAACATTTCTGTTGATGCTGAATATTTCGACCACAATGGACGGGACAGGAAAAACAGCTTTCCCAGCCGGAAAGATTAGCCCATAGAGAGGCGGCCCATTGCTTCTCCGATCCGGTGGGAAGCCATGGATTGGCGCCTCGTGAGCCCCTTCTTTCCTCTCGGCCAAGAAGAGACAGTGCCCCGTCCTCGTTCAGTCTCCGCATCTTCTGTCCCTGATGAATCTGTTCCTTCAAGGTGAGGCAGAGATTCAGGGAACTGGCCGGGATCCTGAAGGGTTACCGGCTTCTTTCCCCGAATCGCAATGGCCTTGAGATGTTTCGCTCCGAAGAGACACCCCAATCCGAGACGGTCTCCTGTCCAGGAAAGTCGATGGATGACATTAGCAAAAGGGATCTGCTTCTCGACCTGCAGGACCGATACAGAGAACCTCAATGCGTCGGTCGCCCTTTTCCTCCTGGACGGCGACTGTGGTCTCCACTGTTTCTTTTCCGCGATGATCTGCCTTTTCAAACTTGACCTTCTCCGTTGTCAATCCAAAGATAGACGGGTCGCTCCGCCTTTCCCTGGATGATGCACTGGTCAAAACCTGCTGCTTTGGACGAGGCCCCGAAGTGACCGGGCACTTGAGTAAAGCTATAGACCGGAATGTCAGAGAGAGGTGAAAAGAGAGGCGATGCTGTCGCTCCGGAACATGGAGCTAAAGTTCCCGTCAACGGGCCCACGGCAAAGGCTATCGGGTTTTCAGGCGAAGTTGGAGAGACTGGAGAGTGGAAGTGTTGGGAGAAATAAGAGGCATTGAGCCCCCTTCCGCCGAACCATTGGCGGAGTTCGCCCGCAAGAATATCTTCAGACCATGCTTTCTGATGGCTGAGATCGATAAGAAGCCTTTTCCCTGTCCATCCTTTGATCATATCTATTCCTCCTTATCTTGTTCTCATAGAATGAAAAAGGGTTTGACCGAAGGCCCTCTTCCTTTCCATCGAAGGATCTCCTTCCGGGATATAAGAAAGTGCACCGGTGGTGCAGACCTGTGTACAGACAGGAAAACCTTTGCACAGGTCGCAGGTCATGGTCCGTTTGGTCGCTGGGTGAATGGTCGGTGCACCATAAGGGCAGGCGTAAATGCAAGACTTACAACCGACGCATCGTTTTTCATCCGTCACCATTGCATCCGTTTCGGGATGCGTCGCCTCGCCCCGGTGGGGCAGATATCCATACAGGGAGGTTTTTCACAGTGTTGACAGACGGTGGGCATGAAGACAGAGATCTCCTCCCATTTGTTCATCCGTATTCGCGAAAGAGAAGGGCTGCAGGACCCCTCATGGGAGAGGCTGCAAGCCATTTCACAGGATTGGCATCCCGTACATCTTTCTGGAATAATGGAGAGGGCGCTCATCTTGATATCCTCCGTTTTAAGTTCTTTATGGTGAACGAGCCATTAAACGATATATTAACATCTTATTCTTATTTGTCAAGCATTTTTTTTACTATTCTTGAAAAAAGTAGCAAGGCATATTGGATTTTGTTCAGTATAGTGAACGACTACGAGACCGACTATTTTCTCTTTTCGTATCACGGG
>CAVQFR010000045.1:0-37746 GCA_963711845.1 uncultured delta proteobacterium
AAAGTTCTTGAGCGGAAAAAAATGGAGAAAGGACCTTCCTCCAACCGAGATCTGACCTGACAAACAATTTCACATACGCTGTTGGCTTACTGTCATACCTCTTACCGTTCAGCTTTGTTCACGCTGAGTGATCAAGGACTCCTGGTTGAATCCTTCGGGCTGATTAACACCCACATTTTCTTCTTAATAGCCCCTTTTGTTGGGGGGTAAACCACCGTGATTCGTTTATGCGGGATTTCGAGACTTTCTTAAATCTAAACCAATTTCTAACGCCGGGCATGAGACGACGAATGTCGTCAAGCTTCTCCCGTGCAGCCTTCTCACCTTCATCAATGAGATTTATGGCCTGGGAAAAACTGGACCAATGTAAATCCCCTACCTCCGGGAGGATCACCACATCAGCGTCCGCCAACTCGCATTGCTTAAGCCTTTCCCCCATGATCTCACTGACTCTGAGATATACATCCACCACGGTCCGCAGTTCTTCAGAACTGATGCCCCGGTCCACGACCACAGCAATGACAATGTCCGCCCCTTCGTGTCTCGCCACGGAACTGGGAACACGGCAGATGATGCCCCCGTCGGATAGGAGCCTTTCCCCCTCCTTCAGCGGCGCTATGGCTCCGGGAACGGCGCAACTCGCCATCACCGCTTGCCGCAGAGATCCCTCAGAAAAAGTGATCTGCTCGCCACTCACCAGGTCCGTGGCTACGGCCCGGAAGGGAATTCGAGTCTCCTCAATCTGGATGTCCGGAATAAAATAGTTGATGGTGGTCTGGAAATCCTCATTTGAAAGTATGCCTGGTTTGAACATGGCCTGGATCAAATAAAAGTGATTTCTTAAGTAGGTCTGAATTCTTTGGGTCAGACCTACCTCTCCCTTCGCATGAGCTGCTTCAAAGGCCTTTATGGCCGAAGATCGAAATTCTGTACTGTTTAGATACTCCTCCACCTTCTTTTGCAACTCGTCGGGGTTGATGCCGCTGGCATAGGCCCCGCCCACTAACGCCCCGATGCTCGTTCCGGCAATGAGGTCAATAGGAATCTCTTCTTTCTCAAGCACCCTTAACACGCCTATGTGGGCGAGCCCTCTGGCACCCCCGCCTCCGAGAGCAAGACCGATGCGCTTCCTTTTCCAAAACATGATCGCAGCCTTCTCCGAAAGTCTATTGCCGCTATTTTACCTTTTATGCCCCTGGAACATCAAGCCCGTCTTCTTGGCAACTCCGTCACTTGTCCCCCTTACTCCCTTCCGAAGGGGGAGGGTTTTGTTTGGATATGGGAGGGTTGAAATCTAAAATAGGAGGATGCTATTCTAATGAATAGGTGACAAAGACTTTCTAAGGAGGCCTCAGATGGCAACAAAAAACTTTCCCCAGGAGGTTAAGAAATTTGAAATAGAGGCCTACGAAAGGCCAAGAAATTTAAAAGAATTGAAGAAAACCCACGTTCCTTTTTCCGGGTCGCCCCTCAAACATCCACACGATCCTAAAAAAGTGATCTTAGTCCCAGACCCTTACGGCAGCAGTCCCTTCTATTATGAGTTCAGAGGTGATGACGTCAGCTTTTCCGAGAAACTCCCGAGTATCGTGAACTTGGAAGGCGAGACCACTACCATGGTCAGATTCTGGGTGAAAAAAAGGAGCCGAGGGATACTCTGCACGCCCTTTTTAGTGGAGGAGATTAAACCTTAGAGGCTGCCTTCAAGAATGTCATTCCTGCCCCTGCCTTCGCAGGGGTAAACTTGTCCCCGCGGAGGCGGGGAGCTGGAACTCATAAGCTTTTGACATTGCTGGACTCCCGCCGGAGTTTACCTCGCACTGGATACGGGGCGGAAGTGACAAAATGGAAATTATTAGAGGTTCCTTTGAGTCAGGGAAGGTCTGGGTTAAAAAACGAAAAATCGAAAAGAGAAAAGGCAGCTGATCAGAAAGGAGGATATTTTATGGCAGATGCAACGATGGAACTGCTTCGGGAATTGACCGAGGCGCCTGGCATTTCAGGCTATGAGCAAGAGGTCCGTGAGGTCATTCGGAAGCATCTTCAAGACATTACAACCATAGAACAAGACCGGCTGGGCAGTATCGTGTGTCGAAAGAATGGCAAAGCAAAAGAACCGAGGATTATGCTCGCAGGACATATGGACGAGATCGGATTCATCGTAAAACTTGTGACCGAAGAGGGTTTCATCAAATTCAGCCCCCTCGGAGGATGGTGGGGGCATGTCATGCTGGCTCAGCGCGTGGTGATTAAGACCCGAAAGCGCGATGTGATTGGCCTCATCGGTTCAAAGCCTCCCCATATTTTGTCGGATGAGGAACGGAAGAAACTTCAAGAACCGAAGGATATGTATATCGATGTCGGTGCCATTTCGTCGGCCGAGGTCAATGAACTTGGCATCCGTCCTGGGGATCCGATCATCCCAATCAGTCCTTTCACTGTCCTGGGCACTGGTAAGGCTTATCTGGCAAAGGCATTCGACGATCGGGCGGGATGTGCCCTCTTCATCGAGGTGATCAAGGGCCTCTGTCGAGAGAAACATCCAAACACAGTGTATGGTGTCGGTACTGTCCAGGAGGAAGTAGGCCTTCGAGGGGCGCGGACAAGCTCCTGGGTGGTTGAACCGGATGTGGGGCTCACAATGGAGGTCGGCGTTGCGGGGGATGTTCCGGATGTTAAGAAAGACGATGCCCAAGGAAAACTCGGGAAGGGACCCGTCATCGTGATCCGGGATGGAAGCATGGTTCCCAACCTAAGGCTTCGGGATCTCTTCGTAAACACTGCAGAGAAGTTGAAGATCCCTTATCAATTCGATATGCTGGAACGCGGCGGGACGGACTCCGGAGCCATTCATCTTCACCGTCGTGGAGTGCCCAACCTTGTCATTGCTGTCCCTACCCGGCACATTCACAGTCATGCAGGGATCCTCTACCGAGAGGACTTTGACCATGCTGTGAAACTTGTCACCGCCGTGATCAAAAAGCTTGACGCGGACACAGTGGCGAGCCTGACAGAATAAGAAAAAGGGATTGAATAATTTTCCCAATCGACACGTCTAAATTAATATCATTAAGAATGAACGGTAAGGTTATTCTGATTTGAGTTGTAGAAGAAGGAAGAAAAATATGGCAGAATTAAATAAAGAGCTAAGGAGGTAGATTAAGATGAAAAAATTCATAATGATCAGCCTGATTTTGCTGACCCTTTTTGTTTCAAGCGGATCCGCCTTAGCCTGGCGTGGGCACTATCGGGGCAATTTCGGAGCTTTTTTTGCTCCACCACCGATCTGGGTGGCGCCTCCTCCTGTCTATTACCGAGGGTACTATTCGGCCCCCGGTTATTACCCTCCCGAATATTATGAGCCTTATCGAGTTTGGGTCCCGGGTCACTGGGGAGATAGATGGACTCCTTCGGGTTGGCAAAGGGTCTGGATTCCAGGCTATTGGGAATATGGGCGATAAATAAACAGGATTGAGGTTAAATCCTCAATCCTGTTTATTTATTAACATTATGTCGTGACATTTGTTCAGCGGGCGTGCCTCATGCTACGTTGAATGCTAAGCATCGTGTCAGGATCCTGAACTCAATCCCATTTCTTTACCTTGTCCGAAATCATCTGGGTAAGTTTTTTCTTCTGCGCTTCGTTCAGATTACTTTGAAAGCCTAACAGCAAATCAAAGGCTTTATTAAAGCGTTGAGCTTCATCTCCAAGCATTCCCTGGAGGAGAGAGGTCATTTTTTGGATGTCGGGATTTTCCTTCATCCCTTCCTCCTTGATCTTGGCCAAGGCTTCCTTCTTTTCTTTTCCGCCCTCCTGGAAGTTCTTCCGGATTTCGGCCTTTAGACTTTCCAATTTCATCTTTTGATCTTCGTTAAGGTCAAGCTTTCGCGCAGTCTTGTCCACCTTCTTGATGAATATCTTTTCAGCCTTTGCCATCGTATCGATTCGGGGTTTGCATCCGACGACTAACCCCCCCAAAAAAATCGCGGATATCAGATAAATCATGTACCGATTTAGCTTCATCTTTTCTCTCCTTTCTTGTTAAAATTAGGCTCAAGAACCTGCCTAAAATAAATCTAATCATTAGGGTTGGGGCAAGTCAATCAGGTGAATCCACTATTTTGCTGTAAGAAATAGAGTATCTGCTTTCAATCTCATTGAAAATAACTAGAATATCCGTGGAGTTAAGGCAGGAACCGATGGGTCTTATTATCGCTGCGGGGAAATATTGTTTCTTGTATGATCATAGGCGTAATCCAGTTCGGCCATTCCTTTCCATATTTTTAACCGGATGGAACCTCTTTATTTTTCCTTTGCTATCCCCTCTTCTTTTGAGACAGGAGCGTCAGAAACGGTTTCCTCTGGGGAGGAGGATTCCGTACTTTCTGTCACTTCTTGATATTCCGGGATGACGATTCCCCTTTTTATCATGATGCTGTATATGAGATTGGATCGGTTGATCACATATCGTTGATCTCCAACCGGCCTGTATCTTCTTGGATTCGGGAGAATGGCGGCTAGCCTGGCCGCCTCCTCAGGGCTTAACTCGAAGGAAGGTTTTCCAAAATAATGACGCGAGGCGGCTTCCGCACCGAATATTCCCTCTCCCCACTCCGCCACATTGAGATAGAGTTCAAGAATTCGTTTCTTGGATAGGACCTTTTCCATTTTCCAGGTGATGACGGCTTCGGAGATCTTCCTAATCAACGACTTTTCAGGAGAAAGAAAAAGATTTCTCGCCAACTGTTGGGTGATGGTACTCCCGCCGGACTTAAATCTCTTAGCTTTGAGATCCTTTTCGATTGCCTTCTGAATCGCTTCATAATCAAAGCCCTCGTGTTCCCAGAATTTATCATCTTCTGCAATGAGAACAGCCTTGATGAGATAGGGAGATATTTTCGAAAAGGGTGTCCAACTCTGATCCATTCTGTACTTTCTTCCCTTCTCTTTCAATTTCTTCTCTCGATAATCCATGAGTGCGGTCTTTTTTGGGTTTTCTTTTTTGAGTTTCGAAAGATCGGGCATCAAAAGAAGATAGGCGATGGGGAGAAGGATGAGAAAAAATGATAAAACGATGAACCAGTGAGTATGACGTTTGAGCATTGCTATCAACAAATCCGAAATCCGGATACCGAAACCCCTACCTTCGTCCCGCAAGACGGGACTTCGTGCTTCGAATTTAGAGATCTTTTCAAAAGAAACGATCTCGAAGAGACTGGGTGTACGAACACCTGGGGCGAACCAGAGATCGACCCTTTATCCTCGGACAAAGGGATTGTGTCGCCTCTCGTATTGAATGGTCGAGGTGGGTGTGGATCCATAGTTATGGCCGGGGAAAACCACCGTTTCTCCTGGCAAGACATAAAGCTTTTTCCGAATAGATGCTTCGAGCACGTCCCATGAGCTCCCCGGGAAATCGGTCCTCCCCACCGAGCCCACAAAGAGGGTGTCACCTGTAAACACCCTTCCATCGAGATAGAGGGACATTCCTCCTGCGGAATGACCGGGGGTGTGGATGACCTTCAGCCTAACATGTCCCCACCTGAATGACATCCCCTTCCTTGACCACGATATCAGCAGGAGGAGAAGTTGTGGCGCTGAACATTTCCAGGAGATAGGAAGGAGTCTGAACGAGAGCCGATGCATCCTCTTCATGGATAATGATCTTGGCCCCGGTCTTCTTGGCCATCTCTGCGTTTCCCATGATATGGTCCACATGAGAATGGGTGTTGATGATATATTTAATTTTATCTAATCCATGAGATTTGGCCTCAGCGAGAAGCCTCGTCGTATCATCTGCGGGATCGATGAACAACCCTTCCTGACTCTCCTCGTCTCCGATCAGATAACAGAAGACTGCAAAATTTCCTACCTCATATTGTTTGACAACCATCTTCTTCCTCCCAATCCCAGCCGATCTTCCAAAACTATAATTTATGAACTTCGAAACTTCAACTTTTTATTTGACAGCAACCACCTCTATCATTTAATGGAAGAAAAGGAGGGGTATTGCGGAGTTGGGAAGGTCAGGAGGAATTCGATCGGATGAGACTTGAAAAGGACCTCTATGCTTACCTTTGGCAAAATGTTTACGAAAATAACTGCAACACCTATTTGATCCATGGAGAAGTAACGATCCTCATCGATCCAGGTCATTCCCATCACATTCCCAATCTCTTTGACCAGATGAAAGAAGATGGGATATCGCCGGAAGAGATTGACCTTATCATTCTGACCCATTCTCATCCGGACCATTTTGAAGGTTTGGAAGCCTTTTTGAATAAACCGGTCAAGGTAGCGATGAACCAGGAGGAGGAGCGATACCTCTTGGAGAATGGAAAACGCCTCTTTGAAATGATGACACAATCCGTGCCTGAATTTCGAATCGATTTTTACCTAAAAGGAGGGGAACTCCATCTGGGCGGAGAACTCTTCCATATCTACCAGACCCCGGGTCATTCCCCTGGCTCCCTTTCAATCCATTGGTCAGAGAGGAAGGTCCTCTTCACCGGTGATCTCGTTTTTTACGGGGGCATTGGGAGGACAGACTTTTGGGGAGGCAATCCCAAATTAATAAAGGAAAGTATTGAGCGGATATCCCGTTTGGATACAGAGCTCTTGTTACCCGGCCATGGAGAGATAGTGATGGGGAAGGAGAAGGTGCTTCAGAACTTCGAATTCATACGACAGAATTTTTACGCCTATCTATAAAAATGCAACCACCGGAACCCGAGTCCCGATGATCAAATAATATCCAAATTTCAATGACCGAGAACCTTCAAAGAATACCCTGGGGTCATTGTACGGATTGGTTTTGGGAGCTGATTTTGGGTTTGGTTCTTGGAATTTGGATACTATAAGAATCTAAGTTGCTGTTTGATCTCTTCCAATTTCATCCTGTAGGGCTGATCCAGGCTCTCATTTTCTTTTTTCCAGAGTTCGCTCCCATCGAGTTTGGGTTCCACCGCGCTCCCGCAGATCCCATCTTTTTTCAAGGCCTCCATCAATTGAACCGCCGTCTTCTCTTTAGCCTTTTCCTTTTCCCTTTGATATTGGGAAAGCAGGTGGTGGAATCTTTGCTTTACCTCATCGATACTTCTTTCCTTCAATGTTTCGACCCCTTTCAGGATCCTTTCGTCGTCATCGTCCAGAGAGAGGGCGTCGATCCAGTGAGAGAGAAGGTATTCTTTCACCGTAGTCGCCGTCCTCCCTTCCATTCTCTCGACCTCCTTCAGAATTTCATTCAAAGAGAGGTGTCCCTCACGATACCGGTGAAAGAGGCTGGTCGCTTTCTGCAAGACCTCCTTTTGCTTCATCTCTTCTTTTTCCTGTTCGGAGATGGTGAAATGTTTTGTCCTCTCCATCGCCAATTCTAAGGTGGACTTAATCTCTCCCATGGATGAACCTTTTCTTCGGACAAAAAAGAGACCCCAGTTTTACCCGGGGTCTCTTGCTCTTTTAGCCAAACGAGTTTCCGCTCAGGCCAGAACCGTCACGTTCGTCGCCTGTGGACCTTTCGGACCCTCTGAGATCTCGAATTCTACCTCATCGCCTTCGTAAAGGGTTTTGAATCCATCCTTCTTAATAGCTGAGAAGTGAACGAATACATCACCCCCATCCTCTCTGGAAATGAATCCGAAGCCCTTCTTCTCGTTAAACCATTTGACACGACCTTTGGCCACTACAACTCACCTCCTCTCTTCTCTGAACTGACGTAAGTTGTAATCGCCTTTGGTCTTAACAAGAAAGCCACAAAAGCATGGATTCAAACTTTTGTGGCTTTTTTTACGATCCAAACAACTACTCCTTACAACTTACTATGGTTTGATTATGGGAAATATTTTCTTAAAAGTCAAGTCCTTTTTCACTCTAACAAATGGATATAACGAGCAAAACGGTTGAGCTATAACAGGTTGAGAAGGAAAGGAAAAGGATGATACGTTTTTGAAGCCCGTTTTTGCCGGATCATTCTACGGACACTTTCCCACAAGAAATTTGCTCTTCGGCGGATGAAACGGACGACGCATCCCAGATTCCTGAGCGACATGCTGAGCGGGCGGAACGAATAGAATTCCAAGAAAAAACTCTGAAAAAGGTTGAAAAAATTGGACAACCAGAGGAGAGGAGAAGAAAAGGTAAAAGGCAAAAATTGATGCCATTCAGGATGAAACAGAGTCATTCAAGAGTAAGGTTATAAATGAATGAGCAATCTACCAGAAACTATAATCCATTGAAATTAATATGGAAATGTAATATTTTTTTCTTGACAGAGTAAACATATTGTATTATATTGTATTTCAATTCGGTTGGAGGGGTTTTTTTTGTCACAGAAGAAGGTTGCCCGTACAATTTATATCAAAGACGAGCAAATGGAGGCTTTGAAGAGGTTATCCGAGAAGACCAAAGTCCCCCAATCGGTTTATGTCAGGGAGGCCTTGGATATGCTCTTAGAGAAATATTCGGAACAATTGAAATTTGAATTTAAGGAATATGTCAAAGGATAATTTCTTTTAAGGCAGGAAAGGTATGGTAACGGAGTGGATTGTTTCCGATTGACCTACTTAAAGTCGCCAGGATTAGAAAAATCAGACTTTGAAGACCCCGCTTCATCCTATGGTAACGGAAAAATAGCGAGCCCCTCCTTCCCTTCTCCAGGAGATCCTATCCCGGACACCTTCTCCTCTGAAGCCGTTCTGAAGCAGGCCAAAACTGATCTGAGACATTCTGATCCGAAGGTGAGAATTTTGGCGGTAAGATATTATCTTGAGAAATCTTATCCCTCCATCCCCCTGGCTCTCCTCCAGGAGATTTTATCTGACCGAGATCCAGATGTCAGAGTTCAGGCTCTTCGTTCTCTTATAAAATTCCGGAGCCCTGTTATTTCCCCTTTCTTAAAAAAATATCTCAAGGACAGTGATTCAAGGGTCAGGATCGCCGCCCTCCGAGGAATGCTCCAATATCAGGAAAGAATCGACCTAAACATCTTCCTTCAATTCTTGAGTGATGAATCTATTTGGGTGAGGCGGAAAGTTGCCACCTTATTAGGGTGGGCTCAAATCGAGGGCGCCTTGCCGATCCTGAAGGAATTATCAAGGGATGTGCATTCAATGGTGCGAAGGGCCGCTCTCTTTTCCCTGGCAACCCTTTATCCCGGCGAGAGTGAGAATCTCTTGATCGAAGCCATGACCGATCCGGACCCAGATCTTCGAAAATGGGCCAAAACGACCTTAGAGAAAACATTGGCTAGGCCGTTCAAAGGAAAGACGTCTTCTTTTACGAACCGAGGTTGAGACGAAAAAATTATCTATGACAACTCAATCGTCACCCCCTATTCAAAAGGCTCAGATTTTGAGGGATACGGTTTACTCGCCGATGGCCTTTGCAAGGCTCCTTGGGATTTCGAAACACGAGCTCCTCGAGAAAGAGTCGGAAGGAATCCTTCCTCCTGCAAAGAGGGATTCGAACCGGGAACGCTACTATAAACCGGAAGATATCAGCAAGTATAGGCATTCCCTAGGGTTTCCCTCTCCACTCAAATCCATACGAAAACAGCTCTTCCTCAACTTCAAGGGGGGGACCGGAAAGAGTACCATATCCGCCTCTTATGGTTTTCGCCTTGCCCAGATGGGAGTTCGAACACTCCTGATCGATTTGGATCCACAAGGCCACCTGACACAATGCTTGGGCCTCAATAGTCAACAATTTCCCAAGACCCTGTTCAGCGCCTTGATCGAAAAGGAAGAGATTGAAAAGATCATCGTCAAAACGGATCTCCCCACGTTGGATGTCATCCCCTCGAACCTCAACCTCTCACCCGTGGAGCTCTCGCTCTTCTCCATGAATTCAAGAGAGTTCAGATTGAAGAGGCTTATCAGTTCTGTAGAGAAGAGCTACGAACTCATTGTGATGGATGCCTCTCCCAGCATCGGGCTCTTAAACCTGAATGCCATCCTGGCCTCGAATGACCTCATCATCCCCGTCTTAGCCGATTTCCTTTCCTACCATGGGCTCAAGATCCTTTTCGAAACCCTCTCCACGATCGAAGAAGACTTTTCTTTTGTCTTTGAGAATATTTTCATCTTCCTAAACCGTTACAATGAGTCCCATCGAATCTGCAAACGTTCGAAGAAGGCGCTGGAAACCCACTACGACCAATACCTCCTCAGCACGGTGGTCCGCCAGGATACAAAGATTGCAGAGGCAACGAGTCAAGGGACTCCAATTTTTCTTTTCGCCCAATCGTCAAAGGGTGCGGCGGATATCCAGAGCCTGATTGAGGAAATACTAGGTTTGAAAGGAGTTGATTATGTCGGATGAATTTACGAACAATGTCGCACAAAAATTTCCCAACACGCTAAACAAAGAGCCGATCGAAAGGCCTTGGGATGTCGCGGAACCCAAGTCTATCTCCCCTTTGAGGAAACCTATGGAAGAGCCCAAAAAGAATGACTTAGCAGAGCGAGTGGATACGCTTTATTCCGAGCTTCGTTCCTCGTTGACGGTGCGATCCGCCCTGGAATTCGACCTGAAGAAGGCCAACCGGATTCTGGAAGAGGTGAACCGGGTCAAAGCGGAAGTGGAAAAGATCGTTGAGATGTTAAGGGTGATGGATGAATACATGAGAGAACGAATTAAGTAATCCCCTTCCTCCCTTTCTCAAACGCAGGAAATGGAAAGATGGGGGAGGGCTAAGAGGCTGAGGAGGAAAACGGATGAAGCTAAGAAGTCAGGCGGCCACGGCGGATGGTTTCGATGCGAACGTTGCCCAGAAGATGCCGAGGATTAGAAAACTGGAAGAACCCCAACCCCTCATTCTGGACCAGGAACCCCAGCCGCAAGAAGAAGATGATCAACCCCTCATACCGGGAAAAAGTTCTCCAGAAAAGCAGGCAGAGAGGAAGCTGATTTTTGGCTCTTCCCAAAAAGGGGGAGAGCCAGAACAGAGTCTGGATGTCCTGAAATTGATCGAGGACCTTCACGCTCAGCTTCTCGCATCGGCGCAGACCAAGAGGGCCCTGGAGATGGATCTGGCCTCTTACAAGAAGAGTATCCATCAATTGACGCAGGACAATCAGGAATTGCGGCGCCAGTGGGAGGCCCTGAGCAAAGAAGATCAGAAGCTCAAAGAGCTCCAGTCCGAATCGATCTATCTCCAGGAGGAGCATGCAGACGCCTTGGAGAGGATCAAAGAGTTTCAAGAGGAATTGAGGGAGATGAAGAAAGCCTTGACCAAAGCCTCTCAAGAAAGAGAGGAAGCTTTAGAGCGAATTCGTGACCTAGAATCCCAGATGGAACAGAGTGAGGTGATTAAGATCAAGGGGAAGCTAAAGGAAAGAGAGGCCTCCCTTTTCTCTGAGGAGAACCGGGAGCTCCAATCCAAACTGGAAGAGGCCCTCACCCGAAATATGGATCTGGAGAGGAAGTATGAAACCTTGAAGAAGTCCTTCGGTGAAGTTAGAGAATCTCTCACCTTTTTAAGGGATTCCTGTAAGGCGAATTATTATAACCTGTCCGAAAACGCCGAATAATCTCGAAAATCATTGACATCCTCTGGCAATTAAGTTATAGGTTTTCTATTCACTCACCAGTCTATACCCTCCCGGCACTTGTTCTGCACAGAAGGGACCATTTCATGGGAGAGCCTGTTTGAAAATTCGATTAATCGATCCTGCGTACAAACACCCTTATATCAGTCACTCACAAAAGGTGATTAAGGACATCTGGTTTGCTCGTCTCACGCTGACCGCGCTGGCTGCACTGACCCCTCCAGATATCGAAGTGAAGATCACCGATGAGAATGTAGAGCCCATTGACTTTGAAGAGGATGTGGACCTCGTCGGTGTGACCGGAATGGTGATGCATGCTCCAAGGGCTTACGAGATCGCACGGAGGTTTCGTCAAAGGGGGATCCCGGTCGTCATGGGTGGACCTCACGCCTCGAGCCTTCCCCTCGAAGCCAAGGAATATGTAGATGCGGTAGTGATCGGCGAGGCGGAGAATGTCTGGGAAGGATTGATTGAAGATTATAAGAAGGGATGCCTCAAGCCTTTCTATAAGAAGGATAACTTCTGCTCGATGGAAAGACTCCCTTTTCCAAGGCTCGATCTCCTCCGTAAAGAGGCCTACATGACGGTCAACTGCGTCCAGACGACCCGGGGTTGCCCTCACCAATGCGATTTTTGCCATGTCACCCATTTCTTCGGAAAGACCTATCGATGCCGACCCGTGGAAGAGGTGATTGAGGAGGTGAAACGTTTGGACGGGGAGTTCGTTGTCTTCATCGACGATAATATCGCTGGGAACCGCCATTATGCCAAAGAGCTTTTCACCCGATTAAAGCCCCTCAAAAAGAAATGGGCTAGCCAGGCCAGCATGACCTTGACCAGGGATCCGGAGCTTCTGAAACTCGCTGCGGAGAGCGGATGCGTCTCTTTGTTCATCGGGGTAGAGTCCCTCTCTTCGGAAAACTTGAAGGAGGTGAATAAATCCTTCAATCGAGTTTCTCAATTTGAGGAGGCCATGAAAGCCCTCCACGACCACGACATCATGATCCTGACTGGGTTCATTTTTGGATTGGATCATGATGATGAAGGGGTCTTTGAAAGAACGCTCCGATTCTGTGAACGGAATCGAATTGAACTTCCAACCTTCTTCATTCTCACCCCCTTGCCCGGGACAACCCTATTTCAAAGGATGGAGTCAGAGGGCAGGCTCCTACATAAGGATTGGGGGCAATATAATGGAGCCACCGTCGTTTTCAAGCCAAGGTTGATGACCGAAGAGACACTTCAGCGGGGGTTTAATTGGGCATGCAAAGAGGGCTATTCCTGGAACTCCATCTTTAAGAGGGTTTTCCACCCCCAACAACGATTCTTCACTCGGGTCGTTTCGAATATCGCCTATCGAAGCATCGCACAGAGGACACCGGAGGGTTATCTTCCAAGCCTTTCACGGATTCTGCAGAAGATGAACGATACCATCCCTCTCCAGAATACTCGGGACTTGATTCAGCGGGTCGGCGAGAAGATTACAGAAAAGAAACTTCTCATTGGTCAAAAAGCAGCTGACACGCTGAAACTCTATTCTATCTATAACGAGCGGCTGAAGACTCTTTTCATCAGACTCGAAGGGTCGATGGATCGGGAGGGGGCAAAAGAGTTGGTGAAGAGGCTCAAAGGGGTCTTAAATGTAGAGATCCAAAAAGTCATCCTTGACTTTAAGGATGTTGGAGCATTCTCCTCAGAAGCGGTCGCCCTGCTTTCGAGAAAAGGCCTTCTTCAAACAGAAGAAGGAAAACTCTGGATCGCTGTCAATCCACCGGGTATCCGCGATTAGTTTTCCCGCCTGCCTATTGAGAAACAGAAGGGAAGCACTCTTTATCTCGAAAATCTGCGGGCCGCTCTCTGTCTTCTCCTCCTCGCCTCCTGCTGCTTTCTTTTCTTTTTGACGGAAGGTTTCTCGTAGGATCTTCTTTTCTTCAATTCCTTCAAGATCCCATCCCTGGCGAGTTGGCGCTTCAAGGTTTTGATCGCATTCTCGATCTGGTTGTCCTGAACTTTAACTTCCAACGACCTCTCCTTTACCTATCGTAAATCGGGTTACCTGTCCCTATTCTCCCTGCCTCTGAACTCGCCGCCCTTTTTTTTCTGAGGTCTGGCTTCACTCACGATCAAGGCCCGCTCCATAAAGGTCTTTCCATTGATGAGGGAAATTGCCTTCTCCGCCTCCGCGTTGGAAGTCATCTCTACAAAACCAAATCCTCTTGATCTTCCGGAATAGGAATCGGTAACGATTTTGACGGACTGAACTGCTCCCGCTTCAGAGAAGAGTTTTCTCAGGTCTTCTTCTGAAGCTCCAAAGGCGAGGTTTCCTACATAAAGCTTCAAGTTCATCTTTTTTTCTCCTTCATCAATTTAACCCCCCGGGACTCTCTAACTAAAGAGCCTTCAAGGGTTCGCAAAGACCTTTTACAAAGTTCAGTTATCTGTATTTATGGACTAAATTTCAGTATCTGTCAAGTTAAATTCTTGAAGGGAGCAAGCGTTTGACTTTTAAATTCGGTTCGTTTAATATATCAGGGTTTTGGTGAAGAATTGATCAGAAGGGAGGGGGAGAAATTGTATAAGATTACATACAAAAGAGAAATGGCGGAGAAAACGGTGTGCCATTTTAGAGTCGAGGCGCCCGGAATTGCCCGGAAGGCAAAGCCGGGGCAGTTTGTCGTCTTAAAAGTCAATGAGACCGGGGAGAGAATTCCCTTGACCATGGGAGGGACAGATCCAGCCGCTGGGACGATTGACTTGATCTTTCAGGTCGTTGGAAAGTCCACGGCCCTCATGAGAACCCTGAATGTAGGCGATTCCATCCAAGATATCATCGGGCCATTGGGAAAGCCGACCCACGTTGAAAATCTTGGAACGGTGATCTGTGTGGGCGGCGGAACGGGCGTGGCCGTGATGTACCCCATTACCAAAGCCTATAAAGACGCGGGGAACAACGTCATTGCCATCATTGGTTCTCGAACAAAAGACCTCCTGATCCTAGAGGATGAGATGAAGGCCGCCAGTCACGATCTGAGGGTGACAACGGATGACGGGAGCTATGGTCACCACGGATTTGTGACGGATGTTCTCCGCAAAATCTTAGATGAAAGGAAAGACGTCAAACTGATCGTGGGGATCGGTCCTGTACCCATGATGAAGTTTTTGTGCAAGTTGACAAAGGAGTATGGAGTCAAGACAATGGTCAGTCTGAATCCCATCATGGTTGATGCAACAGGGATGTGCGGAGCCTGCCGGGTCACGGTAGGAGGCAAAACGAAATTTTGCTGTGTGGACGGGCCGGAGTTTGACGGTCATGAGGTCGACTATGATGAATTGGTGAAGCGGCAAAGAGCCTATCTCACAGAAGAGAAGGCATCCATGGAACAATTCAAGGCGGGGGAAAAATAAGGGGGTTTGAGATGGCAGAAGGAAAAGAGAAAAAGGAAAAACCAAAAGTCCCAAGGCAGAAGATGCCTGAGCAGGAGCCCAAGGTAAGGGCAAGAAATTTTGACGAGGTTCCTTTCGGATACACCCCCGACCTGGCCCAGATGGAGGCAAGTCGCTGCCTTCAATGCAAGAAACCCAAATGCATTGAGGGGTGCCCGGTAGAAGTCGAGATTCCGGCCTTTGTTAAACTTATTTCGGAAGGCGATTTTGCCGGAGCAGCGCGGAAGTTGAAGTTACGAAACAGTCTCCCCGCCATTTGCGGACGCGTCTGTCCTCAAGAAGACCAGTGCGAAAAGGTTTGCATTGTCGGGAAAAAGGACCAACCCGTTGCGGTCGGCCGACTGGAACGATTTGCTGCCGATTGGGAGAGGACGAAAGGAGAAGTCACCATTCCTGAAAAGGCTCCTGCCACAGGGAAGAAAGTGGCGGTCGTGGGATCAGGACCGGCGGGTTTGACCCTGGCGGGGGATCTCATCCTGAAAGGGCATGAAGTGACCATCTTTGAAGCCCTCCATAAAACCGGAGGCGTTCTGATTTACGGGATTCCGGAATTCCGTCTTCCCAAGGCGATTGTCCAGGCAGAGGTCAACTATCTGGAGAAATTGGGTGTTAAGGTAGAGTGCAACTGCGTCATCGGAAGGATTGAGACCGTTGATGAACTCCTGAAAGAATATGATGCTGTATTCTTGGGTTTGGGTGCAGGTCTTCCCCAGTTTTTGAATGTCCCCGGAGAGAACTTCTGTGGCGTCTATTCAGCCAATGAATATCTCACCCGGTCCAATTTGATGAAGGCATACCTCTTCCCCAAATATGATACACCCATCGCCCGAGGAAAGAACGTCGCCGTGTTCGGGGCGGGGAATGTGGCCATGGATTCGGCCCGGACAGCTCTTCGATTAGGTGCGGACACCGTTCGGATTGTCTACCGCCGATCAAGGGATGAGATGCCGGCCCGGATCGAAGAAGTTCACCATGCGGAGGAAGAGGGCGTTCAATTCTATCTTCTGACAGCTCCTACGAAATTTTTGGGAGATGATAACGGTTGGGTGACCGGTGTGGAATGCCTCCGGATGGAATTGGGAGAGCCTGATGAGTCAGGAAGGCGCAGGCCGGTTCCCATCCAGGGGTCAGAGTTTCAACTCGAGTGCGACATGGCGGTGGTGGCCATTGGCGCAGGTGCTAATCCCCTTCTTCCCACACAGACACCGGGTTTGGAGCTTAATAAGAGAGGTTATATCGTTGCAGACCTTGAAACCGGGAAGACGACCAAACCCAGGGTTTGGGCAGGGGGAGATATCGTGACAGGTTCGGCGACTGTCATCCTGGCGATGGGAGCAGGAAGAAAAGCAGCCAATTCGATTCATGAATATTTGACGAGTTAGTAAGGGTCCCCTTCCCCCCTTTATTAAAGGGGAGAGAGATTAAAAAGAAAGGGTAGGGCAAAACGGGCCTGCCCTTTTTTATTCCGCCAATTCATGCAGACATTTTTCCTTTTTTCTTGTTAGGATGAAGGTAGAAAGACCTTCTTCACGAGAAATCAGGGCTTGTTCTGTGAATGATTTCCTAAGGGAGCAACCTGTTTTTTGAATCCTATGAAGATTTTAGTAGACGCAGATGCTTGTCCCAGATCCGTTTTGGAGATTTGCATCAGACTTGGACGAAAATACAATATCCCGGTCTGGACGGTAGCCAGTTTCAATCACAGGATAGAGTCGGATCACCCTGTTGTGGTGGGAGACGGTTTTCAGGAAGCGGATATCAAGATTGTGAATCTCACCGAACCTGGAGATGTCATCATAACGGGTGACTGGGGATTGGCAGCGATGGTCCTGGAAAAGGGAGCGAAATGTCTGAGCCCAATCGGCAGGGAGTTTCATCCAGAAAAGATGGACTTCTTATTGGAGGAACGTGAGCTCAAGGCGAAATTTCGTCGAGGAGGCGGAAGAACGAAAGGTCCGAGGAAGAGGACATTGGAGGATGATCGGCGATTCGAGGTCTCTTTCGAAAAGGTTTTTTTGCGGAAGTAAGAGTCTTGTTGTATCTTTCGAAATAGAACAGAAGAGACGTTATCGAAGGATTGTCAGTTAATCAATATTCAGGCGGGGTGACCATGAATAAGCTGAATGTCTGTGTCATGGGTGTGGGTGGTGTGGGAGGCTATTTCGGAGGGAAATTAGCCCGCACCTTTTCTTCAAATTCTGATTCTTCTGTCGACATCTTTTTTGTTTCCCGCGGAAAACATCTTGGGGCGATCAAAGAAAACGGACTGATCGTTAAATCTCCCGAGTTCGGAACGATCACCTGTAAACCAACGCTTGCGACTGAGAGAATAAGTGAGCTTCCTCAAATGGACATTATTTTGATCACCGTCAAAGGATATGATCTCATGGAAGCTGCGACCTCCATTCAGGATCATATCAAGGCGAATACGATTATCTTAGCTCCTTTGAATGGTGCCGATATTCAGGAAAAACTTCGGATCAAAGTCAATACCGGAATCATCCTTCCTTCGTGTGTCTATATCTCTTCCTATATCGAAGAACCAGGGGTTGTTCATACTGGAAAACCAGGAAGGATTGTCTTTGGGAGAGACCCAGGGTATCCTGATTACATCCCTCATGAGTTATTCAGACTGTTTCAAAAAGCTTCAATTGATTATGAGTGGAAAGAGGATGCAAACCCAGCGATCTGGGAGAAGTATATCTTCATCGCCAGTTTCAGCCTGATCTCAGCTTACTATAATCGAACTCTCGGAGAAATTCTGGGGGAACCATCGCTTAAAAAAGAGGTGATTGCGATTATGAATGAAATTTACTCCATTGCTTTGAAGAGAAAGATTCAATTGCCTGACGGAATTGTAGACCTTTCTCTTAAGAAAGCAACGATGTTTCCCCCAGGCACACAAACCTCCTTACAGAGAGATATCTCCCAGAAGAAAGGTAAAAGTGAATTGGAGCTTTTCGGTGGCACGATTCTCTATCTCGGAAACGAAATGGGCATCCCTACTCCAACGACAAGAAAAATATATCAAGAATTAGAAAGAATTTCATCCCCCCCTGAGATGTCAGAAGAGGTGGGATGAGGAATTAATAGAAAGATCTCCTTCCCCGAGAAGCATAGGAATTTATAATTTTACGGACGGCGCCCTTTTGTTCCTTTCGAAACTTAGTCAATTAGAAAATACCCCTCTTATATAATGCATCCTACCGACAAAAAAGGGCATATTCCCACCCACCAATACCATTAAGTTTTTGAAAAACCATTAAAAATTCAATAGATTGGCCCAGTTTGTCCACTTTGGCACTAAACTTGCTCAATAATATCAAACAAATACACCCATTTAAAAGGATTATGTAGTTGCGGCAATTATTGCCGATGGATTTTACCACCCTGTCTGCCGCAGGCAGGCCTGCGGTAGCCAGACAAAAAATAGGGAGCGCCACAACGATGAGGTTTCTATTTCTCAGAACCATTAGAAGTCACCTGCTGTTATTGGTTCTGATATCCGTTCTGCCCGCTTTGGGAATTATTATCTATTCAGGGTTAGACCGCAGTTCCCGTGAGATCGAAGATGCGAAATCCGATGCCCTGGAGGCGGTAAAAAGCCTTGCCTACGAGCACGAACGCGTCATGGGAAGCACTCGCCAGTTCCTCATGACCTTGGCCAAAATACCGGACATACAGAAGTTGAATATAACAGCGAGCAATCAACTGCTTGAGGGCTTATTGAAACAGAATCTATTATATGGAGGAATTTTTGTTCTAAATGCTCAAGGGATCTTGTGCTCTTCTGCTCCACCTTTTAAGCAAACGAGCATGGTTTCCAGCAAATTTTTTCAAGATGTCGTAAGGACAAGAGATTTCTCCGTAGGAGAATACGCCATTTGCCAATTCTTAAACCGGCCGGTCCTCCATCTTGGTTATCCGATCACAGATGCCAAGGGGAAGTTCAAAGGAATGGTTGGCATTTCACTTGACATTGCCCGTTACGCCCGGATGTTTTCCATGGAAAAATTACCCCTGGGTTCAACCCTATCTATCAGCGACCACAGGGGAATCCTTCTCTATGCCTACCCTGAAAATGGAAATCATATGCCAAGGACAGATCTTCCTGATACGATCGGGTATATGTCGCATAAGTCATATGAAAGGAGAGAAGGGGTTTTCACGTATACTGGAGTCGATGATGTAAAACGTCTTAATGCCTACAGAAGATTCCGCCTGAAGCCAAACGAATCCGCGTATCTTTTTATACGTGTCGGTATCCCGGAAGAGAAAGCCCTCCACCATGCCAAAAGGGCCCTATTAATCAATGTGGTCCTTTTAAGTGTAGCGTTCTTGATTCTAGGGTTCTCAGCATGGTTTTTAGGAAATGCCATTATCGTAAAGAGACTCAATAAACTAGTCGAGGCCTCGCGCAGGATAGAACATGGAGATCTCAAAACACGGACAGGTTTAGACCATAGACCTGATGAATTGGGTGAAGTGGGAAGGGTTTTCGACGAGATGGCAGAAGCCCTGGAGATAAAGAATGCCGAGCACGAACAAGCTGAGGAGAAACTGAAAAAGACAGCGGATCAATGGCAGACCACTTTCGACTCCATCACCGACTTCATCATGATTCTGGACATGGAATGCAGAATTGTCCAGGTGAATGAGGAAACCATTCGCTTTTTCAACCTACCGATGGATCGGATCGTTGGGGAGCACTGTTACACCTTAATGCATGAGATGAATATGCCTCTTGAACGATGCCCTTATAAAAAGATGATCGAAACAAGAAAACGCGAAGAGACAGAGCTTTATCTTGCTGACAGGGATATATGGATTTTTGTTTCAGTAGATCCAATACTGGATGATAAGGGAGAGATCATCGGTTTTGTTCACATTGTTAAGGACATTAGCTACCGCAAGCGTGCAGAAGAGAGACTTCGGGAGAGTGAAGAGAGATTCCGCCAGCTGGCAGAAAACATCCGTGAGGTCTTCTATATCTACGAAGAGGGAATCCCCCGTTACGTCAGCCCCGCCTATGCGGAAATCTGGGGGCGTCCACCTCAAAGCCTTTACGAAGATCCAAACTCCTTTTGGGAGACGGTCCATCCCGAAGATAGGAATCATGTGAAGCGATCTTTAGAGAAGAAAAGCCAGCAAGAGGTCGAGGTCGTCTATCGTATTGTGCGCCCGGATCAATCCATCCGCTGGATCAAGGACCGTTCTTTTCCGATCGGGGATGATTCCGGAAGGATACAGCGGGCTGTCGGCATTGCCGCAGATATCACAGACCTCAAGCTCGGGGAAGAAAAACTGAGATACCTGAGCCTCCACGATCCTCTGACCGGACTCTATAACCGCATCTACTTCGAGGAGGAGATGAGCCGGATAGAAAAAGCACGCTATGGGACGGTCGGGATCTTGTCGTGTGATGTGGATGGGCTCAAGCTGGTCAACGATACCTTAGGACACGATCAAGGGGATCGCCTGCTGGTCGCCGCGGCCAGGGTGATCCGGGATTCCTTCCGGGAGGGAGATTTGGCGGCCCGCATCGGTGGGGATGAATTTGCTATCGTCCTTCCAAACACCACCGAGCCTGCCGTTGAAAACGCCTGCCAAAGGATTCAGGAGACCGTCGACACCTACAACGCCACCACCCCCGAACTCCCGTTGAGTATCTCCGTCGGATTTGCAGTCAGAAATGGATCCCATAAAAACCTAAAAGATGTGTTTAAAGAAGCGGATAACCACATGTACCGGAAAAAGCTCTATCGCACCCAGAGCGTCCGGAGCACCATTGTGAGCACCCTGATCAATACCCTAAGAGCCAGGGACTTGGCAACCGAGCAACACGCGAGTCGTTTGGAAAAGTTATTAGTCCGGATGGCCGTCCTGATCGGACTCCCCGAGTCCACGACGGCTGACTTATCCCTCTTCGCCAAATTTCATGACATCGGCAAGGTGGGGATTTCCGACGCGGTCCTCCTGAAGGAAGGGCTCTTCACTTCTGAGGAGTGGACGGAGATGAAACGACATTGCGAGATCGGTTATCGCATTGCCCTCTCCGCCGCGGACCTCGTTCCGATTGCCGACTGGATCCTCAAACACCATGAGTGGTGGAACGGCCAGGGGTATCCTCTCGGTATCAACGGAGAAGAAATCCCCGTCGAGTGCCGTTTGTTGGCGATTGCGGATGCCTACGAGGCCCTCACCAGTGCTCGCCCCTATCGCAGGACATTTTCCCATCGGGAGGCTGTGGCGGAGCTTCGCAGACACGCCGGAACCCAGTTTGACCCTCACCTCTTAGAAACGTTTCGTGAAGATGTTGGAAACCCATTTTCCCGAGCCAGAACCCACCGCAACTTCCACCGTTTGAAAATGAGAATGGGAGTGGGAGAGATCCTTGAAATCTTTGTGAGCGAAGAGCAATGAAATCCTATGGCTGCTTCGGGGAGGATGGAAGTTTCTTCAAGTTCCTCAAGATAAGCATCAGCATCATACTTACGGCCAGAATGAGAATGATCCATAGGAGAGTGCTGTGGCGTTCGGTCCAAGGAGGAATGGGCTCCTTGTGCTGAATGGCCGTCGGAGGGCCAAGACTCACCAAGGGTAGCATGAATTCATCAATGCCCTGAATGGACTTGGCAAGATCATCGCTGGCCTCTCTTGCCTTGGGATTTCCCCCGATCAAGGTGTAACCCTGGCCCGGTTGGACCTGAAAGACCAGGCTGGTTTCACGCCGGTATAAGGAGACCCCTCCGAGCTTCAGCGACGGGTTGTCTCCATTGAAGATACGAAGCTGCAAGTATCGGTATGGAGCGCTAACACCCTCTACCTTGAGCGACTCGCTGATCTTCTGTTTGTGCTGGATTCGATACAGCACTCCTCGGTGCACGGACCTCCACGGGACATCTTGTTCGATGGTGTCCCACCCGGTCTCTGTTTTACGAGGGACCTTCTCCTTCGCCTCGTTCCGTCCAAAGAGTTCGTATCCACGATAGAAATAAGGGGTTGTGATTTCGAACTGGAGATTCGCCAAAGGCAGATTCCGAAACCCCAGATCAAACTCAAGAATCGTCTTGTCATTCTTCTCATCGTGAGATACAGCGTTGTGCTTCACGGGTACAGGCACTAGTTCCTTTTCCATTTCGGTTCTTTGGAAGGCACTCTTGACGATCTCTATCGAAATACGCCTTGGGTCGTCGGTCATGTGATAGACCGTCAATCGAAGATAGCGAAAGTTATTGGTAGGGAACCGGAGGGTATCCACCTTAAAGTTTTGACCTGGCAAGCTCACATCGAAGAGCCAAACGTCTTCAGCAACCACTTCCCAGGCTTGGCCGTCGTTACTTCCCTCAAGAAGGGCCCGGCGCCGATAGTTCTGACCTGAAAGACTTACCGTGATCTGGTTTTTTTCTGTCATCTCGCCGAAGTCCACGGCAACCGTGGCATACTTTCCCGGAACAAATGTGGCGTTGATCAGTCGAGCCGGCTGCCACTCCAATAACTGAGTCTCTTGCACTCTCCCCCAGTGAATTACGTGAGGAACGAGCCTTTTGCTCTCGTCAATCACCCGGAGATCATGGAGTGTCGTCTGACCCTCATAAAATACCTCCGGAGGTATGGCGAGACGAATCGAATCCCGAGGACGTTCCTGAGTTAATGGACCGCTGCCAGCTCCATCCCGCAAGGTCAATAGCTGCCTCGGCAGAAGTTGCGATGCCGACCAGGCCGATAATTGCCAGGAGTCTTTTCATGCTCTCTTCTCCGCTTCCGGTTGCTCCAAGATCCTCGAACTGTAGCGCTGATAGAAATAGCCCGCCGCCGCCGCCACCAGAAGCAGACCGCATGCCGCAAAAGAAGCGATGCGATAGACCTTCTCAAGCTCACTCATATCAATGATCAGCGTTTTCCCCACCGCCAGAAAAAACAGAATAAACCCGAGATAACGAAGAAGGGGGGTTTGTTTGGCTAACCCGATCCAGATGACAACGAAGGCATGCACTCCCCAAGCCGCTGAGATCAAGCTGATGCCCATTTTAGAAGTAATGAGGCTGCTGTAGTGGCCCCAGCGCTCAAATTCCAACGCCACCAGTAATGCCACTATAGCATGGCCGGCCAGCGCTTGCACATCCGCTGCATGCTTTAGATCGAGCCGGCGGCAGAGGCGTGCACCTCCCCCAGAGAGAGAGCACGAGAATCAATTTTGGGGAAAAAGTGGCGTTCAAGACGAGCCAAGGCGAAGGGTGAGAATAGTGTTCGAGGCCAACAAACAGCTCGATGGCTCCGATGCCAAAGCAGACCCACGAGAGCGGCATCCAAGCCTTTGCTCCTTTTCTAACAAGTATGGAGGCGATGACCGTCGGAATCAGTGACCATAGAACAACCAGTGTGCCGGTCTCATAAGTACGATAATGAGCAAGGGGGTGGTTGATGGTCCAATTCTGTGACAGTTCGACGCTGAGAAGAAAGCATGCCAGAAACAGCGCGAGTAGAAAGGAGATACCGGTAAGGGCGTCGTGCCACTTTTCCTGGCTCTTCTCGTTCCTGTATAACTGATAGGCTGAGATCGCCGTCATGGCGATGACAAACGTCCAAGAGCCAAAAGTGATGTTAAAAAACGATCCTAAAGGTATTCACCCTTCCTTGTGATAATAGAAACTTGTTCAGATATAATTAAGACGGGGGGAGAGACCGTCCGCTTACTGGTGTCTTTACCCGTTAAAAAACATGGTCCAGGAATGAAAATGTCCTTGATATTGGCGACACTCACGTGATCCCGTTTAGGAAAGTAGCATCCTTTTCATTCCGCCTCCCAATCCATTTTATAACCGGGAGGTATTATGCCATTGAAAAAGGGTTCTACGGAATTTTCTGTTGTTCATCCTCATGCTGCGGGGATTGACATCGGAGCCACGTTTCATATTGTTGCCGTATCCCCGGAACGTGATTCTATGCCGGTTAGGCAATTTAAAAGCTTCACCACTGATCTCCACAAACTTTCGCAATGGCTGCGTGGGATAGGGATAACTTTTTTAGGGTCATCCCTTAGAGATCTCAGTTGGTTTCTCACATTCTCAAGATCTCTAACCAGGCGTTGAATCTTTGAGAGAGCCACGATTCCGCAAATGGAGCCCACAATAAAGAAGATCAAGACCATTAAACCCAAAAAAATGCCTGATCCATACATGATAAGACCTCACCTTTCAGAATCTTTTATTGAAATCACACCCGAAATCTGCGTCCTGTGCCTGCCTGCCGGTAGGCAGGGACAGGGACGAAAGGCATCTGCCAAAGCTAGAAAAATATTTTCAATGTAGAAGGGTGCTGAGGCATGACATCCAAAAAAAGCGTATCCCCGTTTGTCATGCCGAACTAGGTTCTGAACTTGTTTCAGGATATATGAATTCTGGATCCCGTTCTTGTTCTTGGACAGGTTTTACCAATAATGGTTGTACCTGTCAAACAAATAATCAATTCATGTCATTTAACGTTCCAAAACACATTCTCCTGCTTTGCGATCGCCCCTTTTAATTCTCTCCAAATTATTTTATTCTAGAATCTTGAATTTGATTTGCAGGGTTCTTTAGACATTTCTCCCCTAATGGTCTTGGATGATCTGTCATTCTCCTCGTCATTTGGGTGAGGGAGATTATGAACGAAACACACATTCCTACGATTGCCCAAGAATTGGGTTTCACCCCCAAACAAGTCCAGGCCACGGCAGACCTTTTGAATGAAGGGGCCACCGTCCCTTTTATCGCTCGATACCGGAAGGAGGTCACAGGTTCTCTGGATGAGGTTGCTATCACAACGATTCGCGACCGTCTGAATCAGCTCGTGGAATTAGACAAGCGGCGTGAGGCCATCCTCAAATCACTGGAGGAGCGGGAACAGCTCACAGACGAGTTAAAGGAGAAGATCCTCTCGGCGGAGACCATGGCCGTTTTGGAGGATATCTATCTGCCTTACCGGCCCAAGCGCCGGACCCGGGCAACGATCGCCAAAGAGAGGGGACTGGAGCCGCTCGCCCAGCGTCTTTTTGCACAAGATGACATCGATCCATTGACCGAGGCATCTGCCTTTGTCGACCTTGAAAAAGGGGTGAATTCTGTGGAAGACGCCCTCGCAGGAGCCCGCGACATTATCGCAGAATGGATCAATGAAGATGAGACGGCCCGGGCCAGGATGCGTGATTTCTTTTCATCGAAGGCTGTCTTTAAGTCAAAAGTCATCCCGGAAAAGGAGGCTGAAGGAATTAAGTATAAGGATTACTTCGACTGGCAAGAGCCTGTCAACACAGCACCATCCCACAGGATTCTGGCTATGAGACGGGGAGAAAATGAGGATTTTCTTATCCTGCGGGTCTTACCCCCTGAGGATGAAGCCATGGAGATCCTCGATGGCCTCTTTGTCAGGGGAGAGGGGCCTGCATCCCAGCAGGTCAGGATGTCCGTCCAGGACAGCTACAAGAGATTACTCTCTCCTTCCATGGAGACCGAGATTCGCCTTGAAACAAAAAAGCGGGCGGATGAGGAGGCGATACGGGTCTTCGTCGAGAACCTCCGTCAACTTCTTCTCGCTCCACCGCTGGGTCAGAAGAACGTTCTTGCTATTGATCCGGGTTTCAGGACGGGCTGCAAAATGGTCTGCCTGGACCGTCAAGGGAAACTGCTACATACCGAAACCATTTATCCTCTACAGTCCCAAAAGGGTGCGGCCGATGCAGGCTCAAAGGTCCTTGAGATGTGTGAGCGGTTCCTCATAGAGGCCATTGCCGTCGGAAACGGCACGGCGGGAAGGGAGACAGAGGCTTTTATCCGCAGCCTCGACCTCTCCAAGAATATTCAGGTGGTGATGGTCAACGAGAGTGGTGCATCGGTCTATTCGGCATCGGAAGTGGCACGGGAGGAGTTTCCTGATCAGGATGTGACCGTGCGGGGAGCCGTATCCATCGGCCGGAGGCTGATGGACCCTCTGGCAGAATTGGTCAAGATCGATCCGAAGTCAATCGGGGTTGGCCAATACCAGCACGATGTGGACCAGGGAGCGTTGAAGAGCGGCCTAGACGATGTGGTCATAAGCTGCGTTAACCGTGTGGGCGTTGAAGTCAATACAGCAAGTAAACAGCTTCTTACCTATGTCTCAGGGTTAGGGCCTCAGCTTGGAAAGGGGATCGTGGAGTATCGGAATGAACATGGTCCGTTTCGTTCGAGACAGGAATTGAAGCAGGTACCCCGCTTAGGACCCAAGGCCTTTGAGCAGGCTGCAGGGTTTTTGCGCATCAGGGATGGCGAAAACCCGCTCGATCGAAGCGCTGTCCATCCGGAGAGCTATCTCATTGTGGATGCCATGGCAAGGGATCTGGGCTGTTCGGTCCTCGATCTGATGCATGATGAGAAACTCCGGAATAAAATCGATCTCGGCCAATACATCTCGGATAAAGTAGGCCTTCCTACGTTGAATGACATCCTTTCGGAACTCTCCAAACCCGGCCGCGATCCCCGTGAGCAGTTCGAAGCCTTCCGATTCGCAGAAGGAATTGAAAAAATAGAGGATGTAAAACCAGGGATAAAGCTCCCTGGGATCGTGACGAATCTCACCGCGTTTGGGGTCTTTGTCGACATTGGCGTCCATCAGGATGGACTGGTCCATATCAGCGAGGTCTCCCATCGGTTTGTGAAAAATCCAGCGGAGGTGGTGAGAGTTCATCAAAAAGTCATGGTAACAGTGCTGGGCGTGGACCTTGCAAGAAAACGGATTTCCCTTTCCATGAAGGACAGCCCGCCCCAACCCGGAGTCGCTTCAAGGACGGAGGAGAAGAATAAAGAAGAGAAGAGACAGGAAAGGAAGCAGAAACAGAAGAGCACCTTTACAAATAACCCGTTTGCTTCTGCACTCAGAAACAAGAAACAATAGCGGTTGTTGAGAGCCTCGTAGGGAACGGTTTAAAACCATTCTCTACAGGATGGACATCGCAACGACGAAGGATGAGGGGTGGTGTCGCGACGAATAAGGAACGACTTGTTGCCACGCCGCCGAGACGGTGAGACGGCCGGTAAACGCCCTTACCTATCAGTACGAAGGCGTCTGATGCGTTTTCCCTGCCTGCGGCAGGTGGTTTTCATTCCTTCAAATTGGGCCTTCAAATTGGGATCGAGAAGATTTAAATGATTTTACAAAATCATCCATCTCTATATTCTACGTGCAGGGAGATTCTGACGTAGACAATCCGGTTGTATGATGGTTGCCCAGATCCGTACCCCGAAATCCAAAATCGCGTCTTTTGCGTGGAAACCACTAATTATGCTGGCGGTAGTGGCGGCCGCGTTCGCGTTGGTCTATTTTACGCCGGCGCGGAACTATCTCGGCAACATTCAAACCGTCAAATTCTGGCTGCTGTCGCTGGGATGGGTGGGGCCGGCCGCGTGGATGGGGATTGTCTTCGTGTTGGTGGCCGCGGGCATGCCCCGTCTACTGTTCTGCCCCATCGGCGGTCTGGCGTTCGGATTCTGGTATGGCTTGCTTTGGACGCAAGTGGCGACACTGGCCGGTTACTATGTCCTGTTTCTCTTAGTACGCTGGGGCGGCCAGGATTTTGTCCTGCGCCATTGGCCACGGGTCGGGCAGTTAAAGAAGCAGTTCCACGGCCATTCCGCGGCGCTGATGGTCTTCACCGTGCGCCAGCTCCCCATCAGCGGGCTGATCATTAACTTTCTCTTGGGACTTTCACCCATCCGCCACAGCCATTTTCTGATAGGGACAGCCTTCGGGATTCTGCCCGCGGCGATCCCGTTCACACTGGTTGCCAGCGGCATGTTCAAGCTGACCGGCCGAAACACACCTTTCTACATGGCGGCGGCGGTGGGGATTTTCTTGCTCGTGTGTGCCATCCTGTGGTATTTTTCCCGCCGTGTAAAACTTCTGGCCGAGCTGCGCAACGAAACCGAGAGCGTGGACGAGGAAGCCGAAAGCTCGTTGCCCGACGCGTCTTAAAGAAAACACAAGAAGGGTCATCAAATCCTTAAGGTTTAGAGTTTTCTACCCAAAATAAGGCCGTATTTGTTTAGCTATTTCCTCGGGTGGCTCCACAACGAACCCATCAAGAAGAATGCTGGATGAATACCATGTGTCACTCACCGGGTAAGTCTGTACGCTGGATCGAGAGACGATCTTCATCCCCGCCCAAAGATAATTACTAAGCTTCTTACCGAGAGGACCCGAGTAGATGGCATAGTTAAAACAAGAAAACCCTTTGTCGTGATAAGCCTTTAACACCCGTGAAAGACCCTGGGCAAGATTTTCCCAATCGTTATCGTCAAATTCCAAGAGATTGGATTTCCCCCTCACCACGGCATCCACCTCATCCTCTTTAAGTGGAGCAAACGGAGTGAACCATTCCGTAGATCCCAAACTTCCCAAATACCTTTCGCCAAGCCCTTTCTCCTTCTCGATCAATTCATCCCAAAAATTGCGGGAATATTTCCTGTGGTAGGACCTTCCTTTTTCTGTATAGACCTTGATCAGGGAATGAGGACCATGAGACAGGATCACCTGAAGGTGAGGATGCACCATGCTGGCTCCGCTGGGGTAAAGATAGTTACCGCCGATCTCGGCATATTCGACGCCACCCACTTCATGAGCCCGTCGAACATAAAAATCCGCAAGTTTGAGGGCGTTCATAAGAACACTCGGCGAAAACTCGTTGAGTTTTAGATAATGCTTCTGGGTGATGGCGATGATCGCGGAATATTGCTTGTGGGCAAAGAGGTTGGGGAAGAGGGTAGCCTCCCCTCGGGTCAGCCTCCCCTCGGGGATAAAGTCAACCGGGAATTTTGGAGTTGAGGTTGCCACTTTTTCTGGGCAGAAAAAACACTTCTCCCGGGTTTCTCCAATCAGTCTTTCCAAGACAGTTTGGTCTGTTTTGTAAACCCCCGCCCAGAATGCCCGGCCGGTGCGTATGAAGGAAGTGAAACCGCTAAGAGGGTCTTCACGATATTCAATGGGTTGAGCATCGATCTCAAAATTCTTGAGCGGGTTATGAAGAACAGCCTCCTCTTCAAATTTTTTAAAACGGATCATATTTTCCTCCCTCTTGATTCAAATTTCGTATAAGACAAATTCTAGTTTCCCTACTGGGAAGTCTCCTCTAAACGAATATGTCCTATTTACAGGATTTTATATTGAATTTCAAATGGAAATCTTGACGAGAGGGGAATGGGTTATCGCTCTTTCACCAGAAAAAACCAACATCCTTTAAGAGCTCTTTCAAAAAAGAAACTGAGGAATCCGCAGGAAAAGACAATGTTATTTGAACGGCTTACCAAGGAGATGTTCTAAGAAAAACAGAAAGCTAACCTTGAAGGTTAGCTTTCTCCATCTTTTCGATTTGAAGCCCGCCTTTCCAAAAGGAGACTCTTTACACTTTCCTAAGCTATTGGCCGATGAAGCCCCTCCGAGGAACCCGCCCAGATCCTCTCCGAGCCACCCCAATCCTCAGATCTCTGAGACCGCCTACCCTTTATCGCAGGCCCGTCTGTGTCTCAGCGTTTTCCACTGGCACTTCGCCCTGGAGGCTCGACAGAAAAACTGCGTGAGGGCAAGGGTAAGAATGAGCTTGACAGAATATGTGGCATTGCTATAATCTCCACTGATAATTTCCCAGTGTTAGGCAATTTCCTTGATTAACCATTGGCCTTGCGGGGTAACATGAGGTACAGGTTTGGTTACCAGAAGATGATAACATGAAGGCTCCAAGGGAGGGGAATTCAATCCCTCTTGGAGCCTTCCCTGATTTGGAACCCCTCATACTAGAAGTATTGGCGTTTAACTCGCAATTTACCCTCTCATCCTCTGGGTTCTAATTCGACAGGGGGTGTTTTAGAAGATCTCGATAATAAGGCTTGGGAGAGATTTTTATCACCTATTAAGGCAACCTCGGTTTCTTATCTTTGACTTTAGCTATGAAGAATAATTTTCAAAAACCAGAAAGGAGGATTTTCAAATGCGTACTATCTTAATTATCGGGTCCATATTGTTGGCTTTCTTAATGGGGCAAGTATTAGCGGCTCCTACGGTAAAATATCTCATCGACGCAACCCCGGGTGAAGATGTGCTGATTCATCTTGATGAGTGGTTTGCGAAGAACCCCATAAAAGAAGGCGAACTGAGTCGTTCGGATAATGTTTTTTCATCCCCCCGCTCCGCCGTATTTATCGGGTCCAATAAAGATTCCAAAGGGATTGGGAGGCATATTCACGTCACTGTGGATGAAATTGTTTTTGTGTATAAGGGTGAAGGAGAAATGTATATCAACGGCAAATGGGTTCCGGTGAAGGCCGGCGACCTGCATTTCTGTCCCCGAGGCGTGGCCCATGCGACCCGTGCGCTTCCTGGCAAAGAACTGTTGTCTTTTAATATTTTTACGCCACCACAACCCAAAGGGGCTCACGACCGCGTGATGATCGACGAATAAAAGGAACTTCCTTGTAAGTCACCTTACGCGGTGAATTTGCTGCCAGGTTACTGTGCCGATTGGTGATGAAGTGAAACCCCATTTCCGAGAGGGAGGTGGGGTTTTTCACATCATTTTGCAGCCTAAACGGACGTTTCCACGCCCGAGAATGGAGCCTGGGATTCCGCAAGCCCATTGCTTGCGTGACTCTACTGCGCTGGTACAACTATCGGAAAAAATATGGAAAAATCCATCTTTTTAGCTACGGTCTTCGGTCAATACTTTATTACGATTGCCTGGCTCTGAATCTCTGGCTCTAAATCTCCATGGAACTCATATAGAAGTACAGGTCACAGAGCGAGACGGTTGAAATGCATCATTATCAAGACTTGCTTCCCAACCCTTTTCCTTAAAGCGGCTCAAATTCAAATAATTATGGTATAATACTTTTTGGCTAGGAGGGTGTATGGATTTTTCAAGATCCGTGGGGGGTATCGTTTCTTTTGCTCAGAACAATCCGATCATCGTAATCGTTCTTGTGCTGGGCCTCCTCTTCTTCATGTACCGGAAGCCGAAACTGTTTTTCAGCCTTCTCGGCCTCGGTCTCTTACTGGTAGGGTTGCTCTATTTGATCGCGAACATGGCCGGTTCGGGCTCGGAGAAGAAAAAAGCGCTGACTCACCAAGAAGAACAGTCCGATAATAACCACTAAACCTTCGCTTTACAAACCGGGGAATTTCTTCATTGCCAACAGGTCTCCGATGGTCCAATCTGCTCCCTGCCAGACCAACTTTCAAAGGAAGCCTAAGAGCGCTAAGCTTGGATAATTCTTTACCATTCGTCCAGACTGGACGGCAAAATTTGGCCATCTGCATATTCTATCTTCAAGAAAATTATAAAAGAAACAAAACCTTGCAAGTGGCAAATATTTGGCATAGAATATGCTGACTATACTCGCAGAATTTGTCAAAGAACAGGTGTCCTTTAACAAGGGAAGGAAAACCTTATCCGGCACAATGGTATGGGGGCCTTAGCCAATATTGAATTTTCCCCGATAACTTGCTAACGTTTCATGGTGTCATGATTTCTATCTTCACCGGAAAGAAAGAATTCAAAATTCGTCAGGACATCCTTCGCGGTGTCTATGAAGAAAACCTCTTCATACTCGGCAGGAGCCAACCAGCGCTGTCACGGAGGAAATCTTTCTTCCTGAAGGGAATTTTCTTGTCCATGCTGCTCTCCGCTTTTGCGGTTCTCATGCCCGACCAACACACGGGCAGTTCATTCGCGCCAGCAGAACGCACAGTGAAGATCAGCACAATCCCCGTTTCCCTTCCCCCGGCAAGTGTTTCAGTAGAATTGCCCCCGGATACGGACAGATACCCTCTTCTCCCCGCTGCAAGTGTTGCCCCAGAAGGCCCACCGAACTCTTCCGAGTTCAGCGCCATTATAAACAGTCGCAATGTATCCCTCATGCGCATGCTTGGCCTGAAAATTAAGACGATTATGGTCGATGCGGGCCATGGCGGTTCCGACTCGGGAACGATCGGAAAGATGGGTACCAAGGAAAAAGATATCACGCTCGATATTGCCAAGAGATTGAAGGCCCATCTGGTAAAAAGCGACCTCCACCATGTGCTTATGACGAGGGAGGACGATTCGTCAGTGCCTCTTCTCGAACGGGTTACCCTTGTCCGGGAAGCGAAAGCTGACCTCTTCATCTCGATTCATCTCAATTACTTGCCAAAGAAAAACACGAACATCATTGAGACGTATTATTTCGGACCCTCTGATGACAAAAAAACACTCCGGCTGGCCGAACAAGAAAATGCAGGATCAGAATATGGACTGAGCGATTTCAGAGAAGTCGTCGAAATGCTCGGCAAGACCATGAAGCTTCAAGAGTCCAAGGTGTTTGCAGAATCAATCCAGGCGAATTTGTTCCTGAACAGCAGGAAACATAGCGAAGAGATACAAAACCATGGCGTAAAGAGGGCACCTTTCGTGGTCCTCCTCGGCGTGGACGTGCCCTCCGTGCTTGCGGAAGTCTCCTGTCTCAGCAATCCCGAAGAGGAGCGGGAGCTTAATTCCGAAAGTCATAGAGAGAATATTGCCAGATATCTTGCAACCGGCATTTTCGACTATCTGAATAAAGGAGCCCTAACCCATGAAGCAAAAAGATGAGCAGAAGGAAGACAATGTCCTCTTTGTCGGAATCGACCTTGGAACATCACGGAGTGCGATCTCTTCGAGTAATGGCATGCGGGAATGGATCGAGAGCTACGCCGGCTGGCCGAAAGACTTTATCGCGGAGCAGGTGGTCGGCAAACCGGTACTCTTCGGAGCCGAGGCTCTGCAGCACCGGCTTTCTCTCGATATCTGCAGGCCCCTTGAACGGGGCATCATAAAAGAGGGGATCGAGAGCAGTGAGAGGGCGGTCAAGGAAATCATCAGGTATCTTATTGATCTTGCAAGGCCAGAGCCTGCCCAGAAGATTCATGCGGTGATTGGGGTGCCCGCCGATTCGCTAAAAGTCAATAAGCTTGCCATCCGGAGGGCGGTTGTGGAATATGTGCATACCCTCATGGTCGTATCGGAACCCTTTGCGATCGCCTACGGAATGAATCTGCTGAATGACGCCCTCATCATCGACATCGGTGCCGGGACCATCGACTTCTGCATCATGCATGGGACCATTCCATCCGAAGAAGACCAGAGGACCATTTTCGCGGCGGGCGACTATATCGACGAGCAACTCTTCAATTGTCTCATTGAGAAATATCCGAACTCAAAGTTCAATAAGAACATGGTGCGCCAGTTCAAGGAGAAATTCAGTTTTGTGCGTGACATCCATGAACAGATTCGCGTAGAGCTGCCGGTGAATGGGAAACCGGTCATGCATGACATCAAGGATGAGATCCGGCGGGCATGCGAGAGCATGCTGCCGTCACTCGTCGAGACGACGACCGAAATGATCGCCCGGTTTGATCCCGAATTCCAGATGAAGATTAAGAACAATATCGTGCTTGCGGGCGGAGGAAGTCTGATCAGAGGGATTGCCGAGTACCTACAGAATGCCTTGAAGGAATATGGCACCTGCAAGGTCACCTGCGTGACAGACCCGCTCTTTGCGGGCGCGGACGGTGCGCTCAAGCTTGCCCAAGACATGCCGTCCAAGTACTGGGAAACACTCTAAACATAGGCCGATGGTTGAGAACCTGATGCATCTTCCTGAGTACAACCTTGAGAGAACGCATGACAGGTGAAACGATACTCGTTGTAGACGCAGGCGAGGACATGGATCAGAGAATGACCGCCACTCTCGAGGCGGAAAGCTACCTGATCTACCCCGTCTCAAGCCAAGATGTGAACGCTGAACTGGCCGAATTGCTCAGACCTTCGCTTATCTACATCAAGCCTCTCGAACTGAGCCCAACAGGACTCAAACCCTGCAAAGCAATTCATGGCATTCCCCTCTTAGAAAAGGTTCCTATCATTATTCTGGCATCCCTGAAAAAGGCGCTGGGCCCTGACTATTCCAGGGATTACGGGATCGTGGATTTTCTGGAACTGACATTCGGTCCCGAAGAGCTTGTCGAAAAGACGGGAACGGTTTTGGGCAAGACGCTTCCTTCCCGGAGCCCTAGAGAAGGCGAACCGGTCGCCTCGCTACAAACCCCCAGGAAAATGGGGAAAAAACGCTCTGCCCTTCTCTTGCCGGCGATTGGCATCGGGATCCTCCTGATGCTTGCGGGAACTGGTTTTCTGGCTTATCACCAGTTCATGCCAACCCGGAAGGTTTCGCCTTCTCCCTCCGTAGCAGGTCCCTTACGAGTTCCATCCGCAACTCCTGAGGCCGGATCGAAATCACAGTTGTCCCCGGAAAGGAGCGCTGCAAACACGCCTGCCCCTGCATTGCCCGTTCCACCCACACCGCCCGGGGAGCCCTCTTCGCTCTCATCGGAGGACGCATCCAAACCACCACCGCCCAAACCGTTCTACTCGGTCCAGTTGGGGGCCTTCAAGAATGAGGACAGGGCACAGGCCCTCACGAAGAAGTTTCGGGAAAAAGGATACGATGCGTTTACCCAGCCGGGCGTAACGAAAGACAGGTCCCCTATCTATAGGGTACTTGTCAGCAAGTATGAGGAAAGAAAGGCAGCCCAAAAGCTGGCAGGAGAAATTCAGTCAAGGGAAGAAATCAAGACCACCCTATACGGCGAATGATGTTCAAGACGCGGAGCCGTATCCAACGTTTTCCTAACCTATTCATATCCCTTTCCACTTTATGAAAGCGAAGAAACTCGTGCTCCTGTTACCCTTGGCCTGCTTAATCGGTTGTTATTCCGGAAGCGTCAAGCCGCTGCTGAGCCGTCCTGAATTCAAGGCTGAAAACGAACCGATTCGAACCTTAAGGGTTCTTCTGGTCACCGATGATGCCTATCGGAAAGACGAAATTGAGAAATTTGTTTCAAAATGCTCGCGCCTTGTTGAGATGCAAGTTGGCATGCGGCTTGAAATTGTTGATGGGTACGAAATCAAATGGGAAGATGAGTTAGATGATATCATCAAAATGGAAATAAGGATTGCCACGGACACGTGGAGTAAGAGGGACCAGTTTGATATCGCACTGACTTTTGTCTATTTTGTCCATAATATTGCAGGCGGCAAATTACCCCTGGGGGCCACCGATACATTTTTTTGGAGGTATCTCTTTGTAAGAGAGCTGGATCCCTTTATTCTTCTTCACGAGCTGTTTCATGCCTTTTTGTTGGAGAAAAGTCATTCAAAGGACTGGGTCATGAGGGGTGCGAGGCCCCCTTACGGTAGTGAATGGTACTGGCTTGCCCCGGAGGATAGAAAGGAGGTTCTTCGTAATAAATGGAGAGACTTTAATGTCATGCCAGCTACCGGGCAGGAAGAAGAAAAGAAATCGAGAGAAAGTTGGTTTTACTATAAGATGGGGTCAGCCTCTCTGCAAAAACGAGAATTTGATCAGGCCATCTCATTATTTAACAAATCTCTTGACACAAACCCAGAGTATGCCGAGGCTTACGTCAGTCGGGGAAAGGGCTATTATTTTAGAGGAGAATACGACAAATCTTGGGAGGATATTAAAAAGGCACAAGATTTGGGCTACAAAATTCCCGCTGAATTTCTTAATGATCTTCGCAGGGCTTCGGGTAGAAATCAGTAAAGATTTGGTGCTGAAAGAGGGAATCTAAAATCTCTTCCCAGAATACAACATTTAAAACGGTGATGAATCATTTTCGGTGTCCCGTTTGCCAGGAACTCCGTTTTCTCTAAATTCAACCCAACCGAAAGAGGGGTCTTATCCCTTGTCTGTCTGTAGTCAACGGAGCTAATAGCCGTGAGACTCGTTGCTCGGCTCTTTTTTTTCTTCTTTATATTTTAACTTAGGTGCCTCAATCATGACCGTCACACCTGGCGGGACCGAGCGAGTCAACCAGACATTCCCTCCGATAATCGAGCCGGCCCCAACGACCGTCTCACCCCCTAAAATGGTGGCGCCCGCATAGATGGTTACGTGGTCTTCAATGGTTGGGTGGCGTTTCATCTTTCTAAGCGTATCGCCTTTTTCTTCCATAGGAAGACTTAAGGCCCCCAGGGTAACCCCTTGATAAATCCTGACGTATTCGCCAATCATACTGGTCTCTCCAATAACAACCCCTGTTCCATGGTCAATGAAGAAATGTCGGCCGATGACGGCCCCCGGGTGGATATCAATACCGGTGACGCTATGCGCATACTCCGTCATCATCCTTGGGATTAAAGGAACCTCCTGGACGTGAAGCTCGTGGGCGAGACGGTAGGTCGTGATAGCCATGATGCTCGGGTAACCAAAGATAATCTCATCAAAGCTTTTCGCAGCGGGATCTCCCTGGTAGGCTGCTCGAACATCTTCGGCCAGAATTTTTCTAAGGCCTTTCAATTTTCTTAACAAGCTGAGGGCTTCCTTTTGTCCTCTTTCCGAGCAAGAGGTACAGACCCTTTGGTGACGACGGCATTCATGACGGATGCTCAGGGTTATCTGCCTGGATAACAGTTCAAAAAGGCTATTTATTTCGATGCCCATCTGGTAGGCCAGATTGAAACTATCCACCTCATGCTCGCCAAAATACCCGGGAAAGAGGACCTTTTTAAGACGCTCGACGATCTCAAACACGACCTCTCGAGAGGGCAACCCTACCAGGTTCAGGTGATGTAGGGTATCCATATCCTGGCAACTCTCCACCAGACCAGAGACAATCTCTGGAAGTTCTTGACGAAACAAAGGGGGCAGCTCACATTCCACATGGTCAGTTTCTGATGAGAAAAGCGTTTCTTCAGGACATTCGCAATGAAGTTTATCCATTATACTTATGGCTCCTTTCTGGGAATTCCTGGGTACCGATAGAAGCTTAATCCTTTCAACTCAAAGCCGCATTCAAGATGCATTGAATCTTTATCATTTTCAAGATAACACATCCTTGATACGTGTCACCACTCCTGGCTGATCGTGTCATAACATGAAAAAGATAAGATCTTAATGAGGGTTTTAAAAGACCTGGCCTTCTAACGAAATAAAGCTTTTTGTCAACCCCTCTTAATTGTTTACTTTTCAAAATAATCGCAGTTTAATCCTTCCTGCAATCGTCAGCCCTAAATTTCGTCGTGCAATGGAATCGCAGACGGAAATAAATAAGAGTGAGAATTGTTTTACAAACTTTTAAGAAGTAGTTTAGGATTTCTAGGAAAATCTCTTCCACTTTGAACCTTCTCTAGTGGCAACAGGAATTTTAGAATGATTTATTTGAATTGTCATGACTTATTATGCGGTTTCAACAATTGACACGAAACGAGGTTTTGACACTTTTAGGTATGAAAATTGCTTAACCTTAGAATAGAGGAGGGGTGAACAGGGATGGAACGTACAATCTCTAATGACACCCTCTTTATAGACATCATCGTAGCAGCAATTCTGCTTTGGTTCATTTTAGTCAGTCTGGAGATCCTCTAAATGGAGGTCTTCCGATGTCGAGAAGGGAAATCTGCGTAAAAAATAGGAGTATTGGAAAAAGGACATAATTATAAAAACTTATCGCGAAGGAGAGAATTGGGTATAGGACTTGGGTTCTTTTATTATGTTGTTATCTAAACGACAGGCGGAGTAAGTATCAATAGAGATACATCCTCCACCAGAGGAAAGGCAGGGGGCAGTCCCCTGACTCCGCTCCAAAATAATCCGATTTGCGGGAGTAGTTTATGAAGTAGCTTAATATTTTGTCGTCGGATAACAAAAAGGCAGG
>CAVQFR010000046.1:0-15071 GCA_963711845.1 uncultured delta proteobacterium
ATTCATCCACGGGCAGAGCCCGTGGTCTTCTGCGTAGGCGGATAAATTCCCTCAAATCATTTCTTAATACTCCAGACATTGCCTTTCAATCCCTCAATTATTATATTTAACTAAGAAGTGTGATTTTTTTGAGCTCCACAGAAGAAAGGAGGGAGCGCGCATGAAAAAGATATTTATAACAATGATTTTAATAGCATTGCTTCTGCTGCCATTAGCGGCTTTTGCACAATCGGAGCGGAATTCGACTGAAGCTCCCCAAGTGTCACAAGCACTTGTCCCTGAAGGCGATTTTGCATTTAAGCTGGTCACAGCACTCGGGTTAGGAACCCCCAGCGGCGAGGCGCAAGCTGAGGATATGTTGACATCTGTCGGAATTGCACCACGAAATGGATGGATCGCCGATTACCCTGTCACACCCGATATTGTTGGCGAGTTGCAGGACGCTGTAGTCACTGCAGCAGATTCCAAAAAGCTGCCAATGGAAAAAGTCGAGGCGTTGAAAGCATTTCAAGATCTCACAACTGAGTTCGGGCTGGCCGTTGTGCCCGGCAGCTCCGGCCAGTACGCTGAAAACCAACCCCAGCCTGACCCTACGGTAATAAACAACTACTACTATCAGGAAGGCCCCCCGGTTGTCACATACTATCCTCCGCCGTGGGACTATTATTACCTGTACGCCTGGGTTCCTTATCCGTTCTGGTCGGGTGGATTTTTCTTCTCAGGCTTCTTCTGTCTGCATGATTTTCACAGAGTCGTCTTCGTTGGCCGTCATCGGTTTGTGGTCAGCAATCACTTCATAAATCCTGTCAGCAAAACGGTCGTGAGAGTCGATCCGGTAGGCAGAAGAACTGGAAATGGCTTCAGAACCGCAAATATTTCCCATAACAGAGGGTTTCACTCGACTGAGGCGAGAAGGGGTGCGGCGTCAATCTTTGAGCGTAATCGTGGACAGGCTTTTACGCACCGGGACAACAAAACCTCAAACTTTAGCGTTCGCGGTGAAAACGGAACTCTCTCCCGGAGTATGACCGGGAGGACAATGACCCAGCCAGGCAATATAGAAAGAAGTTCTCAGAGGCCGTCCTCGGGTGAAACCAGGGGTTTCAGCGGTCCGGGCAGGGGCAACGAAAGGTCATTCAGCGCACCTTCAACAGGTAGCCGAAGCTTTGGATTTTCTGAGAATTCCGGAAGAACCTTCAGTGGTCCAAGCAGATCTTTCAGCGCTCCATCTTCCGGCGGTGGTAGTTCCTCCTGCACAAACTGCCATGGGAATAGCGGTTCGTTCGGACGCAGCGGTGGCGGGAGCAGTTCGAGAAGCTTCTCCGGAGGTTCCCATGGTGGTGGATCTGGGGGCTCCCACGGAGGAGGTGGCGGCTTTTCAGGTGGCCACGGTGGCGGTGGCAGAGGCCGTTAACAAAATCGCAACCGTCAAGCTAAGAAGAGGATCATCTGATCCTCTTTTTTTATTTCTTCGTGGGTGTGATGAGATAATTTCTACTTTTTCTTATCAAAGACGGAACCCATCACAGAGATGAGCAAGATGCCGCCAACTACACTCAAAGCAATGCTAACTGGAATCTTATAGAGATCAGCCAGAAGCATCTTAATCCCCACGAAAACAAGCACAGCCGAAAGCCCATAATGGAGGTGATGAAAGAATCCCATAATTCCAGCTACTGCAAAGTAGAGTGCCCGCAATCCCAAGATAGCAAACACATTCGATGTGTAAACAATGAACGGATCAAGGGTGATGGCAAGGATAGCAGGAATTGAGTCCACTGCAAAAATGACATCGGTTGTTTCGATCACTAACAGTACAATAAATAAGGGAGTCGCCAAATATCGTTTAGCTCTCTTTGCAAAGAACCTGTCTTCCACATAGTCTTCTGTAACCGGCACCCATCGACGGAATAATCTCAGGATTGGGTTCCTCTCTGGATTGATTTTTCTATCCTTCTGCAAAGCCATTCTAATGCCCGTTAGGATTAAGAAAGCTCCAAAGACATATATGATCCAGTGAAATTTCTCAATCAGGGTGACGCCGGTTGCAATAAAGACCGCTCTCATGATCAATGCACCGAGAATCCCCCAGAACAAAACTTTATGTTGGTGGAGTGAAGGAACACCGAAATAGGAGAAGATCAGCAAGAAGACAAAGATATTGTCCACGCTCAGCGACTTCTCGATCAGGTAACCTGTAAGAAATTCGAGAGCTGTCTCAGGGCCTCTCCAGAAATAGATTCCTAAATTAAAGAGGAGAGCCAGAGTAACCCAGACTGCACTCCAGACCAGCGCTTCTTTAATCTTTATGACATGGGCCTTGCGATGAAAGACCCCGAGGTCAAGAGCGAGCATTCCCAGCACGAAAATGTTGAAGACGACCCACGGGAGGATTTGGTTTCCCATAACTCTATAATACACTCATCCTTCAAAGGAGAGCAATAAATTATTGCTAAAGTCCTTCATTGACAGGTCGTGCGGAGGGGTGTAGATTTATTGAGAAATAGAAAGACCCATCGTTCTAAAGGAAAAAGGATGGAGAAAATAAGAGATACTGGCCTGATTCAGGATGAGCCTCTCGTTTTTGAGAAGGGAGGAAAAGGAAGAAAGGGATACTCTCTCCCCAGATGGGATATTGAAGAGGCAGAGCCAAGGAATCTCATCCCTCCTCATCTTCTGAGAGAAGAGTTGAAAGGGTTCCCGGAGCTGAGCGAGGTGGAAGTCGTCCGCCACTTCACCCGACTCTCTCAGTGGAATTATGGTGTGGACAGCGGGCTCTACCCTCTGGGCTCCTGCACGATGAAATACAACCCTAAGGTAAATGAAGAGATTGCAAAGATGTTTACCCATATCCATCCCTATTCTCCCCAAGACTTGACCCAGGGGATTCTGAAATTGATGTACGAGTTGGAAGTTTTTCTCGCAGAGATCACGGGAATGGATCACGTTTCTCTCCAGCCGGCCGCAGGGGCTCACGGTGAATTCACTGGAATGCTGATGATCAAAGCCTGCCTGAAAAATCGCGGCGAGAAACGGACCAAGGTGTTAGTCCCGGATACCGCCCATGGGACCAATCCCTCCTCTTTATCGATGGCCTCCTTTCAGGCGGTCGGAATTCAATCCAATGAAAAAGGGATAATCGGTCCAGAGCAGGTGGCTCAGCACATGAAAGATGATGTTGCAGCTATCATGGTCACCAATCCAAACACGCTGGGTCTTTTTGAAGAAAATCTTAGGGAGATCTCTGAGATCGTCCACGGCAAGGGAGGGTTTGTCTACTGTGACGGAGCCAATCTCAATGCCCTCATGGGAATTGTGAAGTTGGGAGATCTGGGAGTGGATCTGGTTCACATCAACCTCCATAAGACTTTTTCGACGCCTCACGGAGGCGGGGGACCTGGAGCAGGGCCCATCGCCGTCAAGAAAGAGCTTGCCCCGTTTCTTCCGATCCCCGTCATCGAGAAGCAGGGAGAGACTTACCGCCTCAATGAGGATCGCCCTCAGACCATCGGAAAGATGAGAGCCTTTTATGGAAACTTTGGAGTTCTGGTCAGGGCCTACGCCTATATCCTCTCCATGGGAGCAGAAGGATTGAAGAAGGCGACTGAGATGGCTGTGCTCAATGCGAACTACCTGATGAAAGGGTTGAAGGGGTACTATGATCTCCCCTTTGATCGTCCCTGCATGCATGAATGTGTTTTTACGGACAAGCTTCAGGATCGAAATCATGTCTCGACCCTCGACATTGCCAAAAGGCTGATCGATTATGGCTTCTATCCACCCACCATTTACTTTCCCGCTGGTGGTCAAGGGAGCCCTGATGATAGAACCGACGGAGTCGGAGAGCAAGGAAGGACTCGACCGGTTCATCCAAACGATGATCACCATCGCAGAAGAAGCAAAAGAAAACCCGGACCTCCTCCGACAGGCCCCCCAGAGAGTGAAGACGAGGCGGCTGGACGAGGTCTTGGCCGCCAGAAAACCCAAACTGCGCTGGAAACCGAAGGAGTAATTTCCCTTCCAAAAAGTCCAAAAAAGGCGTATATTACAACCCGTATTTGACAATTGATGACCCCAATCCATTTAGAACTCAAAAAGGGTCCTTTAAAGGGCTGAAAGGTTCGGTTTCCAGGAGAAACATCGCAGCAACATAAGAAATAGTGTTCGGCTTGTCCCAAACAGCTTTGCTTCCTGCGATAAAATGTGCTTGAATATATATGAGGGATGAAGGGGGACATGAATATGTCTATCGCAGCCAAGAAAATAATCGATGAAGTTTTGCTGCTTCCAACTGATGCCAGGGTGAATTTGGTGGAGCAGCTACTTACGAGTCTAAACCTGCCCACGCAGCCGGAAGTGGATCGTCTTTGGGCTAAGGAGGCTGAGCGGCGTATTGCCCAAATTGAGAAAGGCAAGGTAAAACTCCTTCCTGGCGAGAAGGTTTTTTCCGACATTCGCAAGAAGTACCAGCGATGAGATTCTATTTTCACCCTGATGCCAAGGAAGAATTCGATGGGGCTGTAGACTTCTATGAACAGAGCCAAGCGGGGCTTGGTCTTGAGTTTGCTGAAGAAGTCTATGCGACCATTGCTCGCATCATTCAGTATCCAGAATCATGGTCGGCACTGTCCCAAAGCTCTCGCCGTTGCCTGGTCAACAGGTTTCCATACGGATTGATCTACCAGGTTAAATCTCAAACTCTTCGCATTATTGCGGTGGCCCATCTTCATCGACGGCCAGGTTACTGGAAGGAAAGACTGGGGCGGAACAAGTCGAAGGAACGCCGTAAAAAACCGCCGCGCCTCTTAGCTTTTTCGTAAAGCACCCGTATTTACCATTTCATAGATATATGAGGGTAATGTGAGGGCTTATGAAAACTCAGCTGAAAATCAAGACATGTCCGACATGCGGAAGTGCCGGGATCAAGAAGATGAAGAAGGACTGGAAGGGGGAGCACCAAGGTAAAACATACACTGTACCTTCTTTATCCTTCTACGAGTGCCCGGATTGTGGCGAGAGAGTATACGATAGAGACGCGATGCATAGAATCGAGGAGAAGTCTCCGGCGCTGGGCAAGGCGCATAGGAAGAAGGCAGCCTAACTCCGTCCTGCCGCGCTGGGACTTGCTAAGGAGTCCATTATTGATCAGACATATTCTTCCTAAAATCTCCCCTACCCCCTCTCTGCTTGTTCAAAGACAGGAAAGAGATACCGAGTAATACCTTCCTTTCGGTAAAGGGAGGCAGGAGGGATTTAGTCTTCGACATCCATACAATTATGGACTGATTAGTAATTTTGGCGGCAGACTTGAACCGCGCGGTCTTTCCGCCGCCTAAGCTCCACTGTTCGGCGCCAGAGAGTGAAGACGAGGCGGCTAGACGAGGTCTTAGCCGCCAGAAAACCCAAACTGTGCTGGAAACCGACGGAGTAATTTCGTCTTTTTTCTACTAAGGTTCTTCCTGTAATCGCGATTTCTGAATGCCTTTTCTCTTTACAATATTTCGTCCGGAAATCGATGACCTGGTGTATATCCAGACGATATAGTTCTTAGCCAAAATTGTTTGACACACTTAATGCTTTTTGATAGAAGATTACTTGGAGTAGATAATTCCAAAAAGCCGAACTCTCAGTGGGTAAATGTGAGAAGTGGCGGATGCCCCCGTTCAAGATAATTGAGTTGTCAGAAGATGACTTAACGATGGATTTGGTAAGGGAGGCAAATGATTCTAAGGAAATGTCCTAAATACAAACAAAAGTTCAGAAATCAGCAGGAACTTGAACAATTGAAGAAAGTAGCGGGTAAGAAGAACGTATGTACCTGTGGCTCCAAATTGATAATAAATATTACAGAGAAATCGGAAAGGAAAAGATGGTTCGGATATATTAGCCCAACGAATATAAAAAGAATTGATTACATGGTTCTGGTTGAGACTAATTATTATGATGATGGATCCATCGAAGTTACAATCCCTCTTTTAAAACTTGAATTCGAAACAACAGATCCTAGCTCAATGATTTCAAATTCTGGTGAGCACATTGAGCGTTACATAATTGATACCTACGGTGCGAGGTTTGACAACGAGCACCAATTTATGACCCCGGCATACTGCGAATAAGCTCTTTGCTGTCTTACCGGATCGCTCCCCACAGCTTCTCAATCAGAGGACCTGCCTCTTCTGCTGGTAAGCAATATTTCATCTCCGTGAATCGTTTCCTGAATTGAGAGACTTCTGCGGCCATTGATCGGCCTCGGAGGATCACCTGGCTGATGTAATCTGCCAGTTCTCCAAAATCCTCTTCCTTCATTCCGAATCGGGTCATCTCCTGAACCCCCATTCGCAGGCAACTGGCAGCTGTAAATCCCTCGTCATCCGGCGCACCCTGATAATTGACGATGATATTATTCTCTTCGAGCCGATTGGCCATGACCGGCCCGTTCCCATACCCTACCCTAACGATGACCTGGTGTGTCTCTGTATATCCGAGAGCTGGATTTCCTTCCACTGTCAATCCCCGATCCTTTAAAGCTCTTGCAAAGGCCTTGGCATTGGAGACGACTGCCTTCTGATAGTCTGATTTAAAGGCATTCATTTCATAGGCCGCCATGAGAAGACCCAAAAGGGTTCCCAGATGATGGTTGCTCACGCTTCCCGGAAAGACTCGTCTCAATATCGTCTCCCAAAGATCTTCATACTCGGTCCCTTCGGACATGTTGCTGGCGATGATTCCTCTCTGGGAGCCGAAAAAGGTCTTATGGGTGGAACTCGTGACAATGTCCGCACCCTCCTTGAAAGGTTCTTGATAGTACGGGCCAGCCAGACCCAGAACGTGGGCCATATCATAAAGGATGATCGGTTTGGGCTGCATTCCTGAAATCATTTGAGCAAGCTCTTTGAGAGGCTCCCGATAGATCATCATGCTCTTTCCCAGAACGATCAGCTCCGGTTTATGGAGTTCGAGTAGCTCCTTCGTTTCTTTGAGATCAATCTGGTAAGGGTCATCCTCCAACACCGGAAATTCGATAACAGCTGCCCTTTCCATCAGGGGATCGACCGCAACATAGTCTCTTAAAGCGCCCATGGGCTGGGCGCTGAGATGCCCTCCCCTGGTAAGATGGTGGTTCATCACCTTTCTGATCCTGCGCGGGTCTTGTTTCCGGTAAAGCCGATTGAGATAGTCCATTAAGCCACTGAAGACGGCCGTATTGGCCATCTGGCCGCTGATCACCCTTGTCTCCACTTCCGAACATCCGAGGAAATCCCGGAACTCTTCCATGACCATTCTTTCCACTTCTTCGATCAATTTTGTCCCCTGGTAGTAAAAGATCTCCTTATCCTCAAAGGCCTCAAATTTGCGGTGCTCTCCGTATCGACCGGAAGGGTCCATCATGGAGAAAAGCTTGACCAGAAGCGAAGGGGTCTGCTCGGAAGGGATCAGATTGAAGGATTCTTTCTGCCTCCAGTGAGTGTTTTGAACCGCTTTAAGCATCAGTTCGGTGGCGAGGTCCCTCAAACTTCGCTGCCCTCGCTTTTTCACCGGCTTCTGCAAAACAAAGAGAGGATGTGCATAAGGAGGCGCCTCTGAGGAAAGGTTTTTCTCAACGATCAATCCCTGAACGGTCTTTCCCCTGTATTGAATCTCGATCTTCTGCCCTTCCTCAAGGTCCGAATCAACGTAAGCAAGCCCAATGGGCCTCATTCTTTTTTCATCCGTGACCTTTCCAAGAATTCCAGCCTCGCTAAAGATCCAGTAGGGAACCATCGTCCCGCTGGTCACATGTCCCACCGGTTTACTCTCAGCAAAAACCTCATGTCCCCTTCTGGCAATCCCCTGTCCGGTGATGAGAAAGGGCATAATGCTTTTAGGGACGATCTGTTTTTCCTTCGGCGGAATAGGATAATCGTTCTCTCTTGCATTCACCTCTTCGAACTGAGCCCTTAGAGCGTCTCTGCCGATGAAATTCTCCTTTCAAGGGAGAAAAACTGACCGTCACTCTTGCCGCGGGCAGCATGGCATAAATGGGAATTTCCTTCCCATCCGTGTCGAGGCCCAGCTCGTTTCCGTACAAAACAAGGCCTGCTTCCATTCGGAGGCTATCCCTTGCCCCCAGACCCGCAGGAACAACCCCTTCTCCCTCGCCCTCCGAAAGAATCTTTTGCCATAGGAATTCCAGCTTCTCGCTCAAGATGAAGATTTCAAAACAGATAGGCTCGCCTGTATAGCCCGTCCTCGAGACCATGACCCAGGTTCCATCCATCTGCCCGACTCTCAAACGATTTCTCCAGGGATCAGGAAGCTTCAGTATTTTTTCAAGGACTTTTTTGGTGCCGGGGCCTTGAAAGGCCATCATCCCGATCTCTTCTGTCTTGTCCTCAAGGACGACGTCAGGAAATCTCTTTTTCTGCTCCATGAGCCATTTCCAATCCTTCTCTCTGGGGCCGGCGTTGACCACGAGAAGATAACTCCGCAGGCCGCCATCGTCTTCATCCAGTCGGTAGAGGTAGGCATCATCGAGGGCTCCCCCCTTTTCATTCGGAATGAGTGTATACTGAGCCATCCCCGGATCGAGAGCAAGTACATTATTCGTCAAAACATGCTGCAAGAAAGGAATAGCATCTCTCCCGGATATTAAAAAACGGCCCATGTGGGAAATATCGAAGAGTCCTCCATATTTCCTTGTGGCCAGATGCTCTTCGATAATGCCCCGTTTGTATGAAACAGGCATCTCCCATCCTCCGAACTCCACCATCTGTCCGCCGTGCTCGCGATGCCACGCATGGAGTGGCGTCTTCTTTAGTTCTTGCACCATCTCCTTCTCCTTTTCTCTTTTCTCAAAATATCATTCGGAGATTGCTACGGAACATTATACGCTGAGGCTTTTACGGGGAGATTTCAATGATCTGGCTGGGCTGTCTCGTAGAGACGCTGAAGCCCGGGCCGAAAAAGCCTTTCATCTTGCCAAGTGGTAGGAGGTCGTAAAGGTTGAAGTCTTATTTTGGAAACTCGGCAAGAAACTCTTTGATCAGCAACTCATTCCTGTTCTGGATCTTCTGCATCTCGCCGAATTCCACGTTTTCAAGGGGGAGCTTCATTCGTTTATTCTTCAATCGAGTGATCTCAGCATCCAAAAATTGAATGGTGCTGGCAATCGCCCCCGACATGGATGAGATGGACTCCTCGGCCTTTTCAAAGGTTTCTTTATCCAAGTAAGAACGGTTCAAGTTGTGAAATCGCTCGAAGAACTTCTTGAATCTCTCCAAATCTTCCTTCTTCGCCTTTTTCTTTTTTTCCAACCCTTGGGTCAATTCCAAAAATTTTTCAATCTCCATAAGAGTCTTCTCCTCATTCCTTGATTTGACCTTTGTATTAAATCTATGAAAACAGACTCTGTTTGTCAATTCTTTTGTGAGCCTGTGTCATTTAAGAATTAAAGGTGCACCGTTTTTGATTGATTTAAAATTTAAAAGTGCACACGTAATCATCTTAAGAACCTTTATGGGAGTGGATTAACACCAATCTTAGGATCAGATCGCCGAAGTCACTACATTCCCCTCTCCCGCTGGCGGGAGAGGGTTAGGGTGAGGGTGGACACCCGTTACATCCCCCTCACCTTTGTCCTCTCCCCCAAGGGGAGAGGAAATTAGAGGGTATGCACTTTTGAAACTTAAAGAGTGCACTTTTAAATTCTATCTAACATTCTTTTATGAGCCTGCCTCTACCGACAGACAGGGAACGAAGAGGGCTCAGGTTCTTTTGCCTTTTTTTAAACAACCTGCCTAAAATCCATCATTTGCTTTCAACCCCAACATCTCCGTCAGAGGATCAATCTTTTTTATGCCAAAATAATTATACGTAATTTCAAGGAGTTACAAATCTGTGACTTTGTCGCCCAAATGGTTATGAGTGGCATGTTATTTGCTCTTTATTTCTTCAATTAGATTGGGTATTAAGAATACGAAGGCGTCTAATCTGAAATTAAAGACGCCTTTTATAAATTCTATCGCTCTCATCACCTCTCTCCGCTGGGGAGGCGAAAAGGGGGTAAAGGAGGAAGAGATGGACAAAGAAAAACAAAACGTATTGAAGATGGCAAAGGAAAACGATGTTAAATTTATTCGGCTCTGGTTCACAGACATTCTGGGTTTTCTAAAAGGGTTTGCAATCACGGTTGACGAATTGGAGGGAGCTCTTGAAGAGGGAATGGGTTTCGACGGCTCCTCCATCCAGGGCTATGCCCGCATCGATGAGAGCGATATGATCGCCAAACCTGATCCAAAAACCTTCCAGATCGTTCCCTGGAGACCCAAAGAGAATGCGGTGGCAAGGATGTTTGCAGATATCCTTGAACCCGATGGAACCCCTTACAAAGGAGATCCCCGATGGGCGTTGAAAAGGACGCTCAAGAAGGCTCAAGACCTGGGTTACACCCTTTACGTCGGTCCTGAGCTGGAGTACTTCTATTTCAAAAGTAGTGAAGGAGTGCCACAGTTTCTTGACAGAGGAGGCTATTTTGATCTTACTCCCCTGGATGTGGCAACCGAGCTTCGGCGAGAAACTATTTTAACCTTGGAAGCCATGGGAATTCATGTGGAATACAGCCATCACGAAGTCGCTCCCAGCCAGCATGAAATTGACCTCCGCTATACGGATGCCCTGACCATGGCGGACAATGCGATGACCTATCGACTCGTTGTTAAGGAAATTGCCTTGAAGCATGGTGTCTATGCGACCTTCATGCCCAAACCTATTTTTGGACAGAATGGAAGCGGAATGCATACCCATCAATCTCTTTTCAAGGGTGATAAGAATGCCTTCTTCGATCCAAAAGATGAATTTCATCTCTCAAAGATTGGCAGGTCTTATATGGCCGGAATTTTGAAACACTCCAAGGAAATTACTTCCATCACCTCCCAGTGGGTCAACTCTTACAAAAGGCTTGTCCCGGGCTACGAAGCACCGGTCTATATTTCATGGGCTCGTAGGAATCGATCGGCGCTCGTTCGGGTCCCTATGTATAAACCGGGAAAGGAAAAAGCAACGCGAATGGAATATCGGTCCCCAGACCCAGCCTGCAATCCATACCTGACATTTGCTGTAATGTTGGCAGCAGGTTTGAAGGGGATTGAAAAGGGCTATGAGCTTGCACCCCCTGTTGAAGAAGACATCTTTGAGATGTCCGAGGCGTCGAGGAAGAAACATGGAATCGACTCTCTTCCGGGAAGTCTGCCTGAAGCGATTCAACTCACCGAAAAAAGTGAACTGGTCAAGGAAACATTGGGAGATCATATCTTCGATAAATTTATTGAGAATAAAAAGATCGAATGGGATCAATATCGAACCCATGTTTCCCAGTTCGAATTGGACAAATACTTGCCAATTCTCTAATGAATTTGCAAGTGGAACGTTTTATAATTAGTTTGTGCTTTCGGCCACGCTCCTTGCGAATCGCATAGAGCGTGGCTTGGTTTATGGTTTCGTTGCTTGATCACACGCTTATGCTCTCGTTCCAAACTCGCAACCGAGAAAACTATTTCAACGATAAAGTAAGGATATTGAGAAAGTGAACAAGAAGAAATCTAAATTAACCTGGATGAAATCTCTCGAAGCGTTTTTGCAGCGCAATCCCGGTCTGAAGAAGATCGACGATCCGGAGAAACTCGAATATTACCGCACGGACCTCAATGTCGATCTTCCGCCTTTGATCCGCGACCTGATGCTGAAGAGTCTTCCCGATCTCATTCTTCAGCCCACCCATGAGGAACACCTCCTGGAGCTCTTCGCATTTGCCCGTGAACATAAAATCCCCTTGACGGCCAGGGGTGCTGGAACTTGGGGATACGGCGGAGCCGTACCCACCCGCGGAGGGATTGTCATTGACCTGAGTCTGATGGACACCGTCGATGTCAACCCCGGGACCTTGCAACTGACCGTTGGCCCGGGAGCCCGGTTTCTCGATATCCAAAGGGAACTCGAACGCTACGGATTGGATCTTCCCACGATCGCCTCCGGAAAAGGAGGAACCCTCATCGGCTGGATGGCAACCGGCGGCATGGGTATCGGCACCTTCCATCACGGCCCGGTCAAGAATCAAATCGTCTCCCTCCGGGTGATCACCCCCGAGGGAACGATCAAGGACCTCTCCGCAGAAGACCCCGAGATGGGTTACTTTATCTCCACCGAAGGGCAGATGGGAATTATCGTAAAAGCCACACTCCGGGTCTCCAAGCGGCCTGTCCGTTGGTATCCCATCGTTGTCTCCTTTGAGAAATCTTCTTCTGCCTATGCTTTTGCGAAAGAGATGGCCTGCCACCCTTCACTCAAACCCGAAGATATCGTGGTCTACCATTCGGAGTTCATTCGGGCGCTTGAGCTTCGATCCGATGGAAAGAGCTCCGTTGAAAACCGTCACCTGGTTCTGGTCGCCTTCCCCGAAGAAAGGGAAGTCCGGAGAATGGAAGCCTATCTTGCAGAACGCCACCTCTCTCCTGTCGATGAAGCCTTCGCCAATGGCCTCTGGGAAAAGCGCTTTCTGCCGATGTCCATCAAACAGTTGGGACCTTCGCTCCTTGCCAGTGAAATGATCCTTCCCATCGACCGGGTAGCGTCCTACGTTGAAAAGGTAAATGAGTGGGGAAAGCGATTGGCGGTGACGCTTTATCCGATTGCCCACGTGGTCAACGAGAAAGAGGTGCTTTTTCTCGCCATGCTGGCCACGGATAACCGAAAAAATATATTCTATCTGGATCTCATGCTCGTCCCGATGATGCTCAGGCTGGCCGTCCAATCCTACGGCGGCAAGCCTTATGGAATCGGCGTATGGAATACGCCCTTTCTTCGTCATCTCTATACGGAAGAAGAGCTGAAACAACTCGTTCGTTACAAGAAAAAGGTCGATCCTGCCGGAATTCTCAACTCCGGGAAATTCTTCGCCACGTCAGGGCGCTGGGGCGCCTTTCAGAAGGCCCTTTTTCAGGCGGATATCTTCGACCTCGGGCTCACCACCTCCCAGTGGCTCATGTTCAAGCTTCTTTCTTTTTTCCCGGCAGAAACATTGAGGCTTCGCACCCCAATCGTTTCCGAAAAACTTGAGGGGATCTCCAAGGACATCCTCTCCTGCGCTCAGTGCGGTGCCTGCGTGGCTCGCTGCCCGGTCTACCGGGCCACAGGAGACGAAACCCTGACCGCGAAAGGCAAGCTTCTGACGATTAAGAAAGCTCTCGAAAAAGGGGAGCTTGAGCTATCGAAAGCCATGTCCCTTTATTTTTGCCTCCGCTGCGGCCGATGTGATGAAGAGTGCCAGGTACACTTAAAGCACCTCTCACTTTTTGAGGGCCTGGAGAAGTACTTGGCAGATTCCGGGAATTTTCCGATCGAGGAGGTGAAGAAATTCATCGGCGAGGTGGAGAACAGTCCCGAGTTCCACCGTTTTCTAGACGTCGTGCGTACGGGTTTCGACCAGAAGATTCGCGAGAAGCGTAATACCTTTCCGAGATACCGTGTTCGCATCAACGAAGAACATTGCATCCATTGCGGAACCTGCGTGGATGCCTGCATCTACAGTGTCCGGAAGCGGGGGGAATCCGATCCCCGGCAAATCCTCATTGAGGATGAGGGACTCTGCCGCGGGTGCGGTTCCTGTCTGGAACGATGCCCCCAGGTGGCGGCAGGACTGGACGCAACTTCTGTTGAACTTCATCCATGCTACCTCGAAATAGATGATCCATACTGGAACGCCGAAGTGGTGACTCCCATCGACCTCGAAGCAACGACGGGTAAAATCCCGGTTTCCGGCACCGGTCAGGGGGACCGTCATCGCGGATCCGGCAATGATGGTATCCGCTTTGGACATTTCCACATCGTCGGCCCTGCCCAGAACCTTCTCTATGAAAGCACGGAAGACGCGATCGCCATCGGGCTCGGAAAACGGCACAAATATCTCACCTTTCGTGGAGAGGACATTGAAACTCCCCGCTCCCGGCTGATCCGGTTGAAGACGCCCCTCCTCATCGATGTCATGCCCGTGAACGCCGGGGAGGAATTATGGGACCCCCTGTTTGAGGCAGCCCATGAGGTGGGGACCCGTATCACCTTGCGTCTGGAAGAAACAGTAGGTTACGGACCGAAGATCGTCGATCGAATCGATTCGATGATCCTTCGTCTGACCGCTGAGGAGATAAGAAACCTTCTCGCCGGTGCGAAATGGCCGGAATTCCTCAAGGCCCATTTCCCGGATTTAGTGGAGATCGAGCTGGACGACGATCTCCTCGCACGGTTGGATGAAATCCCGCTTCTTTTCCCCGATTCCGCCGTTCTCTCGGCGGTGGTTCGAATCGAGAAGGGGGATGTGGGATCGGATCTCCGGCCGACATCCAACCTCCAGAAAAAATTGGAATCCCTTGTCCTTTCACCCTTTGATATCCTTTGCATCACCTCAGATTACGACCCGGAAAAGGGTTATTACCTTACAACGGATGGGGTCCCTGCCGTTCACCGCTTCCTGGTGGAAAGGAAGCAGAGACACCGGTTTTCCATCGTTGGGGCAGGCGGCATCCGCTCTGCCGCGGATGCACAGAAAACGGTCCAGCGGGGAGCCAATGGAGTGAAAATCGACTGGCCCATCCTCCTCGTTGCGGATCCTCAGGCCCGGCAAAAATTTGTGAAGGAAGAAAAGTTTGAGATCTTCCATGAGGCTGCCGTATTGACAAAACGCATCGCCAATCTCATCCGGGTCTGGAACGTGCAGGTCACCGAAGTTCTGGGCGCCTCCGGCTTCAAGGACATCAAGAAAACGGTAGGAGAGGAGAATCGCCTGGTGATCTTTGACGATTTGGAGGAAAGGGTATACGACATCCTCCATGACCCCTCCCGTCAGGAGCGAAACGAACGGGTCAACAGCGAGCGGATGGCCAGGGAAGGTCTCATGGCCGGATACGGATGGCGTTACAGTCAATTAAAGGAGATGATCCAGCCGACCCTTCTCCCCCATCGCTTCTATGACGCCAAGCTGCCGCCTGCATGCCAGCGTATCTTCGATCAAGACTATGTCTGGCCGGCATCCCTCATTACCTCTG
>CAVQFR010000047.1:0-17830 GCA_963711845.1 uncultured delta proteobacterium
TAAATACTAAACCTTGCGGACCCGACAGGGAATGTACCGATGGAGCGGCGTGGCTGCCAGACGATCTCGATGTTTTGCCGGAGCCAGCTGGTTCACATTGACTCCGTGTGCCTCTCCACCGTGCACGAGCCCGAAGCCATGAGGTATGACCACCTGGCCTCGATGGGAGCTATCTGTCACTTCAACTTCGATCTTAGCAGATCCTGCTTCTGTCTCGATAAGGGCAAGGTCCCTATCGTTAATCCCTAACTCCTCTGCATCCTTCGGATGGATCCGCAGGGTACAGGAGCGCTTTCCCTCATTCCAGGCCGGGTCACGCATGATCGTATTGGCCACCCTCTCCATATGATTTCCAGCCATGAGCACCATCGGGTAGTTCTTATTCACGAGCTGGGCCTCTTCGGTTCCAGGGGTTACTTCTTTGACCCATGATTCCATCTCGGGAAAATGGATATGGATTTTCTTGTCGGGAGTCTTCAAGAGGGAGAGGTTGTTCTCCGTGTCTACCACTCCGATTTTTACTCCGCCGGGCGTGTTTAGAATTTTTCTGAATATTTCTTCACCCGTCATAGGCCCCATCTGATAACCGGCACGAGTTACCTCCTCGGGGTGCATCATCGGAAATCGTGCCAGCAGTCCCCAGAGCACAGCCAGATTCTTAGACCCAAGTTCCTCCCCAAGAGTCTTCGCCAAAATGTAAGGCAACCACGGTTCTGCTTTTGGATGAGCACCTATATATTCCATAAGGGCAACGACGAATCGTGGCCGGTCCTTGGCGAGTTCTCGAAGATTGGATGGGACATCCGGGATCATTCCCAATCTTTCAGCCAATTCGATGTAGATGTGAGCCTCTTCTACCTGCTCCCCATCTGCCTGCATGACGGGACGGCGCATATCGAAGTAGTAATCCGGGTAATTCCACTGGAAAAATGTGCCGTCCCACTTCTCATAGCCTGACCTGGCTGGCAGAACGTAATGAGATAGAACCGCAGTCTCGCTCATAGCTACTTCGACGGTTACCAGCAAATCCAGCTTTTCGAAGGCTTTTTCATAAGCGCTCGTGTCAGCGTAAGAACGCAGGGGATTTGAGCCGCTGACGATCAGGGCCCGGATGCGCTGGGGATGGTCGTTGTCGATCTCCTCCGGCATCACATTGGGCGGAAAGACCCCCATGATCAAGGGAATATTTGTTATCACGGTTCTCCATGTCCTGGGGTCTTCCTCTGGCGTATGGGATCCCATGGGCATGAGGTGACCCAAAAAGACATTGCCCCCTTGGGTCCCTATTCGCCCTGTTAGCGTGAGCAAGATCAATTCTAAATAGGAATTAAGAGTACTGTGGCGTCCCATCAGGATGCCGAGGTCGCTGCGCATAGCAGTCTTGCGGGTGGCAAACAAGCGAGTGAATTCCCGAACAGCACCGGTATCTAACCCACAAACGCGGCAGTGATCTTCCACATCGACATCATCAAACCAGTTTTGAATAGCTTCGAAGCCATCGACTCTGGCTGCCAGATAATCTTTGGCCACAAGTCCCTCGGATAACAAAATCTTGATCATCGCTTTGAATAATAGGGCATCCGTCCCAGGCCTGAGACGCAGATGGATATCCGCTAATTTAGCTGTCTCCGTCACTCTCGGGTCAACGACGGCCATCAGGAAACCTGGTTCTTTCTTCTTGTTTCGAAGCGCCACCGGCGCATTCGGTATATCGTGGCTGACCATGGGATTGGCTCCCCAGAAGACAAGAAAATCCGATCCCTGGATGTCCGGGAAGGAATGCATATACTGACGGCCAAACGCCTTGCCATTCACCCAGAAAAAACCGGTAAGTTCCTGGGCCAGAGGGCTGTAATGATTTTTTGACCCCAATCCATTTAAAAAGCGCAAACCGAAGGCTGTTTCAAAATGACAACCCTGGCCGCCTCCTCCCATATAGGCAATGGAGCGAGGCCCATGTGTTTGGACGATTTCCCTGAGTTTATCTGCAATCTCATCCAGAGCCTTATCCCATGAAATGCGCTCAAATCGATCTCCAACACGTTTAAGAGGAAATCTCAGTCTCTCCGGGTTATTTTGAAAGTAAGCTATGTTCGCCCCTTTTCTACAAAGATAGCCTTTCGAGCGGGGGTTCTCTTTGTCACCCCTGACTTTGACGATCTTGCTTCCTTCGGTGATCACTTCAAGGCCGCAGTTGTTAAAACAGAGCACACAAGATGTCTTTTGCCATTCGCTCATGACCCGATCCTTTCATAAGATCCGCTTATTTGTTGAGTTTATCCCGATCTTCTACGCTGAGTTCCAGAACGATGTGTCCCCAGCCGCCACATTGCACTCCAACATCAAAGCATCCAGCCCTCCTAAATCGCATCTCATTGGGATCGATGCCGGCATAGAATAATTCATTCGATGTGAAGATTAAGCCTGCGATTGAACTTAAAGCATAGATGCAAATCCTCTTAGGACAAAGTTTTGTGATCAGGTTGCCTGATCCGTCAAAATAGAATTTGTCCCCTACCTTGTGCTCGCTATTGCACCCATGGGATTCCACTACCCTTGCAACAATGGTTTTATTCATCAGGGCAGGTGCTTTGGCCAGAATATCCGCGTTCCTCGGATTTTCTCTGAATTTCTTCATCTCTTCATCATTGTAACCCAAGCGCTGTTGGACAGTTTTCCATGTTCTTTCATCCATTTTCATGTTTGCCTCCTCTCTCAGGATGTCATCCCCTTTTTCGATTCGCCCGTCCTCAGAACGGGAGATAAGAGGATCTTTCCATTCAGCCTATCATTTCTCCTCGTCTCATGTGCTCTACTTTGAGCCCGTACTCCTCAGTTGCCACCTCTCTCATCTTGAATTTCTGGACTTTGCCCAGAGGTGTTGTTGGAAATTCCCTGACGAATTTGATATATCGGGGAAGGTGAGAATCGGGAAGCCTCTCTTTGCAGAATTGACGAATCTCTTCCTCGGTGGCCATCGCCCCTTCCTCCAGCTTTATCCAGGCAGTCACTTCTTCTCCCAACTCCTTATCCGGGACTCCAAACACCTGAACGTTCAAGATCTTAGGGTGACGAAAGAGCACCTCTTCGATTTCAGTAGGGAAGAGCAATTCTCCTCCTTTGTTGATCACCTCTTTTAGCCTTCCGGCCGTCCTCACATACCCGTCCCCATCCATGCTTCCAAGATCCCCGGTGTGGAGCCAGCCCCCGGAATCGATGGCGTTGGCTGTGGCAGAAGGCATCTTATAATAGCCCTTCATATTAAAGCCCCTTGCACAGATCTCGCCCACAGCGCCCGCATCCGTGGGGACTTCGTCCCCTGACATCGGGTCTATGATCTTTGCCTCCACATGAGGAAGTGGTCTGCCCACCGTTGAAACCCTCAATTCCAGTGGATCATCGGGGCGGGTCATCGTGATCCACGAAGACGACTCCGTTTGGCCATATCCAATAACGATCTCCCTGACTCCCATCTCGTCCACCACCCTCTTCATCACCTCCATGGGACACTGAGCCCCGCCCATAATCCCTGTCCGAAGAGACTTGACATTGGAGGCTCGATATCGTGGGTCCCCCATCAATGCAATAAAAGCACTGGGAGACCCATAAATGGCCGTGCATCGCTCTTTTTCGATTGCCTCGAGAATCCTGGGTGGGTCAAAGGTCTCAGAAGGGATGACGAGAGTTGCCCCTTTGATCACCGAAGCCAAGGTAACGCAGACACAACCAAACATATGGGATAAAGGGACAGAGAGACAGAGCCGGTCTTTTTCAGTTATTCTCTGATTCTCCGCGCTCGCCAGCGTTGTGTTGATTATGCCAAAGTGCGTGGACATCACGCCCTTTGGAGCTCCGGTTGTTCCTGAAGTGTAAAGGATCGTCACGATATGATCCTCACGACAGGAGCGCTGTCGTTCGGCCAACATCCGATCCGGAACATCCCTCCCCATGTCCAGGATCTCCTTCCAATGAAACATACCACCAAAGGTCCGACCTGACATAAGGATAATATTTTGGAGCTCCGGAAGCGCCCTGCTATTTAACCGGCCGGGGATGGCCTCCTTAACTTCCGGGCAGAGCTGACGGATCATGTCGATATATTCAGACCCTCTCATTCCTTCTGCCATGACAAGAGACCTTGAATCGGACTGGCGCAGAAAATATTCGAGCTGCTCGATTTTGCAGTTGATATCGATGCTGATGAGAACCACCCCTATCTTTGCCAGCGCCAATTGAGTCATCGTCCATTCCCAGCGATTTGGACTCCACAGGGCCAGGTGATCTCCTTGTTTGAGGCCAAGCTTCAGAAATCCCTTTGCCGTCTGGTTCACCATTGCCGAGAGTTCTTTATAGGAGTACCTCTTCCCCTGGGAGAGATCCACTAAGGCCTCTTTTTCAGGAAATTTCAAAGCGACTTCATCCAATAGGTCGCCCACGGTCTTTCTCACCAATTCCATTCTTTGCCTCCATCTTCTTTCCAATCATCCTTGTCATGCAAATCCTCCCCGTCACCCCTTCCCTCTCCCCGCCGGGGAGAGGGGAAGGGGGAGGGGGAAATCTCAATCTTTCTCGCTAGAATTTATTAAATGCTCCCATCAATACTTTTTTGAAATCCTCAATCTCGCCCTTTGAGTATCCTTCTTTGATTTTCTCGTTCAACTTTTTAACGATGGGCAAAGCCTTCTTAGCCACCTTGTTTCCTTTCTCAGTGAGATGAACTAAATAAACACGCCGGTCAATAGGATGATCGGAGCGTTTCACGTACCCCGATTTCTCCAATCGGTCAATCAAGCCCGTGACTGTTGGATTCTCAAGCATCAATCCCTGACTGATCTGAGTGAGACTTAAGCCATCATTCTGCTGAAGAAAAAAGAGGAGCATGACCTGGATGGGAGTCACCTCGATCCCGCTTTCTGAAAAGGATTTTTGGAGCTTTGTGATAAGTTTCTGGTATACCTTGGATATTACAAAAAAATAAAACGGTCTTCAACGGGCATCAATAAACCTTTTCATGGATTTTTATATGCTAAAGTTTAGCATACTAAATAATCTTGTCAAGAAAAAAGATCCAGGCAGGCTCAATCCCCGCTTCGACATGCCTGTCTTATTTGCCAGTCAGCAGTGTTTTGTCGCGATTTTAGTTTGTCTAAAAACTTTTCAAACAGCAAATCATGATTGAACTCTTCGTGTCGATTGCAAAAAGCGATGAACTTGCTGACCCAGTCGGCATAGAATTGGACGTTTTTTGGAGGGGCAAAACCACGGGAAACAAGGAATTTCCGGAAGTCCGGCAATATCTTGTTATCCATTGAAAATCTCTTTTGATATTGAAAAACCAGACTATACGGAATCCGTATAGTATGATATTACGCAGCAATTACGAATGCAACGAAAATATCTTCCCTTTATTTACAGATAATTATGATTGAACGTCTATTCAGATTATGATACGGTAAGAGCAAAATTTGGGGATAAACGGGTATTCCGTATATTAATTGTTGGACCTAAGAGATGAATATGGAACTACCACATTGTGATGATCTTTTTCTGAAATTCTTTGATCCATGGTTAGACGATGACCTCCGCAAGCGACGTGTTTTGAAGGCGACTCGGCTAGACATGGAAACCATCCCTCAGTGGAATGGTTTGTCCTCCAAAGAACTGGCGAGGCTAACTGCTGATAGTGAAGCTGAGGTTAGAAAACAGATCCAATCGATAGTTAATGCAGCCACCAAAGACTGGACAGAATTCATTTTGCTTTCCCCTCCCGTAACACTCGACTGGGTTGACGCCTTTGACAGATATTACACACGAGACGAAATCACGAAGGTGATTAATAGATCCAATCCGTCTGATTACTCCAATGAGTACGTTGTGCTTTGTTGTGAGTTTGGGTCAGTTTTAGGGCAGTGCCTCATCGATTTGAATCCAAGATTGTACTGGTTGCCGGACTATCCCTACTGGGAGACACCCATTTTCGACCCAAAATCAGGATCAGTAATTAATGTTTTCAGTTGGGCAGTGAAGAAGATGAGTGAGTACGGAGTAGACGATGGTTTCAAAGCCAAGGCATTAAAGTGCTTGGAATTGATTGATGAATCATAGGAACAGGTCCAATCGGGTAAGGGACGGTATTTAACCGTCCCTCCCCACACCACCCATCATGCGGGTCCGCAATGGGCGGTTCGCAGAAATCATCGGGCCTTAGCCGGATAGTGAGTCTGAATCCACAGTGTGCGAATAGAAACAAGCCCCTGTTTTTCGAGAAACGCATTAGACAACCCCATGTTCGTTGACAATGTTTTCGCAAGATGCCAGTAGCTCTTTCTGCTCAGTCCCGTCAGTATCGCCTGATACCGGGCAGAACCAAGTTTAATAAGCTCACCGATACGCCTTCTTGCCCTGCGCCACTGTTTCCAGTAGCACATGCGGATACGCCTGCGTAGCCAATGATCCAGTTCAACCACGTCGTTGTACTTCATCCCGACACCGAAGTAATTCATCCATCCCCGGATGTAAAGGAGGAGGGATGCATATCGGTATGGCATGGACACACCCCAACTACGCCCTGTAAGGCGACGCAGCCGTGTTTTGAATCCATGGATAGCTTTCTCAGTGGCAGTCAGTTTCATTCTTGTGAACGTGAAACCAAGAAAAGAACTGTCCTGAGCACGGGCAACTTTGCTTTTGTCCCTGTTCACCTTCACCTTGAGTTTTCTCTCAAGGAAACGGCTGATACTTGCCATCACGCGATGAGCGGCACGTTCCGACTTGACCAGGATGATCAGATCATCCGCGTAGCGTGCGAACCGATGACCGCGCTTTTCTAACTCCTTATCGAGGTCATCCAGAAGGATATTGCTTAACATTGGCGACAGGGGGCCGCCTTGCGGCACTCCCTTTGCAGTTTGGTTGAGCCTTCCGTTGACCACAACCCCGCAACGGAGGTATCTTCCGATAAGGCGAAGGAGACCTTTGTCCCTGACACGCCGGGATACCCGACTCATCAGGACATCGTGATCCACCGTATCAAAGAGCTTCTCCAAATCGATGTCCACGGCATAGCGGTATCCTTCACGAATATCTTTCAATACCTTGCGCACGGCCTGATGTGCCGAACGGCCAGGCCTGAATCCAAAGCTGCTTTCTGAGAAGTGCGGATCAAAAACAGGAGTAAGAACCTGGGTGATCGCCTGTTGAATCACACGATCCATGACCGTGGGGATACCGAGGTTACGGGTACCGCCACTGTCCTTCGGAATCTCGACTCTCTTGACCGGAGAGGGGTGATACTCTCCTTGCAGCAAAGATTGTTTGATTCCTTTCCAGTTCTCATGGGCGTATGCAGGAAACTCCTCAACCGATATTCCATCGATGCCGGGAGCCCCTTTGTTCGCCCTTACCTGTTTCCATGCGCTGAGCATGTTCTCTCTTTTGACCACACCCTCCACTGAGATAAGACCGAGGGAACGTCTTTCGATGACGCGCCGGGATTCAGCTCTTCCTATCGGACTCTTCGCCGTCCCCGAGCTCATTGAAGACCTCCTCTCCTTTCTGCGTTCGGGCCTTCAGTCCGATGACCTACTGTGCCCTCTGCTGACTTCTGTTTACTCACCCGGCATGTTGCCATGCGGGGCGCTGCAGGGTTCGTCATGAGGCGCTGTCTGTTTCGTGGTTCCCTTCGGGACTCATATCCGTCAACAGCAAACGAACATGCCGGGTTCTTGGTCATCCGGGTGAACCCTTTCCGGATTTTACTCATGAGCTCTCCTGCCGCATGGTAAACAGATCTCCCCGGATAAGGACGTGAACTTTCCGTGCACAACCGCCGCATTTACCCTGCCCCCTGAACCTGCGGGCTTTGTTGTGTTGTGCCAACTCGCCTACCGGCAGGCAGGCTCGCCAGGAGACTAAGCCTTGTATGCGGTTTCTGTCCCGGATCAAGTCCGGGGCAGGCTATGGCTCGCACGTTTGCCATCCGGCTTCCTTCAGACCCCTCCTCGCGGAGACGCCCCCCGATTCTCGGGATCTTCGACTTGCCTTCGGCTCGTACTTTTGGTAGTATCCATTACCATGGGTTCTCGTACAGGGGACTTCTTGCCTCGCCGTAGCCTTTGGCGAAGGCAGGTCACCCCATAAGCTCACGCCCATGCCGGGCGTACACCATTCAATCCAGCGGATCGGTCCAAAATCGGGCCTCCCGCTGATTTCTTTGTTATCCTTACAAAACAAACATGGACAGCTGCCACGTTATCCGTCTATAATTCAGATAGGCATCGATATGCCGACAATCAAGAATATTCCAGGGCCATACCGGTTTTTCTTTTACAGCTTCGATTGCAACGAGCAAATGCATGTGCATATTCAGAGAGAAAGGATGATATGCAAATTCTGGATGCAACCCGTTGTATTGGCGGGGAATCAGGGTTTTGCCCCAAAAGAGCTCAATACCATACGGGAAATAATCATAAAGAACAGTCACAAAATAATGGAGGCATGGTATGAACACTGCGGTAAGAATACAAGAACTTAGAATTAAGGATATAAGCGTCACCGAAGACACGATTACGGCTCAACTCATGGATGGACGGATAATCAGCGTTCCGCTTGCCTGGTCATGGCGATTGTCGGAGGCGACGCCCAAACAGCGCGCAAATTGGAGAATTATTGGAGACGGTCAGGGTGTGCATTGGCCTGACATCGATGAGGATATCAGCGCGGAAGGCATGCTTTATGGTATTCCCGCTCCAAGACCGCGAATATCTTCAAAATTCAGCGCTAAATCAAAACAAAAGAAAATGATGGCTAATCGGGTAAGGGACGGTAATTAGCCGTCCCTCCCCACACCACCCCGCATGCGGGTCCCTGCCTACCTGCAGGCAGGCGCACGGGGCGGTTCCCGGAAGTTATCGGGCCTTAGCCGATCCCCACACCCACCCGAGGACTTGGCTTCATCTCTTGACATTCAAAGGTATTTTATTTACCTTTGATATCTAAGAGAGAGGCCTGAGGAACCAGATTCTGAACCCTTGAATCCTCGACCCTTTCATATCAAAGAAGCAGGGAGTAATGTGAAAGCCGGAAACCTATCGTTTCGAGATCCTCAAGAAAAAAGACCACCGGATGTCCTGCAGAAGTTTGTCGGCATTTTTGAGGAAAAAGGATGGCTTAACCAGACGCTGCGAATCAAGCACCGTGACAGAAGATATCGGATCTGTTGCACCGAGAGGGAGTTCCTGGCCTATCGGATTAACGATCACTGCAGCGTCTTACCGGGTTTTCCCGGCTGGTCCGTGTGTATTGTTACCGATGAGCAAATTGTCGAGGATTCGGACATGTCCGCCTTCTCGTCTTCTGAACCCAGCGCACACGAATGGTTGCGTTGTATCGCCGAAGAGGATTTCGAACTTATTTGAGGCGTCTATGGATATCATTGTTTCGGGGTCAATGGCATACGACCGGATCATGGATTTTCCGGGACACTTCTCGGACCACATCCTCCCCGAAAAGATCCATGCCTTGAACGTTTGTTTCCAGGTGGACGGCATGAAGGAAAAATTTGGGGGCACGGCGGGAAATATTGCCTATGCGCTCACCCTCATGGGGGAAAGGCCTAAGATCTCTGCTACGATTGGCCGTGATTATCATCAATACTTCAAATGGCTGGAGAAGAATGGGATCTCTAACGATACCATCAAAATCATCGATGACGAATTCACCGCAAGCGCCTACATCACCACCGACAAAGCAGACAACCAGATCACCGGGTTCAACCCGGGCGCTATGAAATATTCTTCCTCTTTGGATTTTGGCAAACTCCATCCAAAGGAAACCCTGATGATCATCTCTCCCGGTAACCTTGAAGACATGGTGAACTACCCCCGCTTTTGTAAGGCCCGGGGGATCGACTATATTTTTGACCCCGGGCAATCTCTGCCCATGCTGGATGCGAAAGATCTGATCCAGACCATTGAAGGGTGCCTGATTCTAATCTCCAATGATTATGAACTGGATCTGATCATGAGCAAAACTGGGTTCAGCAAAGAGACCTTGCGTCGGCGGGCCAGAACGATCATTGTCACCCTGGGAGAGTTGGGTTCGAAAGTCTTCACGCAGCAGGGTGAAATAACCGTTTCTGCCGCTAATCCGATGAGGGTAGAGGACCCGACAGGCGCCGGCGATTCATACAGAGGGGGACTGATCAGCGGTCTCATCCGGGGGAAGGATATTGAACACTGCGCCAGGATGGGCAGCGTGTGCGCTTCCTTTGCCGTGGAGTGCTACGGGACTCAGGAATATACGTTTAGCCCCGAGGAGTTCAACGAGAGGCTCAACGGCTGCTCCAGGTAGGACAGAAATTTACCAGGCTCCTGAAAAACGCCCACCTGCTTCGTTTCCCTCATCCTTCGTCATTGCGGCGTACGTCAAAGTACGCCTCATTCCTCAGGATTTCGGGAGCCTTGCATCTGGGCATTTTTGAGCAGCCTGAGGAATAACCATTTATTCAGCAACCTGTTGATTCCAACGACAACTCCCTGTGACTTCATCATCGTTCCTTCCACATTACAACGGAACAACTTCATCCCCTTAAGGTGAACCTCCACTTGCAAAACAGATCTTTGGGATGGGGATCGGGTGGAGCGAACAGGCATTGCACTTCAATACGCTGGTCAATCTCTCGGGCGAAGCTTTCAAACTCGCCCTTGTGCATCTCTTTGCACACAAACTCTCTCAATCCTCTTTTGAGGCGTGCCTCCTGAGTAGGGCAGCTGGGAACGGTGATGATCACTTCGTTCTCCTTCTCCTCGATCTGATAGCCCACCAGCATGGTCCAGGGAAAATATCTTAAAGCTTCTACAAAACCTTTAAGGCCTTTCTCTTTCACTCCAAAGCGTTGGATAAGATCTTTTGCAGCCATTCCGCCAACACGGCCCCACACCTGTTCATTGAGCCTTTCGGCTGTGGGTTGATCGAACATCTTAGCCACAGATAGAAACCAGAAGGCGTCCATGACTCGGTAATGCCAGAGCAAAAATTGGATATAATTCCTAAGCGCCGGTCCATCCATCTTCTCAAAAATCTTAAGATCCATATGTTTCTCCTATTCTGAAATTTCAAATGAAACGAATGACACCGAATGGAGCGAATAGATCTCCTCATCTCCCTATCGTTTGTCAGAAGGAGCAAGTCTTGCGATGCGTTCGACCAAAGGAGGATGGGAGTAGTAGAACCATGCGTAAAGAGGATGAGGGCTCAGATTGGCCAGGTTATCTGAAGCCAACCGCTTCAGTGCAGAGCTCATGGGCTTTGCCGTCCCTATGAGTTCCAACGCAAAATCATCCGCCTCGCGTTCGAATCTTCTTGAGATGGCCGATTGCAGTGGCTCAGCAAAAAAGCCAAGCAGGCTGATGAACGTTCCGATCAGAAACAATCCGACATAGATATTCGATTCTTGAAAGCCAAACGTCTGATAGATCAACTGCCAATTCAACAATTTGGCCACTGCATAAAACGAGACAAAAGAGAGTATCTCCAAAGGAACGAGCATCCGAAGGATATGTTTTTTCTTCCAATGCCCTGCCTCATGGGCCAGAACAGCAAGAATCTCTTCCTCGGTGTGAGAGGCTAAGAGGGTGTCAAATAGAACAATCCTTTTCGTCCGACCCAGACCAACGAAAAAAGCATTTGTATGCTTGCTTCGCTTGCTCGCATCCATCTTGAAGATTCCCTTGGCTCGGAGTCCGACTTTTTCCATCAATGCCCGGATCCGGTTTTCCAATCCTATGTTTTCAATCGGATCAAATTTGTTGAACAGGGGAAGAATGACCACTGGGTACAGCCAGAGCAAAAGCAATTCAAACCCGCCGACCAGCATCCACGCCCATATCCACCAGACGTTCCCTCCATAAATGACTAAGACCAAGAGAAGGCTAAGAAGCAGACCCCCCATGATGGCTCCAATGACGATGCTTTTGAATAAATCCGAAACCCACACCTTGAAATTCATGACATTAAACCCATAACGCTCCTCAATCACAAACGCTTCATAGAGGCCGAAAGGAATGCGAAGCAGGTTGGCGACCATCGAGAGAGCGGCAAAGAAAATCAAACCACTCACAATCTGTCCGTAATGCCACTGGTTGATGGTCTTTACCAGCCAGGGCAAGAATCCAGAGAGCAAAATAACCAGGAACAGTCCTTGGTTGGCTAAGGTGGCAACCATAGTGAAATTCTCAGAATCCACCGTATAAGCAGAAATTGTTTTCAGCTTCTCTGGGTCAATGATATCCTGAAAAATTTCTGGAACAGTTGTCCCGTGCTGGCGGAGGTAGGAAATATTAAGCCAGTTAAGGCAGATCTGAACCCCGGACCGCAATAAAAAAACGGCGAGAAAGATTTGAAGCAGGAGATTAAAATGAATCATGAGAGGAGAATGTTACTTCCTCGATTTCTTCTTTTTACCTCTCCGCCTGGAGGGGGAGGGACGAACGGTTTGCTTCACCGTGCCTGCACTTTTCTTTTCAACGAGTTTCCTGACCTCACGTCGGCCGAGCTTTCGAAGGGCCACGATCACGGCCTTCTTCTTCTCGCTTGGCTTGAACTGTCCGCTTTCCCACAGATGCACTGCCCCGACGGTAACACCTGTCAGAATGGCGAGCTCTTTCTGGGTGATGCCCAGATGCCCGCGAAGGCTACGAATCAGGCGGGGAGAAAATCTCGACACCTTCACCTCTTCCGGGGCCGCCTGCAATGGCATCTCTCCTTTTTCCAACTCTTTCTGCTGATGGGCCGTAATCCGCTGAAGCGTCAAAACGGCTTTGCGAAGCTGCGAAACCGCGCTCTTCAAGGACCAGACATCCCGACCCAAGGGAACAGAAATTTTTCGCACTTCCCTCTTTGCCAAACGTACAATTTCAGATTTGATGATCCCTTCGAACTTGCCCATGTGCCCCTCCTCCTTTATTTTATTTAGAAATAATAAACCGCATGGCGCATCGCGGATGGTTCATTGAGAGATTTAGGAATTATCAAAAATCTTTCCGGGATTCATGATCCCATTGGGATCCAAGAGCGTTTTGATCTGTTTCATCAAGAGGAGGCTTTCCCCATGCTCTTTCTTCATAAACTTTCTCTTTCCAATCCCAATGCCATGCTCTCCGGTCGCTGTTCCACCGCATCCCAGTGCGAAATCGACAATTTCCTCCTCTGCCTCTCGAACCTTCTGCCATTGTGCCTCTTCTTCAGGAATTCCCATGATCTCCATATGGAGGTTGCCGCTTCCCGCATGGCCAAAGGCATATCCTTTTAATCCTTTCCTCTCAATAATCTTCTGACCCCATTCCACCATATCCGAATATTTTGAGATGGGTACAGCGGTATCGATCACCAGAGGATGAAAACCAAGGTTGTTTACCTTGATGGATTCGCGGACTCCATACCGCGCCTCCCAGAGGCGGTTTCGTTCCTCCCTCCCAATTCCTGAATCGAACTGAAGGGATCGGTGTTCACCACAAATCTCCTTCACGATCTCCAGCTCTTCTTTCAAACCCGTAGCGCTTGCGCCGTGAAACTCGATGAAAAGAGTGGGTCTTTCTTCCAGGGAGAGCTTCTTAAACTGGTTAACGACTCGAACCGTCGGGGCATCCAGGAATTCCAGAGCAGCCGGAGACAGACCCGATCGCATAATCTGAATGACTGTATCGGTGGCTTCACGAATGAGATCGAATTGCGCCACAGCAGCCATGAACTCTGCCGGGAGACCGATCAGGCGAAGAGTGACCTCTGCGACCATCCCCAGGGTCCCTTCTGATCCAACAAAGAGACGGCAAAGATCGTAGCCTGATGAACTCTTGATCGCATTCGTTCCAACCCGGATGACTTCTCCAGAAGGCAAGATGATCACCATGCTAAGGACATAATCTTTCGTGGCCCCATACTTAACCGTCCTGACCCCGCTGGCATTATTACCCACCATTCCCCCAAGGGTCGCCGCGGCTCCGGGGTCTGGTGGAAAGAAAAGGCCAAAGCGGGAAAGGTATTGATTCAACTCTTTATAGATGACCCCTGCTTCCACACGAACTTGAAGGTCTTCTGTTCTTAGCTCCAAGACATGATTCATCTGCTGAAGATCTAAAACGATCCCTCCTTCAACAGGGATGGGATTGCCCTCTAAACTCGTCCCGGCCCCCCATGGAGTAACGGGAATCCGTTTCTCATTAGCCATTTTGAGAATCTGGCTGATCTCCTCTGTACGGAGCGGCCAAACCACAACGTCAGGCTTTCGCCTCTGATGAAAAGATTCATCTTTACTGTGGAGCTCGAGGACGGATTCCCCCGTGGACATCCTTTCCGGCCCCACCACGGACTGGATGAACTCCAGTTCTTTACTCGTCACCTTGGTGTATTTCACTGAATCCTTTTCGGTCACTTGAATATTAAACGCCAGAAATTTCCCCTTCACACCATCCCCCTCCACACTGGGGAGAGGCGAAGGACGAGGGGTATTCCATTTAAAGAGGTTTATGTGCGGGAAGATAACTCTTTCTCCATTTTGAAAATCAATGCCTTTGCTTTTTCGATCCCCTTCCGCTTATGGATGAGCCAATTCCTCCTGACCTGAACCCTCTTCTCAAGCGATGCGATATTTTCTTTTACCCTTTTCTCTGAAGGTGTCCCAATGGATAGCAGCCTGAGCCAATATTTTCTCCGGTCTCTGTATTTTCTCCACATCTTTCTCTGTCATCAAAATATTAAGCTTCATCTCAGTGAGGGCCTTCTCTAAACTCTGATAGGAAACCTTTCCTCTCCCTTCTTTCTCTGAATATTTCACTGCTTTCTCCATCACCATCTTTGCCTTCCGCATGGGAAGAGATCCGTGACGGACCAACCCCTCCATCAAGGCGGTAGCTCCCAGAAATTCCTCCTGAGCTTGCCTAGACATCTGAGTCTTATTGACTTGGAGGAGCCGAAGGACATCGGCCATGACCGATAGGGCAGGTTTCGATTCGTCCACCAAGTCCATGATCCAATACTTCGTCCATTGGGTATCCCGGTTATACCCCATAAAGAGAGCCTTGCCGACAGAAAGAAGGCTGACGACCATTCCATGGACAAAGGATGTCTTTGCCTTGATCACTTCTAAGGAACAGGGGTTTCGTTTCTGGGGCATGATCGAACTGCCTGTGCAATGTCGATCATTCAATCGCACCATATTGAATTCACGCGTGGATAAAAGGATCAGAGTCTGGGCCATGGTAGAGAGATGATCCATCATCATGGCCGCATCGTAGGCCAGTTCTGCCTCAGGTTCCCATCGCTGGGTGATGGGATCGGTCACATTTTCCGTGGGCCCATCAAACCCCAGGAGCTTTGAGGTCAGTTGCCGATCCAGATTGAAAGAAGTGCCATACCCGGCTGCCGCGCCCAAAGGATTCTTATTAAAAAGATCAAACCAGTGCGTAAATCTCCGGGCATCCCGCTCGAGGGCTTCGGCGAAGGAAAGGAGGAGGTGACCGAAGGTGGTGGGCACGGCATGCTGGTGGTGGGTATAGCCAGGCATGACCGTTGAATGATGTTCTTCAGCCTTTTTGAGAAGTGCCATGATGAGAAAGATTAATCCTTCAACATACTCTAAAGCCTGGTCCCGAAGATAAAGACGCATGTCGAGGACAATCTGGTCATTCCGACTCCGACCCGTATGGACTTTTCCTCCAGATTCGATTCCCACTCGTTCAATGAGATAGCTCTCAATGTTGGAATGGACATCTTCTTTCGACGCATCCAATCCAAACCTTCCTTTTTGATGAAGCGTTTCTATTTCCTTTAATCCCTTGAGGATTTTCTTTCCATCCTGTTTCGAGAGGATGCCCTGACGGCAGAGCATGAGAACATGGGCCCGATCTCCCCAAAGATCATAAGGGATCAGCCGTTCATCGCACGGAGGAATCCCCCTGACATCCCTCCCCGAAAGGAATTCGACCATCTCCTTGGAAGGCAGTTCCTCAAACCGTCCGCCCCATAGCTTTTCGACCTTCATCGAATCATCCCCTACTTCTTTTTTCTCTTGGCTAAAATCTCAAAGGGAAGCCCCCGGATAAAAGCGGCATCCGCGCAGCGTCTCTGGTCAAAACCGGTGGTTTTAATGGAACGGATCTCCGGTGAGAAGAGACTCGTCTTCGATTCCCGCTGGACGATCTCGATATTTCCTTTGTAGAGTCTGACTTTGTATTTCCCGTTGACCACTTTCTGAGATGTCTCGATAAAGGCATCAAGATCATATCTCAAAGGATGGTAGGCCATCCCGTGGTAAATCAAGTAGGCCCACTTCTGATCGATCCCTTTCTTAAATTGAATCTCGTCTTTGGTCAGGCAGAACTGCTCCAGGTCTCTGTGGAGTTTGAGAATGATCGTTGCTGCAGGCGCCTCATAGATCTCCCTGCTCTTAAGATCCATGATCCCGTCCTCAAACATATCGATCCTTCCGATGGAGTGGGTTCCTCCGATGGTGTTCAGCTCGGGGATCATCTCCCCCAGGGGTCTTCTTTTTCCATTCAATTTGACCGGGATTCCGTTCTCAAACTCCAAAGTGAATAAGGCAGGTCGATCAGGAGCTTTCTCGGGGGGCTGATACCACATCCAGATATTATCCGGAAGGGGCTGATTCAAGTCGATGGCACCACTGGCGATCGATCGGCACCACATCGTCTTGTCATCGCCCCCGGTAATGATCTCTGTTACCGGAACACCCCATTCCTTGCACAGTTCCTCTTCTTCCAATCGGGTCAAATCGAAATCCCGCACCGGGACGAGTATCTTCAAATTTGGCGCAAACATTTTGAAGACATTGTGCATGCGATATTGATCATTTCCTTTTCCGCTCGATCCCTCGAGAATAGCATCACATCCTTTCGCCAGAGCAACCTCTGCAACCTTCCTCGCCACAACCTGTCTCGTCATGGAGGTAGAAACAGGGTAACCCAGATAGTCGGAATTGGCTTGAATGGCCCGTGCGATCCAGACCTCCGTAAACTCTTTTCGGAGATCAAAAAAGAGAGGCTTGATTTTCAGCGCTCTTGCCTTCCTTCTGCCCTCTAACACTTCTTCTTCTCCCTGGCCGACATCAATCGTGATGGGAAGTATCTTTTTCGCCTTATACTTTCTTCTGAGCAATTCGATGGCGAGAGAAGAATCCAAACCTCCGGAGTAGGCAACAGCGACTTTGTCGACTTTGGGGGTTCCGGTTTTTTGAATTTTTTTCAATATCTTCCGAATGTCCATAAAACGCACACCTCCTTGGAATTTAGATTGAGATGTTAGCATAAATGAAGGACTTAAACAATGTTTTTTAAACTATGGTCTCCCCATGAGATGGCTGGCGGGGGAGGAGGAAACGGAGAGGTGTCGAAAAGGCAGTTGAGAAAGTTCCGAAGGATGTCAGAGATGGTTTTGTCTCTATTGGGAAGGCAAAAGACGATTACGAGGTTCTGATTAATCCAATCACGCAGAGGGTGAACGAAAACGAGCCAAGGGAGATTAGGGTATTAAAATAGGGCTTAGACCTATATTAACTTCTTCCTGCGGCATTAATTTTACATTTTTGTTCCTCAGTAAACCATTTCAAATCGTAAACGTCGAAGCCAATTTCTATTCTATATTGAACATTCGTAGGTGACGTCGCCGGTTGGGAGCTAACCTAACGATGTCCACTCAGTCAAGCCTTCACTTTTTAAGAAGACCATACTATACATCATGGTACCAGCAATGGGGGTCTTCTCCAAGACAATCACCCGTCAAAGCAAAAGCTAAACTTCGGCAGCCTCGGCATTCCTTG
>CAVQFR010000048.1:0-18216 GCA_963711845.1 uncultured delta proteobacterium
TGGAGAGGCCGAGACCGGTTCCTCCCAACTCCTTGGACCTTCCTTTGTCAACCCTGTAGAAACGTTCAAATATTCTGGAGAGGTCTTCTTTGGGAATTCCGATACCATTGTCCTCGACTGAAAATTGAATTTCCTTTGAGTCCTTTTCAATCGCTGAGACGATCACCTTTCCTCCCTCAGGAGTATACTTGATGGCATTATCTAGAAGATTGATCAAGATCTGTTCCAAATAGTTACGGTCAGCCTGAACGGCCAGAGATGAAGGGATTTCATTTCGAGAGAGGGATATCTTTTTCTTTTCTGCGGGATCTTTTACAAAGTCGACGATATCATCGACAAAGTCTCGGACTGAGATGACCTCCATTTTCAGAAGGAATTCTTTCGTTTCTATCCTTGAAAGCATCAACAGATCCTCCACAATTTTTGTGAGGCGGTCCGTATGTCTCTTAATCACCTGGACAAACTGAAAGGCCTGATCTTCCTTCAAGGCTCCTTCCAGGAGCGTTTCAGCATATCCCTTGATGGTCGTCAAGGGAGTTCGCAATTCGTGGGAAACATTGGCCACGAAATCCTGCCGGATTTTTTCTAACTGTTTCAATCGAGTGATATCGTGAAAAACCGCGATGGCGCCTCTAATCCCTTCACTGTCTTCATCCATCCTTTTGTTGGAAGGAAGGATACTCACCACATTGACTTCAATCGTTTTCTCTCCGGATTTATCGAGATCTAATTCGAGAGCTATGTTTTCACCGTCCTGGATGGCTTTTCGAATGGCTCCTTCCAGTTCTGCATTCCGAATGATTTCCAGCGGCATCTTGTCTGATACATCCTTAGAAAGGGACAATAACCTTCGCAAGGCATCGTTCACCATTAAGATACGACCTCTCCCATCCACGACCAGAACGCCCTCCACCATACCTTTAAGAATGGTTTGAAGATAGTCTTTTTCTTTAGAAATCTCTTCAATTTGGGTCCGAAATTGGACATTCATCCCACCGATCGCCTTTGAAAGACTTCCCAGTTCATCGCTTGAACTGACTTGGACTTCCTTGCCAAAAGTGCTTGAAACTAATTGGATCGCTTTCTGGGCAACTTCCAAAATGGGATGAGTGAGAGATCTCGCAAGGAAGTAGGTCAGGGGGAGGATCAGGATGAGACCAAAAAGGGAGGAAAAGAGGAAAGATTTCTTAATAAAGTAAAGTAAATACACTTGAATGAGGAAAAAGACAAGAAGAATAAATATAAAAAAAAACGTCCATTTCCATCGGAGACGCAGGCTCATTCGCTCTCCTCTCTGAACCGGTAACCTACTCCACGGATCGTCTCAATGGAGTCACCTAAGGTCCCCATTTTTTCTCTCAATCGGCGGACATGTGTATCCACAGTTCTTGCATACCCTTCATAAGTATAGCCCCAAACTCTGTCCAGAAGATGCTCACGGGTTAGAACTCTACCCCTTTTAGAAGCGAGTTCCACGAGCAACTTAAACTCTGTAGAGGTCAGACGGACAGGACTCTTTTTGATCGAGACTTGGTGCCGATCGATATCAATCAAGAGGTCCCCAATCCGAATAATCTTCTCCCCCTCCTGATCAATTTCTTTCCGGCGAAGGATCGCCTTCACCCTCAGAACCAGCTCCTTCGGGCTGAAGGGTTTTGTAACATAATCATCCGCTCCCAATTCAAATCCAATTAACCGGTCTGTTTCCTCTGCCTTTGCCGTAAGCATCAGGATAGGGATCGATTGAGTCTGTGGATTTGATTTGAGTGAACGGCAGATATCTTTCCCATCCATTCCCGGAAGCATGAGATCCAAAATAATAAGATTCGGTCTTTTCCTTCTTGCCCTTTCCAATCCCGTGGAACCATCCAATGCCGAAATAACAGAAAAACCGGATTGCTTCAAATGATACTCAATCAAATCCACAATATCCTTTTCATCTTCGATAATCAGAATAGATTTCATAACAGCCATTGACCCCTCCGGCTATTATAATAAGAATATCCCATAAATACCACTGCCTCGATTTGTTTCCTAAGAACAGGGGAAAAAAAGAGATTCATCTACAAGAGGGATAGACTATGGCTTTTTGAGCCAGGAATAGTAGTTGCCCAATAGGTAGATAGGGCCTAAGGGGTTGTGGCCGGTCACTCTGTCCTTGACCGCCAGGACGGTTGTCGGCGCTTCGGAATACTTGAAAAAGAGAGAGTCGTGTCCCACACAGAGTCCCAATAAAATATTGAAATCCGTCTTGGCATCATTGACGATCGCTGCCTGGAGAATGGGATTACACATAGACTCGTACTCCCCGATGAAGATTTTCTCGCTCTCCTTCACACCAATCTCTTCCTTTGGGACAGAGCCGACCTTACACGCAACCGATACGGTTTCGAAACCCTGGCTTTTTAAGATTTGGTTAACAATCATCGCCTCCTTGGATAACCCTACACAAAACACCAGTCCCAGACGGTTGTACCCCATCTTCCGCGCAAACTCACCTATTTCCTGGATTCTCGGTTTGGTTGTGTGCATCACATAGGGTCTCTTATCCCTTTCAGCGTAGCACTCCCCTTCTTGGATAGACGCCTGGCGTGCAAATTCCCTGACATTAGCCAGTCGATACTCCTTCTGCGCCCGGCCGGCAAGGTTCTTTTCCGTCAGAGTGGGGCATCCCTTCGCTCCTTTTCCCTTGGGATTCATGCAGATCTTTTCTTGTGGAGTCAGACCACAATTTGCACAATCTGATAGACTACCCTTTTTCATAAACACCCTCCCTTGTTCGCTATTTCCTTTATTATATAACCTGCAAGCCTTTGCCGCACTGTCAAAATGCCAATTGAGGTCCTTTTCTAAGTCATCTACGTTCTCACCTTTTCCCTCTCCCTCGTTGGGGGAAAAGACGGGGAAATCAGAGGCAAAGAAAAAAGAATTGTCGCGTCAGTATTAACTAGGAATATAGAAAAGTCTGGTGCCTAAGGTCTGGGGTCCGGTGTCCTTCCCATTGACCGTTTTCTTTGGTTGTTTTCTAACACCCTGCCTAAATTCAGACAAAATATTTCTTCTAAATCCTATATTGAAAATAAACCGATCTCATAGGCATCCCATCAAAGTACTCAGTAATCTTAAGGAATCCCCCTTAAGTATTGAAATCGAACCAACTGGCATAAGGATTGCTCATAAGAATCGTATTAGTCTCCGAATTGGAGGTTACTATCCATTGAACGGAACTGTTTCCTTAATCCCCCGTCGTGAGGCGGCCATCAGGAAAACCCAAGGGCCCGCTCCGGATAAGCTTGTCATCTCTCTGGAAAGAAAACTCAAAGAGCTTACCGTCCTCTATGAAATTAGCCAGCTCATCGGATCAGGCTTTGACTCCCAGGAAGCTTTTTCAGATATTCTCAATACCTTCCATTTTCGTCTGGGAATGAATCGGGGGACCATTACCCTACTCAATCCAAAGACTGGAGAGTTGGAGATCCGAGCCGCTCACGGAATGACTGAGGAGGAAATCGGAAGAGGAAAATATTTAGTCGGTGAAGGGATCACGGGAAAGGTCGTAGAAACGGGTGAACCTATGTTCGTTCCCCAAATCGAAAAGGAACCGCTCTTTCTCAACCGGACTCAATCGAGAGAAAATTTGACGAAGAGTAATATCTCTTTTATCTGTGTGCCCATCAAAAATGGTCACAATGTTCTGGGCGCATTGAGTGCTGATCGCCTCTTCAGCGAAGAGATCGCTTTTGAAGAAGATGTCCGTCTTCTCTCGATCGTTGCTTCTATGATCGCTCAAGGTCTCAAGATTCAGCAGATGGCCCAGGATGAGAAGACCCAGCTCTTAAGCGAAAACATCACCCTTAAGGAAAAATTAAAGGAGAGATACAGTCTCTACAATATTGTCGGGACAAGCAACAAGATGACGGAAGTCTTTCAAATGATTGAAAGGGTTGCGGACACGGATGTGACCGTTCTCGTCCGTGGGGAAAGTGGCACCGGAAAAGAGTTGGTGGCCAATGCCATCCATTTTAATAGTTCTCGATCCTCGAAGCCTCTCCTGAAATTGAACTGCGCCGCCCTTCCCGACACACTGATCGAGAGCGAACTGTTCGGACACGAGAAGGGAGCTTTTACCGGAGCGATTGAGCAGCGGATGGGGAGGTTTGAAAGGGCCGATGGTGGAACTCTTTTTCTCGACGAAATTGGAACACTGAATCTGACGGCCCAGGCAAAGCTTCTGAGGATTCTTCAAGAGAGGGAATTTGAGAGAATTGGAGGAACCCGAACGCTTCGAGTGGATGTACGCATCATCGCCGCCACCAGTAAAGATCTGGAAAGATCGATTGAGGAAGGCACTTTCAGAGAGGATCTATATTATCGTTTGAACGTATTTCCCATTTTCATCCCTCCCCTTCGGGAGAGGAAGACGGATATCCTCCTGCTGGCTGACTATTTTGTTGAAAAATTCAACCAAAAACACAAAAAGAAGGTCCGAAGAATTTCCACACCAGCCATCGACATGCTCATGCAATACCATTGGCCGGGCAATGTGAGAGAACTCGAGAATTGTATGGAGAGAGCTGTCCTTTTCTGCACGGATCAGGTGATTCACAGCCATCATCTCCCTCCCACCCTTCAAACCGGAGAACAATCCGGTACCGTTCCGTCCCTCTCCTTTGAAGGAGCAATTCAAAACTATGAGAAAGAGTTGATCATCGATGCCCTGAAAAACTCAGGAGGCAATATGGCCAAGGCGGCCAGGCTTCTCAAGACCACAGAGAGGGTAATCTCTTACAGTGTGAAAAAGCTTCAAATTAATCCAAAGGCTTATTGCCCCTAGTCCTACAATATTGTGGGTTTCCTTCTTTTTTCCAACAAAATTGTTGTTTTTAATTTCTTCTCTCATTCCATCTCTTTCCCAATCTCACCCTATCGCCGCAATCAAAAAATAGTCTGATTCTGAAACCTTAGATTTCGTTCGTTGCCGAGAAAATTTCTTTGGCATCATTCTTGATTAAGATAAAAATCAAGAAAGGCCATTCAAAGGGGACGGAGGAACGAAATGCATCCTATCCATAGCGTCGCAAGATCAAGATTAAGTTCTGTTTCTTCGGGCAAGGTTCTAAAGCTGAAAGAAGGTTTGTATAGGCAGTTAAAGGAACGCGAATGGATATTTAACAGAACGGAAGACAATTTAATCTTCCTCATTCACAAGGAAGGAGCTTATGGCGTGGTTGTGAGAAATGAGGATATTGACTGGAATGAATGATAAACCCAGCTCTCTATACACAGGCTTCTTCTTTTGGCAGCAGAAGTAACGATGAATCAGTTTTTCATGCGGAAGACCAAACCCTTCAAGGAGGTAAACACTTATGGTAAAGCGATTTGTAAGCATCATCATTTTAGGAGCTATATTAGCCGGTTTCCTCGTGCTCGGCATTGGACACGCTGAGGAAACGGCCCCTGCTCCAGCTGCGGCAACTTCTTCGACCCCCTCCCCAGCCAAGCCGGACCCGTCCGGCACAACTACGGGGAACGTTTCAGACGTACCCGCTGCAAAAGCAGGTGAACCCACCCTGGCCGAATTGGCCAATGCTGTGGGTCACAACCGGGTGGCAATCAATATCGTATGGACGCTGATTGCCGGGTTTCTCGTCATGTTTATGCAACCTGGGTTCGCCATGGTAGAAACGGGGTTTACCCGCGCCAAGAATGCGGTCCATACGATGGCCATGAACCTCATGATCTACCCCCTTGGCATGCTTGGATTTTATATCTGCGGGTTTGCCTTCATGTTCGGAGGACTAGGCCCAATTGCAACCTTGGGCGGGTATACCGGCCTCGACCATGAAATAACCCTTACCCTGTTTGGAAAAGACTTCGGCCTTTTCGGAGGCAAGGGTTTCTTTCTCTCGGGATCTTCCTATGACGTCGCGGTCTTCGCCCTCTTTCTCTTTCAGATGGTATTTATGGATACCACCGCAACCATTCCAACCGGTGCCCTGGCAGAGCGTTGGAAATACCTCTCTTTCTTCATTTACGGCTGGTTTGTTGGTACCGTCATCTATCCCATCTATGGCAACTGGGTGTGGGGAGGAGGATGGCTGTCCACGCTGGGGAAGAACTTCAGCCTTGGCCACGGTCACGTCGACTTTGCCGGTTCCTCGGTAGTGCATATGACAGGAGGAGTCATTTCCATAATAGGCGCCTGGTTGATTGGTCCCCGGGATGGAAAGTTCAACCGCGACGGAAGTCCTAACCCTATCCCCGGACACAACATCCCCATGGCCGTCATTGGAACTTTCATCCTGGCTTTCGGATGGTTTGGATTCAACGCCGGCTCAACGCTATCGGGCACGGATCTACGGATAGGCGTCATTGCTACGAATACGATGCTGGCCTCTGCCGCAGGAGCTGTGGCAGCCACCCTCTGGATGTGGATCCTGCGATTTAAGAAACCCGATCCCAGTATGATGTGCAATGGAATGCTTGCCGGATTGGTGGCGATCACTGCCCCCTGTGCCTTTGTCAACTCTATCAGTGCCTGCATCATCGGTTTAATCGCAGGCGTGCTCGTCGTCGAGGCAGCTCTCTTTGTTGAAAGAAAACTGAAAGTGGATGATCCTGTGGGAGCCATTGCCGTGCATGGATTTAACGGTGCTTGGGGCTGCCTTGCCCTGGGGCTCTTTGCAGACGGTTCTTATGGCGACGGTTGGAATAATGTGTCCGGGACAGTCAAAGGCCTCTTTTACGGCGATCCATCTCAATTTCTTGCCCAGTGTATCGGAGTTGCAGCCAACTTTGTATATGTAGGTCTGATATCGCTGATTGTTTTCAAGCTGATCGATCTCATAGTAGGCAACCGGGTTGATGTAGAAACGGAAATAGAGGGCCTCGACATTCCGGAGATGGGGTTATTGGGCTACAGTGGAATTCAACTCGACAAAGCCTCAGAAACACCCATATCGAGGTAGGAGACACAATAGTACTGGTTGTCCGCTAAGGAGAATCCTCTCTTTTCTTAGAGAGAAGAACGAAAGGAACGCGCTGAAATCAACAAAAGAAGGAGAAAAAAATGAAGAAGAAATTATTACGCTTGATTCTGTCGGTTTTAATGATGTTTACATTCCTAATTAACGCGGGCGCTGAAGAAGCAAAGCCGGAGGCGACCCCTGAAGCAAAAGCTGAGGTAAAAGCGGAGGCGAAACCTACCTTGAATCCGGAAGATATAAAGAATGTAGTCAACGGAATCAAGGATTACCTCGGCCTGAGCATCTATCTGCAGGGCGGGTATACCTTTAACTTCAGAAACCCTGACTCGGGAAGAAATGAACAGAGAATTTTCGACCAGAAGGCAAATTCGTTTCTCATCGATCTTGCCCAGATACAGTTTGCGAAGGAGGCACCGGTGGGAGGACTCGGATATAAGCTGAAAGTCTCATTCGGCGAGACGGCAAAGTACATTCATTCGGCAGGTCTCGGGGACCCTACTGACGTGGTGGATCTTACCGAGGCGTATATTGATTATCGAGCACCGCTTGGAAGCGGCCTCGGGGTTCGATTCGGAAAATTTGCCACCTACCACGGCGCTGAGGTGATCGAGGCAAGGGACAATTTCAATTATTCACGCTCATTCCTCTTTAACTATGCCATACCCTTTACCCACACTGGCTTTATGACAGAATATACATTCTCGAAGGCTTTGACGGCCAACCTCTACCTTGTCAACGGATGGGATGTCACCAATGATAATAACAAAGGCAAGACATTTGGAGCAAGGTTCGCGGTAACGCCTGTTGACCCCCTCACGCTAAACTTCGGCTTCATGTACGGACCCGAACAATCGGACAATAGTTCACATTACAGATTCCTTTTTGACTGGCTTGCAGCATTCAAGGCAACAAAGAATCTGACGTTCATGGTCAATGCCGATTATGCAAATGAAGAGAAGGACCCGCTGAACGGCGGCAGGAATTCCAGGTGGTACGGAGTTGCGGGCTATGTGAAGTATGACTTTACCGACTTCTTCAGCGCCTCAATCAGGGCAGAATACTTCGGCGACAGGAACGGAGTGAGGACAGGGATTCCGCAGAACCTGACGGAGATAACGATTACGCCTGAATTCAGGATAGTGAAGAACCTCCTTGTAAGGCCCGAGTACAGGCACGATTGGTCTAACAAGGACGGTTTTGATTCAAAACACACGACATTCAGTAAGAAGAGTCAGGATACCATTGCCCTCGGTGTGATGTATACATGGTAATTGGACAATACAAAAACAACGGAAGAATTGAAATATCCCTTTATTAGAGATGTAACCGGAAATGGACCGAAGGGCAATCAAACATGGTTGAGATATCTCTATCGGGCATTAAAAAGGAGACAAGATGAAAAAGATTGAAGCCATTATTAAGCCATTTAAACTGGATGAAGTGAAGAATGCATTGACCAAGATCGGCGTTCAGGGAATGACGGTGACCGAGGTGAAAGGATTCGGAAGACAGAAAGGTCATACCGAGTCCTATCGTGGAACCGAATATGCGATTGATTTCTTGCCCAAGTCCAAGATTGAAATCATTATTACTGATGAATTGGTTACCCCGGTGATCGAAACCATAGAGAGGGCTGCCAAAACAGGAAAGATCGGGGATGGTAAGATCTTTTTGTTCCAGGTGGAAGAGATTATCAGAATCCGGACAGGGGAACGCGGCAAGGATGCAATTTGAAAGAGGGATGCTCTGCATCCCTCTTTCATTCATGACCTATGATACCAAGCCTGTTAAAAATATTGGCTGTTTTATAACAGGCTGCACAAAATCAGACAAGGAATTCTCTAGAAAGTGACCTCCAGGATGCAAGTATTCTGGGGGTCACTCCCACCAACTATTCAATAATTTTGGCAAAACTCCATTAATCTCTTATCTCCCCTCAACTGGCATATGGATTGCTATTATTTTGTTATGAACGTTTTAATCGCGAAGCATGTTGATATTGAAGGGCCAGGGCTGATTGAGGCTTGTTTGAGACAAGAAAAAATTCCCTATCAGGTTCTCAGTCTTGAATCCGGCCTCCACCTCCCAAAACTTGATAACCTCACCCACATCGTCTTTTTGGGAGGACCGATGAATGTCTATGAGGAAGATCGCTATCCTTTTCTCAAAGAAGAAGACCTCTTTATTAAGGAGGCGATTCAGAGAGGAAAATCTCTCTTAGGAATATGCCTTGGGGCACAACTGATAGCCAAGGCCTTGGGCGCAAAGGTCTTCAAAGCCCCTGTGAAAGAAATCGGATGGTATGACGTTTCATTGACAAGAATAGGCTCCATTGATCCTTTCTTCTCCCGACTACCAAAAACATTCTCGGTATTTCAATGGCACGGAGACACCTTTGAAATTCCCCATAGTGCGATATTGATCGCCACCTCATCCCTTGTTCCTTATCAGGCTTTTCGATATGGAGATAACGCTTATGGCCTTCAGTTTCACCTCGAAGTAACCCAGGAGATGATTCGTGAATGGATGGAGACCTATGAAGAGGAATTTGAGGGACGACAACCCCCGCTTTTATCAAAGCTAAAAATTCTTGCTGATACTGAATTAAAGTTCGAACCTTATAAAGAAATGGGATTGAAATTCTTAAGGAGCTTTTTCAAAAAACCCCTGAAGGGAGGAATGAAATGAAAAAATTCTTGTTCCTATTGTTATTTATGAGCTTATTGATCGTTGGCGCGGCGCTTGCTGAAACACCCACCCCACCCAAGGTGGATTCGGGAGACACTTCTTGGATTTTGATTTCTTCGGCTTTGGTCATGCTGATGACCCCTGGACTCGCCCTCTTCTATGGTGGCATGGTTCGAAGCAAAAATGTCCTCGGGACAATCATGCAAAGCTTTATTGCTCTGGGTGTGATTACTATTCAGTGGGTTCTCTACGGATATAGTCTTGCCTTTGGCCCTGATATCGGCCACGTGATCGGAAGTCTTAAATGGGTTGGATTGAATGGAGTGGGACTCGACCCCTTCCCCGAATATTCGGCCACCGTCCCTCATCAGGCGTTTATGATCTTTCAGATGATGTTTGCGGTGATCACGCCCGCCCTCATCACCGGCGCAATTGCTGAGAGATTCAAATTCAAGACCTATCTCGTATTCCTCATCCTTTGGGCGACATTTGTCTATGACCCTCTTGCTCACTGGGTGTGGGGTACCGGTGGCTGGATCAGGAATCTTGGCGCCCTTGATTTTGCAGGAGGGCTTGTGGTACACATCAGTTCAGGGATCGCTGCACTGGCCGCTGCTCTCGTTGTGGGTAAGAGAAAAAATTATGGTGATGAACCCATGCCGCCCCATAACCTCACCATGACCCTCCTCGGTGCTGCCCTGCTATGGTTTGGGTGGTTCGGCTTCAATGGCGGAAGTGCAGTGGCCTCGGGTTCTCTTGCAACCTCTGCCTTTGTCGTGACGCATATTTCAACAGCCGCAGCAGCCCTATCCTGGATGATTGCAGAATGGATCTATCGAGGGAATCCGACTGTTCTCGGCGTGGCATCGGGTGCTGTGGCCGGACTGGTGGCAATCACCCCTGCGTCCGGTTTTGTAGGGCCAGTCTCGGCCATCATCATCGGACTCGTTGCTGGTGCAGTATGTTATTATGCGATTAACCTCAAGAGCAAACTGGGATATGATGATTCCCTCGATGTAGTAGGTGTTCATGGGGTGGGTGGCACATGGGGTGCACTAGCCACTGGGCTTTTTGCTTCCAAGGCTATCAATTCAGCAGGAAACGACGGCCTTTTCTTTGGAAATCCTTCTCTGATCGGGATTCAGGCATTGAGCGTTGTTTCTGCGTGGGTTTATTCGTTTGTGGTGACATTGATCATATTAAAAATCCTTGATTGGACCATGGGCTTAAGGGTGACTGAAGAGCATGAGGTCAACGGTTTGGATATCAGTCAGCATGGGGAAAGTGGATATAGTTTTTGAGTTATGAGTCTTGAAAACTTGTAGGGAACGGTTTCAAACCGTTCCCTACTCCGAACTAACAGGGAGGCAAAATGAAAAAGATTGAGGCCATTATCAAACCATTTAAACTGGATGAGGTGAAGAATGCATTAACTAAAATCGGTGTTCAGGGAATGACGGTCACCGAGGTCAAAGGCTTTGGAAGGCAAAAGGGCCATACTGAAGTTTATCGGGGTGCCGAATATAAGATTGATTTCCTCCCGAAAGCGAAGATTGAATTGATTACCAGCGAAGAAATGGTTACCCAGGCGATCGAAACCATAGAGCGCGCTGCAAAAACAGGAAAAATTGGGGATGGAAAAATCTTTATCTCCCCGGTTGAAGAAGTGATCCGGATTCGAACTGGAGAACGGGGAAAAGATGCAATTTGAACTGGGTGTTACCAAGAATGGGCTCATCAATACCAAACACCTGATGGCCCAGACCGTATCTACGCACTCCTCTCCCAGGGACTTCCTTCGTCAACATTCCGATATGGTGGACAGCCTCGTGCGAAAGGCCTTTCAAAATGCACAATCTCAAGTTTCCTCTCCATCGGTCTGCCTCATGGCCGTAGGAGGATATGGGAGGGCAGAATTGGCTCCCCACTCCGATATCGATCTTCTGCTCCTTTACTCCGCTTCGAAGAAAGAGGTCCTTCCACCGTTGGTTGAAAAAATCCTCTATCCCCTCTGGGATCTGGGATTGGATGTGAGCTGCAGCTCACGGTCGATCAACGAATGTTTGAAAATGGCCCAGTCGGATTTGCATATCAAAACCGGGTTGATCGACGGACGTTATCTGGACGGGGAATATGAATTCTTTAGAAATTTATATGGTCTCTTTACAAGAAAAATTCTTCACCGGAAGGTCCGAGATTTTGCTGGGGCTTTGACAAAAGACCTTCACCTCCGCCATCAGAAATATGAAGACCCCAATTATGCCCTGGAACCCAATATCAAAGAAGGGGAAGGAGGGCTGAGGGACTTTCAGATTGGCAGGTGGATCATCCGGGCGAAATACAAAACCGATCGCTGGGATTCCATCCTCTTCCCGGATCACTCTCGAAGTCTCGAAAAGAGCCTCCAATTCCTTTGGGCCGTGAGGAACCAGCTCCATCTCCTGAGCGGGAGAAGACAGGATGATTTGACCTTTGAATTGCAGGAAAAAATCGCACCGACGCTTGGCTTCGCCCATGGCACGGAAGGGATCGAAGAGATGATGAGGCAGTATCATCTTGCCACTCAGAGGATCTCAACCTTCGTCCATGACATTCTTGAGCGAGCCCTCTACGAACCCTCTCTTTTCAAAAAAACCCTCTCTTTCCTTCAACGAAAGAAAATTGATGAGAATTTTGGGATGGCCTATGGAGAACTCCATCTTCTTGACCCTGTGACCTTCAAGCGGGACCCCCCTCGATTAATGACCCTTTTCCACCACTGCCAGACTTACCAGGTCAAAATGGATTTCCGCACGGAGGAAGCAGTGATGGAGTCCCTCCCCTTTATCGATGATCGCTTCAGAACCTCAGGAGAGGTCAATCAAACATTCTTGTCCATCTTAAAAAAAGGAGAACGGGCTGCGGACCTTTTAAGGAAGATGCATGAACTTGGATTTCTCTCCCGGTACATCCCTGAATTCGCAGAGGTAGAAGGAAAGGTACATTACGACCTCTACCATGTTCATCCTGTGGATAGCCATTCTATTTTAGCTGTTGAAGAGCTGGAAAAGTTGAGAAGAGGTTTATATGAAAAGGAGTATCCCCTTCTTACCTCCCTCATCAGGGGATTGGAAAACCCGGAAATTCTCTTTCTCACGGCACTGCTTCACGACATCGGAAAAGGAAAGGAGGGAAATCATTCTCTCGTCGGCGCAGAATGGGTGGAACGAATTGGAACCCGAATGGGCCTTGCCAATGAAGACAAAGATTCGATGGTATTCCTGGTCGGCCACCACCTCTCCATGATCGAGACGGCCTTTCGCCGAAACCTTCAGGATGAACAGGTCATCTTGCATTTTGCACAGAAGGTAAAGAACCTCAATCAATTAAAGATGCTCTACCTTTTGACCTTTGCCGATATCAAGGCAGTCGGACCCGAAGCCTGGACGGCCTGGAAGAACACCCTTCTCATGGAGCTTTTTCTGAAGACCGCCCATTTCTTTGAAAGAGGCGCTGTTGCCGAACCGTTTCTGACGGGGGATGAGATCCTTCAGAAGCTCCGGGAATCGCTCTCTCCTGAAATCATTTCTGAATATGCGGACCGGCTTCCAGACCGGTACCTCTTCTGTTATTCTTCCGCGGAGATCGCCCGTCATATTGAAATGGCCCGGTCCGTTGAGAAAGAGATTCTCCTTGTGGAATGGGAGATTGAAAAGGAGATTCAAGCAAAGGTCACGGTGTGCACAAAAGACCGCTACGGACTCTTTTCAAAAATGACAGGCTCGATGTTTTTGAACCGCCTCAATATCCTCCAGGCCCAAATTCATACCTGGGAAGACGGTACGGCTCTGGATACCTTCTGGGTGGAAGATGGAACAAAAGATATTGAACGGCGTCTTCAGGAATTCAAAAAGGACCTAAAAAAGATCGTGAGTGGAGAGGTCCCTTTAAAGGATCTCCTTTTTGAAAGAATTGAATCAAATGGAATCAGACAGAAGATCATCCCCAGGGTTTCTGCCGAAGTGAAGATAAATAACCAGGATTCTGATTTTTATACCATTGTCGAGATCACGGGGGAGGATCGGTTGGGTATTCTTTACGAAATTACGCAGGCATTGACCAACCATGGATGTGACATCCATTTTGCCAGGATTTCAACCCTGGGAAATCGGATCGTGGATGTGTTCTATGTCCAGGACGAGTGGGGAGAAAAAATAGAAGAAAAACAGAAAACAGCCCGCCTTAAGCAGATTCTCCTCAATCGGTTGACCCCGCAAGGAGAGATCACATCGAAGGATCATTCTTAGATTTCAAAAGATACCGGGAATCATCCCACCTCCCCTATCATTAAGGTAACAGAGGGTGGTGATTCAAAATCGGGAGGATAGATGTAAACAAAATACTATTATTTCAATAAGTTATATGGAGCCCCACGGGCAAAGCCCGTGGTACCTCCATGAAATACCCTCCTACGCCAAGGCTTCGGAGGGTTATCCGCCAGTGGCGAAATCCGCCGAAGCATTAATGGGGCGCGTGAATGATCCAACCAAGGGTTACGCATTCATCCACGGGCAGAGCCCGTGGTCTTCTGCGTAGGCGGATAAATTCCCTCAAATCATTTCTTAATACTCCAGACATTGCCTTTCAATCCCTCAATTATTATATTTAACTAAGAAGTGTGATTTTTTTGGGCTCCACAGAAGAAAGGAGGGAGCGCGCATGAAAAAGATATTTATAACAATGATTTTAATAGCATTGCTTCTGCTGCCATTAGCGGCTTTTGCACAATCGGAGCGGAATTCGACTGAAGCTCCCCAAGTGTCACAAGCACTTGTCCCTGAAGGCGATTTTGCATTTAAGCTGGTCACAGCACTCGGGTTAGGAACCCCCAGCGGCGAGGCGCAAGCTGAGGATATGTTGACATCTGTCGGAATTGCACCACGAAATGGATGGATCGCCGATTACCCTGTCACACCCGATATTGTTGGCGAGTTGCAGGACGCTGTGGTCACTGCAGCAGATTCCAAAAAGCTGCCAATGGAAAAAGTCGAAGCGTTGAAAGCATTTCAAGATCTCACAACTGAGTTCGGGCTGGCCGTTGTGCCCGGCAGCTCCGGCCAGTACGCTGAAAACCAACCCCAGCCTGACCCTACGGTAATAAACAACTACTACTATGAGGAAGGCCCCCCGGTTGTCACATACTATCCTCCGCCGTGGGATTATTACTACCTGTACGCCTGGGTTCCTTATCCGTTCTGGTCGGGTGGATTTTTCTTCTCAGGCTTCTTCTGTCTGCATGATTTTCACAGAGTCGTCTTCGTTGGCCGTCATCGGTTTGTGGTCAGCAATCACTTCATAAATCCTGTCAGCAAAACGGTCGTGAGAGTCGATCCGGTAGGCAGAAGAACTGGAAAAGGCTTTAGTACCGCAAATATTTCCCATAACAGAGGGTTTCACTCGACTGAGGCGAGAAGGGGTGCGGCGTCAATCTTTGAGCGTAATCGCGGACAGGCTTTTACGCACCGGGACAACAAAACCTCAAACTTTAGCGGTCGCGGTGAAAACGGAACTCTCTCCCGGAGTATGACCGGGAGGACAATGACCCAGCCAGGCAATATAGAAAGAAGTTCTCAGAGGCCGTCCGCGGGTGAAACCAGGGGTTTCAGCGGTCCGGGCAGGGGCAACGAAAGGTCATTCAGCGCACCTTCAACAGGTAGCCGAAGCTTTGGATTTTCTGAGAATTCCGGAAGAACCTTCAGTGGTCCAAGCAGATCTTTCAGCGCTCCATCTTCCGGCGGTGGTAGTTCCTCCTGCGCAAACTGCCATGGGAATAGCGGTTCGTTCGGACGCAGCGGTGGCGGGGGCAGTTCGAGAAGCTTCTCCGGAGGTTCCCATGGTGGTGGATCTGGGGGCTCCCACGGAGGAGGTGGCGGCTTTTCAGGTGGCCACGGTGGCGGTGGCAGAGGCCGTTAACAAAATCGCAACCGTCAAACTAAGAAGAGGATCATCTGATCCTCTTTTTTTATTTCTTCGTGGGTGTGATGAGATAATTTCTACTTTTTCTTATCAAAGACGGAGCCCATCACAGAGATGAGCAAGATGCCGCCAACTACACTCAAAGCAATGCTAACTGGAATCTTATAGAGATCAGCCAGAAGCATCTTAATCCCCACGAAAACAAGCACAGCCGAAAGCCCATAATGGAGGTGATGAAAGAGTCCCATAATTCCAGCTACTGCAAAGTAGAGTGCCCGCAATCCCAAAATAGCAAACACATTCGATGTGTAAACAATGAACGGATCAAGGGTGATGGCAAGGATAGCAGGAATTGAGTCCACTGCAAAAATGACATCGGTTGTTTCGATCACTAACAGTACAATAAATAAGGGAGTCGCCAAATATCGTTTAGCTCTCTTTGCAAAGAACCTGTCTTCCACATAGTCTTCTGTAACCGGCACCCATCGACGGAATAATCTCAGGATTGGGTTCCTCTCTGGATTGATTTTTCTATCCTTCTGCAAAGCCATTCTAATGCCCGTTAGAATTAAGAAAGCTCCAAAGACATATATGATCCAGTGAAATTTCTCAATCAGGGTGACGCCGGTTGCAATAAAGACCGCTCTCATGATCAATGCACCGAGAATCCCCCAGAACAAAACTTTATGTTGGTGGAGTGAAGGAACACCGAAATAGGAGAAGATCAGCAAGAAGACAAAGATATTGTCCACGCTCAGCGACTTCTCGATCAGGTAACCTGTAAGAAATTCGAGAGCTGTCTCAGGGCCTCTCCAGAAATAGATTCCTAAATTAAAGAGGAGAGCCAGAGTAACCCAGACTGCACTCCAGACCAGCGCTTCTTTAATCTTTATGACATGGGCCTTGCGATGAAAGACCCCGAGGTCAAGAGCGAGCATTCCCAGCACGAAAATGTTGAAGACGACCCACGGGAGGATTTGGTTTCCCATAACTCTATAATACACTCATCCTTCAAAGGAGAGCAATAAATTATTGCTAAAGTCCTTCATTGACAGGTCGTGCGGAGGGGTGTAGATTTATTGAGAAATAGAAAGACCCATCGTTCTAAAGGAAAAAGGATGGAGAAAATAAGAGATACTGGCCTGATTCAGGATGAGCCTCTCGTTTTTGAGAAGGGAGGAAAAGGAAGAAAAGGATACTCTCTCCCCAGATGGGATATTGAAGAGGCAGAGCCAAGGAATCTCATCCCTCCTCATCTTCTGAGAGAAGAGTTGAAAGGGTTCCCGGAGCTGAGCGAGGTGGAAGTGGTCCGCCACTTCACCCGACTCTCTCAGTGGAATTATGGTGTGGACAGCGGGCTCTACCCTCTGGGCTCCTGCACCATGAAATACAACCCTAAGGTAAATGAAGAGATTGCAAAGATGTTTTACCCATATCCATCCCTATTCTCCCCAAGACTTGACCCAGGGGATTCTGAAATTGATGTACGAGTTGGAAGGTTTTCTCGCAGAGATCACGGGAATGGATCACGTTTCTCTCCAGCCGGCCGCAGGGGCTCACGGTGAATTCACTGGAATGCTGATGATCAAGGCCTGCCTGAAAAATCGCGGCGAGAAACGGACCAAGGTGTTAGTCCCGGATACCGCCCATGGGACCAATCCCTCCTCTTTATCGATGGCCTCCTTTCAGGCGGTCGGAATTCAATCCAATGAAAAAGGGATAATCGGTCCGGAGCAGGTGGCTCAGCACATGAAAGATGATGTTGCAGCTATCATGGTCACCAATCCAAACACGCTGGGTCTTTTTGAAGAAAATCTTAGGGAGATCTGCTGAGATCGTCCACGGCAAGGGAGGATTCGTCTATTGTGACGGAGCCAATCTCAATGCCCTCATGGGAATTGTGAAGTTGGGAGATCTGGGAGTGGATCTGGTTCACATCAACCTCCATAAGACTTTTTCGACGCCTCACGGAGGCGGAGGACCTGGAGCAGGTCCTATCGCCGTCAAAAAGGAGCTTGCCCCATTTCTTCCGATCCCTGTCATCGAGAAGCAGGGAGAAACTTACCGGCTCAATGAGGATCGCCCTCAGACCATCGGAAAGATGAGAGCCTTTTATGGGAACTTTGGAGTTCTCGTCAGGGCCTATGCCTATATCCTCTCCATGGGAGCAGAAGGATTGAAGAAAGCAACTGAGATGGCTGTGCTCAATGCGAACTATCTGATGAAAGGCTTGAAGGGATACTATGATCTTCCCTTTGATCGTCCCTGCATGCATGAATGTGTTTTTACGGACAAGCTTCAGGATCGAAATCATGTCTCGACCCTCGACATTGCCAAAAGGCTGATCGATTATGGCTTCTATCCACCCACCATATACTTCCCGCTGGTGGTCAAGGGAGCCCTGATGATAGAACCGACGGAGTCGGAGAGCAAGGAAGGACTCGACCGGTTCATCCAAACCATGATCACCATCGCGGAAGAAGCAAAAGAAAACCCGGACCTCCTCCGACAGGCCCCCCAGAGGGTGAAGACGAGGAGACTGGATGAGGTCTTAGCCGCCAGAAAACCCAAACTGCGCTGGAAACCG
>CAVQFR010000049.1:0-43545 GCA_963711845.1 uncultured delta proteobacterium
CAAGAAAAGGATGATACTCCACACCATCCAGGAATCCGTCAAAATCGTCTTCCTCGTGGCCATCACCGCTTTTTTCGTGCTGGAATATATTGCGCCTCTGACCCAAAAGAGCCTGCGAACCTGCTTTCCAGCCGGAATGGAGGAGTTTCTTTCCGTAACAAGATCCTCCGACTCCAGCGTGAAAGAAGTTCTGCATCTGGCGAATATGATCCGGTTCATTACCGAAAATCAGCTTTCCGAAGCTAAAATGTTGAGGTATGCCGGTTTGATCTCCCATGCTTCCCAGAAAAATGGATTGAACCCCCTTGAAATCATCGCGATCATCATGGCCGAAAGCAATTTCAAGGAGAATTGCATCAATAAGGAGACCGGCGACTACGGTCTTGGGCAGATCAATTGGGAGCACTGGGGCAAGGATTTCGGATTGATGCCCCACCAACTTCTGGATCCATCGATCAACATCTTTTTAACCTGCCATGTCTATAAGTTCTTTGGGAAGGATTTTGGCAAATACCATCGGGGCAATGGCATCCAATCCAAGGCCTACCTTGTGAATGTGAGAAGTATTCTTTCCACGTTGAATGCCTTTGTAGAAGGGAACAAGGAGAATATTTCATGAAAGCCAGCTCCGGGGAAATAGGCACATTGAACTATTTCCCAAGAGCTTTTGTTTGCTTTTGCTAAAATCGGTTTAATCGCCGTGCCTTCCTCTGTCTCCTCCTTATCGTAGGCATGGCGGTCAGGTTCCTGTCTCTCCTCTCCATGCCATTCTCTTCCTCCGCCTTGGGCAAGGCTGGGCTTAAATGAGCTCTTTAGGAATTTTTTTCAGCAGCTCTGATAATAAAAGATAAAAGATTTTATCCAACAGCTGACCAATTGCTTTCATTCCGTAATGTACAATTGTTTGAGCTTTCGAGTAGCTGAGGATGGGTAGGTGAATTCTACAGCCGGTTTTAGTTGTGAAATCCGGCCGCAATCCTTTCACAGGCGGACCAGAGAAATAGACTTAGTGACGCCCACTTCACAAATCGTCCAAACAATTTGACAAAAAATCCAAAACTCGCTGGCTAACTATACTCACCCTGGTCCTTCTTTAGGCCGACCGGGTTTCAGTAATAAAAGCAGCGCTCCTGCCGCCAATACTCCTAAACCCACAAATGCCCCAGCACCTACGTAAACCACGCTCGATTGGAGCATGTAAACACAGGTTATACAAAAGAATAAGGGGGTGAAGGGATAGAACGGGACCCGAAAGGGGCGCGAAATCTCCGGCTCTTTGATGCGCAACACAAAGAATGACACACCTGCCAGCAGGAAAAAGCACCAGAACACAGGGGCCGTGTATTCCACCATTGCCACAAAACCTTTACGGGCCAGGGCACCGAGCAACACCCACATCAAGGAGATGGCCCCCAGAAAAAGCAATGCGTTCGTCGGGGTGTTTGAACGTTCCTGCCATTTTCCAAGAAAACCGAACATGGAGAAATCCTGACCCAAAGTGTAATTGGTGCGGGCCCCGGTGAAGAGTGACGCATTGATCGCCCCCAGTACTGAAACGATGATGAGGAGGCTGATGAACTTAGCACCTCCTTCACCAAGAATCCGACGCATGAGATCCGCTGCCACCACCTCTGATTGGCCCATTTCTTTGAGCCCGAGCCCCCTCAAGTAGGCAAGGTTAATGAGAAGGTAAATCACCGTGATGATACCGACTCCCCACAGTAATGCTCGAACCATGTTTCGCCGCACGTCAACCAACTCAGCCGAAATATAAGCAGCTTCATTCCATCCCCCAAAAGTCAGCAGAACAAAAACCATGGCCAGGCCAAAAGAGGTCCCAGGGTTTGGATGGACAGGCACCATCGGTGAGGAAAAAGGGGGGGCCATCATACCCACCAAGACAACCGTGACCAGACCGATCACCTTTATCGCCGTCAACACATTTTGAGTCCACTTGCCTTTCTGGACGCCCAGCAAGTTCATGGCCGTCAGAATGACAACGGAAAGAGCCGCATAAAGGGAATGAGCTGAGTGGCCCATAGGTAAAATATGTGGAGAGATAATCGCCGAATACAAATGCCAGCATCGCGATGGAACCAGGCTGAATGATGGTCATCCTTGACCATACAAAAAGGAAGCCTACCTTTTTGCCGAACGCGCGCGTGAGATAGTGATAATCCCCGCCGGTATGGGGGTATGCCGTAGCCAATTCTGCATAGCACAACGCGCCGATCACGGAAATGACCCCTCCTGCCAGCCATGCGAGAAAGAAGACATCTTCCCTCCCTGTGTTGGCCGCAATCATTGAGGGCGTCTTAAAGATACCCATTCCAATGACAACGCCCACAATGAGAGCGATCGCATCCGTTACCGAAATCGTCTGTTTGGGACCTGCCCCTTTTTCTATCACACGTTGCCTCTCTGCTTGAAAGTAAGAACGACCCTGACTTTTCCTCACCCGTTTTTTTCTACATCGCACAGACGGGTTTTGTCAAGCTTTAGAAAACCTATCATGACACCCATCATTTGACAAAAATTCGTCGTTAATTGTACATTACATCGAAGTCTAAATTTAAGGAATTTACCAAGACGGAAATGAAAACGGGTGGAAAAATAATCATTTGTTTTGACTTAGGATGTTCCTTCTGTGGAGGCATAAAATGTTAAGGGGGGAAAAGATGAAAAATAGAATGTTTAACCATTTCTACGTGATCCTGACTTGCCTATTCCTTGCTTTAGGGTTTATATCACTGCCCAGCCAGAGGGCGGTTTCCCAGGTCATTTCGAATGGGCAAGAAAAAATTAGGCTTGATGTGCCCTATGAGCCAAGCTCGGAGGAAGTTGTTAGGACAATGCTTGAAATTGCCCAAGTGGGCAAGGATGATCTTGTCTATGACCTCGGTTGCGGGGACGGCCGAATCGTCATCGCCGCTGCTCAAAAAACAGGCGCCCGCGGGGTAGGGGTCGACCTGGATCCTGAGCGAATCAAGGAAAGCTTAGTGAACGCTCGTCAGGCCAATGTAGCCAATCGAGTGCAGTTTTTTCAACAGGATTTGTTCCAGACCGACATCGGCAAGGCGACGGTGGTCATGCTGTATCTTTGGCCGGAGGTCAATTTGAAGTTACGACCGAAACTCCTGCGTGAGCTGAAGCCAGGCACTCGGGTCGTATCCCATAGCCATAATATGGGAAGCTGGGAACCCGATCAAACGATTACGGTACCCCAAGGACATAACGTGTACTTCTGGGTAATACCGGCAAACGTGACGGGGATCTGGGAATGGGGTAACCCAGGGGAAAAAGAACGCTATGTCATGAAGCTTAGCCAACAGTTCCAAAAAGTTTCCGGCATGCTCCAATTGGGACCTGATGAGATCCCTGTTAAAAATCTGGAATTAAAAGGAGATCGGCTGCAATTTATTGTTGAACGGTTTTTCAAAGGACAGATGCAAACCCTGCGGTTTACAGGCCGTGTGCAGGGCCATCTCATCGAAGGCACGGCAGAAGAGATGGCTGCGGGTTCTCAAGGGAAACAAACCTGGAAAGCGAAGCGGGCTCCTTCCTCCATGAAGCCTTTGGACTTGTGAGTAAGGCGGTGTCGTATACGGTCTGACGAATCATTCCCTCTACTTCGTCAAAACTTGATCTCCAGGCTGAGGGCGACACCTTCGCCCCGAATCAAAGGCTGATTACTTTGAGACTTGAGGAGAGATGATGAATCTTTGCGAGAGAAACCCTGACCCATCTCAGGATCGAGAGTCTTGGTCACCACTCCTGCGCTGGTGTTCAGGCTAAAGGTAACCTTCTTTTTCAAAGTAAAGATTTCCTGGCTATTCTGCACCCGAACAGAATAATACGATTCCCCCCCGGCTGATCGGCTCCTGGGATTCCCCCTTGGATCTTCTCCACCTTGATGGATTCAATCATTTTCAGCGGTATCGATTTCTCCTGGTCGTCCTTTGTGGATACAGTAATCTCGTTGGGATAAAATCGTAGATATCCTTCCAAACTTTCTCCCTTCATATCCTTAACGATCGCATAAATACTCTCCTTCTCATGAAGGAACTGAGCTTGTGCTAAAAGAATGGTTGGAGCAAGAAAAAATAGAAGGGACCAAAAAGATGAACTTGAATCGTATCATAACATTCCTTCCCGAAAACACTAATTAAAGAATAGCTTTAAATACCTTACCTCTACTAATTCATTTTGGTATATTTTCTAAGAATCTTCAAGTGGGCTTTGCAGTAAAGGTTCACCCTACCAGGTCCGGATAAGGTTTGAAAAAACGATCATGGCAATAGATGGGCAGGGTTTATCACAATTCAATTATAGAATGTATCCTAATTATGGGTTGAGAGTCCGATTGCATCGGTTCGTGAGGGCAGAGGCCGGTCTCGTTGCTGCTCCCAGATACCTAATGAGGCAGATTCCTATAGTCCTGTTTCGCAAGCAGTCCTCCATGGAAGCGGTGCTTTTTCCTTGACACACAACACCCTTTTTTATATATTTAATTCACATCAGAGTGGGTTCTTATTATTGGCCATCGTCAAGTTGGCATCCAGACACGATTGGGGGGATGCTGGTTGATCTTGGAACAAAGCACGGTTTCATTTCGATGTGAGGGGGGGTTGCATAAGGAGGATTGCTTATGAAAGCGAGAAGGCTAGTTTGTGTTGGTGTCGTTATTGCGGCATTTGTTGCGCTCACGCAATTCGCCGAAGCCCAACGAGTACAGTCCGCAGACGAAAGAGCTGGAAGAATCATCCTTGGGGGTGGTCTGGGTCTTAAGGCAGATACGCCTGACGGCACAGCCTTTGCCCTTGGATTCAGCGGCGATTACTACCTCACCCAAGGGTTCTCAGTCGGTCCACTACTCCAAATGGGATTCACCGGAGATCTCTTCCAATTGGGTCTTACGGCACAGGCAAAATACACCTTCGACATCGACGAGATCCCGGCACTCAAGCCCCACATCGAGGCGGGTATCGGATTTATCTATGCGGATCTAAATCGGAGCAGAGGGAGAGATGAGAACGATCTCAGCGTCCTCTTTCCCCTCGGCTTTGGGGTCGAGTATCGGCTGACGAAATCGATATCGCTGGATACCAACTTCCTCTTCAATTTCACTGACCTTGACGTTCGGGATGAGTATTTCTTTTTCACCTGGCTCGTCGGGGTGAGGTATCGGTTCTAATCACTGGCGAACCTTGCTTAGAAGAAAGAAGAGCCCTGCCCGGACAAAACCGGACCGTTTTCGTGTTCCTCATTCCTGCAGGCTTGAAGATTCCATCCTATCATCCGCACTTCCAGAAAGTCTTAATGTGGTGCAAATGGCAGCACATCATCAGCGATTGTCAGCCCCATATGAAGGGTGAAGGCTCTGATCATTAAGTAAAATACCCGGTCGGCATAAGAAGTCATATTCGACCATTCTCAAGATCTATAATCATATCGGGGGAAAGTCCTTGTCTATAGACATCATGGTCGCTGTTCTGTTCGGTGCTCTCCTGCACGCTGTCTGGAACGCGCTTGTCCGTGCCGCATCGGATAAATTTCTTAACACGGTTCTGGTTGTCGGAGGAGCCGGGGTATGGACAGCGTGCTGGTTGCCATTTGCGCCAGTTCCGGCGGTCGAAAGCTGGCCATATTTGACTGCGTCCGTCTTAATCCACGTAGCCTACTTCACCTTCGTCGCCCTTTCTTACCGTAATGCGGACCTGAGTTTTGTTTATCCAATCATGCGCGGTTCTGCACCGGCTCTCTCTGCAGTCGCCGTAGCGGTTTTGGTGCATGAGTCACCCTCGCCAGGTGGCTGGATGGGCGTTTTGCTGGTTTCTTTAGGCATTATCGTTCTCTCGGGTGATTCCTGGCGTTCAGGATCACTCAGGTTTTCACCGACAGCTCTGGCTCTTGCGAACGCGGGCGTGATTGTCATCTACACGCTCGTGGATGGGGTGGGAGCTCGCTTATCCCAGCACCCGGTCAGCTACACGGGCTGGATGTTCTTCTTGACCGCCATCCCGCTCCTTGTGGTGTCTTTCGCAAAGCAGGGCGGGAAGGCAGCAAAACATCTGCGGTTCAATTGGGGCAAGGGCTTGATCGGGGGGGCGTGCACGTTCGGCTCGTACGCATTGGCCCTATGGGCCATGACGCAAGCACCGATCGCGCTTGTGGCTGCCATGCGCGAAACCTCGGTCATCTTTGGAACATTGATTGCGGCCGTTTTTCTCAAAGAGCACGTCAGTCCTTTGCGGTATCTTTCGATCCTGGCAGTCACCGCGGGAGCGATCGCGATTAAGATGTCGTAAAGGACGGAAATCTGTTGCGTATCCATCCATTCTTAAGCTTACCCCACGCTCTTTTTTGATAAACGCCCCGCCCGAACTTGTTCGTGGAAGGGTGGTCTTGAAATCTCGCCTCACCCTACAACATGGTGAACAGTAACCGTTAAGAAAGCCGGAAATATTTTTTCTTTTAAGAGAAAAACTTCAGGACTTTTATGAAAAACCGTTCCGCTCCAAGCTGTCATTAGAACGTTGAAGTTTGAGGAAAACTCCATAGTTACAACTACTTATAATGAGGGTGAAGCATTGGCATAAGGATTGAAACATTAATAAATATTGGCTTGTTTAAATTCCGATAAAGCCAAATCATTCGTTAGGGTTGGATGTTATGTGAAGGGCCCGTTCATAAAATATTCTTTAGAAAATTGGAGGGAAAATGGGAGGCGCAATAACAACTGGTCTTGTATTCTTGCTATTATTATTTATGTTTGGTGTTTTGGGTTTCATGTTCGGTAATCTGGACTAGATTTCATTTTGCTTCTTTTCGGTTCGGGACTCTCTGATCTTTTAGGGTTCAGAAAGGAGGTTCAGAAGATAGATCAATATTCACAGATCAGCGGACGTCTGGATATTGCGAACTGGTCGAAACCTAAAAAAAGGAAGCAATGAATTCAAAGGTGAAGGGGCAGTTCATTCTGGAATTACTAACGGGTTTAGCTTGATCAGAAAGGAGGGCTGATTTCAATGCCGTCAAGGGAATCTAAAGTCTTTCCCCCCATGATGACTCGGCGCGAACGATCGATACTCTATCTCATTGCGGAAGGTTACAAGAATCAAGAGATTGCGGAGGAGCTTACGATCAGTGAAAAAACTGTAAAAGGAACCCAGGTCAATCTCATGAGAAAATGGAATGCCCCGAACGTATCCTCCGTCATCGATCGCGCCTTGGAGGAAGGACTGATCAGCGTCTATGAAGTGTTGGAATCCAGATTTTCAAAGAGAAACGCACAAGCAAATTGAGTACAAAGATGGATCAGGAAAGATTCAAACGTATCCTATCATTATTAGAGCGGGATGAATTGACATTGAGGGAAAGGCAATTTGTTGAAGCCGTAGAAAAGTATTTCAATGAAAACGGCAAAGTGACAGATCAGCAGGAATCTGTATTAGAGGGTATTTACAAGGAAAAGGTGTGGATCCGGAAGGCTTTTTTTAGCCAGAGGCATCTTCTCAAGGACCCCTCCTCGAAAGCCGCCTAAATGCAGCCTGCTGAAGAGCCAATGGGTTGGAAATGGGTGCTCGTGAATTTTACTGGCGTGACTCAATTCCTCCCAGTTAGCCCGACCATGCAACCTCAACCGACTGGGGAGAAATTGCTATTCAGGTTACGGCCGAGGGAGAACAGCGTAGGGAAAGATAGCCATCAGTGAAAGATTTGCCCCAGAGAGCCATTGCATGATTGCTTGTCCCTAGGTCATAAGACCAGGAGGCTCTTAGATAATGTCAGAGAAGTTGGAGTCTGAGACGGCGGAGGTTTCTTGTCCAGGAAACAAGAAAAGAGCAGCATCCCTGATAGGATACCTAAAGGGGGAGCTTCATCTCGGCAAAGCAAAATTTCCGTTAGTAAGTTGGCGAAATCGGCAGGGATTGTCTTTACAAGTTATGACTTAGAGGAAACTGAAGAGAGTTTGTTTTTGCAGGGCTTGATAGCCACTGAAGAGACCGCGACATTGGTCAAATCAATTCTATTGGAAGAAGGGTATCGTGCGAATGGTTCCATAGAAACATTTCAGTTAAGGAGGAGAGGGGAAATGGCGCCGTTGATTCATCGACGAAGAATTTGGTGGGAATCCGTTCCCGAGGCAAGCAGCTACGGAGTGTATGTAAGCAAAGACAGAACCCTTCTTGAACCTGGGCGCTTTTCGTGGGAGACAACACCGGGGGTCCTTTCAAAAATGGTCATTGGAAAGACGGAGTTGATCATCCGGGATGAGTGGTCTGAGTTTCCAACAGAACCTGGAACTTACCATATCGGAATTACTTCCAGGGATGATTTAGGGAATGAAAGCGACCCCTTCTTATTATCGGGACCGTTCAAATTCCTTGCCCCGCCGGCTCCATCGAGGGGTGGGATCGATTATCTCTAATGGAAAGAGATGATTAAGGGTGAACCTGGGGAGCGGACGTTCGTTGTGAGATCTACCCACGATTTTTTCCCAAGCAAACTGAGAAAAGATTCGTTTGATCAAGAGGAGTTACCAGAAACCGAGTCCAATCTCCTCCTTCGTGAAGCCGTTGGCCGGCAGAATGTGACCACGATAGAAGGTTCCGTTTAGTAACCTTTATCTGCATCAGCGGTCTGAAATCTTCCCTTATCTTTTGCAGTCCTTTCGGTTTGACATTCAACTCCGGTGTTCGTTATATTCAACTCACTTCAAAACGAGTTCTAATCATTTTGTCTTTTAGAACTTCGTAGCCGCCCAAGCTCACAGAAAACAGATTCAGCGCCTGTCGCAGTGGTGAGCCAAAGGAGGAAAGGCAGGACTTGATTAATAACGATAGACCTCGGTTGTATTACGGTTATGTCATCGTCAGCGCTGCTTCCATCATGATGATGATGATATGGGGGACCTTTAACGCCTTCGGAGTATTTTTCGAGCCCTTCATAAAGGAATTTGGCTGGACACGGGCAATGACTTCCGGCGCTTCGGCCTTGAACACGATTATATTCGGTATCCTATGTATATTCTCAGCGAGCTTGAGCGAAAGGCTTGGACCCCGCTGGGTCATGACCCTCTGCGGAATCATCCTTGGGCTCGGCTATTTCCTCATGGCACATCTCACCCGTACATGGGAACTGTACCTCTATTTCGGTGTGTTCGTGGCCATCGGCATGAGCCCTTATATCCCTTTGCTTTCCCTTGTCCCGCAGTGGTTCACTACCAAGCGAGGCAGGATGAACGCCATCGTGTTATCGGGCATGGGTTTGGGAATAATGATCGTGCCACCTATCGCCAGCACTCTGATCTCCGTATGGCAGTGGCGGAACTCGTATCTTGTGATGGCAATCATCACTCTCATTGTCATGGTTTCCGCTTCTCAATTTCTCAGGAGTCTTCCCAACCAACCACTCAATGGAAAAGAGTGCAGGCCAACCATTGGATTGGCTGATCAAAGAAACGAAGGGCTTACTCTGCGGCAAGCTATCCGCACCAGGCAGTTCGCCTTGCTCTGTTTGCTCTATTTCTCATTTCTCTTTTGTCTGGTTTCGATCACTGTGCATATTGTCATCCACGCCATAGGACAAGATATTCCAGCGACTCGTGCTGCCTTAACCTTATCGCTCATCGGTGGCGCATGCATCGTGGGAATGAATGTCATGGGTAACATCGCCGATCGCTTTAGCAACAAGATTGCATTAGAGGTCAGCTATTCATTAATGGGATTGTCGCTCGTCTGGTTGATACCGTCTCATTCACAGTGGTCTTTCTATCTCTTTTCAATGGCATTCGGCTTCGCCTATGGGGGCATGCAAGTTCTCTTTTCACCCCTGGTGGCAGAGCTATTTGGCACCCGGTCGCACGGGGTCATCCTCGCCACAGGAGCGCTGGTCGGTTCAATCGGGGCTGCGATTGGCCCCATCGTCGCCGGTTATATATTTGATTCATTCGGTTCGTATACCATCGCGTTCATCATCTGTGCGACGCTGGCCTTTATCGGCTTCGCTTCAACGTTTCTCCTCCAAAACCAACCTCAAAGCTAAAAAACTCAACTGAATGGTAACTTGGGTGCCTCCGGAGGGGGGGGAGGTGGCCACAATCTTGACAATAATCCTGTTATGAATATAATGCTTGTCATTGCCCGCTTTTTATTTTTTTCGGATGGATTGGGCGTAAGTGTGGAGGTCTTGAATTTGGCCCCTTGAAGGGAAGGGGCTTCTTTTTTTGCCGAGGTTAACTCATGGTCTGGAATTATCTTGCTGCGATTGGGGCTTTCATCTGGCTAACGATCATCCTTCTTCCCTGGCGTCCCTGGGGTACCCGTGAATATATGGATTCTCCAGCGGCTTCTCCCGACGCTGATTTGAGTGATATTACCGTGCTCATTCCTGCTCGGAATGAAGCCGAAGTCATCAGTACGACCTTGTCAAGCTTGAAGACCCAGGGAAATGATCTTCCGATTGTCATGGTGGACGACCGATCCACCGACGGAACGGTCACGGTAGCACAGGCCTCCGGGATAAAGAATCTGCGCATCCTATCCGGTGAACCACTGCCGGCGGATTGGAGCGGTAAGCTTTGGGCACTTGAGCAGGGATTTCGCCATGTGAACACCCCTTTGGTCCTGCTGATCGATGCTGATATTGAACTCCAGCCGGGCATCGTCCAGGGGCTGCGCAGGAAATTGAAAGAAAACCATCTTCATCTTGTCTCCCTAATGGCCCAAATGCGTATGGTCAGCTTCTGGGAACGGTTGCTCATGCCTGCCTTTGTCTACTTCTTCAAGATGCTTTATCCTTTTCGTTTGTCCAATTCCGGTTTTAGGGGTGTGGCCGCGGCTGCCGGAGGATGCATTTTGTTAGAAACTCGGTTGATCGGAGAAATCGGTGGATTTAAGGCGATCCGTAACGAATTGATCGATGACTGTGCCCTGGCGAAGCGGGTCAAGTCGCTCGGTTACAGAACCTGGATCGGTTTGACCCACTCGGTTCACAGCCTGAGGTCTTATCGAAACTTGGAGGGGATTTGGAACATGGTGGCACGGACAGCCTTTTTTCAGCTCCGTTACTCGGCGGTTTTACTGGCAGGGACAACTGTGGTTATGCTGACGGTATTCTGGTTGCCGGTTGCGGGATTATTCTTTCCAGCCGCCAGCGCGAAGATCATTTCCGCCTGTGCCTTAGCGGCATTGATCCTGAGCTATCTTCCCACTCTGAAGTTCTACGGGCAATCCAGAGGATGGGCCGTGGCTCTGCCGCTGATTGCAGCTCTCTATCTCGCCATGACCTGGTCGTCGGCAATCCGGTTTTGGGTTGGAACAGGATCACGCTGGAAAGGAAGATTCTACTCGAGGCACAAGAAGTTCTGATCCCTGCGGAGTCGGTTGATCAAACTCGGTCTAACACCTTGACCGTCAATCAATATTCTCTCGCAATAATGAAACGAGCAATCTCCCTGAGCGGATCGGCTTCCGGGCCCAACGGTTTCAGGGCATCGACCGCCATTTCCACCAATTCCTTTGACCTTATTTTCGATTCCTCAACTCCCAACACGGAAGGATAAGTGGCTTTTCCCTTGACCAGGTCGCTTCCTGTCTTTTTGCCCATTAAAGCAGCCTTTCCTTCGACATTCAGGATATCGTCGGCGACCTGAAAGGCCAGCCCGAGGCTCTCCCCGTAGCGGGTCAGTGCCCTGAGGAGGGTTTCCTTGGCGCCTGCCAATTTCGCTCCCACCCGAACCGAAGCTAAGATCATCGCTCCCGTTTTATGGGTATGAATATATTGGACGGTAGGGAGATCCACTGCTTTTCCCTCTGATTCAATGTCCACCACCTGGCCGCCCACCATCCCTAAAACCCCTGCCGCCTGAGCCACCTCGTTGATCAGATCGAGCACCACCGCTTCGTCACTTGAAGAGTGATCTTTTGCAGGCTGATGTGTCATCAGTCTGAAGGCTTCTGTGAGGAGGCCATCGCCTGCCAAGATAGCGATCGCTTCTCCAAATACTTTGTGACAGGTGGGTTGTCCCCGGCGATAGTCATCATTATCGATGGCTGGGAGATCATCGTGGATGAGAGAGTAGGTGTGGATCATCTCGAGGGCGCACGCAAAGGGAAGGATCCTCTCTCCCTTTCCTCCCGCGGCCTCAAAGGAAGCGATGGATAGAATGGGACGAATCCGTTTCCCTCCCGCAAAGAGACTGTGTTGCATCGCCTTGTGAAGATTCAATGTGAGTTCCTCTTTCTTCGGGAGATATCTCTCCAGAGCGGAATCCACTCTCTCCTTCTTCTCTTGCAAGTATCGATTGATATCCATCAGGAATGATCCGTGGGGGAATTTGCCATGGGCCTATCGGATGGTTTAGGCGGATCGATATTCTGCTTTTCCGATCGGCCGGAAGGCTGGGGGCCTTCAACAAAGTCCATGATCGCCCGCTTCACCTTCTCAATATCCGCTTTGGTGTTGATGCAGGGTCCGTTGGGACGTTCGTTCAAGATTCCGATCACCGGAATCGGATAAGTATCTTGAATGCCGGTGGTCAGATCCACTTCGCAGGCGACGGCCACAATGGCCTCAGGCCTGTTCTCCAAAACAATTCTCCTGGCCAATGTCCCGCCGGTGGCCACGGCGATCTTTAAATGGTACTGATCCGAGAGTTCAATCAAATCTTTGATTTCACATTTTCCGCAGCCTCTGCAGTTTCTAATATTGCCCGTGATCTTAATCTCGCAGTCAAAATCCTGAATGCAGTGAGGGAGGAGGATCAACAGTTTTTCCGGCCGGACCCGGTGGCTATTCGATCGGATGAGATGGTTGTTCAATTCGACAAAAGATTGCCGGACTCTTTCTTTCGATATGCCGACGAGCTTCCCCATCAAGATCATGAGGGGAAAAAGAACTTTTGCAACCAGGCCTCTTAGCTTCTGAGACAGGAAGATATCCTTCCCCCATACGATGGTGAAGACAAGCAGGAGACCGCCGGAGATCATTAGAAGGACTAGGAAGGCCAGGACGAAGCTGAAGATCAGGGGGAGGGAGGAGTGGATATTTCTCAACCCCACCATGGGGACATACCAGAGGAGGAAGATGAGAATGAGGAGAATGACGCAGGTAAAGGCTAGCAACCCGACGAAGATTCTCTTTTGAGGCCTAATTTCCAACGTAATCCTCGCATCAATCCAAATACCAAAATCGGAAATTCGGATGAGTTCGTTCGGAACCCCCCTTTGGTATTCTAACAAATTTATTGTTTGTTAACCAGGGTCAGAATATATTCCAACTGAACTTTTCCGTCCTCTGCCTTAATGATCTGGGTTTGAAATTAAATCCGGCTACCACTGGGGTTTTTTCGCAGACTTGATCTCTATTTTGGGGCTGATGGATCCCGATAAGAAATGGGTCGTTTTGGGACCATGGGTCCATCGGTACGAGGACCACGGAGATAGACCCGAAGGGCCTTGAGGGGATGGCCGAAAGTATCGTTAACGGCCGTCGGTTCAAAACCGCTATGGAGCATGCAGTTGGTACACTTGGGATTGCGACCATCGCCATAACCTTCCCAATTCGTCTCCTGCATAAGGGCCTTGAAACTTGGGGCATAGCCTTCCTTCGTTAACAGATAGCAAGGCCTCTGCCAGCCGAAGACATTCCGCGTAGGGTTACCCCATGGGGTGCACGTGTAGGCTTGATTTCCCGCCAAAAAATCGAGGAATAGTGTCGATTGGTTGAATTTCCATTTTCGACCTCTGCCGAGTTTGAGGACTTCTCGAAAGAGGCTTATGCTACGCGTCTTCATGAGAAAGATGTCCTTTTGCGGCGCCTGTGCATATCGATAAGCAGGCGACACCATGATGCCTTCAACTCCCAAGCTCATGATAAAGTCAAAGAAATCTGAAACCTCTTGCGCTGCTATCCCTTCATAAAGGGTGCAGTTAATGGTGACCCGAAACCCTTTCCCGCAAGCCAATTTGATGGCCTCGGTTGCCGAATCGAATACACCTTGGCGTCCCGCCAAAGCATCATGCCTCTCCCGATAGCCATCTAAATGGATAGAAAGGGTGAAGTAAGGAGAGGGGGTATAATCGTTGATACGAGTATTAAGTAATAGCCCGTTGGTGCAAAGATAGACGAACTTTCTTCTTCTGATGAGGCTTGAGACAATCTGGGGCATCTCCTCATGGATCAGAGGTTCTCCTCCAGAAATCGCCACGATCGGCGCACCGCATTCATCGGACGCAGAAAGGCACTCCTTCACACTCAGACGGCGATTTAGGACCTCATCTGGATAATCGATCTTACCGCACCCAGCACACTCCAGATTGCAGCGAAACAAGGGTTCCAACATCAAGACGAGGGGATAGCGCCGCCTTCGATAAAGCTTCTGGCTGATCAAATAGCGCGAAACACGATATTGTTGAATAAAAGGCACACCCATGGTCGTTTCCTGCCGTCAACTTTGAGGGAATAAGGATTCGGGTAGGCGAAAAATCATTTTTTCAGGCTCACCCTCCATTTGGTTCACGATGCTTACACCGTACGCATGTAATCTTTCTAGGACCTTTTGTACCATGGCCTCGGGTGCAGAGGTTCCAGCAGTAATGCCGACCCTGGCCCTTTCCCTGAACCAATCAGGGTTAAGATCACCTGTATCCTCTATCAAATAAGCAGGCAAGCCGCTCTGTTCACCTACCTCCCGTAAACGATTCGAATTGGAACTGTTGCGAGCCCCCACGACTAATAATAAGTCGATGTCTTTTGCCAGTTGTCGGACCGCGTTCTGCCGGCTTTGTGTCGCGTAGCAGATATCGCTTAGCTCAGGACCTTGAATATTGTACCACCGCCTTTTTAAAGCATCGATCACTTCACGGGTATCGTCAAGGCTGAGCGTTGTTTGGGTGACATAGGCTAAACAATCTGGGTTCTTAACCTTTAGCCTTTCCACTTCATTTTTCCTTGAAAGCACATGAACGGAGCCTTCGACCCAGCCCCGGGTGGCCTCCACTTCTGGGTGGCCGGGATGGCCGATAATGATGACCTCGAAACCTTGCCGGCTGTATCGCTGGGCCTGGAGATGGACTTTGGTCACCAATGGACAGGTGGCATCGATGACTTTCAAATTTCTCTTTTCCGCCTCTTTCACCACTGCTGTAGATACACCATGGGCGCTGAAGATGGTCACCGCACCCGCAGGAATTTCATCGAGCATTTCAATAAATAAGGCTCCCTGGTTTTTCAAATCTTCGACGACATGGTGATTGTGGACAATCTCGTGCAACACGTAAACGGTTGTCCCGTAAATGTCGAGGGCACGCTCCACAATCTTGATTGCGCGAACCACCCCGGCACAGAATCCACGAGGCTGAGCGAGTATCACTTGCATTGATTCATCCAAATTTGAACCTACCAAAATAATAATCGTCAATCGAAATGGTTGTCAAGTGTAATCAAAGATGCTTCTTATAAGAGAGGGATCGAAAAATACTAACAAATGAATCCTTGGGAATGCAGGAGCCTGCTTGCTGTCAGGGAGAGTAAGAGAAAGCAGGCCCAAAGAAACAGGAAAGATAGGCTTTGATCATCCTCTCTTGGGCCGACCAAAGACCCGATCCTGGCTGCAAAGGCGAGGGGGCCGGAAAGAGGCACCCACGGGTATCATAAGAGCGCGTTCTTGGCCAGCGACATCGCGACCTCCCAGAACGGTCCCGGGAACTTGTGCGTGGAGGCGAGAACCGCGTCAAAAGCCTGGACGAACCAGTCGACGTCCTCTCGTGTCACGACGAGCGATGGTGCGATCTTCAGCACGTCCTGGTTGGCCCCTGCCACTTGTGTCAACACGGCGTGCTTTTCCAGGAGCGGGATCGTAAAGGCTTGGGCGAAAAGCCCTGGATTGATCTTATGCATCAGCGTCCACGCCTGCCTGAGCATGAACGACGTCGGCTCCCCAAATTCTACGCCTATGAGCAGCCCCTTGCCGCGTACCGCCTTGACCAGTTCATACTTCTGCGTGAGGGGCTGCAACGACTGAAGGAAGTATTCGCCCATCTCGCGGCAGCGCGCGAGGAGGTTTTCACCGTCCAAGACGGCGAGCGCGGCCAGGCCCGAAACCATGGCGAGATTGTTCCCGCCGAATGTGGTTGCGTGGACTTCCGAGCGGTCGAGGCGAGAGAAGACGCCTTGTATGATTTCCTTTCGTGCGACCACGGCAGAGACAGGAACCATCGCCGCACTCAGCCCCTTGGACAGGCAGACGATGTCCGGTTCTACCTTCCAGTGCTCAGCGGCAAGGAATGTCCCCGTCCGCCCGAAACCAGTATGGATCTCGTCGAAGATCAAGATTGCCTTGTGCTTCCGGCAGAGCTCCTGTACCCGCGGCAAGTAGTCATCGGAGGGGATGATGATCCCCGCCCCGACCTGGATGGGCTCGAGGACGACTGCGGCTACGTTCCCAGCGGCGAGATCCCGCTCGATCGCATCCGCGTCGTTGAACGGAACCGCCTTTGTTTCGGGGAGCAAGGGCTCGAACCCTTCCCGCCACATCGCGTGGCCGGTGACAGAGAGGGCACCATAGGTGAGGCCGTGGTAGGAGTGGTCGGCGTAGAGGATTCGCGGGCGCTGGGTGACACAACGGGCGAATTTCAGCGCCGCCTCGATCGCCTCCGATCCGGAGTTTGCGAAAAAGACCATGTCGAGCCACGGAATCCGCTTCACCAGTGCCTCAGCGAGGAGGCCGGAGAGGAGCGGGATATCGAGCTGGATCAGGTTCGGGAGCGATTCGCCCAGAACGTCCGCGAGCGCCCGACGGACGACGGGGTGGTTGTGGCCGATGTTGGAGACGCAGAAGCTGGAAATGCAGTCCAAATAGCGGCGGCCGTCCTTGTCCCAGAGGTGGCAGCCCTCCGCGCGGGTGTATATCCGGTCGTAGCCGATGAGCTGCATCGATTTGGCCCACGCCGGATTGATGTACTTCGCGTGCAGCTTCGAGTTCTCCCCCAGCCGCTGCCGGAACAGGTTGAGGATGTCGAATCCTACAGGGGAGCCACGATCAGGTCCAGGGGATTGGATGTCATCCATTTCAATTTCTATACGGTCGCGGGCTTCAGCCAGGGATCGCCGGCCGGAATCACCCGCAGATCGGCCGGGTCGCCTCCTTTAAATGATAGGTACTTGGTTTCGGTTGGGAGAATATACGAGAAATGGAGTGGTATGTCAAGCGAAAAGCCGAAAAGACCGAAAAAATCCGGCAAGAGTCGACCTCGATGCAGGGTAAAAGGCTGTTTTCCCTGATGGAGTGCTAATCCTTAAGACTCGAATTTCTTGCTCTGGGTTTTACAAATTTCAACAACGCGGGCAGAAAAATGAGCGTGGTGATCATCAGGGAACCGATGCAGATGGTGAGAAGCTTTCCCATACTGGCCATGCCCTGGTGGGGGGAGAAGGAGAGGGTGCTGAAGCTCAGGATGGTCGTCAGGGTACTGAAAAAGAGAGCCCTCGCCGTGCTCGTTTCCAGCATGTTGCCACTCGATGGCGGGTCCGTCCGGAACCGGTGGATGAAATAGATGCCTTCCACACCACTGCCCAGAAGAAGAGGGATCACGATGACGTTTGCAAAATTGAACGGGATATCGAGGATGACGGAGGCCGCCCCTGTCATCAGCAACGAAAGCGCGAGGGGCAAAAGGACGAGGAGGGTGTCCGAGACGCTTTTGAGCTCGATCAGCATGAAGAGAGTAATCGCCAAGAGAGCATACAGGGTGGCCAGAAGAAAGGAACGGACAACGGCATTTCCTGCTTCGCGTATTGTTACAGGCGTATCCGTTGAATTCGGGGCCAAGGCGCTCACCGCTTCAACGAATCTTTTCAGAGAGTCGGTTTCCAAGATATTTTCTCGGGGGAAGACCTCCACACGATAGCGTCCGTCCGGTGTCACATACCGAAGACGTAATTCTCGGGGCAAATCCGATTCTTTCACAGCAGATGCCCGAAGAGAGGTCTTGAGCTCATGAAAGAGGTTAGGCAAGTAGGAGAGGACACTCTGCTCAAGCCTATCAAATGCTTCCTTGCCATTTTCCGGATGCCTAATGGCATTCTTGAATCCCTCCAAAGAGCGATGGAGGCGGCTGACAGAGGTGGCATAGTCGCCATCGCTTTTCCGAGCCGTGGAGCGGACCTTCTTGAGGGATGATTCCAAACTTTCCAAAGACGCTACGTTCTTTTCGTAACTCAGCTTTTCGGTTTTCAAAGTTCCCAGTCCCGGCGGCATGAAAAGGGCAATGTCGGAGAGGATCGCCAGTTTACTGGACTGATCTTCAGGAACGAAGCTGGTAATCGTGATGGCCTCCTTGACTTCTTTAAGACCTTTCAACCTGCCTACCATCTCCTCTGCTTCTTTGGCATTTCCTGCAAGTATGGAGATTGTCCACGGACAGGTCATTTCATTTTTAAAAAGTTCTTTAATCGTCAAGACCGCATCGCAATGCGGGTCATAGAGGTTGAGGGGATTGTAGTCGAAATAAAGTTTCGGTACGAAGAAGGCAGCCCCTATTCCAACCGCAATCGCGCCGAGCACAATCGCCTTAGCATATTTGTAAGGCACCCGGTAAAGGGGCCGGTTGGCTTTGAATTCTTTTATGGCTGCCTTCTTAAGGGGCAGCAGGGTGAGGAGTGCAGGGAGTACGGTAAGGGTGGCAAAGAGGTTGATGAACATTCCTGTACCGGCGATGAGTCCCAGTTCTGAAACTCCGGTATAAGGGGTTGGCAAAAAGGAGTAAAAACCGATGGCCGCGGCTACGGTGCAAACCAGCAGACTGACGCCCAATCCCTTTGCCGTTCCGACAATCGCCTCGTGGTGTCCGAGACCCGATGCAATCAGCTCCCGATATCGGATACAGTATTGGATAGCGTAATCGATGCCAAGGCCTATGAAAAGCACCCCGAAGGCTACAGAAATGAGATTGAGACGGCCGACAAAGGCAATGGCAAACCCGAGGGTCCAAATGAAACCCACGAGAAGGGTCACAAGGCTGGCGAAAACAAGCCTGCCAGAGCCCAGGCCGATCATAACGGCGATGGCCACGAGGAGGAAGGAGATGAGAGTGGTTAATCCCATTCCTTTGTTCACCGCGAGCAGATTTTCATAGTTGAGGACAACGTCCCCGGTCAGTCGGACCTTCACCCCGCTGGCTTCATGAAGGCCCAGCTCATCCCGAATACGGTAAATGGCTTCGATGCCAGCCTCCCCTCCGGAAAACGAAGCATAGTCAAGGACAGGATCAAGGATAATAAACTGACGGCTTGCCTCTGCCGCCATCTCTTCCCCTAGGATGAGTTCCTGCCAAGAAAGGGGTCTCGGCCGGCTCGAAGTTGAACTTTCAAGTGCTTGGGCCAGGCGGTCAAAGAAGGGTACGAGCTTTGTCTTCTGCTCGATATCCCCCTCTTGGCTCACGATCCTTTCGATGACGGAGAAGAGACCGCGGAGGGTTAAATCCTTCGAAATGAGTCCGAGCAAAGGCTGGGCACTTGCCAGGTTTTCAGAAAGCGCTTCGAGGTCCTTTACGCTCAGATAGAGGAGACCATTTCTCTGAAAGAATTCCCCACCTCCTGGCGCATAAACCCCCTTGAATAAACCTGCCTCCCTCTTTAGGCGTTCGACCAGTGTATCCCTATGAAGGCGGGCGGTCTCAGGGGTATCGGCGTCAATGACGACCACAATGGTCTCTTTGAATTGCGGAAAGGCGCTTTGGAACTCTTTCTCCAGTTTGCGATAGGGAAGCTTGTCGGAGATCATATCCGCCATTTCAGTATCAATCCGAAAATGATTCGCCGTATAGATGACGGCTCCGACCGTTGCAAGAAGGGAGAGAAAAAGGACAAGGAAAGAATGGTGGCCGATGAAATCTGTCCAGCCTCCAAAAAGACGTATGAGAAAAGTTCGAGCCCGTTCTATCATCCTAAGAGGTCCAAAGAAATCAATTTAATTTAAGACTTTTCATAATAAAAAAATGTGCCATAAAAAACAAGGGAGGAGGTGAAATTCACAGACAGGGGTTTATTTCTGAAAGGGTTCCCGGAGTGAAAAACATGATCAAAAGTAGATCATCCAGCGAGATTCTCCATGAATAACTCCATCGGGGCCCAAGTTGCGTTTGAGAGAGAGGGCTTTCATTACTTCGCAAACCCATCCCGATCGCTACGATTGAAACGCCTCCCTCCAGGGGATTCCGATATGCTGCAGGACGCTCGCATCCCGGTAACCGTCGATCGAGTCGGACTGGGCGAAACCCAAAAAGCTCGACCCCAGTGTCGTTAGCGGATAGCGATCACCGAGAGTATTGGCTGATCTTCTCGTTTATTTTTTTAAGCAAAGCTTCGAACCCTTTGTCCTTAAGGAAAGCAGAATAATCTGCCCGCTTCAGGGCAAGATCGCTCACGCCCTCTGCAATGATATTGATAATGCGCCATTGACTGCCGGTGCGGTGCAGCAGATAGTCCAATTGGACCTGTCCGCCATCGGACTTGATGAGTTGGCTTTGTACCAGAATTCGGCCGCCGCCCACTTCTTTCTCTGAAATCGTCTTGAAGTGTTCTCCGGAATAACTATCAAAGTTTGCCGCATACGTGGCAATACTGAGCTGGGTGAAAGCCTCAACAAACTTTGATCGCTGATGGCCATTGAAAGTCTCCCAATATTTGCCTACCACGGTTCTTGAGATGAAGGGCATGTCAAAACTTGATTTAATCACCGGTGCAAGCTGGTCGAACCGACCTTGGTAACCGATCTTATCGCCGTCCTTCATCGCAGCTAAAAGTGTTGTGTGAAGTTTTCCAACGACCTCGGTTGCACCCCGATCGCCGGCTGAAACGCATGGCATCGCTATGTGCATCGCTAAAACAATGAGGGTCAGGCGACCCAAAATATTCATCTCTACCTCTCCCGCCCAATCAGGGCAAATCTCGGGGCTCCCTTGACTGATCTCCGATGGGTAAAATCCGGGCGGTCAATTCCTCTCGCAGCCTTGTAAGAACCGGAAGCTAAGTTGTCGAAAATTGTTATTGATGCAAAAAAGTTCAAATTATTACTACAATAATAACCGAAGAAGATCAAGTGGCGGAAAATTGATCATTTTTGAGTTGCATTGCCGTAAAACGCATGTTAGCTTATTAGATAAGTCATTTCAACGGCACCCCTATGTCAAATACCGCAGAGAATAGAGTCGGGAACGCTTATTTGGCAGAGTCGTTTTTTGAAGAGAAGCTTGAGCAGGCGATCGTACGGGCCCGCGAGTCTCTCTTGGCCCTTCAGCATCCGGAAGGCTGCTGGTGCTTTGAGCTAGAGGCCGACTGCACGATTCCCGCCGAATACATCTTGATGATGCATTACATGGGTGAGGTCGACGAGGATCTTCAGGCCAAGATCGCTATCTATCTTCGCAGCCGACAGGCTGATCACGGAGGTTGGCCGCTTTTCTATGGTGGTCCCTTCGATCTTAGTTGTTCGGTCAAGGCTTACTATGCCTTGAAAATGGCAGGAGATGACCCTGTTGCCCCTCACATGGTAAGAGCCCGGGAAGCCATCTTGGCCCACGGCGGTGCCGCGCGATCAAATGTTTTTACCCGGATGACGCTTGCGCTCTTTGGCCAAATTCCCTGGAGTGGCGTGCCGTTCACACCCGTTGAGATCATGCTGTTCCCTCGATGGTTCCTTTTTCATATCAGCAAGGTATCTTACTGGTCTCGAGCCGTTATGATTCCCCTATCGATTTTATGCAGCCTGAAACCAAAAGCCAAAAATCCCCGTCAAGTCCATATTGTCGAACTCTTCACCAAGCCCCCGGAGGAAGAGAATTACTTCCCCATTCGCTCTCGCCTTAACTACCTCTTTTTCCAGCTTGACAAACTGGGACGTTTTTTGGAACCCCTCATCCCCAAAGGGGTCCGCGGTAGGGCAGTGAAAAAGGCGGAGGAGTGGTTTGTTGAACGACTGAACGGCACAGACGGTCTCGGTGGCATCTTTCCGGCAATGGTCAATGCCCACGAGGCTCTTGCCTCTTTGGGATACCCACCGGATCACGCTCACCGAGTATCTACCGGAGAGGCTTTGAAAAATCTATTGGTCGTTAATGAGGAATCGGCCTATTGCCAACCCTGTGTGTCCCCGGTCTGGGATACAGCCCTTGCCTGCCTTGCTTTGGAAGAGGAGGCGGGGTCTCTTGTAGGGGAGCCTCTCCTGCGGGGACTGGACTGGCTCAAAGACCGGCAATTGGAAGATGAACCCGGAGATTGGCGGGAAAAACATCCGGGACTCAAGGGGGGTGGCTGGGCTTTTCAGTTCGCCAACCCTTACTATCCCGATCTCGATGACACCTCTGTAGTCGCTTTGGCGATGCAACAGGGCTATCCAGGACGTTACCGACAATCGATTCAACGGGCAGCGGATTGGATTTGCGGCATGCAGTCGAAAAATGGCGGATATGCAGCCTACGATTCTGATAATACCCATTATTACCTCAACGAAATCCCCTTCGCAGACCATGGAGCGCTTCTCGACCCACCGAGCAGCGATGTGAGCGCTCGATGTGCCGCTCTTTTAGCCGATCTGGGATATCGAGGTCGGGAGCTGACAGGATGCCTCAATTTCCTTTATCAGGAACAGGAAGAAAACGGTTCCTGGTTCGGTCGTTGGGGGACGAATTACATCTACGGCACCTGGTCCGTACTGTCGGCTTTGGAGAAGGTAGGGGATAGACCTGACCAGCCGCGTATTCGGCGTGCCGTCGATTGGCTGAAACATATTCAGAGATCGGATGGCGGATGGGGTGAGAATTGTGATAGTTATAGTGAACCGGCAAAGGCAGGAAAAGGTTACGCCAGCACCTCGTTTCAAACGGCATGGGCCATGCTCGGTCTCATGGCTGCTGGTGAAGTGGATTCGTCCGTGGTGAGGAAAGGGGCTGAGTATTTGATTCGTACCCAACAGGCCGATGGGTTGTGGAAAGATGAATGGTTCACCGCACCAGGGTTCCCTCGAGTCTTCTATTTGAAATACCACGGGTACGCGAAATACTTCCCTTTATGGGCCCTGGCGCGTTATCGGAACTTGCGGAGTAACAAATCGGTTTGAGTACCTTAGGCATCGTCGTGGCAGTGACTGCCGAGGCGCGGAGCCTGGTAAAGCAGTCCATCGCAAACGGCGAACTGGTTCACCTCCCGGATGGGACCATGCTGAGCGTTTCGGGTATGGGCCCAAGGCGGGCCGCCGTGGCTTCCAGAGCCCTGTTGGAGAACGGCGCGACAGCCCTGCTCAGCTGGGGATGCGCCGGCGGACTTGATCCGAAGCTCTCCCCGGGCAGCCTCATCCTTCCCAAAACCGTCATTACATCCGATCAATTCCTTTATCACGTTGACGCGACCTGGCACGAGAGTTTGTGCAATCGACTGAAAGGACATGTTGACTTCCACACGGAGCCGCTGGTCGAGAGTCCAAGGGTCGTGCGCACTCTTGCAGAAAAAGTGATCTTGTTTCACGAAACGGGTGCGATTGGGGTGGACATGGAGAGCGCAGCTGTGGGGGCTGTGGCCCAGGAGACGCGGGTGCCGTTCATGGTTGTGCGGGCCGTTGCTGATTCCGCGGACACAACCATTCCGGATAGTGCTCTAAACGCCGTTGATGAGTTCGGCCGATTGAGCTTGTTAAAGCTGATTCAGGGATTAGCCAAAGACCCGACAGAACTTCTCGCTTTGGTTCGTATCGCTCGGAGTTACCGTGCCGCGCAAAGGACTCTGGCTGCTGTGGCGCGTCTGACCGAAAAAGACCTGCTTGTTCCAGAGGGTGCAATAAAGGAACTACCGTAAATACCCCGATCTTCATCTTTTAATCTTATTCTGCCGGTATTGATAGTAGGCCTCTCTCACAGCGATATAAGGGTCGAGGGCCGCCTTTTTTAAGCTCTCATATTCTCCGAGGGTCAAGGACGTTTCGTTGACTTTTTCTAACACCCATGCGCTCGCATTAACAATCAGGAATTCACGGGGCAGGTAGGTTCGGACGTCGAGGAGGGTATCCCCCACATAGCCCACCGTTTCACGCAAGGTTGAAGGACCCAGGATAGGCCAATGGATGTAGAAAACCGGTCCCATTCCCCAGACCCCCAGGGTTTGGCCAAAATCCGCTTCTTGCTTTTCAATTTTGAATGCCTTTTTTGCCGGGTCTAATACACCCGCTATCCCCAAGGTCGTATTTATAAAAAAACGCACTGTTTCATTCCCCGCACCCTTAAGTCTGGCCTGGAGCAGGCAATTGACCAGTCGGACAGGCGTCGTGAAATTGGAAAAAAAATTACGTACCCCCACTCTTCCATCTTCGGGAATAATCGTCTTGTAGCCGGTGGCGACGGGTTTAAAAACCCAGAAATAAAGCTTGTCGTTAAAATGGAAAAAGGCGCGATTCACCGGCTCAATCGGATCGGCAATCGTCTCGGCAGCTTCCTCAGATGGGGCAGGCTCTGGGGGACCATTTTCGTCCGGAGCCAGCAGGGGTTCTTCATTCTGTTCAAGAGAAGTGGATGCTTCGGCGGGATCAAAAGATGTCGAAGACTTCACAGCGTCGGAGGCTTCGGGAGATTCTATGGTTCCCGGCGCTGGAAGAGTCTCCTCAGGAGATGGAATAGAAACAGGAGCCTCGAACGAGGGAGACCGTGTCAAATTCTCAGCAATGCATGGACCGTGGAGAGAGATGAGACAGAGCACTGAGAGAGAACAGATCCAGCAAACAATCTTCATAACTTTACCTCAATTCCGGAACGGGGATGCCCCTTCCTTCACGCTTCACCAACAAACCTATCCAGGTCCTCCGGAAGGGATAGACAGGGCTCATGAAAACCTCTTGGCAGAATTCATTCGATCTTCCCAAATACGAACTTAGAAATCAATCCTTCCATATCGACGGCCGGTTGGGTCTCCCGAATTCGGCCTCCTGGTTTAATGATCTCCTCTGATCCACCCGGTGTAATTTCGATATACTTTTCTCCGATCAAACCCCTGGTCTTGACGGAGGCGATGGCGTCTTCCTGGACTTTCAAGCCCTTAGGGAAATTCAAGACAACATGGGCTTGATAATCATCTAACGCAATGGTTGTGACGCGCCCGACATTGACACCAGCAATTTCAACGGAAGAGCCGACTTTAAGTCCCCCGACATTGGAAAACACCCCATAGACTTCGTATCCCTTTTTTCCCACAATTTCGATTTTCCCGAGTTTGATCGAGAGATAACCCAAACAGAGGATTCCTGCAATGATAAATAATCCAACGGCAAGTTCAAGATCAAACTTCTTCATCGTTTCCCTCCTGACTCTATGATCGCTGAATAGCTTCATCCTTTCTGATCGAGTCTCTCCTCCTGATAGAAGTACTTCATGGCACTCGTTGGGACCCTCAGGGCTTCCGTAATGAACTGCCGAACGATGGGGTCTCTTGATGCCATGATCTCCTCCGGCGTCCCCACGAACAGAATGACCCCTTCATGGAGCATCGCCACCTTTTGAACAATCTGAAATACTCTCGATAACTCATGGCTGACAATCATTCCGGTGAACTTCAGCTCTTTATGAATCAATTGGATGAGGTCAAGAATGGTGTGGGCAATGACGGGATCCAGCCCCGTTGTGGGTTCATCAAAGAGCATGATCTCGGGATTCCTCATGAGGGAGCGGGCAAGGGCGGTCCGTTTGATCATCCCTCCGCTAATCTGTGCGGGATACTTGTCCTCCGCCCCTCTCAAGCCGACCTGTTCCAAAACAGTGAGCACCTTTTCCTTAATTTCCTGTTCGCTTAAATGGGTCTTTTCCCTCAAAGGAAAGGCCACATTGTCAAAAACGGTTAAGGAGGAAAACAGCGCCCCGCTTTGAAAGAGAAAACCCAGATGACTTCTCAACTGTTCAAGTTCATTCCTTCCCAGGCTGTAGACATCCTTTCCGTTAATGTCAACACGCCCTCGATCCGGTCTCATCAATCCTGCCACATGCTTCAGGATAACCGTTTTGCCATGGCCGCTTCCCCCGATCAGAGCGAGAATCTCCCCTCTCTCCACTTGAAGAGACACGCCTTTGAGAACTTCAACATCACCAAAAGACTTATAAAGGTTTTCCATTTTGATCATGCTGTCCTCAAAATAGGGCAGAAGTCAGAATATAATCCCAGAAGAGGATCAATACCGATGAAAGGACGACCGCTTGGGTCGTCGCCTTGCTGACGCCCTCGGATCCGAATCCAACATAGTACCCTTTATAACAACAAACCCAGGTAATCAGTACTCCAAAGCTAAGAGACTTATAGATCCCCTCTGTGATATCCTGCATGCGGATATAATTCGCCATTTCTCCAAAGTAGGTCCCTTCACCGATACCCAGAAGCTTCACGCCGATGAGATAGCCTCCGAAAATGCCGACCACATCGAAAATGGCAGTGAGCAGGGGAAGAGCCAAAATCCCTGCCAGAAATTTTGGAACGACGAGATATCGAAAAGGGTTGAGACCCATTAACTCGATCGCTTCGATCTGCTCGGTGATTCGCATGATCCCTATTTCAGCCGTCATCGCAGAGCCGGCCCTTGCCGTGACCATTAATGCAGAGAGGACAGGTCCGAGCTCTTTAATGAGAGAAAGGGCAACCATCGGCCCTAAGAGTGCAGCGGAGCCGAATCGGTTCAGGGTGTAATACCCCTGAAGACCGAGAACCATCCCCGTAAAGGCTCCCGTCATGAAGATGACCAGAGCAGATTGAAACCCGATAAATCGAATTTGTTTGAGAAGCTGTGAGAATTTCAAAGGAGGGGTCACCGCAAAGAAAAATGTCTTGGCCAGGAAAAGACCCATGCGCCCCGTTCCTCGCAAACCGACCAGTGATAATGCGCCCAAATTCCGGATAAACATAATGAATAGATTCTACCAGATTTTTTTCACCGTGTCACAAATTTTTACGAACAGGGTATGATTCGTTAATCTTTAATCGATGCATCTTCTTCCGGCTCTCCAGAGCCTAATGCATCTCTCACCATCGCGCAGATTCTGGCGAAGGCCTTGGTCTCCGTCATCGATCGCTCACGGGGTCTGTCCAGGGGGATGGAGATCATACGGACGATACGGCCAGGGCGGTGAGAAAGGACAACCACCCGGTCTGACATAAAACAGGCCTCTGAAATGGAATGGGTTACCATCAAAATCGTTTTCCGCGTCTTGGCCCAAATGTCGAGTAAGAGCATCTGCATTGATTTTCGAGTCAGATCATCCAGGGCGCCGAAGGGCTCATCCATCAAGAGAAGGGGAGGGTCCAACGCAAGGGCCCTGACAATCGCCACTCTCTGCTGCATCCCTCCGGAGAGTTCCTTCGGATAGTAAGACCAGAATTTTTTATCCAGGCCTACCATTTCCAATAACGATTCAACCCGCTTCGTCTGTTCTTCTTCCGGAATATTGCTTTTTGCGATCCGAAATGGCAAAAGGCAATTTTCAAATACGCGATACCAGGGAAAGAGGATAGAATCCTGAAAGACAATTCCATATCCTCTTGCCTGCCTCAGTTCCTGAGGCGTCTTCCCTTCTATCAGGATTTCTCCCTCAGAGGGACCGCCCTCATCGCCGATGTCTCCCAAAAGCTCGAGCAGTGTACTCTTTCCTGATCCGGATGGTCCGATCAGCGTGATGAATTCGGCTTGGGCGACCTCTAAGTTAACCCCCCCCAGAGCTTCCACGTCACGGTCCTTAAAATGTTTCTTCACATTGATCAAGCGGATGGCGACGGGAGGAGTTGCATCAGGGGGCATCACTGTTTGTCCTTCGAATCTGTAGCGTTCCGACATTATCGGAACGGCGTCTTGAATCGCCCCCGATAAAAGAGGGCGCTCCGCTATCGCCACAAATCCTTGAAAAATTCAGCAAGCGAAGGATTGAAATCATGAACCTTCTTTTTGAATTCTTCCGCCCGGACATCCACTGTCCAGGCACTCCAATTTTCCTTTGTTGGATCCATCCCCAAAATTTGCATTTCCCAGAGGGTATGGATTGAATATTGTACAGGGTTTTCCAAACTCTCCCCGATGTCACCGACACAGCACATCCGTGTCCCCTGGTACCGACGAAAGGCCTCTTCATAAAACTCTTTCGTTGTAATGGAACCAGAGCTGATCACGGAGAGATCGGTCAGGGGAAGGCGTGGAAGGTTTCCCACTTTTGAAACCTCAAAAATGCATTGAGAAAAGACAGGGATCAATTCTACATTCTTCCTCAGGCATTCTTGATAAATTCGTTGGATGCCTTCCAGGCTACCGCATGCCGTAATGACATAGACCTTCTTTGGCAGATGATGAGCGAAGCCTTTTCTTAAGAAGTAAGCGATCGTGGAACCCGAGGCAAGAGCCGTGTCAGGGACGAGCCAGATATCCCCGTGGTATTCTCCGATGAAATCTTGAGCATGAATCTCCCAGCCGACGCCTTGCCGGTTGAGAACTCTCTGGAGTTTGATGAAACCGGTTGAGAGTAGGAAGCGGTCATAAGGGGGTGTGCACCCGAAGGCATATTGGAGATCAAAAGGATAGGCCCCCCTGAGAATAAGATATTGAGATAGTTCTTTGCCGCCGACTTGTTCGAAGAATAAATCAGCGAAAGATTTCGCGATGTAACGGATCGTGTTGAATTTGGGCCGCCCGCTAATCCCTCTTCCGAGGAGAAATTGTTTCCCCACATTGCTTTCGATGACATAAATTAAAGGTGGAATGGTGGAATCGTTTCGGAGATGACGCACCTCCCACGTCCTCGCACTTCCGAAGGCATTCACGCTGTAAAGAGTTCCGACATCTTCAAGAAAGGTCCGTTCGGCCATTCAAGGGCTCCTATGTTCACCCCCACCCGTCATCCTCCCCCGTCAAAGGGGAGGAGACTTCTTAGGCGTATTGTGGGTCAATCAGGTCCCATCTCCCCTGGAGGGAGAGGGATAGGGTGAGGGGGAAAATTATTTTCATTATTCTCAAGCTCCAAACTTAACCATAGACGAATAGGGTATCTATTTGGGGATAACCCCACTTGCAAACTTTTCTGTATAGAACTTTTTCACATCGGGCATCTTTTCCAAGAGCCCGGCCTTGAACATATCCCTGGCCACGTTTTCCCATTTCTTTGGGAGGATGTAACCAAAACCGTTTTTCTTTGTATCAGGGGTGATCATCAAAGCCTTCATCGGAGCCACCGCGTCCATTTCGTGAGCAAAATCGAGGCCCTCATTGATCTTTTTCAAGATTTCAAAGGTCTCCTTGGGGTTTTCAAGAGCCCACTGGAATCCTTTATATCTCCCCGTCACCACGGCCTGGACAACATCCGGATATTTTTTGATGATTTCTTCTGTCGTGAAAAGGACATTATCCATCCAGTCAATTCCCAGGTCTTTATAGTCAACCGTGTAAAACGTTTTTCCCATTTTTTTCATCTCACGCTGGGCCGTGATCAATTCGTTATAGGTCATTGCAGAGGTGATCGGCCAGGCTCCGGCCAACCATGGCTTGATATCCCCGCCCTGGTTTTGGATGGTAAATTGTTTCTCCCACCCCTTGCCCACCGCACATTTTGCCTTGGCGTCGTAACCAATCCAGATGCCAATGTCTCCCTGGATGTCTCTTGATGACTTAATCGGCTTCCAACTGATGATCCTCATGGCACTGGTCTGGAAATCGACACTCAGGGCAACCAGATCGACGCCTTCTTTTTCTCTTGCTCGAATAATATTTTCTGGATAATCGTTTCCGAAGGCAATGTTTCCTCCCCTCACCGCAGCAACCACCTTTTGAATCGGAGAAATTCCGGGTCCTCCTTGGACCTCTTTCACTTTCACCCTTCCGTAAAAGGCCTTATCCACGGCCACCCAACCACCTGCTGATTCCATATGGACAAACCAAGCTTCGTGGACAATGGCCTCCTTTTCCTGGCCAATGGCATAACAGGGTAGACTGACGAGCGTCACCAATATCAAGCATGAGAACAATCTTTTCATGTTTATTCCCTCCTCCTTTTGTTTAAGACGCAGAGCGCATAGAGCAGAGCGTAAGAATGAAAATTCAATCCCTGAGGGTCGTAACCTTTTAAACTCATAACTCCGAACTCATAACTCCGAACTTAAGATCACCTCCTCTCTTGAGAGATATGCCAGGCGAGCATCTTTTTTTCAACGAGGGTGATGATTCCGACAAAAGAAAGTCCAAGGAGTGAACAGGCGATAATGCTGGCAAAAACCCTTGGGGTATCCATAATATAGATGGCATCTACGATCAAAAAACCCAACCCCCGATAGGCTCCGAATACCTCCCCCACGACTGCACCGATCACGGCTAAGGTCCAGGCGACTTTAAAGCTGGCGAATATCTGTGGAAGGGCGAATGGGAATTGGAGATACCGAAATTTCTGCCACCGAGATGAGTGATAAGACTCCATCCACTTCATCTCCGTGGCGCCCACTGAGGCCAAGGCTTTAAAAGTCGGTCCCAAGACCGGGAAGAAAACACAGATGACGGCGGTCACGACTTTGGAACTCATCCCGCTCCCGAAGATGATCACAATGGGTGCAGCGATGGCAACGATCGGAGTACTGTTGAGGATCACCGCATAAGGGTAGAACATCTCTTTCAAGGGGCGGGACCAGAGAAAAAGAACGGCGGTCACAATGGCAGACAGAGACCCAACGATGAAGCCGATTCCTGCCTCCAGTAGGGTCATGAGTGTGTGGGAGGCGAGGAGCTGAAATTTAGCGATGATATAAGAAGTGATGGCCGTCGGAGTGGGGAGGAGGTATTTAGGTATCTCCAGCCACCGGACCAAAAGTTCCCATAACAATAAGATACCGACAATCGACCCGACAGAATATCTGTTCATCGCTCACTTACTAACTAAAGGCAAAGGACGCGGAGCAGAAGGCAACGATGCAAAATCCCAAATTACAAACTCCAAATTCCAAACAAGCTCAAAAGGTCAATTACCAAATGACCCAAACGTTCTCTTTTGGAATTTTGGTGATTGAAATTTATTTGGGATTTGGTGCTTGGAATTTGGAGCTTCATGCCACACTATTCGCACTGCCCTTTGCGCTATGCGGTACTTTTTAGAGGTGGTTCTGACTCCTGAACTTCCCCTGATAAGACGCTTTTCCCTCTGTCCGCTCAAGGATGATCTGGCAGATTCGAACACCGGGTTTGAGGACGAGGGGAAATGGCGCCAGGTTTCCGATCTCAAGCACCTGGCGATTGTTGATCCCGGGTTGAACAAAGCTTGCGGTCATATGAATGACCAGGCCCATTCGAGCAAAACGGCTCCTTCCTTCAAGCCAGCCACAAATACTACCAGGTAATTTAATTCGTTCGTGGGTAATCCCCAAGACCGTCTCCCCCGGCATCAAGGTGAAAGATTCTTCTGCCTCGAGATGTTCCGTGAGGGCTTCCACCGAAATGCTATCTTCGACAACGCAGGCATTTCTCAGTTTCTTAAAGACTCTGAACTCTCTTCCTAAATGAAGATCAATGGAACCCGGACCGACCTGGTCCTCCGTGAAAGGTTCGATTTCAACGGTTCCCTGGCTGATCTCTTTCAGAATTTCATCTCTTGTTAGGACTCCCATCAAATCATCCTCCATTTACACGACCGTCGGATGAGCCGTTACGGGTTTTTGAAGAGAAGGGGAAGAGGACAGGGTACTCCGGTGATATTCCTGGATCGATTTGACAGACATCCCTCTCTTCAAGGACTCTATGGCATTGACTACGGCCTCGGCGCCCGAGAGCGTGGTGATGCAAGGAATGTTATGGGCGACGGATTGACTTCGAATGGCGACTTCGTCTGCCTTGGGTTTCTTCCCACTGGGGGTATTAATCACCAGATGGATCTGGCCGTTTTTAATCTGGTCGACGATATCCGGCCTGCCTTCACCCATCTTGAATACGGTTTGAACCGGGATACCATTGTTGACCAAGACTTTAGCCGTTCCTTTGGTGGCGACGATCTCAAATCCGAGGTCAGCCAATTTTTTTGCGAGGAAGACGATGGACCGTTTGTCCTTATTCATGACACTGATAAAGACCTTTCCCTTCAGGGGGATGTTCACACCGGCACCGATTTGAGATTTGGCAAAAGCCATCCCGAAATCCATGTCAATTCCCATGACCTCTCCAGTGGATTTCATTTCCGGTCCCAATATGGTATCCACCCCGTAAAAGCGGTTAAACGGGAAAACGGATTCCTTCACGGCTATATGATGGATTTCAACCTCTTCGTGAATTTCCAATTCATGAAGCTTTTTCCCCGCCATCACCTTGGCAGCCACTTTTGCCCAGGGGACTCCTGTCGCCTTGCTGATGAAAGGAACGGTCCTGGAGGCTCTTGGGTTGACTTCCAGGACATAGATGTCATCATTTTTGATCGCATATTGAATATTCATCAAACCCACCACCTGGAGCTCCTTGGCTAAGGCGTAGGTATTTCCTTTCAACCCCTCGATCAAGTCATCGCTCAGGGAATAGGGAGGAGTCACACATGCACTGTCGCCCGAATGGATTCCCGCCATTTCGATGTGTTCCATGATCCCGGCGATGACACAGGTCTCTCCATCCGCTACGGCATCGACATCAATTTCAATGGCGTCCTCTAAAAATTTATCGATGAGAATGGGATGTTCGGAAGAAGCCTCTACCGCACGCCGGGCAAAACCTTCCAGGGCATCCTCGTCGTAAACGATTTCCATGGCCCTTCCCCCTAAGACATAAGAGGGTCTCACGACGACCGGATAGCCGATCTCTTCCGCCACCCTTCTCGCCTCCTCGACAGAATTGGCCGTATCATTCGAAGGTTGGGTGAGGCCCAGTTTCTTGAGAAGGGCTTTGAATCGTTTTCGATCTTCTGCCCGATCGATGTTCTCCGGAGTCGTTCCAATAATTTTCACTCCTGCCTTCTCCAAAGGAGCGGCAAGGTTGAGAGGGGTTTGGCCTCCGAATTGAACGATCACTCCATCCGGTTTTTCGGCATCGATGATATGGAGAACGTCTTCAAACGTGAGGGGTTCGAAATAGAGTTTGTCCGAGGTGTCATAGTCCGTCGAAACGGTCTCCGGATTGGAGTTCACCATGATCGTTTCATAACCCAACTCTTTCAAGGCGAAGGAGGCATGGACACAGCAGTAATCGAATTCGATCCCCTGGCCGATTCGATTGGGCCCTCCCCCTAAAATCATAATCTTCTTCCTTGAAGAGGCCTTGGATTCGTCTTCTGCTTCATAAGTCGAATAATAGTAAGGAGTATAGGCTTCAAACTCCGCCCCGCAGGTATCCACCAGTTTATACGTGGGAAGAATGCCTTTCTCCTTTCGGATGTTTCGAAGCGTGGTTTCATCAAAACCGAGCAGATAACCCAGTTGGTAGTCAGAGAAGCCAAACTCCTTTGCCTTTCTTAAAAGAGAGTCTGGAAGTTGAAGTTGATCCGGAGTCAGGATCTTTTTCCAGAGTTCGAGATCCCGCACCTTCGTTCCATAAGACCGGATCTCATTTTCAAGATCGGTGATCTCTTGGATATTGGTGAGAAACCAGGAGTCGATCTTCGTCAACTCGTGAATCTCCTCGACCTTCATCCCCAAAAGCAGAGCTTGTCGAAGATAGAAGATCCTTTCAGCGTTCGGGGTGGAGAGTTGTTTCCTCATCTCTTCAAGGAGGTTGAACCGCCTGGTTTCGTTAGGCATTCCAGGAGGGAAGGGAAACCTATCTTTTCCATCCGCCCCGAGACCATGCCTTCCGATTTCAAGAGAACGAAGTCCTTTTTGGAGGGCCTCTTTGAAGGTCCGGCCAATGGCCATCGTTTCCCCGACCGATTTCATCGAGACGGTCAGCGTCGGATCCGCTCCAGGAAATTTTTCGAAAGTGAATCTTGGAATCTTCACCACACAATAGTCGATGGTGGGTTCAAAACAGGCGGGGGTTTTTTTCGTAATGTCGTTGGGAATCTCATCGAGCGTATAACCCACGGCCAACTTTGCCGCCATCTTGGCGATAGGGAATCCGGTGGCTTTAGAGGCGAGTGCCGAAGAGCGCGAGACCCTAGGGTTCATCTCGATGATGACCATCCGTCCGTCTTCAGGACGAATGGCGAATTGGATGTTCGATCCTCCCGTCTCCACTCCAATCTCTCGAATGGCTCGAATCGCTCCATCCCTCATTCGCTGGTATTCTTTGTCCGTCAGAGTTTGAGCCGGGGCGACGGTGATGCTATCGCCGGTATGGATGCCCATGGGGTCAAGATTTTCAATCGAACAGACGATGACGACGTTATCATGGAGATCCCTCATCACTTCCAGCTCGAATTCCTTCCAGCCGAGAACAGACTCTTCAATCAGAATCTCTCCAACCATGCTCCACTCAAGCCCTCGGGCCGCCATCTCTTCAAATTCTTCGATATTGTAGGCCACGCCACCCCCTGTCCCTCCCAGGGTGAAACTGGGTCGGATGATCAGAGGAAAACCAATCTCCTTGGCCACCTCCAAGGCTCCGTTCAGAGCATAAGCCAACCCGCTTCTTGGGAGATCGAGGCCGATCTTCTTCATCGACTCCTTGAAGAGATTTCGATCTTCTCCTTTCTTGATGGCCTCATATTTGGCTCCGATCATTTGAACGCCATATTTCTGGAGCACCCCGGATTCATAAAGAGCGACGGAGACATTGAGGCCGGTCTGGCCGCCTAAAGTGGGGAGAAGAGCATCGGGTCTTTCACGCGCTATGATCTTTTCTAATATCTCTGGAGTGATCGGCTCGATATAGGTGCGGTCTGCTATCTCGGGATCGGTCATGATGGTAGCGGGATTGGAGTTCACCAATACCACCTCGAACCCTTCCTCCTTCAATGCCTTACAGGCCTGAGTGCCGGAGTAGTCAAATTCGCAGGCTTGGCTGATTACGATGGGTCCGGAGCCGATGATCAGGATCCTTTTGATGTCTGTCCGCTTAGGCATAAAAGATCGTTTCCCTTGTGGAGCGCTGCGCTTGAGGATTGAGGTTAGAGGCAAAACATTTTCTTTCTGCCTCAAGTTCTCCAAAGGAGAACGCTCCTCCAGCCTCTATCGGTTTTCCGTTGAATTCAATTCCATCATCCTTACAAATTCACCGAAGAGGTCTTGTGTATCGTGAGGCCCTGGAGAAGCCTCGGGGTGGTACTGTACAGAGAAGATCGGAAATCGCTTATGTCTCATCCCTTCCAGGGTTTGGTCGTTGAGATTCATCTGGGTCAACTCGACCTCTGTCGGGTCTAAAGAGTTGGGATCAACACAAAACCCATGATTTTGGGAAGTGATCATGACCTTACCTGTTCTTAAATCTTTGACGGGTTGGTTGGCGCCCCGATGGCCAAATTTCAACTTAAACGTGCTTCCTCCAAAGGCTAATCCTAAGAGTTGATGCCCCAGACAAATTCCGAAGATCGGTTTTTTCCCAATCAGTTGGCGAATGGTTTCAATCGCATAGGGGATCCCCTCCGGGTCGCCTGGGCCGTTGGATAGAAGAATCCCATCCGGGAGATGGGAGAGAATGAATTCTGCCGAGGAGGAAGCGGGAAGAACAGTTACCTCACAGTTCCAATCACAAAGGGAGCGAAGGATATTATATTTGACGCCGTAGTCCAGAGCGACCACCTTAAAACGAGATGGAGGAGGCGGAGGGTTGAAGATTGGCATAGGAGAATTGCGAATCATTACCGCTCGTCCAAGGGAAAGGCCTCTCACAAGTGACCTCTTTGACCAAATCCCGACCGAGCAAACCTGGAGAGGTTTTTGCCTTTTCGACCAGGCGATCTCGATCGGGGTCGTCCGTAGAAAGGATCGCTTTCATGGCGCCCGCCAGGCGGATATGCCTGGTGATCGCCCGGGTATCCATGCCTTCCACCCCCATGATGCGGTGGCTGGCCAAATAATCGGAGAGCGAATGATCCCCGCGCCAATTGCTGAAGACGGAACTGTTCTCTTTGACGATGAACCCTTCTACCTTGGGTTCCTGGGATTCGATATCCTCTTGATTGATTCCATAGTTTCCGATGAGGGGATAGGTCATTGTGACGATCTGACCTTTGTAAGAAGGATCGGTGAGAATCTCCTGGTAGCCGGTCATGCTGGTGTTAAAAACCACCTCTCCTGTCTTTTCCCCAGAAAACCCGAAAGACCACCCTTCGAATATGGCACCATCCTCCAAAGCCAATATGACTTTCTGCTTGGATTTCATTCGCCCATCCTTGGTGAACCCTGTTCAGGTGAGACTCGATTGAAAAGCCATCGTCTGGTCATAAAAAAAAGGCCCTCGATCCCGATTGAACAGGACCGAGGGCCTTTAAATTGTCTCACTCGTTTGATCATATAAAATTTTCTTCACTTCATCTTTAATTTTTAACGCACCCAGGTCTGATTGTCAAGGCATCGTTCCGAGCACCTGGAAGGTGCGTGGCAATCTCATGGAAAAGGCGAAATTGCTTCGTATCAGTCGTAAAGGCAATTCCTTCAATTGGAACTTCGGTCACCCATCAGGCATACGAGTAGATTTTCGTCTTGGTGGGTCTGGCCATCCATTTTTCGATTTTCGCCTGGATCTTCTTCCTCTCCGGATTCTTTTCCCAGGCCTTCCATTCCTCAATGCTTTGCCAAGTGGTGATCACAACATAGTTTTGAGGGTCCTCTTGTGCCCGAAGCGTTTCCCCTGAGATATAACCCTTTGAAGGAATCGCTTTAGATCTCAATTCCCTCAGCATTTTTGAAAAATCCGATTCTTTTCCTTTTTTTACCTTCCGATCGATGATGATCCTGACAGCCATGTTTCCTGCCCTCCACCTTCTCGAATGATACCAAGTCTCTTTATGGAATTCAAGTAAAATTGTTAGGGTTCAGTGCAAATTGAAGAATGAGCATATCAAAACAAGCAAGGATGCTTAGACTTTAAATGCGCATTGCTAATGGATCATTGTTCATTTTGCAGTGACCCTTTAATGGTAGCCTTCCAATTCTCCCTTGGGTAGAACCCATCGAAAACTCTCGGGTGTGATGGTTTGAAGCTCTCCGTCGATCGGTGCTGTGAGATGACTGTTTTTCCTGGAAAGGCCAAGGCCGAAGATCTTCTCCAGGTTCATAAGACGACCGACGATTTCTTCCCACTTTTTGTGATCGATCGGTTGCACCAGGCAGCTCTTGTACTGAGCCTCTTCCAGTCTGCCTTTGGGGTCGTAGAAGATAATCTCTCCGGCAGACGCGCCAGCCAGGATCTTTCCCCCTTTGTAGGGAGAGTCCATTCGATGAAGAACCCCATCATTTCCCCAGGAGAGTCCTAACAAGATCACCGATCCTCCCATGAAGGCCTGACAGAGATGTTCATACGCAGTGCCGACGAGGTTCACCTGCAATCCAGGGCCCCGGGGATCGCTGACCGCACAGACCCATCCGCGGTCTACGACGTTACCGAGAATATTGAAAGTCCCTCCCTTGGCAGAGTATCCCGTCACCTTGCCGACATCCCCATGAATTTCGAGCGTACCGGAATGCATCACCATTCCGGTAAAATTCTGCGCATGACCATGGACACGCACCCGGGCGCCCATATTGAATGCACCACAATACTCCCCCGGGCTTCCATAAACGTCCACAATCGTATCGGAGGTATTCCCGGAGCCCATCCCCATTCCGATGCCCCGCTGCCCTTCCACTCGATAGACGATGAACTTCCGCCATCCCATCCGATGGGCGTGATCCAGGAAACAGCTCAGGACGTGTATATCTACTCCTTCAGGCCGAAATCCCCGAGCATCCACCACCAGCACCTGATCCTTATCTTCGGGTTGTTTCAGCTTGCCGGTATCCGATGCCGTCACGCGGGAGATTCCGCTTCCACCATTCACGCGATCCAGCAACGCATCGACGTGCTCGCGAATCGTATGAATTAAAGCGCCTCTGTCTTTTCCCCCTGTCTCCCAACCGGCCAAATGGTCGTGAATTTGCGTCAATTCCTCTAGGGCTTGCAAAGGAGAAAAGTTTTTGGTCACTCCCTTTAAAGCGGATTCAAATTCAACAAATCCCCATCGGGATAATCGGTCCCGGAAGAAGGTTGAAGCATTCGATTCCGGATTGATCTTTTCACCGCCCTTCGCAACGGGGAGGGGTTCTGAAGAACCGAATGTTCCATGTGGAATATTGATTTTTTGACCGAATTTGTCCAAGACCTCATGACCTATGATCTTGCCTTCTTCGTCATAAAATACCCTGCTTACCATTCCCGGGTTGACGGTGAAGGTCAGAGGTGCGACAGTGCTTTTTATCATCCCCAGACGATAAAGCTCTTGCAATCCCGCATCACTTCCTTGCTTCTCAGAGCAAATGATGCTGACAAAGTTTTCTCCGTCGTCATAAAGCATGGCCACATTGGGCCGGAGCAAAGAAGGATCGATAATATCCAAACGTTCGATCACCCTGCGATAAGGGTCGATGCGGCCGCAGAGATACTGGTACGGACCATCCGGAGCGCTTTCCAGCTCGACCTCCTGGACACGCTCAAAGCGTTCTCTGATTTCAGACGGCAACTGGGTCAGGTTCCATCCTGTGGTCGGTGAGAAGGACTCAACGAGAGCGTCGAAGGGATAGCGGAGGTACTGGCTGAGCATGTGAAGTTTGAGAGAGGCAACGGCTGTGTCGGTCTGGGCCAGCGGTGTTAAGTTAAATTGAGTCACGCGGTTGAGCATGGTCCGGTAATTCGTCGTCTCTCCATTATGAGTTAAAGCGGTGTGCAGCTCGGCAAAGGGATGAGAATTCATCTGGTCCACGACGGAGCCGGTGGCAAGCCGGCGGTGGATAATATTCACCGGCGCTTCAGGAAGTTCCCATGGGATATGTCTCCCATCACTTTTCCAGCAGCCGGAGTTTTTTCCGCAGGAAAGCACGGCCACTTTCTTCTGTTGATGGTCCACGTAATTTTCTCGCGTGATCTTACGAGCCAGTCGATAGATATACTCATCCTCGGCTTCCTGCAGAAATTCTGTATGCGTTCTGTAATTTTCAACGGTGAGGTCTCGATAGCGCATGAGCCGCGGCGGCCAGATGAGATCATTCAACAGGTCCTCTTCTATAAAGCGATGGAGTTCTCCCTCACGAACCCGCACGAAAAATCGAAACACATCCCCCGGGTCTTTTTCGCCAAAGAGACGAAAATCTTCTTCTTCGCCCTGGGCCCCGCGCCGGTACGGGATCCGGCACCGTTTTAAGTCGCCATCGTAGCCGTCCACGTCGAGGCCCATGAAATACTTGTCCATGATCCCCTTCATCATCTTCATGCGGACGTCCAAAACCTTCTCCCTCGCCCGCTGACGGATCTTTCTCGGATGGAGCCCGAGATCGCGAGCAAGGTGTTCTGCCTCGACGTCCTCTTGAAAGAGGCCTTTGACCAAGAGGTGAAGGGCATAATGATGGAGGTGAAGCGGATAGCACCCCCCTTTCCAGATTCCGACGCCATCCATGCCTCGGTTTGCCATACGATCCAGCATCAGATCCATGACATGGCTCGGGATGGAGCGATTGGAGACAATTGCTGCCACACCGCAATCAGAAGGGGATGGAGTCGCCTCCGATAAGAGAGGCTCTTCGGTAAGAGTGTCCGGATGGGTCTCTACTACTGAAGGAGCGTTAAAGGAAAGATTCGAGCGGTGATGTCGCAGACTCCGGACCCTTTCTTCCATCAATTGCCATTCAAGGTATTCGTAACGGCCCCGGAGTTGCCGGATGTCTTTCATCCCAAGTGCTGCAATCGCCCGGATGACCTGGGCCTGTAAAGCAGCGCGAAAGTTGATGATCTGACGGGTATTCAATTCCACGTCGCGAAGCAATTGCATCTTAGGATTGACCGTGGAGATACCGCTTCGGCAACCCGATTCACAATTTCGATCCCTGACGCAACCGATGGAGACAAGATCAGCCGTTCCGAGGACGACTCCGTCGAGTCCCAGGGCAATTCCTTTGACGATATCTCCCCATGTGCGCATCCCGCCGCTTCCTAGGAACACGACGTAATCTCTCAGTTCATAGTCCAGCAGTTTTTCATGGCAGATGGGAATGGCATATTCCATGTGCATTCCCATCTGGCCTTTGATGATGTTCGGGGCAGCACCGGTTCCCCCTCGAGGTCCATCCAGCCAGACCTCGATCGTCATCCGATTATCCTTGGCAATTCGAGCTAAGCCCGAGACGATGAATTCAATGTCAGGGGAAGGGGAGACCTTGATGCAAATCGCCGCTTTGGGGTTGATCATACGGACGGCATCGATAAAGGCTTTGACATCCTCGATCGAATAGCAGTTGTGGAAAGGAAAAGGAGAGATGAGGCTCACGCCCTCAGGGACACCCCGGAGTCTTGAGACGAGGCCGAAAACCTTTCTTCCCAGAAGATGTCCTCCAACGCCCTGTTTGGCTCCCTGGCTGTAAGCAATGACCACACGTCTTGCACGGCGTATGGTTTCCTTGGTCACTCCGAAAAGTCCTGTTTTGAGCTGGGTGGAGATAAACGGCTCCTCTTCAGAGGTGACAATGGGAACGAACTGAACCGGCATGGAGGAAGGATATTTTTTCAATACCTCGCAGATCTCCTTGTATTCGGGGAACAGGGCCTCTTTCTTTTGAGAACGCCGGATCACTTCTTCCACGGTCATGAGCTTTCTTTCCTCCATGACCCGCCCCAAAAGAATGACTTGCCGGTCTGTCAGCTCAAGAGGGTTCCATTTCGAATCAAGGATATAGAAGGTGGGATATCCACCTTCTCCTGTATCCAGTTGGGTCTTCAGGGCGCGGGTTGCCAGAACCCTTGCGCGCCAAGTCCCGGGCCCGATGGATCCGATGGACATGCCAGCCCCGATAAAGGGGGTCTTCAGGCGAAGTCCCGGCGTCAGCTGCAGGGCCGTTGAAACATCCTCTAATCTTTCTTCGGGGATATCGTCCGGCTCCTGATTGAATCGTATCTTCATGGCGTCAAAGCCATCTCCCAGTTTGCCGCAGGATTCGGTGTTTTTGAGAAGAAGCGTCTCTCGGTCGCCCCCCGCCATACGGCCCACAGAGGTAATGAGGGATGCCGGCCAGACATAGTCTTGATCGAAGATACGCTGGCATGCAGGCGGCAGCTTGGCGTCATAGAAGCGATGGGGGAGAAGGGTCGGCTGGATCATCTCCTTTAATTGACTGTAACGCCATCCGTAGCCGGCCATGAGACCTTCCCTGGCCATCCGCTCGCTGTTGACCCGTTCGTTTCGCTCCTGACGGGAGGGGTCATGGAGGATGTCGTATACCCTTTCCTCCAAATCGTCAAAGATCACCAGGCGATTCTCCTCTCCTACCGTTTTCTTGATGTCCTTGAAGCCGGAGGCGCCCAGAACTTCGGTGACCTGCACGTTCCAGACCCGGATGAGATTGGCGATGCGTTTTGTCAATACGGCAGCCTCATGGAAGATCTCAAACTTTTCTTCCTTCACAAATTTTTGCCGGGCCTGAGGATCCGCAACGAGGAGGATGGGCCAGTCGATTTTCACTCCATTGGCTCCCCGCTGGACCGTTTTCTGTGCATCCGCGGCAGAGCGGATGCCGCCTGCCCCAACGATGGAAAACCGGTGTCTCTGCTTCCTGTTCCACCAGGAAGCGGTGAACGGCAGGGACCCCATCCGTTGTAAGGTAATAACCCTTTTCCGGGTCGTAATCTGAGGTGATGCAAAGGATATCAAAGGGTGAAAGGACAAGGGATTCCAATTTTTTCTGGAGGTTGGATGTCGGCCGGAGATCCGATCCCACATCCCCCTTCTCGATTCGAACCACCGCCGAGAGAACGGCGGAATCGGGGAAAAGAAGCGGGATTTCATCCAACCGTGCGAGGAGATCGTCGTCCAGCTCGATCTCCACTAAATCCGGGAAATGGGCCTTGAGGAATTCCGGCCATTTCGCACCGGCGAGAAGGTTTCTTATCTCCTCAGCGGTCAGACGAAGGATCATCGAATCGATTCGATCGACGATCTTCGGTCCGTAAGCTACTGTTTCTTCCAGACGCAAGGTGATACGGGTCCCCACCTCATGGGCTGCCTCAAACAGGGGGTCCCATAATTCCTCCCCGGCGTTCACAGGCATGACATCGATGAGGAGGGGCGTCTTCAACCGGATCAGCCGGGAGCGGGGAGTTTCAATGTCCTCTCCACGAAAGGTGAGATATTTGTGCCGTTTTCCGAGCCCGATGGCGATCGCGTCTTCCGTGCTTTCATAGAGAAGGTTCTGGGCAGGGCCGACGATGTGGAAATGTCCAAAGCGGATACCATCATTGCCGGATCCGCGATGACGGTCCCCCTGACCGGTGCCGGAAACCGGGATTTTACCCGTCGTTGCTTCGAGGTCGATGGGAGTCACCACTTCGGCGTTCCAGTATGGATCATCTATTTCGAGGTAGCATGGATGAAGTTCAACAGAAGTTGCGTCCAGTCCTGCCGCCACCTGGGGGCATCGTTCCAGACAGGAACCGCACCCGCGGCAGAGTCCCTCATCCTCAATGAGGATTTGCCGGGGATCGGATTCCCCCCGCTTCCGGACACTGTAGATGCAGGCATCCACGCAGGTTCCGCAATGGATGCAATGTTCTTCGTTGATGCGAACACGGTATCTCGGAAAGGTATTACGCTTCTCGCGAATCTTCTGGTCGAAACCCGTACGCACGACGTCTAGAAAACGGTGGAACTCGGGACTGTTCTCCACCTCGCCGATGAATTTCTTCACCTCCTCGATCGGAAAATTCCCGGAATCTGCCAAGTACTTCTCCAGGCCCTCAAAAAGTGAGAGGTGCTTTAAGTGTACCTGGCACTCTTCATCACATCGGCCGCAGCGGAGGCAAAAATAAAGGGACATGGCTTTCGATAGCTCAAGCTCCCCTTTTTCGAGAGCTTTCTTAATCGTCAGAAGCTTGCCTTTCGCGGTCAGGGTTTCGTCTCCTGTGGCCCGGTAGACCGGGCAGCGAGCCACGCAGGCACCGCACTGAGCGCAGGAGAGGATGTCCTTGGAGATCCCCTCAAGTTTTTCGGAAACGATTGGGGTGCGAAGCCTCAATGTTTCTGCCGGGAAAAAAGAAAGAAGCTTGAACATGAGCCACTGGGAGGTGGTGAGCCCGAGGTCGAAGATATCCGCCTGAAAAAGGGCCTTCTGAAAGGCGCCCCAGCGCCCTGACGTGGCGAAGAATTTTCCGGAGTTGAGAATTCCGGCAGGATCGACCTTTTTCTTGTAACGAACGAGTTGTTTCAGCTCTTCTTCCGTATAGAGATGACGAAGAAAGGGCGTATTCCATACGCCGATTCCATAAGGCTTGCCGCCGTAGGATTGGACGGCCAGCCTGAGCATCATCGGGACGAGCATGAGATCCAGATAGAATATATTTTTTCGGTTATCCGTGGCCAGCATGGCGAGAAAAAGCACCTCTTTCTCGTTGACCACGTGGGCAATCGGATAAAGCGT